>JAJEEP010000140.1 GCA_022820945.1 Alphaproteobacteria bacterium | reverse complement strand
CGGCGCTCGAGCGATGCATCGCGGCCTACCAGCAACTCGGCTGCTGGACGCCTCATATCGAGATCACCCGCGCGGCGTTCGAAGCGACGCTCGATATATTCGCCTACAACGGATTGATCACTGAGCGCTTCGCCTACGAGCAGGTCTGCACATCGCCGCCGGAGAGTTGACCCATACCTCAAATCTTGCCGAGGGCGCGTAGCACCTTCTGGGGCGTGAACGGCATGTCGGTGAGGCGTGCGGCGAAGGGCGCGAGCGCGTCGTTGAGCGCATTCATCACCGCGGCCGGCGCGCCGCAGGTGCCGGCTTCGCCCACCCCCTTGGCGCCGAGATCGGACTCGAACGTGGGCGAGACCACGTGGCCGCAGCGCATGTCGGGCAGCTCCGCCGCCATGGGCACGAGATAGTCCGCCATGTTGGCGTTCAGCATCTGCCCGTCGCTGTCGTACACGCATTGCTCCCAGAGCGCGCCGCCCAGCCCCTGCACGATGCCGCCCCGGATCTGCTCGTCCACGAGCTGCGGGTTGATGACGGTGCCGCAGTCCTCGATGCACCAGTGGTCCAGGAGCGAGATGAAGCCGGTCTCGACATCGACCTCCAGATAAGACGCCTGCGCGCCGTTGGTGAAGGCGAAGGGGTACTGGCGCGGGACATAGTGACGGGTCGCGACCAGCTCCGACTGGAAGCCGTCCGGCAGGGTGTCGGGCCGGTAGTAGCAGACGCGCCCGACCTCATCGAGGCCGATGCGCTCCGCGCCGCTCGCCCTGTCCACCACGACCCCGCCCTGGATGTCCAGGTTCTCCGCCTCCTCCTGGAGCATGACCGCGGCCGCGCGCAGGATCTGCTGCCTGAGCGCGCGGCCCGCCTGGGCCACCGCCTCTCCGCCGATACCGGCCGCGCGCGAGGCCCATGTGCCGCCGCCATAGGGCGTGTGCTCCGTGTCGCCGGTGACGATCTTGAGCCGTTCCGGAGGAACGCCGACGGCCGTCGCTGCGACCTGCGAGATCACCGCCTCCATGCCCTGGCCCTGCTCCGTCGCGCCGGTCGCGACGAACACGTTGCCCCTGGCGTCGAGGCGCATGGTCGCCCCGTCCTGGGCGGATATGCGCGCGCCGCCCACGCCGTAGAACATCGCGGACGGGTTGGTTACTTCGATGAAGCTGGCGAGACCGATGCCGCGATAGACCCCCTCGGCGCGCAGCGCGTCGCGCTCCGCCTTCAGGGCGTCGTAGTCCATGGCGTCCAGCAGCTTCGCGAGGCTCTCCTGGTGCGAGATGTTCTCGAACGGGAGCCCCTGCGCCGACTTGCAAGGATAGGAGTCGTCCGCGCGCAGGTTCCTGCGGCGAATCTCGGCCGGGTCGAGGCCGGTCGCACGCGCCGCCGCATCCACGAGCCCCTCGGTCACCGCGCATTTGACTGGATGGCCGACCGCGCGGTACTGGCACATCATGTTCTTGTTCTGGAAGACGACGGTCGCCTGCGCCCGGTAGTGGTCGAAGGCATAGGGGCCGCCCGTCAGGTTCACGATCTGGTTCGACTCGATGCCGCTCGTGCGCGGATACATGGAATAGGGGCCGATCCCGCTGAGCGCGTCGATCTCGAACGCGAGGATGGTGCCGTCGTCGCTCACGGCGATCTTCCCCTGAACGCGCTGGTCGCGCGCATGGATGTCGGACAGGAAGCTCTCCAGCCTGTCCGCCACGAACTTGACCGGCCGCTTGAGCAGGATCGAGAGCCCGACGGTCGCGATCTCGTCCGCATAGGTGTGGACCTTGATCCCGAACGAGCCGCCGACGTCGCGCGCGATGACGCGGACCCGGTGCTCGTCCAGGCGGAAATGGGTCGCGAGGATGTTCTGGACCATGTGCGGGCACTGGTTGTTGTGCCACACGGTGAGCTGCCCTTCTCCCGGGTTCCAGTCCGCGAGGATGGCGCGCGGCTCGACGCACACCCCGGTGTGCCGGGCGAAGACATAGGTTTCCTCGACGATGTGCTCGGCCTCCGCATAGGCGGCCTCGATATCGCCGAAATCCACATTGCGCCGCCAGGCGAGGTTGTCGCCGAGGCTCTCGTGGATGACGGTGGTAGTGGGGTCGAGCGCGGTCTCGGCGTCGGTGACGGCTGGCAGTACCTCCCAGTCGATATTCACAAGCTCCGCCGCATCCTCCGCCTTGGCGCGGCTCTCGGCGACCACCGCGACCACTGCCTCGCCCTGCCAGGTCGCCGCCTCCAGCGGCAGCGCGTATTGCGGTGCGGACTTGAGACCCTGGAGATGCGACAGCACGCCGACCCAGGGGTCGTGGATCTCCACGAGCTCCGGCCCGGTCACCACCGCGATCACCCCCGGCGCCGCCCTGGCCGCCTCCGCGTCGATGGACCCGATCCGAGCATGCGCGTGGGGCGAGCGCACGAAGGCCGCGTGCCCCGTCCGCCCGCCGGTCTCGATATCGTCGACGAAGGCGCCGCGCCCTTCCGCGAGGCGGGGCGCATTGGGGCGCGGAACGGACCGGCCGATATAGGAGTTCGGGCGGTCGAGCAGCCAGCGGTCCGCGACGAGATCGGTCATGACGGGCCTCCTTGGCGCGCACGGGCCATCTCGAACGCATCCACGATCGCCTCGTAGCCCGTACACCGGCAGTAATTTCCGGAGATGAATTCGCGGATCTCCTGCCTGCTCGCGGCGGGATTTCGCTCCCTCAGCTCGGCGCAGGTCAGCAGCATGCCGGGGGTGCAGTAGCCGCACTGGAGCGCGTTGCGCTCGACGAATGCCTCCTGAAGGTCGCGGATCTCGCCCGTGTCGCTCAGCCCCTCGACGGTCCAGACATCGGCGTCGTCCGCCTGCGCGGCCAGCATGAGGCAGCCGCGCACGATGCGCCCGTCCACCCGCACGGTGCAGGCGCCGCACACGCCGTGCTCGCAGCCGACATGGCTGCCGGTGAGGCCGAGCTCCTCGCGCAGGAAGTCCACCAGGTTCATCCGCGCCTCAATCCGGCGGCTCGCCCGCTCGCCGTTGACCCGTAGGCCGACTTCGACAGTCCTGTCCATCGCTCCCTCCCTCAGGCCGCCGCCGCAAGCGGACCCAGGGTCCGCCGGACGAGCACCCCGGCGAGATGCCGGCGCATCGCCGCATCCGCATTCAGGTTCTCGAACGGGTCGAGCTCCTGCTTGAGCGCATCGGCGAGCCGGTCGCCGAGGGCCTCCGACCAGCTCTCGCCTTCGAGCAGCGCCGCGCTCCGCACGGCGGAGACGGGCCGCTCGCCCACCCCGAAGAAGACGAGGCGGCCCCGGCCGAACCTGCCGCCCTCCACCTCGACATGGGCGGCGAGTCCGATCATCGCGTAGTCGCCGTGCCGCCGCGCCAGCTCCATGAAGCCCGACTTCCAGTTCGCTCCGATGCTCGGAACGTCGATTGCGGTCAGCACCTCGCCCGGCTCGAGCGCGGTCTCGTAGAGGCCCCGGAAGAACGCGTCCGCAGCCACGGTTCGGGTGCCGCCCTTGCCCGCAATCGTCATGCGCGCGCCGAGGGCGACCGCGCAGGCCGGGAGCTCGGCCGCCGGATCGGCCAACGCGATTGAGCCGCCGAACGTACCGCAATTGCGCACCGCCGGATGGGCGATATGCGGCATGGCGCTGGCGATGAGCGGCGCCCGGGAGGCGACGAGGTCCGAGGCCTCCACCTCCGCATGGCGGGTCATGGCGCCGATCCGAAGACCGCCGTCTGTCGTTTCGATGCCCGCAAGGCCCGGCACGCGGCCGATATCGACCAGCACCTCAGGCGTGGAGAGCCGCATGTTGAGGGTGGCCATCAGGCTTTGGCCGCCGGCGAGGACTCGCGCGTCCTCCCCGTGCTCGTCCAGCACGGCGATGGCGTCTTCGAGGCTTGCCGGCCTGACGTAGGCGAATGGGGCAGGTTTCATGAGCGCGTTCCCCCGCTATTGCGCCGCCTCATGGTGCCGGATGAGCATCGTCGCGATGCCGTTCAGCTCCACCCTGTAGGGGATGGCTGCGAGCGTAGCCTGTTTGGCCCGGATGTCGAAGGGCCGTCCGTCCATCGGGCGGTCGGCGACATGGGCGATGCCCGACTCGGCGAGGTCGTCCGGTGTCTCGAAGGTCCCGGTAAGGCCGAAGCCCGTCCAGCCCCGCAGCGGACGGCCAGCCAATTCCCCGGACGGTCTCGGAAGACGGAAATGGCCGAGAAGCCGGCGATGCACTAACATTCCGCCTGGACCGGTCGCCGGGGGCAGGTCAAGGAGACACCCCATGCCTGCCAATCGCACCCTCGTCATCGCGTTCGGCATCGTCCTGATGCTGGCGGCGACCGCCGTTCACTCCAGGGCGGAGATCACCGACCGCGCCGTCACCCGCGCGTTCCTGACCTTGCTCGCAGGCGACGCGAGCGACACGGCACGCGCGACGGAGCTGATCGAGACGCACTGGGAGCCGTCGTTCCTGCCGATGGCGCTGGAGACGATCCGCCTGACCCGCAACGCGGAGGTCTCCGGCGCCCTGGTGCGGATCATGGAGCGGGAGGGCGGCGCCGGGCTCGGCCGCGACCTCGACGCATGGCAACGCGAGATGTGGAATGCGCCCGAGGCGCGGCACCCGCGCTATGCCGCTTTCAAGAGCGCACTCTACAGCCTGATCGACCCGCGATTCTCAGCGTACTTCGACACCGCCGGCGAGACGCTCATCCGGCTCGACGAAATCGTCTGGGGTGGCGTGCGGCAGGATGGCATTCCACCGCTCCGCGACCCGGCGATGCTGGCCGCGCAAGACGCCGGCTATCTCGAGGACGACCACATCGTGTTCGGCATCTCCGTCAACGGCGACGCCCGGGCCTATCCGAAGCGCATCCTCGCCTGGCACGAGATGTTCGTCGACACCGTGGGCGGCGTGCCGGTCGCAGGCGTGTACTGCACGCTCTGCGGCACCGTGATCCTCTATCGCACCGAGCACGACGGCGTGCATCACCGGCTCGGCACGAGCGGATTCCTCTACCGCTCGAACAAGCTCATGTACGACCTGGCCACCCAGTCGCTGTGGAGCACGATGCGGGGCACGCCGGTGGTCGGGCCGCTTGTGGGCAAGGGCATCGTGCTGGAGCGCGGGAGCGTGGTGACGACCACCTGGGGCGAGTGGCGCAGGCGGCACCCCGGCACCCGCGTGCTCTCGCTCGATACCGGCTACATGCGCGACTACGCCGAAGGGGCGGCCTACCGCGACTACTTCGCGACCGACGCGCTGATGTTCCAAGTCCCGGTGCTCGACAGGCGGCTGAAGAACAAGGACGAGGTGTTCACGCTGCTACTCGCCCGTCACCCCGAGGCGCCGCTTGCCATAGCGGCCGCGTTCCTCGCTGCAAACCCCGTCCACCACGATGCGATCGAAGGCACGGCGCTCGTGGTGCTCACCGATCCGTCGGGTGCGAACCGCGCCTACGCGAGCGAAGACGTGACGTTCGCCCGCTACGACGGCGACCGGCGCGTCGAGGACGAGACCGGCACGATCTGGACGATGGACGAGTACGCCCTCACCGCCGAGGACGGGCGCGTGCTCCACCGTATCCCGGCGCAGCGGGCGTTCTGGTTCGGCTGGTACGCCGCGTTCCCGAACACCCGGCTGGTGCGGTAGCAGGCCGTGCTAACGTGCCGTCCGCGAGTCATGGCGATCTGCGATCTGAACGAGTTGAATGGTCTGCTGGCGGCAGAGGCGCGCCTGATGGGGCTCGATCTCGGCTCGAAGACCATCGGCATCGCGGTCTCCGACGTGAGCCGCACGATCGCGACCGCGCGCACCACGCTCAGGCGGACCAAGCTCTCCCGCGACATCGAGACCCTGCGCGCGCTGATCGCGGACGAAGGGATCGGCGGCATTGTCGTGGGGCTTCCGGTCAACATGGACGGGAGCGAGGGACCGCGCGCGCAATCCGCCCGCGACACAGCCGCACGGCTCGCCGAGGCGCTGGCGCTGCCGGTGACCTTCTGGGACGAGCGCTGGTCCACCGTCGCGGCCGAACGCGCGATGCTCGACGCCGACCTCTCGCGCCGCAAGCGGGCGCGCAAGGTCGACCAGGTGGCGGCGGCCTACATCCTGCAGGGCGCGCTCGACCGGCTGCGGGGGCCGTAGCGCAACGATCCCTGTCCGCATTTCCCCGGACCATGGTGCGGTGCACCGTGCGCGGTGGGGGTGCCAGTATTGCGCCATGAAGCGCATCCGCCTCCACTTTGGAATCCCGCCTGTCCCGCCTGTCCCACCCAATCCCGCTTGTCCCACGTATCCCGCTCACCTCGCTCATCCCGCGTGATCCCGGCGTGTCCCGCGTCAATAGTTTGCGTGTCCATCCCACACGGCTGAAAGGCGAGCAGGATGTGACGGTGGAGAAATGCGAGCTAACGGAACTCGCGGATCGCGCCGCGCTGCACCACCAGGCTTGCCAGCAGCACGATGGCGAGGCCGGGGATGGTCATCACCGGCGGCGCGGGCTTGCCCAGCGCGAGGTCGATCAGCAGCACCATCGCCGGCAAAGCGTAGCCGTATGCCTGCACCCGGGTCGGACCGATGCGGAGCGTCGCGTACTGGGTAATGAAGAACGAGATGACGGTCGGGAAGATGGCGAGATAGACCATGCCGCCCAGCACCACCGTCTCGACCCCGGACCAGTCGGTGCGCCAGAGCTTGACGTTGCTCGCCGCCACCAACCAGATTCCCGCTGCAACCAGGGTCCAGAAGGTCAGCACCAGCACTGGTTCGCCCCGATGCAGGCGCTTGATCAGCGGCCCGTAAATGCCGAAGCCGACGCAGCCCGCGAGGAAGATACCGTCGCCGACGGTGACGTCGAGCGCGATTAGGCGTGCCGGGTCGCCGCGAAAGATGATCCAGAGCGCACCGATCATGCCGAGGAAGAGCGCTGCAAGCCGGTGGAGGCCCAGCCGCTCCCCCACCAACACCGCGCCGAAGAGAGCGGAAAGGCCCGGCACGATGGTGAAGATTGCGCTGGTGTTGAGGCCGCTGGAGGTGCGCAGCGCCTCGAACATGCACCAGAAGAAGAAGGCCAGCGGCGCGCCCAGCGCGAGGTAGCGGAGGCACGACCGGGCCGAAGGCAGCGTCATGCCTTCGCGCCAGGCGACGATAGGCGCCATGAACAGCGCCGCGATCGCGAAGCGAACGCACATCAGCACCGCCGGATCGAGGCCGTGGGTGATGTGCTCGCCAAGCGGAAACGACGTGGAGATGACCGCGGTCATCAGAATGGCGAGCACGTGCGCGTGCGCCTGGCCCGCGCGCGTGGGCCCTGCGGGCTTCGGTGTCGCCTGCGACGTCTCCTGCTCCATGCCTCACACTACCGCCTGCGTGACGGTGGGAAACAGCCTCATGCCGGAGGAGCGGAGAGTCAGACGGTCGAGCGCTCTCGAAGCGCGTTATGCACTCGCGCGCTCTCGGAGCGCGTTATGCACTCGCGCGCTCTCGGAGCGCGACGATCGCGCCGAGCAGGACGAGGCCGTAGATGATGTTGCGCACGGCCTCGGGCAGCACCGTGCCGGACAGCATGATGCCGAGGCCGGTGAACAGGATCGCGCCGCCCAGAATGCCGAGATAGTGGCCGCGGCCCCCGGTGATCAGCGTGCCGCCCAGCACCACCACGGCGATGGATGAGAGCAGGTAGGGGTCGCCCATGCCGTAGAACGCCTGGGCGCTGAAGCCCGCGAGGAAGACCCCGACCAGCGCCGAGCAGAAGCCGCTCAGCACGTAGGCGCCGACGATGGGGAAGCCGGTGCGCACGCCGGAGAGGCGGCTCACCCGCTCGCTGTTGCCCACCGCGAAGATGCGCCGCCCCGGTGCGCTCCGGTTGAGGTAGAGCGTCGCGACGACGACGAAGGCGATGAGGAACCAGCCGATGGGCGCGATGCCCGCGATGCGGCCGGTCACGAACCAGGCCAGCGCCGGCGGCGCCTTGCCGATGGGCGCGCCGTCGCTGAACAGCAGCGACACGCCTTCCAGGATGCCGTTCATGGCGAGCGTCACGATGATCGGTGAGAGCCCGAAGAGGACGATGGTCATGCCGTTGAGGAAGCCGATGGCGATGCCGATCGCGAGCGACACCGGAATCACCCACACCGCGGGCGCGTCGAGGCCGTTGCAGAGCGTGGTGACGACGATGGCCGGGAAGGTCATGGTCCAGGGGACCGAGAGATCGAGCCCGCCGGTGATGATGACCGTGCCTTGACCGAGGCCGAGGATCGCCAGGAAGGCGGTCAGGATCAGCATGGCGTTGAGGTAGGCGAGCGGCGAGAAGTCGCCGCCGAAGATGCCGACGGTCACGCCCAGGATCACGATGTAGATGACGTAGGCCGGCACGGCGAAGCGCAGCACCGCGCGGTTCCGGTCGAGCCAGGAGACGGCGCTTGCCGTGCCACCGCCGCCCGCCGGCGGGTCGAGCCCGCCGAAGCGGATCGGCTCGCCCACGACCCGCAGCCGGGAGGGCAGCGAGGACTCCTTGAGCGCCCGCAGCGTCGCCCGCCAGAAGCGCGTGATCTCCACCACCGGCGAGTCGCGGCCGAGGGAGAAGCCGAGCACGGCGATGAGCAGGATCACGCCTTCGACGATCGGCGTGTAGTAAGTGCGCACGCCGAGCACGAGGAAGATGTTGACCACGACGGTGAGCGTCAGCGCGCCGAAGATGGTGCCGACGGCGCCGCCCCGGCCGCCGCCGATCAGCGTGCCGCCCAGCACCACGGCGGCGAAGATCTGCAGCAGCATCTTGGCGCCGATCAGCGGGTCGCCGCCGCCCATGTTGGCGGTGATGAAGAGGCCGGCCGCGCCGTAGCACATGCCGGCGAAGGTGAAGGTGAGGAAGCGGGCGCGTCGCACGTCGACCCCGTTGGCCTCGGCCGATCCCGCATCGCTGCCGATGGCGTAGATGCCGGTGCCGATGCGCGTGTTCTTGAGCAGCAGCCAGAACAGGATGGCGACCGCGAGCACGACGACCGGCGCGGGCAAGCCCTCGGTGATGACGTCGCCGGTGAAGACCAGGCTGAAGTCCCACGGCATTTCACCGCCGGGGAACTTGAGCACCAGCAGCGCAGCACCCTGGGCGATGAACATGGTGGCGAGCGTCACCACGATCGACTGCAGGCGCACGTAGGCGACGAGGAAGCCGTTGAGCGCGCCGATGGCCGCGCCCAGGCCGAGCGCGATGACCAGAGCGACGAGGGTGAAGAGGCCGGTCCCCATGTCGGCGTGGGGGCCGAGCTGGGTGACCAGCACGACGTTGACCAGCGAGATCACCGCGCCGGCCGAGAGATCGAGCCCGCCGGCGAGGATGACGATGGTCTCGCCGAGGGCGGCGAGCGCCAGCGTCGCGGCACTCGCGCTGATGCTGCTGATGTCGAAGTAAGCGATGCCCTGGCCGGTGATGAGCTGCAGCGCGATCATGGTGGCGGCGAACACGGCGATGGCGATGATCGTGCCGCGCTGGCGTGACCAGCTGAACGGCGGCAGGTAGGGCAACCGGAGCGCGCTCAACGGCGTCATCGGGAGCCCTCGCCGAGTGCGGCGCGCATGATGCTGGCCTCGGTGATCTCGTCGCCGGCAAGCGAGGCCGCCTTGCGGCCGCGGTAGATCACCATCACGGAGTCGCAGAGGTTCACGAGCTCCGGCACGTCGGTGGAGTAGTAGAGCACCGCCCCGCCCGCATCGGCGTAGGCCCGCACGAGGGCATAGATCTCCGCCTTGGTGCCGACATCGACGCCGCGTGTGGGGTCGTACATGAGCAGCACCCGGCTCTCGGCGAGCAGCCACTTGGCGATGGCGATCTTCTGCTGGTTGCCGCCGCTGAAGACGTTGCAGGCGCTGTAGAGCGCGCGCCGGTCGACCTGCACCATGTCGAGCACGCGCCCCACCGCCTGCGCCTCCTGCTCCAGGTTCACGAGGCCGAAGCGCACGCAGCGGTCGATGATCGGGAGCGAGATGTTCTCGCGACCGGTGAGCGCGAGGAAGAGCGCCTCGGTCTTGCGGTCTTCCGGCACGAAGCTGATGCCGATGCGGCTGTTCACGGCGTCCTTCGGGGTCCGGAGCGTCACGGGGTTGCCGCCGATCCGAATGTGGCCGGCGCTGAGCCCTACCATGCCGAAGAGCGCGAGGAAGAGGTCGCGCTGGCCCATGCCTTCGAGTCCGCCGACGCCGAGGATCTCGCCGGACCAGAGATCGAACGAGAAGTCCTGCACGCCGCCCTCGATGGCCAGCCCGTCGCCGGCCAGGATCGGCGTCTCTCCGCGTCGCGCCGGCTCAGCCGGCCTGGGCGGAAAGGTGGCCGCGAGCGAGCGCCCGATCACCAGCTCGATCACGCGGTCGTCGGAGATTTCGTCGGCCTCGAAGCTCCCCACCATGCGGCCGTTGCGCAGGATGGTCAGGCTGTCGCAGAAATCCCGCACCTCCTGCATCCGGTGGGAGATGAAGACGATGGTGGTGCCTTCCGCGCGCAGCCGGTCGAAGAGCGCGCCCAGCCACTGCACGTCGTTGCCGGAAAGCGACGAGGTCGGCTCGTCCAGCAACAGCAACTGCGGCTTGCGGGAGACCGCGCGGGCGATCTCGATCTTCTGCTGGGTCGGCAGCGCCAGCGTCCGCACCTCGGCGTGTGGGTCGATATCGTCGAGGCCGAGGTCGGCGAGGGCGCGCCGCACGCGCTGCTCCGATTCGCGTCGCTTGATGTTCCCGCTCGGCCCGGTCGGCTCGTAGGGGAGCAGCATGTTTTGCACGACCGTGAGATCGCCGATCAGCGAGATTTCCTGGTAGGCGGTCTGGATTCCGAGGCGGTGGGAATCCCGCGGCGTGTGGATGTGTGCAGGGTTCTCGAACAGCGCGATCTCGCCGGTGTCCGGCCGGCTGAGGCCGCTCAGGATCTTGACCAGCGTCGACTTGCCGGCGCCGTTCTCGCCGAGCAGCGCATGGACTTTCCCTCGCGGAATGGCGAGCGAGACGTCGTCGAGCGCAACGGTCGCGCCGAACGCCTTGCTCAGGCCGCGGGTCTCGACCGCCGGCGCCTGATCATCCATTGCCGGCTTCCACGCGCTGCGGCCGGCCGGTCGTGCCGGGAGCGCGGGGCGCAGCGACGAACGCTGCGCCCCTCACGCCTCCGATCCGGCCGAGACCGGTCCGGCCGGCCAGCGCTGCCCTGGAGTCGCGATCAGCTACCCTCGGGCACCTTGCCCTCGAGCGCGGAGTAGACGTCGAGCTCCGGAACCTGCGAATGCCAGACGTCGATGAAGTAGTTGGACGGCGCGACGGAAAGCGGCACCGCGTTGCAGGACCACTCCTTGGAGGTGAGCTCGGCCTTGTCTCCCGTGTCGCAGAGCTCCGTCTGCCCCGGCGTGACCAAGGGCATCGGGATTTCGGCGAAGCGCGGGATCTCGGCGCCGTCGAACTTGGCCATCCCGAGCTTGAAGGCATACGGCGCGGCCCAGGGCGGCGAGCCCATGGAGGCGCTGCGCAGCCCGTAGGCGCCCTCGGTCGTTCCCGGCGCGAGCTGGGCCACACGGTGGCCATTGGTGCCATTGCCGGCGCAGGGCTTCAGCGAATCGCCGCGGCCCGCGTCCACCTGCATCTGGGTGAAGACGTAGCAGCCGGTCTGGGTCCACAGGCCGTCGATCTTGTCCCAGCCGTGGGTGGCCACGATCTCGGTCAACTTCTGCTTCGCCGTGGCGTTGTTCCACATGCTGGGCGTGTCGGCGATGATCGTGATGTCCGGGAATTCGGCGAACACCGCCTTGGCCGCGGAATTCCGCCGCAGGTCGACCATGTTGCCGGGGATGCCGCCCATGAAGACGATATTCCCCTTGCCGCCAAGCTCCTCGGCCAGCCATTCGGCCGGGCCTGCGCCGGCCCAGTCCTGATTGATGCCGACGTGATAGGCGCAAGGCTCGGTGACCTGAGCGTCGAAGGTGATGAAGACCACGCCGCGGCGGCAGGCGTTGCGGATGGCGCGGTTGAGCGCCGTCGGCGAGATCGCCCATGAGACGATGACCTGCGCGCCGGCCTGCACCATGGCGTTGATCTGCTGGATCTGGGTCTGCGCATTGCCGCGCGCGGACTGGATTTCAATGTCCACCCGGTCCTTGTAGTCCTTGGTCCCTGCGATCGAGCTCAGCAGGTTGGTGGACGCATCCATCCAGGTGTTGCCCTCGAAACCCAGGCTCACATAGACCTTGATCTTGTCTTGTGCGGTGGCGGTCGCGACCGGCGCCATGCCGCCCGCGAGAAACGCCAGTGCCGCAGCGCCGAGCGCCGCATTGCGCAAAATCTTTCTCATCTCCGTAGCCTCCCAATTGTTTCGCCGGCCCTACGCGCGTTCTTGTTGTTGAGCGTAAGCAGACACGCATCCCTTGCCGGTACTGCCATCATAGGCGGTGCGTTCTTGTCGGGACAGGCGGGGGAGAGGCCGGCGGAGCGGCCTCGGCGGGCTCGCGGCAGCCGTCAGAACGGCTGCGTGAGCATGGGGAAGCTTTGGTCGCAGTTCGTGAGGTCGACGCGCTTGAGGCGGATGCGCAGCCGCTCGCCCTCCTGCACGATGGTGTGGGAGTAGCGGCCGCCAAAGACACGCTGCGGGTTGCCGGGGCGGTCCTCCACCATCACGAACTTGGAGCGGACCAGCCAGGCGCCCGCCGCCGTCACCTCGCCGAGGCGGACGCCCGAGATCACGCGCACGCAGCTGGATGGCGGGCTCTGGCAGTGGATGCGGGGATGGTTGAGGCGCTGGACGCGAACCCGCATCGTGTGTTTGTCGTCGTAGAAGAGCGAGACGTGGTCCAGCCAGCTTTCCTGCTCCGGCGTGGCGGGCACCCAGTAGGCGGCGTCCTCGGTGTAGAGATCGCACCACTCGTCGAAGCGCCGCTCGTCCAGCAGCTCCGCCTCGTGCTCGATGAAGCGGCGCAGTTCCTCGAGCCGCACGGCGTTCGAGCCCACGACGGCGCGCATGTCGGCGGTGACGCTCATGCGCCCATCAGGTCGCGCCATGCCTCGTGCTGGGCGCGCTGGCCGACCTCGCTGGAGCGCGGGCCGAAGAACACGCCGTCGCCCTCGTCGATCTCGGCGCCGAGGCCGCGGGCGACGAGCACCCACTCGGTGCCCTGGGTCCGGAGCCCCTCCTGGCAGCGCTCGAAGGCCTCCATGTCGTCGGACTGGATGAAGGAGGCGGCCGCATGCGTCATGTTCACGAAGCGCACGAGATCGTCGGAGATGCTTTCCGGCGCGCCCTTGAGCCGAACCGGCCAGACCTCGACCTCGGTGAAGTCCACCGCCACGGGCCGGATCACCCGCACTGAGGTCTGCGCCAGCAGGATGTCGGAGCTGGGGAAGAAGGTCATGCTGTGGCGCCGGTTCTTGAGGATGTCCGCCGTGCGCTCCTCGCCGTGGCGGTCCACCAGGATGGCGCGGTAGTCGTCCCAGTGCCCGCCCGACTGCTCCTTGTCGAAGAGCGACGCCTCGGAACTGTGGCGGTTGTTGAGGCCGCGCACGCCGGTCTGAGCGACGATGGCCTCGCCGTTGGGGGCGAAGAAAGCCGCGTCGCCGCCCTCGTCGCCCGCACGGCGCTTGAACTGCCGGCCGTCGGGGCCGACCGTGGACGCGTGGCAGGCGGCAGGGTGGTACATGTCCGCCAGGTTCTCGAGCTGGAGCTTCCAGTTGCCGCGATAATGGTAGCGGTGGCAGCCGGCGGAGAGCGCCACCTCGCCGTCCGGCGAGCGGTCGACCAGCTCGTCGATGCCGCGCCGGGCCTCGGCGAGGTAGTCCAGCAGGGGCTCGGCGTCCGCGTTGAACGACGCGAACACGAAGCCCCGATAGCTCTCCACCCGCGGCAGACGCGCCATGCCGAACTGCGGATCCTCGAGTGGCTCCTCGGGAAAGTCTTTGCGCATGGGTACGCCGGCGAGCGCGCCGTTCGGCCGGAAGCTCCAGCCGTGATACATGCAGGTGAAGACCTTGGCGTTGCCGCGCTCGCGGTTCAGCACCTTGGCGCCGCGGTGGCCGCAGCGGTTGAACAGCACGCAGATGCCGTCGTCCTTGTGGCGGCTCAGCACCACGGGCTGGCGGGCGAGGTGCGTGCAGTAGTAGTCGCCGGGGTTCGGCACCAGGCTCTCGTGGCCGACGTAGAGCCAGACCCGGCGGAAGATCTTCTCCATCTCGATCTCGAAGATCGCCGGGTCGACATACATGGCGCGGTGCACCCGGTCGGGCTGCACCATCTCCTGCAACTCGTCGCTGGTGTAGCCGGCCATCGCTCCCTCCGCCCGGTGCCGACGCGGGAGCATCTTAGCCCGGATTTCTCAGTCGTCGAGCAGCGGGCCTTGCGCCCTGCGTGCCTCGGCGAAGTTGTCGGCGAGGTGGTGGGCGGCGCGGTAGGCGAGGGCGCAGATGGTGCTCGTCGGGTTGATGGCCGCGCCAGTCGCCATCACGCTGCCGTCGGTGATGTAGAGGTTGGGGCAGTCCCAGGCCTGGTGCCACCTGGTGACGACCGAGGTTTCGGGGTCGGCGCCCATGCGCGCTGTGCCGAGCAGGTGCCAGGCGGGCGGCGCGTAGACCCCGTTCGCATCGCGGAAGGGATTGACCTTGATGTCCCAGGCGTCCATCGCACCAGCCAGCTCCGCGGCGCGCTCGATGCCGAAGCGCGCGAGCCGCGCATCGTTCTCACACATGCCGTAGGCGATGCGGGGCGCGGGCAGCCCCGACGAATCGGCCACGGTGTCGGAGAGGGTGACGCGGTTCTCTGGCCGAGGCAGGTCGTCGCCCACGATGAGAATGCCGATGCCGTGCCCGAAGTGTCGGGCGAACCACGCGTGGTGATCCGCGCCCCACGGCGCCATGTTGCCGGAGTGCGAGCCCAGCGCCTGATAGCCCGCGCCGTTCTGCCGCACGATGTGCAGTGTGAAGCCGTTGACGAAGCCGCGTGCCGTGTCGCTCTCCGCGAACTCCTCGCAGATCGCGATGGCGGAGATCAGGCCCTTGTGCGCCTCGGTCGGCGCATCCACCCAGCACTCCACCATGCCGAGCGTGTGGTGCATCAGGTTGCGGCCCACCTGATCGGAGCGGTTGGCGAGCCCGTTCGGATGCGCCGAGCTCTCCGACAGCAGCAGCAGGCGCGGCGTGCCGACGCCGTTGGCGGCGAGGATCGCGACATCGGCCGTCTGGATATGGCGCACGCCGGTATTGCGCTCCACGTAGACGACGCCGGTGGCGCGGCCCGACGCATCGGTCTCGATGCGCTCGACGCGGCTGTCGGTACGCAGCTCGACGCCCGCCGTGAGCGCCTTCGGCCAGTGGGTCACGGCCATGTCGTTGAGCGAGCCGCGCGGGCAGCCGCTCTGGCAGGCGCCGCAATTGTTGCAGGCGAGGCGGCCGTCGTAGCTCTCCGCCAGGATGGCGCAGGGCATGGGCCACCAGTGCCAGCCGAGCCTGTCGAAGCCGCGCGTCACGACCTCGCCCATGGCCCCGCGCGGGCCGGGCCGGGTCTGGAAGGGGCCGCGCGGCGGCATCGCCGGATCGCCCGGCCAGCCGGAGATGCCGCAGGCCTCGTCCGCCATCTCGAAGTAGGGTGCGAGGTCCTCGTACGAAATCGGCCAGTCGGGCGCGAGGCCGTGCTCGGTGCCCTTGCGGAAATCCGAGGGGCGGTAGCGCGGCCAGGTGGCGGTGTAGATGCCGGTGGAGCCGCCGACGCCGTTCCACATCAGCGTCGTTTCGTCGGTGCTGTCCACGGGGTAGTCGTGCGGATGGTCGCGCACGTTGACGGCAATCGACCAGTCTGTGGCGCGGCGCCATTCCCAGTTCCGGCCGTGATGGGGGCGCTCGGCCGGCGGGAACCACGAGCCCTGCTCCAGGCAGACCACCCTGATACCCTTCCCGGCCAGCACGGCGGCGGGAATCACGCCGCCCGGGCCGGAGCCGACGATGACGACGTCGGCGTGGTCGTGCGTGGTGCGCTCTGCCATGAGCCGCCCGCCTCAGGCGTGGCCGGCCGCGTTGAGGCGGACGCCGCTCTCCGAATCGAAGACGTGAGCGCGTTTCGGGTCCGGGCTGATCCACACGGTCTCGCCCGGCCGGACCTCCGCGCGCGCCTGCAGCAGCACGCAGATGCGTCGCGGACCCAGGGTGCCGAACAGCTCGATCTCCCGCCCGGTCGTTTCGACCACGTCGACACCGAAGGCGATGCCTTCGCCCTCACCGACGAGCTGCAGGTCCTCGGGTCGAATGCCATAGAGGACGTTGAGGCCGGCCTCCGCCGCGAGGCTTTCCGTGTGGCGGACCGTGAGGCCGCCCTCCAGCGCGATGGTGCCGTCCGACCCCAGTGTACCGGGCAGCAGGTTCATCTGCGGCGAGCCGATGAAGCCTGCGACGAAGGTGTTGGCCGGCCGATCGTAGACGTGCCCCGGTGCGCCGACCTGCTCGATGTAGCCGTCGCGCATGACGACGATGCGGTCGGCGAGGGTCATCGCTTCCACCTGATCGTGAGTGACGTAGATCATGGTGGTCTGCAGACGCTGGTGCAGCTCGCGGATCTCGGTCCGCATCTGGACCCGGAGCTGGGCGTCGAGGTTGGAGAGCGGTTCGTCGAACAGGAACGCGATGGGCTCCCGCACCAGCGCGCGGCCCATGGCGACACGCTGCCTCTGGCCTCCGGAGAGCTGGCGCGGGTAGCGCTTGAGGTAGTCGGTGAGCTCCAGCACTTCCGCCGCCCACCTGATGCGGCGGTCCTGCTCGTCCTTCGGGATCTTCCGCATCCTGAGCCCGAACGACATGTTCCGGTAGACGGTCATGTGCGGGTAGAGCGCGTAGGACTGGAACACCATGGCGATGTTCCTGTCCTTGGCCGCGACGCGGTTGACCACCGTGTCGCCGATCGAAATCTCCCCGGCGGTGATGTCCTCGAGGCCCGCGATCATGCGAAGCAGGGTGGACTTGCCGCAGCCCGACGGCCCGACCAGAACGACCAATTCCTTGTCCGCGATCTCGACGTCGATGCCGTGGATCACCTCGACGGGGCCGAAGGACTTGTAGATGTTCCTGACTTCGACGCTGGCCATGAGCCGCCCCTATGTCCCGTCGTCCGCTGGGCCGGCGCCCGGCCGGCCGGCCGGCTTGCTGCCCGCGCCCCTGGCGATGGCGCCCCGGCCGGTCGCCACCGCGTCGTCCTGGGTAATCGTTTCCGGCGCCAGCGGATGGGCCGGCAACGGCGTGAGGTCGAGACGTGTCACGTCCTCCGTCCTCACGTAGTGGCCGCGCCGGTGCGCCGGTGCCTGATGCGGGTCGCTCTCGTCGAAGGGTGCCATGGCGTAGCCCGCAGGCTGCGGCGCGTCGTTGTAGACGTGGCCGAGGGAGCGGACGGCGCGCACCGCGGCTGGGCTCTCGTAATAGGCGAGGTAGGCGATCATCCGAAGCGCCTCGAACTGCTCCGGGTAATCCGCCTCGAAGCGCCGCACGACGTTCTGCCGCTCCGACGCGTCCAAGGGCCCGAGCGGCCCGCCGCAGGCCCCGATGGTCTGCGCCAGATCGTCGAGAGCAGCCTCGCCCGACTGCGCCACCAGCCGGTCCGCCACCACGCCGTGGGTGCCGGCATCGCTCGCGGCCGGGAAGCGTCCGTCGCCCGGCAGCAGAACGTCCACCAGCTCTCGCAGCATGGCCGCCATCGCGGCAGGATCGATCGCCATCGCTACCTCGTGCTCCCTGCGGTCAGGCCGCGGATGAGCCAGCGTTGGAAGAACATCGCCAGCAGGTAGACCGGCACGATGCCGATGAGCGAGGCCACCGACATCTGCCCGTAGCGAAGCTGCCGGTCGCCCTGATAGAGCGAGAGGCCCACCGGCAGGGTCTGCGTGCTCTCGCTCCGGGTGAGGAAGGAGGCCAGGAGGAACTCGTTGTAGGCCAGGATCAGGCAGATGATCCCGGTGCTGATGATCCCCGGCATGAGCAAGGGCACCGTGATGCGGAGCAGCACGGAGCCGTAGCCCGCGCCGTCGATCCGCGCGGCGTCCTCCAGCTCCTCCGGCAGCCGGCGCACGAAGCTCGAGAGCAGCCAGAACGCGACCGGCAGGTTCATCACCCCGTAGACCAGCGCCATGCCGAAGAGCGTGTTCACCAACCCGATCGAGCGCAGCAGGAAGAAGAGCGGGAAGAGCGCCACGATGGGCGGCGCCACATAGGTGGCGAGGATGAACGCCGGCAGGAACTTGCCGCCGACGCGATAGCGCACGATGGCGTGGGTCGCGGGCACCGCGATGACGAGGGTCACCAGCGCGCCCAAAGCGGCGGCGACAATCGAGTTGCGCAGGTACGTGCCGACCGCGACGGAGTTCCACGCGTCCGGGTAGTTCTGCCAGAACCACTCCTCCGGTATGAAGCCGCCGCTCGCGATATCCGGCTGCGTCTTGAACGAAACCATGAGCATGAAGATCATGGGGAAGATGAAGAACAGCACGACCGCCGCGGTGCCTGCCCAGCGGGCGAGGGTCCAGAGATCGACCGGCGCGTCAGCGAGCCAGGTGCCGCCGTCGAACTTTCTGACGCGGGTGGCCGTCACGTCAGCTTCTTCTCGGCGATGTCGTGGGCGGTGGTGAAGGGGATGGTGACGAGACCCACCACTACCGCGAACATGAGTGTCTGCGCCGCCGCTGCGCCGATGTCGAATTGCTGGATCGCGACCCGGTAGATGTAGAAGCTCGAGACGGTCGTCGCCTGTCCCGGCCCGCCGCCGGTTAGCACGAAAACGAGGTCGAAGACCTTGAAGGCGATGACCAGCTTGAGCACCGCGATGGCGATCAGCGCCGGCGCCAGCATCGGCAACGTGATGGACCAGAACATCGCAGGCCCCGAAGCACCGTCGAGCTTCGCCGCCTCGTAGATGTCCTCCGGCAGAGTCTGCAGCGCGGCATAGGTCATCAGTGCAATGAAGGGCGTCCACTGCCACACGTCCGCGAGGCAGACGAACGGGAACGCCATGGTCGGCGAGCCCAGGAAACTCACCGGCTGGCTGAAGAGCGCCATGTCCATGAGGAAGCTGTTGAGCCAGCCGCCCTTCGGCATGAGCAGGAGCTGCCACATGACCGCGACGGTGATCGGCGGAGTCATCAGCGGCAGCAGGATGAGCGTGCGCAGAATCTGCCGGCCCTTCACCGCGCGGTCGAGGAGAAGGGCCACGACGACGCCCAGGACGCATGAGACCACCGTCGTCATCAGCGCGAAGACGATGGAGCGGAGCAGAGACGAGGTGAACTTCGCCTGGCCGATGGCGTCGGTATAGTTCTCGACGCCGACCCAGCCGCGGAAGAGCGTCCCGAGATTCGAATCGGAGAAGGAGAGGAAGATCAGGTAGATGAAGGGATAGACGGCGAAGACGATCAAGCCGCCGATGAGCGGCATGACCACCGCCCAGCCGATCAGTTTCCGACGGTCGAGGCTCAACACACCGGGCCGTCGCCCGGCTGCCTTGGACCTTTCGAGTGTGCGCTGCGGCGCGGTGTCGAGGTCAGCCATGACAGGAGGACAGGGCGGTCGCAGTCAGGGTAGCCCCCGCACGTGCGACCGCCCGATCCATGGCTGGGCTAACCGAGGATATCCTCCCAGGAGGCCTGGGCATCGGCCATGGCCTGCTCGACGGTCTTGTCGCCGGCCATCATCAGGCCAAGCTCGTCCGTGAGCGACTGCATGAGCTTGGGCGATTCCGGCTTCGTCGGCCACGGGAAGGCATCGTCGATGGCCTGCTCCACGGCGTCCGCCTGCAGCGGTGCGAAGTCGCGATAGGCCGGCATCGCGGAACGCCGGGTCGGGTCCACGCCGGTCGTGTTGTCGGTGAGCACGCGGACGTGGAAATCCTTGCTCGACGACATGCGCACGAACTCCCACGCCATGTCGGGGTTGTGCGACCCGGACGAGACGCCGAAGGACCAGCCCGCGTTCATCGCCGGCCGGTTGACCGTATTGGATCCGGCAACCGGCATGGGCACGACGCCCCACTTGTCGACGATCTGGCTCTGGTTCGCGTCCTGCGCCCAGGTGCCGAGGTCGGTCCAGAACTCGATCATGGCGGCGCCCCCGCTCAGGAACACCGGGATCGAGTTGCCGAACTCGGTCTCCAGCGGCGTCGGTACCGCCGAGGGGCCGGCCTCGAGCATCGTCCGGGCCGCGCCGATCGCGGCATCGCTGGTGAGCGCCGGCGCTCCGTTGGCGTCGAGGAAGTCGCCGCCGTATCCGCCCAGCCGATTGGCGTAGGTCGAGCAGAGGATGATGGGGAACTGCTTGCACATGAGCAGGGCGCCGTAGACGCCGTTGGCCGATTCAGCGTCCGTCACCGCCTTGGCAACGGCGTTGTACTCGTCCCACGTCGCCGGCGGCTGCAGGCCGTTCCGGTCGAGGATTTCCTTGTTGTAGAAGAGGACGTGGGTATCGCCGTCGTAGGGCAGACCGTAGCGGCGTCCGCCTACCAGGGTGTAGGCATCGTAGAGCGCGCCGAGGAAGTCGGCGGGGTCGATGTCGGCCTCTTCGGCCGCGATGCGGTCGGTAATGTCGGCGAGCACGCCGTCCCGCACCAGCGCTTCCTTGTCGACGTACCAGTACTGGAAGACGTCGATTTCGTTGGTGCCGGACATCACGTCGAGCGTCGACTGCGCCGTGATCTGGTCGTAGGGGACCTTCACCCCTTCGACCGTCGCGCCGGTGAGCTCGTTGAAGCCTTCGGAGAGCGGCTTGATCGAACCTGCGTGCGGATTGATGATCATGAAGCGAAGCGTCTCGCCGGACCAGTCAGACGCCTGTGCGCGCGACGCAAACGCGCCCGAGCCTGTGGCAGTCAGCGCGGCTGCGCCGGCCGCCGTACCTTTGAGGAAAGACCGCCGGGAGAGCGGCAGCTTCGGCAAAGTCATGCCGTGATCGGCCATTGATTGAATCCTTCTCGTGAGCCGTGTTCGGTCGTATTGTCGACAGGGTGTCGTTTTGCTTTCCTCAATAGGGGATGCACGCGCACCCATCAACTCAAATCAATGGCGCGATGCACGCCCGCGCCCTCTGCCGGGTGTATTCGGATGCAGATTTCCCAAGCTGCCTTGACGTTACCGCAAGAGTTTCGTGATTATCCCGTTCCATCGCGCGCCAGAACGCGATGACGGCATTCGTCGCCGAGAACGGACATCGATGGATAAGGGAGACAGCCGCGAAGCGGCGACCGCCGGAGAGAGCGGTCCTGAGCTTGAGGTCGAGTTGACACTTGGCGGCGAACCTGCCGCCCTTGATCGCGGCTGGCGTGCGGCAGTTCCCGCAGGAGGGGGCGGGCCCACGCAACGGCTGCGCAGCACCTATTACGATACCGGGGACTTCCGCCTGCGCCGGCGCGGCTTCACGCTGCGCATCCGCGAGGACGGCGAACAGCTGGTCCAGACTCTGAAGTCGGACGGGCCGTCGGCGGCCAGTGCCGTGCTCCGGCGCAACGAGTGGTCGCAGCCGCTCGAGTTTCCGGTGCCGAGCCTGCCCGTTGCACCCGATCCGGAGGTCTGCAACACGGTAGGGCCGCTCGAGTCCGCCGAGCTGGCGCCGGCATTCTCCACCGATGTCATGCGGCGGACCGCCATGGTCGAGGTCGCCGCGCCGGACAACGGCACGGCCCTGATCGAGCTCGCGCTCGACAGCGGAGAGATCAGGGCGCGAAACCGGCGCGATACCGTCTCGGAGCTTGAGCTCGAACTGGTCAGGGGGCCGGCGAGCGCGCTTTACGAGCTTGCCAAGACACTGCACGCCTCCGCGCCGCTCCGCATCCAGACGGCCAGCAAGGCCAAGCGCGGCTATGTTCTCGCGGGCAGAGAGGGCTACGCCGGCCGCAAGGCGCCGGCGCTCGCGTTGGTGCAGGGCATCTCCGTGGACAAGGCCCTCGGCCTGATTTTTCGTGCCTGTGCCGACCAGTGTGCCGCGAATCAGGACGCCGTGCTGGACCGCGGCGATCCCGAAGGCGTGCACCAGTTTCGCGTGGCGCTGCGCCGGATGCGCTCGGCCCTGGTGGTCTTCAAGTCCGTTCTCCCGCGCGAGGATGCCGCCTGGCTGAAGCGGGAGGCGCGCCGTCTCATCGACCTGCTCGGCCCGGCGCGCGATTGGGACGTGTTCATCACGGAGACGCTCGCGGCGGTACGCGCCGCGCGGCCCGAGGACGAGACTCTTGGGCAGCTCGCCGAAGCGGCCGAGGCCGAGCGCGCCCGCGCCTACGAGCAGGCCGAGGCGCTACGCGCGCCCGAGTACACGGATTTCATGCTCCGCTTCGGAGGGTGGATCGAGACAGCGGGCTGGCGGGGTGAGGCAAATCCGGCCGTGCTCGACCGGCCGCTCGCGAGCCTCGGCGGGCGCCTGCTCGACAAGCGCCACAAGCGGGTGCTGAAGCACGGGCGCGGCTTCGAACAACTGTCCGACGCCGACCTGCATCGGCTCAGGATCTCGCTCAAGAAGCTGCGCTACGCGGGCGAGTTTTTCGCGGCGCAGTTTTCCGACGGCGAGCCGCGCCCCTACATCAGGACATTGCGCCGGCTGCAGGACGAGTTCGGCTGGCTCAATGACGCCGCAGTCGCCGAGCATTGCCTGAAAGAGCTGCTCGACGCCAATCGGCAAAGCAAGCACTTCGCCGCACTGGGGATTGGCGCAGGGCAGGTGATTGGCTGGAACGCCCGCACTTGGGCGGACGCCCGCGCGCGTATCGCCGAGGATTGGCATGCCTTCGCTGCCACCGAGCCATATTGGCGCGGCGCCGCGGTCGTTTCACCTGACTGATCCTGTCGGAATCCGAAGCATCCGCGTCGCATCGAAGCCGATAGGCGCGAGTCTCCCTATGGTATGACGCTGGGGGAGGAGGGGCGACCCGCAAGGATCGCGGGTGCCGCCTCTCGCGAAACCGGGAGAGTTCCGCCATGCCCGAGATCATGAGGGACGAAGGCGGCACCGGTGCCGGCAAGCCGCTCCCGAGCCACGCCAGGGTCGTGGTCATCGGCGGTGGCGTGGTGGGCTGCTCGATCCTTTTTCACCTCGCCAAGTTCGGCTGGAAAGACGCGATCCTGCTGGAGCGGGAAGAGCTCACTGCCGGATCTTCCTGGCACGCGGCCGGGATGATTCACACTCTTTCGTCGGATCCCAACATCTCCCGCCTGCAGGGCTACACGATCAATCTCTACAAGGAGATCGAGGAAACCTCGGGCCAATCCGTCGGCATGCACAACACCGGCGGTTTCTATCTCGCTTCCACCAGGGACTGGTACGACTACCTGAAGCGCGAACGCTCTAAGGCGCGCTACATGGGGCTCGAGCAGGAGTTCATCTCGCCGAAGGAGGTTGCGGAGCGCCATCCCCTGATAGACCCCAAGCACTACTACGCGGCGCTCTGGGACGAGCTCGACGGCGACGTCGACCCCTCCGGTGCAACCTATGCCTTCGCCAAGTCCGCACGCGTCCACGGTGCGCAGTACTTCACGCGAACGCCGGTGGTGGAGACCAACCAACGGGCGGACGGTTCGTGGGAGGTCGTGACGCCGCGCGGTACTGTGGTGGCCGAGCACATCGTGAACTGCGGTGGGCTCTGGGCGCGTGAGGTGGGTCAATTGGCTGGTGTCGCGCTCCCGGTTCAGCCGATGGAGCACCACTACCTCATCACCGACACGATCCCCGTGATCGCGGAGAGGATGCGGGAAGGCGGCGCAGGTCACCTGCCGGGGGGCATCGACTACGAGGCCAACATCTATTTCCGGCAGGAGCGGCACGGCGTATTGCTCGGCACCTACGAGCCCAGGTCGACGCCCTGGAACGTCTCCGGCACGCCGCTCGATTTCGGCCAGGAGTTGCTGCCGCCCGACCTCGACCGCATCGCCGATCGGCTGGAGATGTCGTTCGAGCGCATCCCGGCTCTGAGCGAGGCAGGGATCAAGGACATCATCTGCGGTCCCTTCACCTTCGGCCCCGACGGCAATCCCATGATCGGCCCGGTGCCGGGAGTACAGAACTACTGGGTGGCGGTCGGCGTCATGGCGGGCTTCTGCCAAGGCGGCGGAGTCGGACGCAGCATGGCCGAGTGGATGATCGACGGTGAGCCTTCGATCGACGTATGGGCCATGGACATCGCCCGCTTCGGCGAGTTCGCGACGCCGGAATGGGGCACGGTCAAGTCGGCGGAGAACTACGAGCGCCGCTTTGTGATGACCTTCCCCAACGAGACCTTGCCCAAGGGCCGGCGGCAAAAGACCACCGCGCTCCACGACCGGTTGCTCGCCAGGGGCGCGGTGATGGACCAGGGGTTCGGGCTGGAGCACGCACTCTGGTTCGCCAAAGGGCCGGAGGATGCCCACGAGGACCCGTCCTTCCGCCGCTCCCGTGCGCACGAGTACGTGGCGCGGGAGGTGAAGGCGGTTCGCGAGGCGGTGGGCTGCATCGAGATCGCCAACTACTCAAAACACGGGTTCGAAGGCCCGGGTGCCCGCGCCTTTCTTGACCGTGTGCTGGCAGGCCGCGTACCAAAGCCGGGCCGGCTCGCGCTCGCGCCGATGCTGACGGAGAAGGGAAAGCTCTACGGCGATCTCACGGTCGCGTGCCTGGCGGAAGATCGCTTCTTCGTGGTCGGCTCCGGCGTCATGCAGGAGGCGCACCGGCGCTGGTTCGAACAGCGCCTCGGCACCGGCGTCGACTACCAGAACCTCTCGGATGCACTGCACGGGATCGCGCTCTCAGGCCCCAACTCGCGCGACTTGCTCGCTCGCATCACCCGCGACGACGTGTCGGCGGAGGCGTTCCGCTTCCGCGATATCCGCCGGACCTTCGTCGGCGGTGTGCCGGCCATCGTCTCGCGGCTCAGCTTCTCCGGCGAACTCGGCTACGAAATCTACGTCGCACCGCAGTACCAGATCGCGCTGGCCGAGGCGATCGAGGGTGCCGGCGACGACCTGGGGCTCCGCTGGTACGGAGCGCGGGCGCTGATGTCGCTCCGGCTGGAAAAGGCCTGGGGAGTCTGGACACTCGACTACCGACCCGACTTCACCGCGGCCGAGAGCGGGCTCGACGCCTTCATCCAGTGGGACAAGGAGTTCGTCGGCAAGGCAGCCGCCGAGGCGGAGCGACTTGCGGGACCCGCCAGGCGCCTGGTGCCTCTGGTCATCGACGCGCCGGTGATCGACGGCGAACCCATCGACGTATCGAACGACGAGGCAATTCTACGAGACGGCACGGCGGTGGGTTATGTGTCTTCCGGTGGATACGCGCACCATGTCGGGCAGTCCATGGCAATGGGTTACGTGCCGACGGAGATGGCGGCGACCGACGAACGCTTCGACGTCGAAATTCTGGGCGAGATGTTCCCCGCGCGCGTCCAGACCACGCCGCTCTACGATCCCAACGGCGGGCGGATGCGGAGCTGAATCGGATCCATGATTATCGTCGAACACCGCTCGCCAAGCCCGGTCGCGGCGACCCGCTCTCTCCCAATAGAGCCGGGGGCGACAGGACACCCGCTATGGGATAGGCTTGGCGAGCCAGTTAGGTTTCGGGCAGGGAGAATGGGGCCGCGTATCTCTTCCAAGAGCGGTGCGGCGGTGCCGGCACAACGCAACATTCGGAGGATGAGCAGATGAAAGACAGAAAAGTGCTAAGCCGTGATCCGCGGCGCTACACGCTGCCGTCGGAGCGCGCGTTGGGCGCCGAGACCCATTCCTACCTGCCGGAGCTCTGCGATCAGCTTCAGACCGGCAAGATCAACCGGCGCGACTTCCTGCGTCAGGCGGCCCTGCTCGGCATGGCGACCGGCACGGTCTATGCCATGGCTGACAAGCTGGCCGGAGGCGGTGACGTGATCGGCTCTGCGATGGCCGACGAAATGCCAAAGGCGGGCGGGACGCTCCGGTGCACTATGCGCGTGCAGGAAATGACCGACCCGGCGACCTTCCCCTGGACAGAGAGGTCGAACGTCTCGCGCTTTATGGTGGAGTATCTGACCCGGACCCAGTCAGACAACGTCACAGTCCCCTATCTCGCCAGCAGTTGGGAGGCCTCCGACGACCTCGCGACCTGGGTGTTCCATCTGAACCAGGGCATCACTTGGTCGAACGGCGACGCTTTCACCACTGCCGACGTCGCGCACACGGTGAACCGCTGGCTCGACCCGGCCGTCGGCTCGTCGAACCTCGGGCTCTTCGGCGCCATGGTCGAGGAGGTCGACGGTGTGCAGCAGGGCATCGCGGGCGCGGTCGAGGTGATCGACGACCACACCATCCAGTTCAACCTGAAGCAGCCCGCGCTAGCCATGCCGGAGAACTTCTACAACTACCCGACTGCCATCGTGCATCGGGGCTTCGGCGTGGACTACGAGGCCGATCTCTCGGCAAACCCGATCGGCACTGGCCCGTTCGAGCTTGCCGAGTACGCGCTGGGCGAGAAGGCGATCCTCAAGAGGGTGCGGGACTGGTGGGCTGGGTCGTTCTACCTGGATGAGATCCACTATTTCGATCACGGCGAGGACACCAACGCCTGGATCGCAGCTCTCGCTTCGCAGCAGGTGGATATGGTCTTCCGTCTGCCCAACAACCTGATCGAGGCGGCGGAGGCTCTGCCGTTCGTGGACCTTCACCCGGTCACGACGGCGCAGACTGCCGTCATGAGGTTCCGCATCACCGAGGCCCCGTTCGACAATCTCAAGCTGCGCCAGGCGGTCGTGGCCTGCATGGACCACCAGGAGATCCTAGACAAGGCGTTCAAGGGCCGCGGCCAGATTGCCGAGAATCACCATGTCTGCCCGATCCATCCCGAGTACGCGACGCTGCCGCCGCTGAAGCGGGATATCGAGAAGGCCAAGGCGCTGCTGGCGGAGGCCGGTTATGCCGACGGGATCACGCTCGAGATCGCCAACGGCGATACCGAGGGCCCGTGGATGACGGACGCGTGCGCGATCTTCAAGAATCAGGCTGCGCCGGCGGGCATCACCATCAACATCAACAAGATGCCGGCCAGCCAGTACTGGGAGCTGTGGGACAAGGCGCCCTGGGGCTACACCGCCTGGACGCACCGTCCGCTCGGCACCATGGTGCTGGGGCTTGCCTACCGCAAGGGCGTGCCTTGGAACGAGGTCGCCTACGACAACCCGGCCTTCGACGCCGCACTCGACGATGCCGAGGGCACCCTCGACGTCAACGAGCGCAGGAAGAAGATGGAGGTTTGCCAGAAGCTCCTGCAGGACGACGCGATCATCCCGCAGCCCTTCTGGCGCTCGGTCTACAAGGCGGCAAACAAGCGGGTGAAGGGTCACGCGACTCACCCGACGCTTTACCACCAGTTCCACAACGTGTGGCTGGACGGTTGAACAGAGAGCGGCGCGGGAGGTGCGAGTCTCCCGCGCCGCGTTTTCCGCTTAGGCGGGTGCCCTTAGTGCGGGGCGTCTACTAGACACCGGCGTTCGGCATGGTCCAGCTGATCATCCGGCGCATCGGCATGATGGTTCTCATCATGCTCGTTGTTGCATTGTTACTTTTCCTTATCAACGAGGGCGATCCTAGGCTGATCGCCCGCAGCGTTCTCGGCCCCTACGCGCAGGATCAGCAACTCGACGCCTGGGTCATCGAGAACGGCTACGATCGCTCCGTCATTGTCCGCTATTTCGAATGGATCGGCCGAATATTCTCCGGTGATCTCGGAGTTTCGGTCATCTACAAGCGGCCCGTAAACGAGATTTTCTGGGACCGTCTGGGTAACACCGGCATCCTGGCGGGCGTCACCTTCGTCATCATGGTGCTGATCGCGCTCACTCTGGGTGTGCTGGCGGGCATGAAGGAAGGCTCCCTGCAGGACCGGGCGATCTCGGTCTTCTCGATCATCACCACGTCGATCCCTGAATATGCGAGCGCCGTCTTCCTGGTCGGGATCTTCGTCTTCTGGCTAGGCTGGTTGCCCGGCACCTCGTCGATGACGTCCGGGTTCGACCCGGTCCAGATGATCCTGCCTGTACTTGTACTGACGCTATATGGCTTCGGCTATATCGCGCGGATGACGCGCGCCTCCATGGCCGAGGTGATGACCACCCCGTACATACGAACGGCGGTGCTCAAGGGCCTGCCTTACCGGCACATCATCCTCAAGCACGCCTTGAGAAACGCGCTGATCGCGCCCTTCACCGTGATCATGCTGCAGATCAACTGGCTGCTGTCCGGTGTGGTCGTGACCGAGTTTGCCTTCGGCTACAAGGGGTTCGGCGCGCTGCTGCTGGAGGCGGCGCTCAGGCGCGACATCTTCGTCATCGAGGCCTGCGGCGTCGCGGCGGTCTTCGTCGCGGTCTTCACCCAGACCGTAGGCGATCTCGGATACACCTATCTGAATCCGAGGATCAGGTTCAAGTGAGCGACGTGCCTCGCACGAACGACGTCAGCACGCCGCTCTCTAGGCTCGGCGCGAGCTTCGCGGCGTCGCTCAGGCCGGTCATGCTGCTTCGGGAGAGCCCGGTCGGCATGATCGGGGGCGTAATCGTCCTCGGTTTCGTGATCCTGGCAATTTTCGCGGAATTCATCGCGCCCTTCGATCCCAACGCGACGATGGTGCCTTTCGCCTTCCCCGGCGCGGAGGCGCCGGAAGGGGGTATCTTCCTGCTCGGCACCGACCATCTTGGACGCGACATTCTGTCGAGAATCATCTTCGGCGGTCAGCGGGTGCTCTTCTACGCCACGGCGGCTACGGTCGCGGCCTACGTCGTGGGCATCCTCATGGGCCTCGCGGCTGGGTACTTCCGCGGCTATCTCGACGAGATTCTGTCCTTCGTCGCGAACGTCATCCTGTCGTTCCCGATCATGGTGCTCTACGTGCTGATCATCGCGAAGGTCGGTGCGTCGGGGATCAACATCATCTTCGCCGTCGTCTTTGCGTCCTCGCCCGGCATCATGCGTATCGTGCGCGGCGTGACGATGGATATCGCAACGCGCGATTACATCGCAGCAGCCCAGACCCGGGGCGAAGGCCCCTGGTACATCATGCTGATGGAGATTCTGCCCAATGCGCGCGGGCCGCTGATCGTCGATTTCTGTCTGCGCATGGGCTACACGACCATCACCATCGGCGCGCTAGGTTTCCTTGGCCTCGGCTTGCCGCCGCCGGACCCGGACTGGGGCGGCATGATTACCGAGACCCGCGCCTTCGTCTCCGGCGGCTTCCCCCACATGGCGATCCTGCCGGCGTGTGCCGTCTCCCTGCTGGTGCTCGGCTTCAACCTGCTGGCGGACGGCCTGCGCGAAGTGTCGCTCAAGGACTAGGAGAGGGAGAATGTCAGACCGCTCTTCCGAGCCACCGGTCCTGGAGATCACCGGCCTCTGCCTCAGCTACTACACGCGGGCCGGCGAGGTGCCGGCGGTCTACGACTTCGACCTCACCGTGGCCAAGGGCGAATCGGTCGGTCTCGTCGGCGAGTCCGGCTGTGGCAAGTCCACCGTGGCCAACGGCGTCATGCGCTATATGGGGCATAACGGCGACATCGTCGGTGGCACCATCAAGTTCAAGGGCCGCGACATGGCCGAGATGTCCGAGGAGGAAATTCGCCGCGTACGCGGCAAGGACATCGCCATGATCTACCAGGAGCCGATGGCGTCGCTCAATCCGAGCCTGACCATCGGCCAGCAGCTCATGGAAGTGCCGATGATCCACGAGGGCGTGAGCCGGAACGAGGCCTTCGAGCGCGCCCACGACATGCTGTCGGCGGTTCACATCCCCGACCCGAAGCGCTTGATGATCTCGTACCCGCACCAGGTCTCCGGCGGCCAGCAGCAGCGCGTTGTGATCGCCATGGCGCTGCTTTCGCAGCCGGCGCTGCTGCTGCTGGACGAGCCCACCACCGCTCTCGACGTGACTGTCGAGGCGGGGATCGTCGAGCTGATCGCCGAGCTCAGCCGGAAGACCGGCTCGTCGCTGCTCTACATCTCCCACAACCTCGGGCTGATGCTGGAGGTCTGCGACCGAATCTGCGTGATGTACTCGGGCGAGGTGGTGGAGGAGGGGACCATCGATTCGATCTTCTCCTGGCCCAAGCACCCTTACACCAAGGGTCTCTTTGGATGCATCCCGCTGCCGCACGCCGACAAGAACGCACGCCCCCTGGTCTCGATCAAGGGCCAGCTTCCGCTTCCCCACCAGCGGCCGGAGGGCTGCAACTTCGGCCCGCGCTGCGGCTTCTTCGAAGGTGGGCGGTGCGACAAGGGCCTGATCCCGATGGAGGGCGTGCACACCGACGACGACCCGGCACACCGGGTGCGCTGTGCGCGCTGGAACGAAATCGATGTTGACGAGGCGGTGCGCGTCGACGAGAGCCGCGAGCCCATCGAGGTGGGCGAGACGGTTTTGGAAGTCGCCAACATGCGCAAGTACTACAAGGTGCGCGATCGCTCGTTGGCGGCGCTCGTCTCCGGCGGCGCCGTGCGCGAGGTCAAGGCGAACGAGAGCATCAGCTTCCGCGCCGGCGAGGGCGAGACGGTCGCCATCGTCGGCGAGTCGGGCTGCGGCAAGTCCACCTTCGCCAAGGTGCTGATGGGCCTGGAAACCGCGACCGACGGCGAGGTCACGCTGGATGGAACCGACCTGGGCGGCATTCCGGTCAACAAGCGCACGGCGGCGCAGCTCTCCTCGCTGCAGATGGTGTTCCAGAATCCGAACGACACGCTCAACCCGTCTCACTCCGTGGGCTATCAGATCGGCCGGGTAATCAAGCGCTTCGGTATCGAGCGCGATTCGGCAAAGAGGAGGGAGCTGGTGTACGAGCTGCTCGACACGGTGAAGCTGCCGCGCGCCTTCATGACCCGGAAGCCGCGTCAACTCTCCGGCGGCCAGAAGCAGCGGGTGGGCATCGCCCGTGCCTTCGCCGGGAACCCCAAGACGGTGATCGCGGACGAGCCGATCTCGGCGCTCGACGTCTCGGTCGCCGCAGCGGTGACCGAGCTGCTCATGGACATTCAGCGCGAGCACCGCACCACGCTGCTTTTCATCAGCCATGACCTTTCGGCGGTACGCTACCTCTCCGACCGCGTGGTGGTGATGTATCTCGGCCAGATCATGGAGCGCGGCTCGACGGAACAGATTTTCGCGCCGCCCTACCATCCCTACACCGAGGCGCTGCTCTCTGCCGTGCCGATCGCGGATCCCGAGGTGGAACGGCGGCGCATCGTGCTGGAGGGCAGCCTGCCCAGCCCGCTCGATCCGCCCAAGGGGTGTCCGTTCTCGACCCGCTGCCCGCGCAGGCTCGGCGAGATTTGCGATAACGAGGCTCCGCCGGTTCAGGCCAATGCCGACCGCCACGTCATCGCCTGCCACATCCCGCTCGAAGAACTGCGCGAGGTCGAGCCGGTGATTTCCATTCCCGATCGCGACGAGCTCCACGCTGCACAGTAATCCCATGAGCGAGGTGCCGCCGGCGCCGGACGAGACGGCGCTTCGGCTGGGCCGGCTCAAGCGGCTCCGCGCCGAGATGGCGAGGTTCGACTACGCCGCGCTGGTGCTGACCGATCCGCACAACGTGCGCTACGCCACCGGCGCCCGGAACATGATGCCGTTCCTCCTGCGCAATCCGGCGCGCTACGTGTTCGTGCCCATGGAAGGGCCGGTCGTGCTGTTCGAGTTCGCGGGTTGCGAGCACATGGAACGCGACAATCCGGCCATCGACGAGATCCACGTCTCCACGACGGTCTCTTACGTGGCGCGCGGGCCCCTGCTGGATGAGACGGCAAGGCGCTGGGCCGAGGAGATTGCCGCACTGATGCGCCAGCACTGTCCAGGCGAGACGCGGATCGGCCTGGAACGCATCGATGCGCGGGCCGTCGGCTATCTGGCGGATCGAGGGTTCACGATTCTCGATGCCCAGGCGCCGACAGAGAGGGCGCGTTCGATCAAGACGCCGGAGGAGATCGCCTGCTCGAAACGTTCCATGGCGTGCGTGATGGCGGCGGAGAGGGCTCTCGAAGACTCGATCCGGCCGGGGATCACCGAGAACGCGCTGTGGGCGGAGTTCCACCGCCACGTGATCGCCAACGACGGAGACTACGTGGAGACCCGGCTGCTCAGCTCGGGCGAGAAAACCAACCCCTGGTTTCAGGAGACCGGCGCCCGCGTAATCCGCGCCGGCGAGCTGGTGGCGCACGATACCGATGTCGTGGGACCGCACGGCTACTACGCCGACTTCTCGCGCACCTTCCTTTGCGGCGACGACCGGCCGACCCCGGAACAGCGAACGCTCTATCGCCTCGCCCACGAGCAAATCCAGCACAATATGGCGCTGATCAAGCCGGGACGGACGTTCCGGGAAATCACCGAGGCAGCCTGGAAAATCCCCGAGCCGTACTACGCAAGGCGCTATTACCTGATGATTCACGGCATCGGGGCGACCGGCGAATACCCTTATATCGTGTACGAAGCCGACTACGACTCCGGGCAGGACTACGACGGCGTCATCGAACCCAACATGACGCTCTGCGCGGAAAGCTTCATCGGTCACGAGGAGGGGGGCGAGGGCGTGAAGCTGGAGCAACAGGTTCTGGTGACCGAGACAGGGTTCGAATTGATGAGCACGTTTCCCTTGGACGAGAGGTTGCTCGGTCGCGAGTTTTGACGCGATTCTGACTGACACGAGTTGCAGAGTTCCTGAGGATGGAGACCTTGTTTCCCCCGCTGCCACCCGGACAGTTCGACATCGTCTACGCCGACCCTCCCTGGGACTACCGGGGGCAGCTCCAGCACGCCGGAGAGGGGAGCCGGGATACGGGCGGTGCGATCCGGCACTATCCGACGGTGACCCTGGACGACCTCAAGTCGTTGAACGTTCCTGGCATTTGTGCGCAGGATTGCCTTCTGTTCATGTGGGCGACCAACCCGCACCTGGACCAGGCGATTGACCTGGGGAAGGCATGGGGTTTTGCGTGGGCAACCGTCGCGTTTGTGTGGGATAAGGTGAGGGTGAATCCCGGTTTTTACACCATGAGCCAGTGCGAATTATGCCTCGTCTTCAAGAGAGGAAAGATTCCAACCCCGCGCGGCGCGAGAAACGTGCGCCAGCTCGTCACCGCCAAGCGTGGGGCCCATTCGGAAAAGCCGGACGAGGTGCGGCTCCGGATCGAAAAGATGTTCCCGCTCCTCCGAAAGATCGAGCTGTTCGCCCGCGAGGGCGACGGGCCGGGTATCGCCGATCATCAGTGGACGAAATGGGGTTTCGAAGCGCGTGATGCAGAACCACTTGCAGCGGCGCGAGAGCTGGCAGGTGGAGACTGCTGAGAGCGGAGGGGCGCCGAAAAACCTGACACAAGTAAACTCTATCTCTTGATGCACTAGCTCATCACGAGAGCAGAAAGCTCTCTGGGACCAGGAGGAACTTGCGGTGACTGGCGCGCTCGACACGGAAAGGATCCCGATTGCGTCTTGCGGCAACGCATTACTGACCGCGCCGATCGACGATCGGACGCGTCGCATCACGCGCGATGGAGGCGCATCATGACAAGGGTATCGGACAGCGCTGCCAACACACCGCGCCAGCACGGCGCGATGGAACACAGCAACCCGCCCTGCGACCTCGACGAAGTGCGCCACTATCGCCTCGGGCGCGTGCGCGAGGCGCTGGCCGCTCGCGACCTCGCCGGCATCATCCTCTACGACCCGCTGAACATCCGCTACGCCACCGACGCGCCGAACATGCAGGTCTGGTGCGCGCACAACGAGGCGCGCTACCTCTACGTGCCGGCGGAAGGGCCGGTCCGGCTCTTCGAGTTCGGCGGCGGCAACGACCTGCTCACCGCCGGGCTCCCCACCATCGACGAAGTCCGCGGCGCGACCTACGTGCTCTATTTCATCGCCGGCGGGCGACAAGCGGACAACGGGCGAGCCTGGGCGGCCGAGCTGGACTCCGTCATCCGCGAGCACGCCGGCGGCAACCGGCGCATCGCCATCGACCGGGTTGGGCCGGTGGGTATGCTCGAGATGCAGCGCCTCGGTTACGAAATCGTCGACGGCTTCGAGGTGATGGAGAACGCCCGGTCGATCAAGTCGGCCGGCGAAGTCGTCCTGATGCGCCATGCCATCGGGGTTTGCGAGCAGGCCATGCAAGGGATGCGCGACGCACTCGTGCCCGGAATCACCGAGAACGCGCTCTGGGCCGAGCTCCACCGTGGCAACATCGCGGGCGGCGGCGAATGGATCGAGTGCCGCCTGCTGGCCTCGGGGCCGCGCACCAACCCGTGGTTTCGCGAATCCTCGATGCGCGTGATCGAGCGGGGCGACATCGTGGCCTTCGACACCGACCTCATCGGCCCTTACGGTTATTGTGCCGATATCTCGCGCACCTGGGTGTGCGGCGCGCGCCCGAGCGACGAGCAGCGGCGCATCTACGCCGAGGCCTACGCGCAGGTGCAAGAGAACAGGGCGTTGTTGAAGCCGGGTGCGACATTCCGTGAACTGACCGAGTTCTCGCGCCCCCTCGGCGACGAGTTCGTCGAGGGGCGCTATTCGGTGTCGATGCACGGGGTGGGTCTCTGCGATGAATACCCGGCCATCCCCTACCCGCAAGACTATGAGCCCGGAGACGACGGCGTGCTGGAGGAGGGAATGGTGATCTGCGTGGAAGGGCTCGCCGCGCCTGCCGGTGGCCGGGAGGCGGTCAAGCTGGAGGAGCAGGTGCTGATCACCGCCGACGGCCACGAGCAGCTCTCGTCGTATCCGCTGGAAGAGGACTGGCTTTAGCGGGGGAGGGGGTGAGCGGCGCCACCTAGACCTGGACGAGCATGAAACAGGTTCTCGACCTTGATCGCTGGCCCCTGGAAACGCTGGATGGTGCGCCGGGGCAGGTGCTGGTCGCGCGTTGCCGGGAGGACCTGCACGACGCCGGCATGTTCAGTCTCCCGAGGCTCATCCGATCCGAAGCCCTTCGAGCATGCGTCGCGGAGGTGGCGCACCTGTTCGATTCTGCCGCCTTCACCCACGCCCGCGATCACAACATCTACTTCGACGACGAGATCGAGGGGCTGGACGCCGGCCACCCGGCGCTCCGCCGCTTCACCACCGTCAACCGCACGATTTGCGGCGACCAGATCCCTGCCAGCACCATCGAGCGGATCTACGAGTGGCAGCCGCTCATCGAATTTCTGGCGGCGGCGATGGACAAGCCGCTGCTATACCCGATGGCCGATCCCCTCGGCCGGCTCAACGTCATGGCCTACCGGGAAGGGGAGCGGCTCAATTGGCACTTCGACCGGGCGGAGTTCACCATCACCGTGCTCTTGCAGGCGCCGCTCGGAGGCGGAGATTTTCAGTACCGCAGCGGGCTGCGGAGCGATACCGACCCGAACTACGACGGCGTCGCTCGCTTGCTTGCCGGCGACGACGAACGGGTGCGGACGCTGCCGCTCGCACCGGGCACGCTCAACGTCTTCAAGGGCAAGAACACGGCGCACCGGGTGACGCCGGTCGAAGGCGACCGCGCCAGGATCATCGCGGTGTTCTCGTACTACGAGACGCCGGACGTCACATTCAGCGATACTGAGCGCCTGGGTTTCTACGGCCGAACGACCCCCGAGGGGGCGGGGGCGCAGACTCAGACCCGCACACCGAGCCAGGGACCGGCAAACAGATGACTGTCGCTCTCTACTACAACTCCCGTTGCCCCGACTGCGTGCGACAGGCGGCGCTCACGGCGCGCATGGACTGGCTGGGCCGGGTCGAGCTGCGGACGGACGACTCCCCGCTGGGCGAAGTCCCCGTCGGCGAGATCGTCGTGGTCGACAAGCAACGCAGCAGGGTCTTCACGGGCGTCTACGCCACGCGCCAGGTGTGCCTGCAGGTTCCGCTGCTATTCCTGTATGGGCTGGCTCTCTACCTGCCGCCCCTACGCGACTTCATCGGCTGCGGCAAACCAGGCTGCAACGGCGACGCCTGCGAGATCTGACCGAGAGCGCCGCCACTCACGCTGCGCCGTTGGCCTCCACCGCCTCCATCATCTTCCGCGCTACCCAGCGGTAGAAGCAGTGGGTGGTGCGCTCCAGCGCCGGCGAAAGCACGCCGCCCTTGTAGGCGGGTGAGGCGCGGCCGCGCTGCATCCCCTCCACGACGAAGCGGTCCTCCAGGAAGATGCCACGCCACTGGTTCCTGTTGGCGGCTCGCAGCTCGGCGCAGCCCTCGCCCATCGCCTCGTCGGCAAAGTAGTAGATGTCCACGTGCTCGATGGTGCGCCCGGTGCCCGCCGGCATCAGGGTGCCGACGAAGCAGTGATCGGCGTGGACGCCGAACACCGCAGTCGGAAACAGCGCGACGTATTCCGCCGTTCCGTACCAGCGCTCCGGCAGTCCCGGCATGGTCGGCAAACCGTTTCCGTTTTCCACGAGCTGCGGTTGATAGGCGGTGCTGCCCTGCCCGGCGTAGCCGTCCTCCTCCTCCGCGATCTGGTAGTGATCTTCGAGCCGCGAGTAGCTGTTGAGGCTCGGGTGGATCCACGGCAGGTGATAGGCCTCGCAAAAGTTCTCCACCGCGAGCTTCCAGTTGCAGGCGACATCCAGGGTGAAGGAGGAGTCGCTCGCCTCGTAGTGCAGATCGGCCGCGTCGAAGTCTTTCCAGCGCTCGGCCACCGGCGCGATGAACGTCTCGAACGGCGGCGCATCGCCGCTCAGGTTGACGAAAATTGCGTCGAACCAGGTGGCCGTCCGCACCGGCTTGAGCCCGTGCTTGGACCACTCGAATCCTTCGCAGGTATTCTTGTCGGTGCCGCCGATCATGGGCGTGGAGCGAAGCGAGCCGTCCAGATCGTAGGTCCAGGAGTGATAGGGACAACGGATCGTGCTGCGTCTCCGCCCGGGCTCTTCCAGCAGCACCATGCCTCGGTGGCTGCACACGTTGTGGAAGACGCGAACCTCGCCATCGCGCCCGCGCACCATGATGAGGGGCAGGCCGGCGAACTCCAGCGGCACCGCATCGCCTGCGTCGGGCACCCGCCTGCCGGTGCCGATGCAGGTCCACGTGCGGGCCAGCAGCACGTCCTGCTCCCACTCGGCGAATTCATCCGAGACGTAGGCCTCGTTCGGCAGCCCGCTCGCCCACTCCTCGATGGGGCGCACCACGTTCGCGAGTGTGGTGCTCACGCCCGTGCTGCTTTCCCACCAATGGTCTGTCATCGCCGTGTTCTCCACGTGTGCCGGGGGCCGCGTTCACCCTGCTACTCAAGCTATCGCGACGTGAACCATTACGACTACAGCGAATCCGCAACAAATTATCGTAATCGCGACGCCCTCCGATAGTGATTCTCCGAGCATCAGAGGGCACCAGGAGGGTATGCGCCCAAGCGCCCGAAGGAGCTCTGGTTCAGCGAGCGCCTCCGCAACGAACGCACTGGAGACCGCCACTGGCATCAACTAGCATTCGAGGCGGGCTACCTTGTGTGAGAAGGAAGGTAAATCGGGAGGACGACATGAACGACGGAAACATCTTCAGGAACTTCAGCTCTTCGCGCCGGCAGTTCCTCAAGCAATCGGCTGCGCTGGCTGCAGCCGTCGGCGTGGCGCCGGCGGCTCTGAGCGCAGGCGCGGGCAGCGCGAACGCCGCGTCGACCGGCGCTGACTATGCGAACGAGCTTTGGGAAAAGACCAAGGCCGATCTCGCCGGCATGAGCGATATCCGGATGGACCTGAACCTGCACTCTTGGGAGGGCTATACCGAGGAGCCGGTGCTCGATCCCTTCAGCCGCCAGACCGGGGCGAACGTCAACCCGCAGATGTTGATCTCGGACCCTGCGGCCGTGAACAACCTGCGCGGCGGCGGCACCTCGACCTGGGACGTGATCAACCTCAACAACTCCTGGCAGCGCAATCAGCTGTTCCCCGAGGGGCTGATCACGCCGCTCGACAAGGACAAGTTCGCGCCGCTCTACGACATGAACGTGGGGGGCTTCGAGTGGCCCTATCACTGGGCGCTCGACGACAGTGGCGAGCACCTGCTCGGCATGCTCCAGCGCTATGGCCCCGCGGGACTGGCGGTCAGTACCGACGCCGTCGATCCGCAAACGATGGAGAGCGGCGGCTACATGGAGATGATCGAGGGCGCCAAGGGCCAGTACGGCATCCTCGACTACGAGAACTGGGTGATCATGCACACCTGCATCGCGTCGGGTTTCATCCCCTTCCGCGAGCACACCGCCGACGAGATGGCCGCCTTCGAGGAGAACATCTTCAAGCTCTTCGAGAACGCGAAGAAGGTCTCGGACGACCAGGCGGCGCTGGCCCGCGACATGATCACCGGCGAGATCATCGGGACCTACCCCGGCTCGGTCTACACCGTCTCGGCCGCGAGGCTCGAAGGCGAGACCCAGCTCGTCAACGTGGTACCAGCGGAAGGTCCGGAGGAGACCAAGACCGCCGAACGGCCGAACGGTCAGGGCGGCATCGTCTGGATCGAGATCACCTCGCTCGTCAACAACCCCAACCCGACGCCGCTGGCCGAGGCGTTCCTGATTTACTGCCACACACCCGAGGCCGCCTACAAGGTGGCGGCCAAGGCGCCGGGCACGCTGAACCCGGTGGTGCAGATGGGTGCGCCGGAGGTGTTGAGCCAGTTCTCCCAGGACGAGCTCGATGCCGTGCATTGGGGCGAAGAGGGCAGTTGGCTGGCTTCGCTGGTCGATCGCTGCATCGACTTCGACATCAACCCCGACTACGACGCGATGCACGACCTCTACACCCAGGCGAAGCGCGCGCGCGGCGCCTGATCGTCACCTGTCGGTGCGGGCGGTCCGCCGCCCGCACCGGCACCTCCGCATACCGGGAGGCTCGTGCGCGATGGCCGCAGCCCCGCCCATCTTGCAACTCAGGAACATCGTCAAGAGCTTCGGCAGCCTGAACGCGGTCGATGGCGTGAGCCTCGACATCGTGGAGGGCGAGCTCTTCACCATCGTGGGCCCCTCGGGCTCAGGCAAGACGACACTCATTCGCATGCTGGTCGGCATGGACAAGCCAACCGCCGGCGACATCATGCTCAGGGGCAAGCGGATCAACGACGTGCCCGCCAACAGGCGCCCGACCTGCATGGTGTTCCAGTCTCTGGCGCTCTTCCCGCACATGACCGTGGGCGAGAACGTCGAGTACTCGGCCAAGTGCAAGGGCATCGGGAAGAAGGAGCGGCGGGAGCGCGCCACCGAGTGCCTGAAGCTCTCCCACCTGCCCCAGAGCTACTACGACAAGCCGGTTACGCAGTGCTCGGGCGGCGAGCGCCAGCGCGTGGCGCTGGCGAGGGCATTGGCTTTCAACCCGGAGATTTTGTTCTTCGACGAGCCGCTGTCCGCGATCGACTACCGCCTGCGCAAGACGCTGGAGAAGGAGCTCAAGGACATCCAGCGCGAGACGGGCAAGACCTTCGTCTACATCACGCACTCCCTCGAGGAGGCGATGGTGATGTCCGACCGCATCGGCGTTATGCGAGAGGGCAAGCTTTCGCAGGTCGGCAGTCCGGCGACAATCTACACCCAGCCGGAGAACCGCTTCGTCACCGAGTTCATGGGCGAGGTGAATTCGCTCCCCGTGCAGCTCGCCGATGACGGCAGGCTCCACTGCGAGGCGCTTGACGCCAGCTTCGAGCCGCCCGCCGAAATGCCGCCGGAATTCAGCCGCGGCGTGCTGATCGTCCGGCCCGAGAACGTCGCGATCTCCGACGATGCCGCATCGGCGACGGGAAGGAACCTGATTCGGGGCGAGCTCTTCAACGAGTATTTGCTCGGCTCGCGCATCCAGTACCAGGTGAGAAGCGGCGCGATGGTCTTCCTCATCGAGGAGCTGCGTGCCGATGCCGTGGCCCGCATTCCGGGCGCGAAGGTGACGCTTTCGTGGCAGCCGGGCGATTCGATGGTCTTCCCGGAATGACCGACGCGGCGATCGAGACCCTGGCGGAGGAGCCGGAGCGCCCGCGGCTAAGGCTACTCCCCTTGAAGGTGTCCGAAGGCTTCGTCGCGGCGCTGCCGATCATCATTCTTCTGTTCATCGGCTTCATCGGCCCGATGGCGCTGGTGCTGATCTACAGCTTCATGCCGCGCGGCAGCTTCTCCATCCCGGCGTCGCCGTCGCTCGAGAACTACGTCGATATCGTCGAGCAGGACTTCTACATCTCCTTCGCCTGGTCGCTCTTCCTCGCGTTCATCAGTGTGGTGATCCTGCTCGTCGTCTGCTACCCGCTGGCGGTGGCGCTGAGGCGCATCAAGGGGCGCCGGGCTCACCTGCTGACGCTGCTGATCGTGGCGCCGCTCTTCGTCGCCGAGAACATCCGGCTGCAGGGCTGGGTGCTCTTCTTCGACAAGGGCGGCTTCCTCGACGGTGCGCTCAAGGTGGTAACGGGGCTGGAGACCGGGAGCTTGGTCAACAACGTGCCGGCCATCGTCTTCGGCATTTGCTACATCTACCTGCCCTTCATGCTGTTCCCGATCCTGCTGGGGCTCGGCAACGTGCCCAGGGAGGCGCGCGAGGCGGCCTACGACCTGGGCGGATCGCGCTGGCGGGTCTTCCGGGACATCGAGCTGCCGCTGGCGATGCCGGGCATCCTGATCGGCTCGCTGCTCTGCTTCGTGATCTCGCTCGGCGCCTTCAACGAGGCCAAGTTCCTCGGCAAGGGGGTGATCGTCACCGTCGCACAGGACATCGAGTCGGCCTTCACATTCGGGCAGAACTGGCCGCGCGGCTCCGCGCTCTCGGTGCTGATGATCGTGCTGGCGGGGTCCGCCGTGTGGCTCGCGATGCGACGGGTGAACCTCGACCGCATGCTGGGAAGACGCTAGGCCGTGGGCACCATCGACAGGCTGCTCACGCGCCGGCTGCTGGCTGCCTACATCGCCGTCATTCTGGTGATCATGTACGTCCCGATGGTGATCGTCGGGCTGGCGTCGATCTCCAAGTCGCGCTTCTTCCTCTTCCCCATGCGGCGGACCTCCGCCAAGTGGTACGAGATGACGTGGGACTCGCTGCAGGTGCACGAGAGCTTCCTCACGTCGTTGACCATTGCCGTCTGCGTCGCGCTAATCTCGGTGATCCTGGCCTTCTTCGGCGCGCTTGCTTACGCGCGCTACGACTGGCGCGGGCGCAAGCTCTTTCAGCAGGTGCTGCTGATCCCGATCTTCTTCCCCCAGGCGGTGCTGGGGCTTGCGCTGCAGCTCTGGTTCAACTCCATCGGCATCCAGATGTCTTGGCAGTCAACGGTGTTCGCCCAGCTCGTCTGGATCGTGCCGATCGTCACGCTGGTGATCGCGATCCAGGCCTACGGCTACGATTCGGCGGTGGAGGAGGCGGCCTACGACCTCGGCGCCTCGCGCTGGCAGATCTTCCGAACCATCACGCTGCCCCTGCTGGGCCCCGGCATCTTCGCAGGCTTCCTGTTCGCGGTGCTGCTCTCGTGGGGCAACTTCCCGCTCGCCTACTTCACCAGCGGGGCCGATGTCACCGTGCCCGAATGGCTCTACGGCAAGATGATCGGCGGGTATACGCCGATGGTGCCGGCGGTCGGGCTTATCACGGTCGTGCTCGGCGGAATTGTTCTCGCGGTCGGGCTCACCATCAACGGGATGCTTCAGCGGCGCGACTGAGCGCAAATTCTGCGACCGCATCGGCGTTCAGCGTCACGCCGAGGCCGGGAGCGGTAGGGACCGGGATCATCCCGTCGGCGTCGATCGGCGCGAGTCCTCGCGCCAGGCTCTGGCGCAAGTGCGATGGGCTCGTCGAATACTCGACGAGTTCAGGATCCGGCTGCGCGGCCAGGAAGTGAAGGTTAGCCGCGATGGTGATGTCCGTGTTGTAGGCGTGGGGCACGATGCGCCGATCGGTGCCGTCCAGCATCTGCGCGAGCCGAAGCGCCTCGGTGAAGCCGCCGAAATTGGTGAGATCCGGCTGCGCAATATCGAACGCGTCGGCCGCAAGGAAGGACTCGAACTCCTTGCAGGTGGTAAGGCCCAGATCGCCGACACCGATGGGGATGCGCGTGGCGGCGCGGAGGCGCGCGTGGTCCTCCACATTGTCGAGGGGGAAGGGGGCCTCGATCCAGGCGAAGTCCAGCGCGGCCAGCAGGTCGAGAAAGGGTTCGAGCTGCTCGAAGCGGGTGTACTCCTGCGCGACATCGAGCATCAGAGTGCGCGCCGGCCCCGCCAGATCGCGCAGGTGTGTCAGGTTTCGCCGCACCCGGTTCGGCTCGCTCCACCACGGCTCGACACAGACCTTGAAGTGGCGGAAGCCCCGCTCCAGCAGCGGCACGACTTGTGCCTCGATACGCGCGGGCGTGTCCTCGAGGGGATAGATGGTCGCGTAGGCGGGGAGGCGGGCGTGACGAGAGCCGCCCAGAGCCTCGGAGACCGGGATGCCCTGCGATTGGGCGAAGAGGTCCCAGATGGCGATATCTAGCGCGCTGATTGCGTGCATCGCGGCACCACGCCGGCCGTGCCACTGCGTGCGCGCGTACATTTCGTCCCAGAGGCGGCGCGGGTCGTCCACCGCCTGCCCGGCGACGATGTCGGCCAGCCCCTCGGAGCGCTGGTTGTAAGGCGGCATCTCGATCAGGGCCTTCACGATCTCGGGCGGCGCGTCGCTCTCGCTGATGCCCGTGAGCCCATTGTCGCCATGCACGAGGACGACAACGTTCCGATAGCTGCCCTCGAAGCGGTAGTAGGCGGCTTGCGGGTCCTGCAGACAGAGGACCTCCACCCGCTCGACGGTCACGGTCATGGTGAGAATACCCGCCGGGCGTAGACGAAGGGCTCGATCCGGTCCCAGTCCATCTCGACTCCCAGTCCCGGCAACTCACTCGGGCGGACGAAGCCGTTCGCGTCCGGGCGGATGACCTGCCGAGCGCCGAACTCGTATTTTTGGAACGGCGTGGCCTGCTCGAAATTGGTGCAGTGCAGATGGGCGAGCATGAAGTGCAGGTTCGCCGCCTGCGTGAGCGTGTAGCCCCAGCCTTGCACTTCGCAGGTCTTACCGTGAGCTTTGGTGAGCTCTGCCACTTCACCGGCGCCCGTGAAGCCGCCGATGCCGGTTACGTCGAAGCGGCTGCGGTCCCATGCGCCCATCTCCAACGCGAACTCAATGAGTTGTGGGTGGGGGAGGGTGTTTCCGCCGCAGATCACGTCGAGATCGAGTGCATCTGCGAGCCTTTTGTAGCCGGATAAATCGGTGTCGGGGAGCGGCGCCTCGAAGAATTCCCAACCTGCTTCGTCCAGAGTTTTCCCCATACGGAGCGCCTGATCGAACGAGTACATGCCGTCCACGTCCAGGCTAAATTTAGTTTCCTTTTCTGCGAATTCTTCGACAAGGTGCTTCACCAAACGCACGTCGTCATCGAACACACAATAGGGATGAATTTTGATCGCTCGATAGCCGAGCTTCAGCATGTCGTGGCAGTAGTCGACATAGGCCTGATCCGTCGGCAGTAACGGGCTCGACGCATAGGCGGGGACGTTGTGCCGAGCATTACCGAGCACTCGGTATAGCGGAAGGTCTTCCGATTTGGCCTTGCCGTCATGCAGTGCAATGTCGAAGAGCGATGTCGCCAAATGACCGAGCGGAACGTAGCGCTTGCGCATGTCCGCGTAGGCAGCGCGAGTGTCGAAGGCATCGCGCTCCAGCACAAACGGCGCCATCAAGGCCGCCGCGTGAAATGTCGTCCGGTCGAACTCGTGCTCGGTATAGGTCGTGGTCCCGGCAATCGCTTCGACACCATTGGAGAGGGAAAGCCGCGCGACGATCAGCGCCTCGTACACGGGCCCGAGATGCGACGACCACGTCACCCGCTCGCCATCGGGCCCGATCGCCAGCAACTCGATTCGTTCGACGATTACAGAGGGCATTGATGCTATCTCATAGAATGAAGAAAGTTATGTAACAAACTTATATACAAAACTTTCTCTCTACCCGAACGTTCCCGCCTTCATCCGCTCGGCGACTGCGACACCATCGATCTCCTGGAAGGTCAGGTCGTCCCTGATCGAAATGTCGGCCGCGATCGCGGCAGCGCGACCGTACTCGAAGCACTGTGCGGTGACGCGGCAGCTCGCCAGGGCTTCGTGTTCCGCGCTGAGGCACCGGCCGGCGACGATGACGTTGCGGCCCTCGCTGGGTACCAGGGTGCCGAACGGCACCTCGTAGTAGTCGTCGACCAGCCACTCGGTCTTGGGCTTGGCGCCGTAGTGCAGCTCGATGGGCCAGCTTGAGCGGGCGACGGCGTCGGCCCGCTTGCTCGTGCCCACGACATCGGCGTTCATGAGGCGTGCCATCCCGTCGATTGAGCGGGTCTGGCGCACGCCGACCTCGGCGCCGTAGTCGATGAAATAGGCGTCTTCGCAACCGGGAATATTTTCCTTGAGGAAATCGAAGAATGCACGGGCCTGATAGATCGAGAACTGCTCGGCTTCGGTATGATCGACCGGGTCGGTCACGTCGAGCGCGCGCCCATCGAAGCCGGTAATCTTGGTCGCATTGACCAGGAGTTCGCGCGGGTTGACGGTAGGGAACAGCCAAACTTTCTTGCGCACCAGCTCGTCGCGCGCTTCCAGCATGGAGATGACCTTGGGCGGCGAGATCGTATCCTCGCCCCAGTAGTCGAGATAGCGCTCAACATCGACATTGCCGATCTTGAACATCATCGTCGGGTTCTGGATGACGCCGTTGTTCCCTTTGGTCGTGTGCAGACCCATCTTGTAGACGGCATCGGCATCGCCGCTGGCGTCGACGAACCGCTCGGCCGTTACCTTGGTGTAGCCGGACTTGGTGTGAAGCACGAGACCGGCGAGGGCGTCGTCCTCGACGATCACGTCGATCATCTGCGTGTGATAGAGGGCATCCACGCCGGCGGCGCGTACGAGATCTGTGGCGACGCGCTTGTAGGTGGCGCAGTCGTGCGTAACGACCCAGGTCTTGCCGTAGATCTGCGGCCGGGTGACGCCGCCCTCGGCCTCGAGCGCCGCGCGGAAGCGTTCGGCAAAGCCGAAGATCACCTGCTGGGGCTGCGCCATGCGCGGCTCGTCCACGGTCATGTAGAGCCCGCAAACGGTGCCCGACATGCCGGAGACCGCAGCGCCGCCGCAATAGCCCAGACGCTCGATCAGGAGCGTCTTGTGGCCCAACTCGGCGACGGTGGTAGACGCGGCGATCCCGGCCGGCCCACCGCCGACGACCGCCACGTCGTAGTGCCCGAAGTGCGGCACGTCCTCGAAGGCGGCGGCGCCCAGGCGCCCGAGATACCGTTCCATGCGTCAGGCTCCGGAGAGAAGGCGGCGCATTTGGCGCACGGCTATCGAACGCGCGCAACAGGATTCCTGAGGCTCCACTGTCGCTGCCGGAACCCGGCGCGGCTATCCTGCACGCGCCCATAGACGACGGGCACGCGCCTTGTAGTGGAGAGCAGGAACATGGCCGAGACGGTGCCGGTATCCCATGACTCCGCGAGCGATCCTCTGCTCCAGCCCTTCAGGCTGAAGCACCTCACCCTCAAGAACCGCATCATGAGCACCAGCCACGCGTGCGGACTGGTCGAGGACGGCATGCCGAGTGAGCGCTACCAGCGCTACCACGAGGCCAAGGCGCGGGGCGGGCTGGCGCTCACCATGTTCGGCGGCTCATCGAACGTCTCGCCCGAGTCCGCGTGGAGCCTGCCGCAGATCAACCTCTACGACGAGCGCGTGGTCGAGCACCTCCAGCAGTTCTCGCGGCGCATCCACGCCCACGGCGCCGCCCTGATGTGCCAGGTGAGCCACGTCGGCGGGCGGGCCGAGCCTTACGCCGGGGCGGCGCTTGCGCCCATCGGCCCGTCGCCCGTGCGCGAGACCCTGCATCGAGCCTTTGCGAAGGAGATGGACGAGCACGACATTGCGCGCGTCGCGAACGACTTCGGCGAGGCGGCGACGCGCTGCAGGGAGGGCGGGCTCGACGGCATCGAGACCTTCGCCGGCGCTCACCTCATCGGCCAGTTCCTCTCGCCGGCCACCAATCGGCGCGGCGACAGCTTCGGCGGTTCGGTCGAGAACCGCTGCCGCTTCGGGCTGATGGTGCACGAGGCGATCCGCAAGCGCGTCGGCGACGACTTCATCGTCGGCATCCGCTTCGTGATCGACGAAGCGGGCCCGCACCATCTCACCTTCGAGGACGGCCTGAAGATCGCCGCTACCTTCGAGGCGTCCGGCACCATCGACTTCTTCAATGCGATCTATGGCCGCATCGACACGGAGTACAAGCTCGCGGCGGACTGCATGCCGGGCATGGCCTCGCCCGAAGCACCGTTCCTGGCCCGCGCCGGCGCCTTCAAGCAGGCGGTAGGGCTCCCGGTCTTCCATGCGACTCGCATCACGTCGCTGGAGACGGCGCGGCGCGCGATTCGCGACGGCCTGCTCGACATGGTGTCGATGACCCGCGCACACATTGCGGACCCCGAGCTGGTGACGAAGCTCGCGCGCGGCGAGGAGGCGCGTGTGCGGCCCTGCGTGGGCGCGACCCATTGCATGAGTCCGCTGCGCCCGACCTGCATTCACAATCCCTCCACCGGCCACGAGGCGGCGTTGCCGCACGCAATCGCGCCGGCGGCGACGAAGCGGCGTGTGCTGGTTGCGGGTGGCGGGCCGGCCGGGTTGGAGGCCGCGCGAGTCTGCGCCGAGCGGGGCCACGACGTGCGGCTTTGCGAGGCGACGGGGAGGCTCGGCGGACAGGTGCTGCTGGCGGCGCAGGCAAGCTGGCGCGGCCAACTAGCGGGGATTGTCGAGTGGCGAGCCTGCGAGTTGGAGCGGCTTGGTGTCGACGTACGTCTCAACTCACCGATCGAACCCGGCAGGATTGCCTTGGACGGCGTTGATGTCGTCATCGTCGCTACGGGCGGCGCGCCCGATCTTGACTGGATCGAAGGCGCGGAGCACTGCACCAGCGTCTGGGATGTCCTCTCTGGCGCTGCCAGAGCTGCCGAAGACTCCATCGTCTACGACGGGACCGGCCGCCACGCGGCGCTCACGGCTGCGGAGGCGATCCGGCAGGCGGGCGGGGAAGTCGCGTTCTTCGGCCTCGACGGCCATCTCGCGATGGAGATGTCCTACGCGGAGCAGGTCATCTGGCGCCGGCGCACCTACGAGCTCGGCATCGAGTCCAGGCTGGACCGGCGGCTTGAGCGGGTCGAACGTGACGGCAACCGGCTGCGCGTGACCTTCCGCAACGAATTGACCGATGAGGCGGAGGAGCACGAGACCGGCCGCATCGTGGTCGAGCACGGGACGCGCCCCGCAGACGCCCTCTATCGCGGGCTGGCAGATCGCGCGTCAAACCGGGGCGTGGTCGATCAGCAGGCTCTGCTGTCGGGCGCACCGCAACCGGAAAGCGAGAGCGACGGCTTCGTGCTCTTCCGTATCGGCGACGCGGTCTCCAGCCGCAACATCTACGCCGCCGTGCTCGACGCGTTCCGCCTGTGCCGGACTTTGTAGAGGGTGGAGCAGGGGCGCAGCTGTGCGGGCCGCGCCCGTCTCTATGACGCCCGCGCGGCACGCCTTCCGCGCACGAGTTGCGACAGGAAGACTAGGCCCAGCAACGCGAGGCCGACAGGATAGATGAGCTCCTTGGGCGGCAGGTCGGTCTGCTCCACGTCCACGTCCGTGACGTAGTCGCCCCAGTCCAGGCCCGCCTGCTCCGCCAGCCCGTTCCAGGCGAGGTCGACCACGGCGTAGCGGCCGTCCTCCTCCCGCTCGAGCCCGACGCCGAAGGTCTCCGCCGGCGTCGTTGCCTGTTCCACCGGGGTTTCCAGCACGAACAGTTTGTAACGCTCGCCGTAGTCGGTCTCCCGCGTCACGTGCAGGCGAACCTGGCGGCCTGGCTCCGGCGTGAACGTGCTGGAGATGAAGGACTGGAACGCGACCGGTTCGAAGGGCGGCGCGATATGGTCCATGAAGAAGCCGGGGCGGAACAGCATGAAGCAGGCCGCGGCGAGCAGAATCGCCTCGTACCAGCGTACCTTGACGAACATCCAACCCTGGGTGAGCGAGCTGAAGGCAAGGATCGCGAGCAGCGACATGACCGCGACCAGCGCCCCGTGCCAGATGCTCTCGACACCGATCAGCAGCAGCTCCGTGTTGAACAGGAAGACCAGCGGCAGGATGGCCGTGCGGATGTCGTACATGAAGGACTGCACGCCGGTCTTCAGCGGATCCGCCCTCGATATGGCCGAGGCCGCGAAGGCGGCAAGGCAGACGGGTGGCGTCGAATCCGCCAGCAAGCCGTAATAGAAGACATAGAGGTGGATGGCGATGAGCGGCAGGACGAGCCCCGCTGCATTGCCCAGCTCCACCAGCACGCCGGCCAGCAGCGAGGCGACGACCAGGTAGTTGGCGGTGGTCGGCAGGCCCATGCCGAGAATGATGCAGAGGATCGCAGTCAGCCCGAGCAGGATGTAGACGTTGCCGCCGGCGATCGCCTCGACGACGCCCACCATAGCGTTGTTGAGGCCTGTGGAGGAGACAGCACCCACGATGATGCCTGCAGCGGCGACGGCAACGGCGATGCCGATCATGTTCCGCGCGCCTGCGACCATGCCGATGTAGACCTCGGTGAAGCCGTCGCGCACCGCCTCGCCCATGGGTTGATCGCCGCCGCGGACCGACGCGATGATCCGCCTGACGACGATGATCCCCATCACCGAGAGAATCGAATAGAAGACCGCGCTGTGCGCGCTCCAGCGCTCGACCATCAGCAGATAGACCAGAATGAAGATGGGTATCAGGTGATGGGCGCCGCTGAGAAAGGTCTTCCGAAACGGCGGAATCTCGACCCGCGGTAGGCCCTTGAGCCCGAGCTTCTTGGCCTCCAGGTGGGAGATGTAGAGCAGCGCGAGATAGCTGAGCACGGCCGGAATCGCTGCCGCCGCCACCACGTCGAAATAGGAGATACCGATGAACTCGGCGATGATAAAGGCGGCCGCTCCCATGATCGGCGGCATGATCTGGCCGTTGGTCGACGCTGCCACCTCGATGGCACCGGCCTTCACCGCGGGCATGCCGATTCGCCGCATGACGGGAATGGTGAAGGTCCCCGTCGTGACGACATTGGCGATCGACGAACCGGAGACCATGCCGGTCATGCCCGATGCTAGAATTGCCGCCTTGGCCGGCCCGCCGGTAAAGCGTCCCACCATGGCGAAGGAGAGCGCGAGGAAGTACTGCCCGGCGCCTGCCTTGTCGAGCAACGCGCCGAACAGAACGAACAGGAACACAAAGCTGACCGAGACGCTGAGCGGTATGCCGAAAATCGCCTCGCCCGTGAGCCACTGATAACCGATCAGCCGGTTCAGGCTCAGCCCCTTGTGCGAGATGACGTCCGGCATCGACTGGCCGAAGATCGAGTAGACAAGGAAGACCGCGCAGACAATGACGAGCGGTATCCCGATGGCGCGCCGCGTCGCGTCCAACAGCAGCAGGATGCCGACGCCGCCGAGGATGGCTTCGACCGGAATGCCATTCCAGACGTAGAGGAGCCCGTGACGGGAGACGAGGCCGTCCCAACCGAAGAACAGGTAGAGGGCCGCGGCGCAGCCGGCGAGTGCGCAGAGGATGTCCCACGGTGGCAGTCCGCGCTCGCTCCAGCGGCGCGTCAGCGGGTACATCAGGAAGCAGAGCAGCAGTGCGAACGACAGATGAATGCCGCGCGCCGGCACGTCGCCGATGATTGCGAAGTCGAACATGAAGGGCAGGGGCGAGGCGATCCAGAGCTGGTAGACCGACCACAGGAAGCAAAGCAGGCTGACGAGCAGTGCCAGGCGCGGCCCCTGCCGGCGCCCCTGGTACTCGACCTTCTCCAGGGTCTCTTGAACGTCGGCGGGCGTGGCCGCCGCGCTCGGCTCGCTATTCGTCACGGGCGCCCCTGTCCGGCGCGTGCGCCCCTTTGTGTTGTTCGCCTCGGAACAATCTGAAAACGAACGGCCGGCACCCGTTCAGGGGTGCCGGCCGTCATGATCGCGAGGACTCTTACCAGCCCTGTTCAGCGTAGTACTTGGCCGCACCCGCATGAAGCGGCGCGGACAGACCGTTCTTGATCATGTTCGCGGGATCGAGGTTGGCGAAGGCGGGATGTAAAGACCTGAAGTCGTCCAGGTTCTCCATCACTGCCCGCGTGACCTCGTAGACCACATCCTCGGGCACGTTCTCGTGGCTGACGAAGGTCGCCATCACGCCGAACGTCGTCACGTCGCTGGTCGTGGTCTTATAGGTGCCGGCCGGGATTGTGGTGAAGGCATAGTACGGATTCTCGGCCACCAGCTTCTGCTCGACCTCGCCGTTCAGGTTGACGATGTAGGCACCACAGCCGTCGGTTGCCACGGAAACGCCGGCATTGGGCACGCCGACCGTATAGCCGTAGGCGTCGATCTTGCCGTCGCAGAGGGCCTGAGACTGCTCGGTCGAGGTCAGCTCAGTCGCCGCCGCGAAGTCGTCGGTGGTCAGGCCGTAGCCTTCCATCAGCACCTCGGTCGTGCCGCGCTGGCCGGAGCCGGGGTTGCCGATGTTCAACCGCTTGCCTTTCGTCTCGGTGAAGGAGCCGATCTCCGTGTCCGCGCCGGCAATCAGGTGGAAGGGCTCGCCGTGCACCGAGAAGACCGCACGCAGGCCGGGGCAGTTCGTGACCTTGTCGGAGCTGCCGTTGACCGCGTGGAACTGCCAGTCGGACTGGGCGACGCCGAAGTCGAGCTCGCCCTGGCAGATCTGGCCGATGTTGTAGGTCGAGCCGCCGGTGGAGGGCGCGGCGCAGCGGATGCCGTGCTTGCGGCCCTCTTTGCGGCCCTCGGCGGCCTCCTTGTGGACCATGCGGCAAACCGAGTTGCCGACCACGAAATAGACGCCGGTGGGTCCACCGGTACCGATGGAGATGAACTTCTTCTCCTGCGCGCTCGCCTCGTTGGCAGCGCTGAAGGTCGCGCCCATGAGGGCAACGGCGGCCAGCGCGCACGTCGTGAGTCTGAGTAGCGTCATGATCTGTCCTCCCTATGAGTTCAACATCGGCACATTATACGCCAACGCTGGCCGGATACATGATGACAGTTTACCTGTCACACCGGCTTGGCTCATCCCGCCAAGAAGGTGCGGAAGCGCCGTGCCACATCGCGGGGCGATATCGTGGGCCGGCCCAGCTCGGCGAGGGAGCCGGGCGCAATCTGCGCATGGATCAGCACCGGCCTCGCGCCATCGGCGACGGCGGCCTCCAGGGCTTGGGCGAAACCTATTTCGGTATCTGAGCGGTAGGTCCTGGGATAGCCGCAGGCCTGGGCAACGGCGGCGAAATCCACGTTGGGTGAGACGGTCGCCTGGCCGCCGGTCGAATCGTGCACACCGTTGTCCAGCAGGACATGGATCAGATTGGCGGTGGCGTTGGCGCCGATGGTCGCCATGGTGCCGAGCTTCATCAGCGCAGCGCCGTCGCCGTCCAGCACCAGCACGGTGCGGGTCGTGTTGAGTGAAATGCCGAGGCCCATCGCCGAGGCACAACCCATGGAGCCCACTTGGTAGAGCTGCTGGGCGCGGTCTTCGAGCGTGAAGAGTTCGCGCCCGGTCTTGCCGGTGGTCGCGACTACGGGGGTTTCCGCCGGCACCAGCGCCTGAACGCAGCGTAGGAGTTCGATCCGAGCCGGGCGCTCGCCGCCCTCGCGCAGGTCTTCGATTCGGCCGCGCGGGCGGATGGGTTGGTTCGGCTGATCGAGGCCATCGTCGCGCACGCTGCCCTTCTCCATGATGAGCGCAAAGGGCAACTCGTCGGCCTCCATGGCCTGCTCGGCCCGGTCGAGTGTCGCGGGCACGGCTTGGACCTCCCTGGGGAAGCCGGCATGGCCGATGGCGATGGTTTCCAGGAGCGTTCCCGTCACCTTGCCCATGAGCGCATGTTGTGGCTCGTCCTTGAGCCCCGGCTGCCCGCGCCAAGTGACGATCATGAGTGTCGGAATACGGAAGGGATAGTTGAGCGAGGTCAGCGGATTGACTGTATTGCCGAGGCCGGAGTTCTGGCACATCACGACTGTGCGCTTGCCCGCGAGCCAGGCGCCCGCCGCTAACGCGACCGCCTCGCCTTCGCTCGCCGCGCCGACATAGGCGAGAGCGGGGTCGGAGATCACCCGATTGATCAGCGGGGTCAGGAAGGAGCAGGGGACGCCAGTGTAGAACGAGAACCCGCGATCCCGCGCGGGCTCCAGGAAGGCGTCGGCCTCAATCATTCGGGTTTCTCCGGTAACTGGGGATTGGGGAATGATAGACTGTCCCGCCGCCCGGAGGCACAGGCTGGCGACCTGTGGCGATTATGTCGACTATCACTGAGGAGACGGGTCATGGCGATGCACAATCCGCCGCATCCGGGTGGGATCGTGAAGCGGCAATGTCTGGAGCCCCTGGGGCTCACCGTGACGCGGGCCGCTCAGGGGCTTGGGGTCACGCGACAGGCGCTTTCCGAACTCGTGAACGAGCGCACGGGCATTTCGGTCGACATGGCAATACGGTTGTCGAAGGCGTTCGGCTCCACGCCCGAGACCTGGCTTGGTATGCAAATGGCCTACGATCTTTGGCAGGCGCGCGATCGTGCTCAGCAAATCACGGTGGAGCGTTTCGCTGCGGCCTGATAACCGGGCCTCCTCTTCCTCCATCGTTCGCTGGACTAGGACACCGCCATTGACAGGCGCCGGCGTTCGATAGACGGTCGGAAACAGTCGCTTGGGCGCGGTGGGCCAGCGTGAGCACCGCGCACGGGCCAGGCCGCCGCCACGACCCAGGAGTCGACCGGTTGCGCCGCTATCTGCTCCTCTACCGGTTCCTGATCGTCAATATCGTGGGCGCGGCGCTGCTCGGGCTCGCTGGCGCGCAGGGCTGGATTGCGCGGATCGCCGAGGCGGACCCCACCGGTCTCGTCTTCGTCATTTTCGGTGTCTTCGCGGTGGGTCTCGCACTCTGCGGTTACCGCCTGTTCAAGACGAGCGCCGCCCTCAACAGGCTGGAGGAGGGCAGGGCGGTGGACCTTCCTCCCGACTGGACCCGTGCGTCCGTGCGCCCGGAGTTGATGGCCGAGGCGCTCAAGGCACGGCTCTTCAGCCGTATCGCGGTGGTACGACAAATCGCGGCTGCACTGGTGGTGCTCGGGCTGATCGGCACGGTGGCAGGCTTCATCATCGCGCTCTCCGGCGTCTCGGCGGAGGAGGCCGGCACCCTCGCCGCCGTGCAGCCGATGATCTCGACCCTCATCAGCGGCATGTCGGTGGCGCTCTATACGACACTCGAAGGCGCCATATTGGGCCTCTGGCTGACCGTCAACTACCGTATGCTGGCGACCGGCACTTCCACCCTCTACAGCGAGCTGCTCGCGGCCAATGGACGAGTTTGACGACGACAGCGGCACGATCTTTCGCGACGTCACGCTGCTCGCGCTCTCCGCTTTCGTCGCGATGGTGCTCATGCTGCTGCCGTTCCTCAACCCCGGTGCCGAGGTCGAGAGCGAGACCGACGGAATTAGCGATCCGGGCAACGTGATCATCGAGCTCCTGTGGGCGTCGGACCGCGATGCCGACATCGATCTGTGGGTCAAGGCGCCGGAGCGGGTGCCCGTGGGTTTTCCCAACAAGGGTAACGAGGTGGTCAATTTGCTACGCGACGATCTCGGCTTATTTCAAGACCTTACCGACATCAATTACGAGATTGTCTACAGTCGTGGCATCGTGCCGGGCGAATGGATCGTCAACGTCCAGGCCTACCGGCTTGAGGACCCAATTCAGCCGACGCCGGTCCCGGTCCAGGTCGTGGTCAGCGTCAAACGCGAGGGTGAGGACAGGCCCACACCAATCTTGGAGAAGGAGGTCGAGTTGCGCTTCCTCCGCCACGAGCTGACCGTGTTCCGCTTCGGGCTGACCGGCAAGGGCGCGCTCGTGCACGGCAGCGTCAACGACATTAAACACTCCCTCATCATGGAGTACGCCCGGGCCCACAACCGTCTGCTCGATGAGCGGCCGGGTGGATAGTTTCGCCTATCTGTACGTCGCGCTGGCACTGGTGGGGGCCGCTCTCGCCAGCATCGCGGTCTGGGCTAGACGCAGGGCGCAGTGGAAGGCTGCCGCCGTCGGCCTGCTCGCCGCTCTCGTAGTCATCGGCTATTTCAGCTATTCCATGCTGCTTTCACGGCCGAAGCCGCTTTCACTGGACATGATGGACGTGTCCGGAGCGCGGGTCCTCTCAGCCGCATTGCGCGAGGACGAGGCGATCTATCTCTGGCTTTCAATCGAGGGGACGCCCCGCTTTTTTGCACTGCCGTGGGACCAGGCGGCAGCCCAGCGGCTTCAATCGGTCATGCGCGAGACGCGGCGCTCTGGCCACGACGTGGTGATCCGCAGGGCGGAAGAGGGCAGCGACGTGGACGCACCGGAGGAGGAAGCGACAGGGGCCAACAACTTCTACGCAGTGCCGCCGCCGCTTCTGCTGCCGACGAAGCGGCTCCACGCCATTCGCGGACCTGCGGGCGAGATGTGAGCGTGAGCACCAGCAAAGTTACTGTGCCGGGCGTGACGACGCCTGCCTCGAGGTTCGCGCGCGCACCCTACGCCTCGTTTCCCGAGAGCAGCCGCGGGCGTCTCTACCCGGAACCGGAAAGCCGCACGCGGACGGGCTTTCAGCGCGACCGTGACCGCATAATCCACTGCGCGGCGTTTCGCCGCCTCCAGCACAAGACCCAGGTCTTCGTCTATCACGAGGGGGATCACTACCGCACGCGCCTCACTCACAGCCTGGAGGTGGCGCAGATTGCGCGCTCGATCAGCCGTGTTCTCGGGGTGGATGAGGACCTCGCCGAGGCGCTGGCATTGGCCCACGATCTAGGGCACCCGCCCTTTGGCCATGCGGGCGAGAGTGCGCTCGATCAGGCGATGGAACCCTACGGCGGTTTCGACCACAACGCGCAGACGCTCCGCATTCTGACCGCACTGGAGCAGCGCTATAACGGCTTCGACGGGCTCAACCTGACCTGGGAGGCCCTGGAAGGAGTGGCGAAGCATAACGGGCCTCGTTCGACCGCTGCCGCGCCCGGCGCCATCGAGGCCTATTCGGCGCAGCACGACCTGGAGCTTCACACCCACGCCGGCCTGGAGGCTCAGATCGCTGCACTGGCGGACGATATCGCATACAACAATCACGATGTGGACGATGGGCTGCGCGCGGGCCTCTTCACCGTCGACGATCTGAAGGGCGTCTCACTGGCAGGCAAAATTCTGGATGAGGTGGCTGCCGATCACCCGGGCGGCGAGGAGAGCCGCCGCATTCACGAGACGGTTCGGCGCATGATCGGTGCGATGGTCGAAGACGTGATCGATGCCAGCCGGCAGCGCTTGGAGGAGTCGATGCCGGCGAATGTCGAGGCCATTCGCCACCACGGCGCTCCGCTGATCGCCTTCTCGGTCACCATGCAGGCCCACGGCGAGGGGTTGAAGGCGTTCCTGCGCGAGCGCATGTATCGTCATCACAGAGTCAACCGCATGGCCAGCAAGGCGCGCCGAACCGTACGCCAGCTCTTCGAGGTCTTCATCGACGAACCGCAATGCTTGCCCGAGGAGTGGCAGGCCAGGTGCGACGGCCCGCGAACGCTGGGCACGGCGCGCGTGGTTGCCGACTACGTCGCCGGGATGACGGATCGCTTCGCCATTCAGGAACATCGAAATCTCTTCGATACGGTGCTGTGGAGATGAATGTTTTCAGTTACTTGTCAGAAGTTATTCACGAAGAAATCGAGGGAATGTGCGATGCCGGCGTACTGCCCGCCGGTCTCGATCTCTCGGCCGTCCTGGTGGAGCCGCCTCGCGAGGCGGAACACGGCGATGCGGCCTGCAATGCGGCGCTGGTCCTAGCCAAGCAGGCGCGCCGCAAACCGCGCGAGATCGCCGAGAATCTGGCGGAGCGATTGCGCGAGCGCGCGGAACTTCGCTCGGTCGAGGTGGCCGGCCCCGGCTTCGTCAACTTGCGGCTGACCGACGATTTCTGGTGGGCGCGGCTGGTCGAGTTGCTCACCACCGGGCCCGGATACGGTGCCGATGACCTGGGTCAAGGTCGGTGCATCAACGTGGAATACGTTTCCGCCAACCCCACGGGGCCTCTCCACGTCGGGCATGCCAGAGGCGCGGTCGTGGGCGACGCGCTCGCGAACTTGCTCGCCCACATGGGCTTTGCCGTGACGCGGGAATACTACGTGAACGACGCCGGCGCGCAGGTGGACACCCTCGCTCGCTCCGTCCATGCCCGCTACCGCGAGGCGTGCGGGGAGGCGATCGGGGACATTCCCGAGGGGCTCTATCCGGGGGACTATCTGGTTCCTGTGGGCGAGGCGCTCGCGGTCCGCGATGGCCGGCGCTGGTTGGAAGAGCCGGAATCGGTCTGGCTGCCGGAGGTCCGCAGCTTCGCCATCGATGCCATGATGGACCTCGTGCGCGAAGATCTCGAAGCGCTCGGCGTGCGGCACGATCTCTTTCGCTCGGAGCGCGCGCTGGTCGGCGAAGGCCGGGTCGAGGACGCGTACGCGGCATTGGAGGGCGACGGGCTCATCTACAGCGGCGTGCTGGAACCGCCCAAGGGCAAGCGCGACGACGACTGGGAGCCTCGCGAGCAGAGCCTTTTCCGCGCCACCGACTTCGGCGACGACACTGACCGGCCGCTGAGGAAGGCGGACGGCACCTGGACCTACTTCGCCACCGACATCGCCTATCACCGCGACAAGATCGAGCGCGGCTTCGCCGATCTGATCGACGTATGGGGGGCCGACCACGGCGGTTACGTCAAGCGGATGAAGGCTGCCGTTGCGGCGATTTCCAACGATTCGGCGACCCTCGACGTCAAGATCTGTCAAATGGTGAAGCTGCTCGACGACGGCGAGCCCGTGGCGATGTCGAAGCGCGCCGGGCGCTTCGTGACGCTGCGCGATGTTGTCGACGAGGTCGGGCGCGACGTGGTGCGCTTCATCATGCTCACCCGCCGGAATGACGCGCCGCTCGAGTTCGACCTTCGCAAGGTCCTGGAGCAGTCGCGGGACAACCCGGTCTTCTACGTCCAGTACGCCCACGCCAGGGCGTGTTCCGCACTGCGTCGCGGGGCCGAGATCGTGCCCGAGACCGAGCTCACGCCTGCCGCTCTCGCCGGCGCCGATCTCACGTGCTTGGACGATCCGGCCGAGCTCGACCTGATCCGGCGGCTCTGCCAGTGGCCTCGGGTGCTGGCGGGCGCGACTTTGGCCCATGAGCCGCACCGAATTGCGTTCCATCTGCAGGAGCTTTCGGCTGACTTTCACCTGTTCTGGACCAGGGGAAAGGACGATTCGCGGCTTCGCATCGTCGACGCGGAGCGGCCAGATGAAACGCGCGCGCGCCTTGCGTTGATCAGCGCCGTCAAGATCGTTATTGCGGAGGGGCTGGCACTGTTCGGAGTCGAGCCGGTGCAGGAGATGCGATGAGCGGCGGCGAAGACGGCCCCGAGACTCCGCCCGCGCCTGAGTTACCGGACTCGGAGACGCCAGCGGTACCTCAGGAGCCAGTCGAGCAAGCCGACGAGGGTCGGGCGGAGAGTGGGCGCCCCCGTTTGCTTCCGGTGTGGATACTTCTGGGTGCTGCGGTGCTCGCGGGCGGCGCCTGGGCGGTGACGGAGCGCATGGGCGGCGGCGAAGGGCCGCCTTCCGACGAGGTTTCGGTGCCGCTCATCACCGCGTCAGCGGAGCCCTGGAAGGTGCGTCCCGATGATCCGGGCGGATTGAAAATCCCCAACCAGGGCACGCTGATCTACGAGACGCTGACGACGGCCGAGCCCGAGGAGGCGCCGGAGCGAGTCCTGCCGCCGCCGGAGGAGCCGCTGAGCCCGCCGCAACCCGAGCCCGACAGCGCCGAAGCGCTCGCGGTGGCGGGGTCCGGCGCAGATCCTGCGGTGGCCGCCTTGCAACCCGATGCAAGTGAAGTTGAAAAACCTGTGCGTGCACCGGAGGCGACCCCGGCGGAGCCCGAGGCACCCGAGCCCGTCGTTGTTGAGGAAGCACTCCCGATAGAACCCGAAAGGCCGACGGAGCCCGACTCGGTCCAGGAGGCGCCACCGCTCGAACTCGAGATTTCGGACAGTGAGACGGTTCCGCTACCTGCTCCGCCCAAGCCAGGGACGCTTGCGGCCATGCTGGCCGAGGAGGCGCGACTGTCTGAGCTCGATGAGCCGGCCTCGGCCGAAGTCCCCATACGGGAACCCCAGCCACCGCCTGCAGCCGAGGAATTGCCGGAGCTGGAGGCCGAAACGATGGCCCTGGTCGAAGAAGTGCTACAGCGAGACCCCGCGGCATCTGTTGCGCCCCCGCAGGCCGAAGGCGAAGACCCGGTGCCGTTACCCCCTTACAAGCCGGTCCGCCTGGCGCGGGCCGAGCCGGCTCGCGAATCGCTTCCCTCACCGGCAACGGATCAACCCCGCGCCTGGCGTTACGTTCAGCTCGGCACTGCGAACGCCAGAAGCCCACTGGAGACGCTCTGGGAGACGCTCCGTCGCCGCCACGACGATGCGCTCACCGGCCTGAGTCCGTTGATCATGCCGGTCGATCGCGGCGACAACGGCATCTTCTACCGGCTGCGCGCCGGCCCGCTCACCGACGTGGCTGCGGCGCAGAGGGTCTGCGAGCGGCTGAAAGCACGCGGACGCGAGTGCTTCGTGGCGCGCGATTGAGGACGGTGTGATTCCGCGCGCCCAGCCGCGGGCGGCTATTCTCGGCTGCGCGGGCCCGGTGCTCGACGCCGACGAACGCCGCTTGCTGGCTGATGCCGATCCGGCAGGATTCATCCTGTTCAAGCGCAATTGCGAGCGGCCGGAGCAGGTTCGGAAGCTTATCGCGGCGCTTCGTGAGGCCATCGCTCGACCCGACGCGCCGGTGTTGATCGATCAGGAAGGCGGCCGTGTAGCCCGCCTCGGCGCCCCGCACTGGCGGACGCCGCCGGCGCCGGCGCTGCTCGGCGCGCTGGCCAGGCTCGACGAGACCGCTGGCGCGCGCGCGGCCTGGCTCAATGCCCGTCTGGTGGCGGCCGACCTGCATCCACTCAGGATCACAGTCAATTGCGCGCCGGTACTGGACCTCCACTTCGGCCACGCCGGCAACGCCATCGGCGATCGCTCGCTCGGTGCCGATCCGCACTCGGTGGCACGATTGGGCCGCGCGGTCGCGGACGGTCTGAACGCCGGCGGCATCGTGCCGGCCATAAAGCACATGCCCGGGCACGGACGGGCGGCTGCCGACAGCCACGCGGTATTGCCGCGCGTGAGCGCGTCGTTCGAGGCGCAGCACGTCTCCGATTTCGTGCCCTTTCGCGCGCTTCGCGACACGCCGGCGGGAATCACGGCCCATGTATGCTACGAGGCACTCGACCCCGAGCAGCCCGGCACACTGTCCAAGACCGTGATCGAGGAGGTCGTGCGGGGCGCGATCGGCTTCGACGGCCTGCTCATCAGCGACGATCTTTCCATGGGCGCCTTGACCGGGCCGATCGGCGAACGAGCCCGTGCCGCGCTCGCGGCCGGCTGCGATCTAGCCCTTCACTGCAACGGAAACCGCGACGAGATGGAGGATGTCGCGGCGGCTGTACCCCGGCTCGAAGGCCGCGCTCGGGAGCGATTCGACCTCATGCTGGAATCGCGGCACGAACCCGACCTCTTCGACGAAGTCGCCGGCCGACGTGAGCTGGACGCCCTGCTGGCCCGAGTGACTCCCCCGTGATCGAGGCGTGGATCCTGGCCGCATCGGTCTGGGTGATACCGGTGCTGTTCGCCATCACCTTGCACGAGGCCGCCCACGGTTGGGCTGCCCTCAGGCTCGGCGATGACACGGCGAAGAGGCTTGGCCGCGTCACACTCAATCCGATCAAGCATGTTCATCCGGTGGGCACGATCCTGCTGCCGGGCGCACTCATCGCCGTTGGCGCGCCCTTCGTCTTCGGCTTCGCGAAGCCGGTGCCGGTCAACCCGGCGAGGCTACGCAACCCCAGGGGCGGCATGGTCCTGGTGGCGCTCGCGGGGCCCGGGATGAACATCCTGCTGGCCTGTCTCTCGGCGTTGCTGCTTCACGTGGCACCGGCCCTTCCGGCGTCGCTGGCGGAATGGTGGCAGGCGACGTTCACCCTCGGCATCGTCATCAACCTCGTGCTGGCCATCTTCAACATGCTGCCGGTGCCGCCGCTCGACGGCGGCCGTGTGGTGCACGGGCTGCTCCCGCCGCGCCATGCCGAGCGTTTCGCGCGACTCGAGCGCTTCGGTATAATTGCCGTGCTGGTCGCGTTCTTTCTCGTGCCGCTGTTGGCGGCCGAGTTTGGCAGCGCGTTCAACCCGCTGGCGGCGATCATCCTGCCGCCGACGGCGGCAGGTTTCGAGTTGATCGTCGGCGTATTCGGCGTGGAGGCGTTGGTGTCATGGCTCATCTGACACCGTTCGAAGACGACGCGAGTGCGGAGGGCCCGGCCGCGCGCAAACCCGGTGTTGCAGGCGACGAGCCCACGCTGATCGTCAATCTCGACGGGTTCGAGGGGCCGCTCGATTTGCTGCTCACGCTTGCACGCACTCAGAAGGTCGATCTCGCCCGCATCTCGATATTGGCGCTGGCCGAGCAGTATCTGGACTACGTCGCCCAGGCGCGCCGGCTTCGCCTGGAGCTTGCGGCCAACTATCTGGTCATGGCGGCGTGGCTCGCCTACCTCAAGTCGCGCCTGCTCCTGCCCGACGAGGAGACCAATGACGAGGAGCCGAGCGGCCCAGAGATGGCCGCCGCGCTCGCCCTCAGGCTGCGTCGTCTGTCTGCGATGCGCGACGCTGCGGCGAGGCTGATGGACCGCCCGCAGCTCGGGCGGGACGTCTTCGCCGCCGGTGCGGCCGAGGGCCTGCCCGTGCGTGAGGAAGCGCTCCACGAAGGCACGCTCGTCGAGCTGTTGCGGGCGTACGCTGCCCACCGCATCCGCCGCAAGCCTCGCGGCCTGCTGATCGAGCTCAGCGCCTATCACTCGATGGAAGACGCCTACAAGCGGCTGACTCAGTTGCTGGGCAGCACGCCGGACTGGGAGATACTGGAGCGCTTTCTGCCTCGCGGCTCCGGCCCGGAAAGCGATGCAGCCGCACGCTCGGGTGTGGCGAGCACACTGGCCGCATCGCTGGAGCTTGCGCGCGAGGGCCAGTTGCAGCTTCGCCAGTTGGAACCGTTCGGCCCGATCTACCTCCGTCGGAGGCGGGAAGAGACATGACCGAATCACCCGAGTTGTCACCGTCCGCAGAGCCCACTGAGGACGGGGAGCGCGCGGCCCAGGCCCGCCGCATCATGGAGGCGATGATCTTCGCGGCGGGCGGGCCGATTGATGCCGCGACACTCGCGGCTCAGGTGCCGGCGGGCACCGATGTCGAGGGGGAGCTCGCCACGCTCGCGGCATACTACGAGCACCGCGGAATCCGGCTCGTGAAGGTCGCCGGCGGCTGGACCTTCCGAACCGCGGCGGACCTGGCCGATCATTTGGCCGTACACCGGGTCGTCCGCCGGCGTTTGTCGCGGGCGGCCCTGGAGACCCTTGCGATCATCGCCTATCACCAGCCGGTGACGCGGGCGGAGGTGGAGGAGATTCGCGGCGTCCACCTGGGGCGAGGCACGCTCGACATCCTGCTGGACGCGGGTTGGATCGCGCCGAAAGGCCGCCGCCGCACGCCCGGGCGCCCGGTCACCTGGGTGACCACGTCGGCATTCATGGAGCACTTCGGGCTGGAGAGCCTGGACGACCTTCCCGGCGTCGACGAGCTGGAGGCTGCAGGACTCCTCGACAGCGTTGATCCGGCAGCGGAAGGGCAAGACGAGGCGCCCGTTCAGTTGCCGGTTGAGGAGGACGACGGAGACGCGACCGATATCGCCGAAGACGCCGAAGAGGATGACTCCGCCGAGGCGATCTCCACGACGGTCGTGCCTCTCTCTGGCCGGGGCGGACCGGCGTAAGCGCGTCGGCGAACGCAGAACCGCCACCACCCTCCAACCCGAAGTTCCACTGCGAACGCGGCCTGCTCCGCGCGCTCATGCACCTGCTAGGCCCAAGTTGCGCCACTCAAATTATGCGCAAGCGGTGGTGGATGCTGAGGGCTCTCAGCTGATCGTGGGGGCGCGGGTCGGCACCTGCGCCAGCGACCGCAACGAGTTGGTGGCAGACATCGCGGCGATCGCGGCCGAACTGGGCCGGCCCGAGACGGTTCTGGCGGCGACGGCTTCGGAAGGCCGGCGGTGGCGCCACGACTTCCGCCCGGCCAAGCCGGCGGCGCCGAGGGAGCCCAAGGCCGAGTGGTTGAAGACGATGGCGGAGAAGCTGGCCAGCGAAGAGAGCCGTGCTCTCTATAAGCTGCGCCGGCAAACCGTCGAGCCGGTGTTCGGCGTCATCAAGGCGGTTCTCGGCTTCACCCGCTTCTCGCTGCGCGGCCTCGCCAAGGTGGCGGGCGAGTGGGACCTGGTGGCGCTGGCCTACAACTGCAAGCGCCTGCACAAGCTGACGCTGTCCCTGGCGTCATGACGGCGTTTCTGGCCCGTTGTCTCGATGTAAATGCGTCGACACAGCCCGGCAGTACCGGAGAACGACGTTCCGGCGATCACCCCAACCGCAAGCCCGCCGTCTCATCCAACCTCAAGCGTGCCGCCGGCAAACGACGGCCACATCGCTCATAGTCGCAATCCGACCCCAAAGTCCGACAGACTGCTAGCCCGAGCGCAGGTAGCGCACCGCCATGTCGCGCTCGAACAGGTAGAGCAGCGTGCGCAGCGCCTGGCCGCGCTCGGCTTCCAGCTCCGGGTCGCGCTCCAGCACCAGGCGCACGTCGTCGCGCGCGACCGCGAGCAGCTCTTCGTGCACCGCGAGATCGGCGAGGTGGAAGGCCGGCATCCCGCTCTGGCGTGTGCCTAGCAGCTCGCCGGCGCCCCGGAGCCGCAGGTCCTCCTCGGCGATGCGAAAGCCGTCGTCGGTCTCGCGCAGGATGTTGAGCCGCGCCCGCGCGGTCTCGCCCAGGGGTGCTGCGTAGAGCAGCAGGCAGGTGCCCGGCTTCGCCCCGCGCCCGACCCGCCCGCGCAACTGGTGCAGCTGGGCGAGGCCGAATCGCTCCGCGTGCTCGACGATCATGATGGTGGCCGCGGCCACGTCCACGCCCACCTCGACCACCGTCGTCGCCACCAGGATGTCGGCGCCGTCGCCCGCGAAGGCGGCCATGGCGGCGTCCTTCTCCGGCCCCTTCATGCGGCCGTGGATCAGCGCGACGCGGGCGCCGAAGGCCTCGGCCAGCCTGGCGTGACGGTCGGTCGCGGCGGCGAGGTCCACGGCCTCCGAGTCCTCCACCAGCGGGCAGACCCAGTAGACCTTGGCGCCGGCGCCGCGCGCACGGCGCACGGCGGCGACGACCTCCTCCAGCCGCTCCAGCGGCATGGCGCGGGTGGCGACGGCGGCCCGGCCCGGCAGCCGCCCTTCGATGCGCGAGACGTCCATGTCGCCGTAGGCGGTGAGCACCAGCGAGCGCGGGATCGGGGTCGCGGTCATCACCAGCAGGTCCGCCGCCGGCCCCTTGCGCGCGAGCAACATGCGCTGGTGAACGCCGAAGCGGTGCTGCTCGTCGACCACGGCCAGCGCGAGGTCCTTGAAGTCTACCCCCTTCTGAAACAGCGCGTGTGTGCCGACCAGGATATCGACCTCGCCGGCGGCGAGCGCCGCCAGGGTCCGCTCGCGGGCGCGCCCCTTCTCCCGTCCCGTGAGCAGGGCAAGCGCGACGCCGCTGCCTTCCAGCAGCGCGCCGAGCGTTTCCGCGTGCTGGTTCGCCAGCAGCTCGGTCGGCACCATCAGCGCGGCCTGCGCGCCGGCCTCCACCGCGACCAGCATGGCGTAGAGCGCCACCACGGTCTTGCCGCTGCCGACATCGCCCTGCAGCAGGCGAAGCATGCGGCGCTCCTTCGCGAGGTCGTCTGCGATTTCGCCGGCGGCGGCGCGCTGGCTTTCGGTCAGGGTGAAGGGGAGGGCCGCCTCCACCGCGCGGCGGAGCCGGCCGTCGCCCTCGATGGCACGGCCGCGTCCGCCTCTGGCGGAGCGCCGAACCAGCGCCAGCGCGAGTTGGTTCGCCAGCAGCTCGTCGTAGGCGAGGCGGGAGCGCACCGGGGTGTCGGGCTCCAGGTCGGCGGCGTTCTCGGGCGCGTGCGCGGCCGCGAGCGCCTCGTTCCACGCCGGCCAACCGCGCGCCTCGACCAGGCGGGGCTCGATCCATTCCGGCACCGCCGGCGCCCGCGCCAGAGCGGCGCGCACCGCGCGGGTCATCGGCTTCAGCGTGACGCCTGCCGTCAGCGGATAGATCGGCTCGACCGTCTGCACGCTCTCGCGCTGATCCAGCGGTGCGATGTGATCCGGATGCGCCATCTGGATTTCGCTGCCGTAGTGCTCGACGCGCCCGCTCACCACCCGCACCGAGCCTTCGGGCAGCCGTTGCCGCAGCCAGTCGCCCTTTGCGTGGAAGAAGACCAGCGTGAGCGATCCCGTCTCGTCGGAGCAGTAGACCTTGGTGGGGCGCCTGCGGTCCGGCGAGGGCTGGTGGCGATCGACGCGCACGGTGAGCGTCGCTGTGGCGCCGGCCTCGGCCTTGGCCACCTTCGGCGCGTGGCGCCGGTCGATCAGCCCGGACGGCAGGTGCCAGAGCAGGTGCACCACCAGCGGCCCGGCCAGCTTCTCGTAGGCCGTGGCCGTGCGGGCGCCGACCCCCGGCAGCACCGTCGCCGGCGCGAACAGCGGATTGAGGATCGCCGGGCGCATGATGCGAGAACCCTAGCCCGCATGTCTCACCGTGGTCACGGCCTACGTCGCGCCCAGGCGTTCGATCCGCAAGGAGCGGGCCGAAAAGCGTGTCGGGGAATACGGTTGAGGCCCGCGAAACCGCGGGCGGACGCCTGGGCGCGACCCGAAGGGCGGTGCCCTCCGGCCGACAGGGTTCGTCAAGGCGCTTGCCCGATGTCCCCGCATCGCGCTGCGCGCCTTTCCTGCCCTGTCGGCCGGATGGCGCCGCGCAGACCATGACCACGGTGAGACATGCGGGCCAACCGCGCGGTATGCGAGCGCCAACCGGGCGGCTAAGGTGGACTGATCGAATCGAGCGGCGGAGGCTCCCATGACCGGCCAAGACACTCACCGGGCGACATGCGGCTGCGGCGGGCTGCGGGTGACGACGACCGGCGATCCGGACCTCGTCGTCGCTTGCAGCTGCATCGCCTGCCAGCGCCGCACCGGCAGCCCCTTCGGCGTCGGCGCCTACTTCCGCAAGGAGGCGGTCTCGGCGGAGGGCGCGGCGGGCAACTACACGCGGGTGGCGGATTCGGGGCTGACGGTCTCGATCAACTTCTGCCCCTCGTGCGGCACCAGCGTCTACTGGTTTGCCGAGCTTCGCCCCGACCATTTCGGCGTGGCCGTTGGCTGCTTCGGCGCGCCCGGCTTCGGCGCGCCCTCTCGCGTGGTCTGGAACGAGAGCCGGCATCCCTGGGTCCGGTTCCCGGACGGCCTGCCCGCGTTCGATAAGGGCTCTCCGCCGCCAGCGAAAGCGCGCTAGGGACGGGCCACCCCGCCGGAGACTCCAGCCGTGGCGCTGGCGACCATCGACGTGGTCGAGAGCGCTCGCCTCGTCGGGCGTGAGCTGCTCGCGATCAAGGCCGGCGAGACGGTGGCGATCGTCATCGACGATCACAGCGCGATGGCGATGGTCCGTGCGCTGGCCGACGTGGCAGCCTCGGTCGGCGCGGAGTGGGCCATCCTGCATCAGCCCTCGCGCCCGCCCGAGCGGAAGAACGAGCTCAGCCCGATGGTCGAGGCGGCCTTCGAGCGGACCGACGTGCTGATCAGCCTGACCGGCTCCGGCGGCGCGCCGGCCTATGCCGCCCGCGTCAAGGAGCTTCTGACGGAGAAGCGCATCCGTACCATGTCCATGGTGATGCGCAGCCTCGACAACTTTACCAGCGGCGGCGCGCTCGCCGATTACCGCGCGCTCTACGCCGAAGGCCAGGCGCTGGCGGCGATCTGGGCGGCCGGGCACACCATGCGTATCACGACGGAGGCCGGCACCGATATCGCGGCGCCCATCGGCTCCGACACGGTGGTCGTGGAGTGCGGCTACGCCACCGAGGCGGGCAAGAACGCCGCATTCTCCGACGGCGAGGTATCCTCCCGCCCGCTCGAAGGCAAGGCCGAGGGCGTGATCGCGATCGACGGGCCTGGCACCGGCATCGCCCGGCCGGCGACGCCGATCCGGGTCGAGGTGAGGGGCGGACGGGCCGTGAGCGTGAGCGGGGAGGGGCCCGAAGCCGCACATCTTCGCCACATCCTGGAGACGGTGCCCGACGCCGACAACATCGCGGAGTTCGGCATCGGCCTCAACGGCGCGTGCCTCCGCAACGGCAGCTTCCAGGAGGAGAAGAAGGCGCGCGGCAACGTCCACATCGCGTTCGGTGACAACATTTATTACGGCGGCACGGTGCGCTGCCGCGTCCACCTCGACATGGTCATCTACCGCCCCACCGTCCGCCTCGACGACCGCGTGCTGGTGGAGAATGGCGTCGTCCGCCTCGATACCTGAACGGGAGCGGCCGGAAGGGAGGGATTGAGATGGACCTGATCCTGCGCGGCGGCACGGTCGTGACGGCCGGTGACACCTTTGACGCCGACGTCGGCATCGAAGGCGGCAGGATCGTCCGCCTCGGCTTCGGCCTCGGCCCGGCGGCCCGCGAGATCGACGTTTCGGACCTCTATCTGCTGCCGGGCGCCGTCGACGTGCACACCCACGTCGACGTGGAGTTCCAGGGCCTGCAATCGGTCGAGGATTTCCATAGCGGCACTGTCGCGGCGGCCTGCGGCGGTGTCACCACGCTCATCGACTACGCCCTGCCCGGCCCCGGCCAGACCCCGCTGGAGACGATCCAGGCGTGGCACGCCAAGGCCCGCGACAAGGCCGTCATCGACTACGGCTTTCATGTCGCCGTCTTCGAGCCCGACGACGCCACGATCCAGCAGATCCCCGACGTCATCGCGGACGGCCACACCAGCTTCAAGATCTTCATGATGGGGACGTTCGAGCAGAACATCGGCGGCTTCATGCGGATGATGGCGCAGGTCGGCCGCCACGGCGGGCTGGTCAACCTGCACGTCGAGGACGCCTGCTGCCTGGAATACCTGGCCCGCCGCTTCAACGCGGACGGCAAGTACGGCGCCGCTTACTTCGCCGAATCCAGGCCGCGCGCCGCGGAAGGCATCGCCGCCATGCGGGGCATCGGCATGGCGCAGGTGGCGGAGGTGCCGGCCTACCTCGTCCACCTCTCCTGCGAGGAAAGCTTGGAGAGCCTCGCCAATGCACGCGGCAGGGGCCACACGGTCTACGGCGAGACCCGGCCCTGCTACCTCCACTTCTCGCGCGCCCGGATGGAGGAAGAGGACGGCATCCTCTACGCCGGCTGGCCTCCTCTCCGCGAGGCCGACCAGATGGAGATCCTATGGCAGGGGCTGGAGAGTGGGGTCCTGCAGACCGTCGCCACCGACCATGACGGCTGGTCGTTTCAGCAGAAGAAGACCTTCGACAAGGTGGACGAGATTCTCGCCGGCATGGCCGGGCTGGAGACCATGGTCCCGCTGCTCTATTCGCAGGGCGTGCTGAAGCGGCGGCTCAGCCTCAACCGCATGGTCGAGGTCACGGCGACCAACCCGGCTCGGCTCTTCGGGCTCTATCCCCGCAAGGGCACCATCGCCATCGGCGCAGATGCGGACATCGTGGCGTTCGATCCCGAGGCCAGGAAGACCATCCGTGCGGAAGACATGCACTCGGCGGCGGACTGGGACCCCTTCGAAGGCTGGGAGGTCCAGGGATGGCCGCGCCTGACGCTCTCGCGCGGGGAGGTGGTGGTTGACCGTGGCCGGGTTCTGGCCTCGCCCGGCCGCGGCCGGCTGCTCAGGCGGGCCCGGTTCTCCGAGACCGTCGCCCGGCTCTGAGCGCCGCGCGCGAGCTAGAACGGCACGCCGACCGCCTTGCACAGGAAGTCGGTGAACTCGCCGCCCGCGCGCGCGATCGCCGCGAAGCGGTCGAGGAAGTCGGGACGGACCGCTTCGGCCTCCTCCACGTCCGCGATCACCACGAAGTCCTTGCGCTTGAGGTCCTCGATCAGGGAATGCTCGGGGTCGTAGCCGCGCGGCGGGCGCTTGAGCGCCTCGCCCGCCAGCCGGAAGGTCCGGCAGAAGTCGGCGCCCGTGGTGATCCGCGTCCATTCCTCCGGCTTCTCGACGATGGCATCGCGGATCCGGCCGAGCGTGGGACTGTCCGGATGCCAGACGCCGCAGCCGGCGAAGCACATGCCGGGCTCCAGGTGCAGGTAGAAGCCCGGCGCGTGCGCGTCCTTGCCTGCCTCGTGGCGGAAGTGCGCCCCCACGTTGGTCTTGTAGGGCGTCTTGTCCTTGGAGAACCGCGTGTCCCGATAGATGCGGAAGAGCGAGCCGCCGTTGGCCCTGGGGTCGGCGCGGAAGTGCGGACTGATCTCCGCCAGCGGCTCCGCGAAGGCCTGGATGAAGTCGAGCATGGGGTCGCGCACTTCGGCCTGGTAGCGCGCCTTGTTCTCCTCGAACCACGGCCGCTCGTTGTTGGCCCCGAGCTCGCGCAGGAAGTCGAAGAGGGCAGGCGTGATGAGTTGCGCGGTCATGGCGTCCTTTCCGGGCTGCGGTGCGTGGCGCGCTCACCATGGCACAGCGGGGGCGGCGTCCAAAGTGGCGGGCTGCCGTGCTAAAGTGGGGATCAACTGTTCCCCCACGACGACAGAGACTCCCGATGGCCCTCGCCGAAGCGACCGCCCCGCTATCCGAACCCGCGCCGAGCGAGCCGATCGCGCGCACGCTCGCGCGCTTCGCCCGCGCGCTCACCCTGGAGGACGTGCCGGAGGCCGTGGTGGAGCGCGCCAAGCTGCACATCCTCGATGCGGTGGGCATCGGCCTCGCGGCGTCGCGCTACGACTTCAGCCACAAGACGCTGACCGCCATCCACGGCCTGGCCGGCGACGGGCCCTATCCGGTCATCGGGATGCCGGCCAGTCTGCCGCTGCGCGATGCCGCGCAGATGAACGGCTTCCTCATCCACGGCCTCGACTACGACGACACCCATGTCGGCGGCGTGATTCACGCCACGACCAGCGCGGTGCCGACGGTGCTGGCCGCAGGGCAGCGGCACGGCGCCTCGGGTCGGGAGATGCTGGAAGCCTATCTCGTGGCGATCGAGGGCGCGGCCCGCATCGCCGCCGCGGCGCAAGGCGGCTTCCATCGCTTGGGCTTCCATCCCACAGGCATGGTCGGCGTGTTCGGCGCGGCACTCGCCGCCGGACGGCTCGCGGGCATGACCGAAGCCCAGCTTGCCCACGCCCAGGGCATCGCGCTCAGCATGGCCGCCGGCAGCCTGCAGTTCCTGGACGACGGCGCCTGGACCAAGCGGATGCACCCCGGCTGGGCGGCGCTCGCCGGCATCAGCGCCGCGGCCCTCGCCCAGCAGGGGTTCCAGGGCCCGGCCGAGCCCTACGAAGGGCGCTTCGGCCTCTACGCGCTCTACGGCGCACCCGATGCGGAGATCGACTGGGCGATGTGCACCGCCGGCCTCTGCGAGGACTGGGAGATGCTGCGCATCGGTATCAAGCCCTATCCGGCCTGCCACCTGGTCCATGCGCTGGGCGATGCAGCGCAGGCGCTGCGCGACGAGCACGGGCTCACGCCCGCAGATGTCGAGAGCGTGGACGCGCTCATCGGCGAGGGCTGCGTCAGCGTGGTGTGCGAGCCCGAGGCCGCCAAGCGCCGCCCGGCGAGCGCCTACGAGGCGCAGTTCAGCGCCCACTACATGATCGCGAGCGTGCTCTCGCGCGGGCGTTTCACACTCGCCGAGCTGGAATCGGAGGCCTACACCGACCCGGCGGCGCTCGCGCTCTGCGACAAGATCGCCTACCGGGTCGATCCCAATTCCGCGTTCCCGACCTACTACTCGGGCGAGGTGGTCATCCGCACCACGGACGGCCGCACGCTCCGCCACCGCGAGCAGGTCAACCGCGGCGCCGACACCCGCCCGCTCAGCGCCGACGAGATCGTCGCCAAGTTCCGCGACAACGCGGCGATGACGCTCGCGCCCGACCGGGCCGAGCGCGCGCTGGACGCGGTGATGGCGCTCGACGGCGACTCCACGCCGGCGGAGGTCGCGGCGCTGCTCAGCCTCGCCTGACCGGGGCAACTCTCGGCCATTCCGGCATGACCGCCCGCATCGCCATTCCTGCCGACGGAATCGCCGCCTTCTGCGAGCGCTGGCAGGTGACGGAGCTTGCGCTCTTCGGCTCCGTGCTGCGCGACGATTTCGGCCCGGACAGCGACATCGACGTGCTGGTCTCGTTCGACGACGCGGCCCGGCACACGCTCTTCGACATGGTCCGCATGGAAGGGGAACTCAAATCGCTCTTCGGACGCGAGGTGGACCTGGCCGAACGCGCAGGGATCGAGACGAGCAGGAACTACATACGCCGCAAGGCCATTCTCCAGTCGGCCGAGACCATCTATGCGGCATGAGAATGCCCTGTTGCTCGACATGTTGATGGCCGCGCGCGAAGCGCACGACATGGCGCGGGGGGCGACGCTCTCTGACTTCAAGCAGAGCCGGACTTTGCAACTTGCGATCATGAAGGCGGTGGAGATCGTCGGGGAGGCAGCGTCACGCATCGGTGCCGATACCAAGCAAGCGCACCCCGACATCCCCTGGGCGGAAATTGTCGGAATGCGGAATCGGCTTGTACACGGCTATTTCGACATCAACCTGGTGCGTGTGTGGGAGACGGTGGAGCAGGACATTCCCCGCCTCATCGCCCAGCTCGAAGATCTGGTCCCGGAAGAGCCTTCGTAGCAACCGGCGCTATGAGCCACTGGCACGGTGGATCGTGCCGTCGGCCTCCAGCGCCTCGATCTCGTCGGGCGTGTAGCCCAGGTCGGCGAGAATGGCGGCGGTATCCGCGCCGAGCGCAGGCGCCGCGCTGCGGGGCATGACCGCGCCGTCCACCGTGATCGGCTGGCGCACCATGCGCATGGTGCCGCGTTCGGGATGCGCCACCTCCTGCACCATGCGCCGCCGCTCGGCGAAGTCGCTCGCGAGCGCGCCCGCCACGTCGTTGACCGGCGCGCAGGGGAGGACCCCGGCGAGCCGCTCCAGCCACGCCTCCGTGGTGCGGGTCAGGAACACCGCCTCCAGCCGCCGCATCACCTCGTCCCGGTTCTCGTAGCGCGCCGCAAAACCCCGCATCAGGGGATCGTCGATCCACTCGGGCCGCTCCATGGCCTGGCAGAGCGCGGGCCAGAAGTTCGCCTTGTTGGCCATCACGAAGATCCAGCCGTCGGCGGTGCGGTAGAGTTCGCTCGGCACCAGCGAGGGATGGCCCGAGCGCGCCACGCGTCTCGGCTCGAAGCCCTCGTTGAGGTGCCAGGTCGCGGGATAGCTCAGATTGTTCATCGCCACGTCGTAGAGCGGGGTGTCGATGTCCATGCCCTGGCCGGTCGCACGCGCCCGCATGACGCCCGAGACCAGCGCGAGCGCCGCGGTCAGCCCGCCCATGAAATCGACCACCGAGAGCCCGAAGCGGGTCGGCACGCTGTCCGGCTCCCCGGTCATGGAGAGGTAACCGGCCTCCGCCTGCATCACGTAGTCGAGGCCGGGCCAGGCGGCGCGCTCGTTGTCGCGGCCGTAAGCGGAGAGGTGCACGCAGACGAGGCGCGGGTTGGCCGCCTTCAGGCTCTTGTGGTCGAGCCCGAGTGTGCCCGGCAGGTCGCCCCGCAGGTTGTTGATCAGGGCGTCGGCGCGTCCCGCCAGCCGCTCCAGAATCTCCCGGCCGCGGGGCTTCTTCAGGTCCAGCGCGATGCAGCGCTTGTTGCAGCTGAAGGTCTGGAAGAAGAGGCTGTCGCCGTCCTCGGCGTAGGGCAGCACGTGGCGGCCCATCTCGCCGCCGGCCTTGTGGTTCTCGATCTTGATGACGTCCGCGCCGAGGTCGGCGAGGTACATGGTGCCGAAGGGGGCGGCGCCGTACTGCTCTATAGAGACGACGGTGAGCCCTTCGAGCGGCCGGACCGGGCCGGCGGAAGGCGCCGCAGTGGCGTCGTCGCTCACGCCGGATTTCGCTCGATCAGCTGACGCGCGATGATCAGCCGCTGGATCTCGTTGGTGCCCTCGCCGATGCAGAGCAGCGGCGCATCGCGGTACATCCGCTCGATGGGGAACTCCTTGGAGTAGCCGTAGCCGCCGTGGATGCGCATCGCTTCGATGCTGTTCTCGAGCGCGGCCTCGGTGGCGAAGAGCTTGGCGATCCCGGCCTCCATGTCGCAGCGCTGGCCGGTCTCGTAGGCGAGCGCCGCGCGCTCGGTGAGCAGCCGTGCGGCCTCGGTGCGGGTCACCATGTCGGCGAGCTTGATCTGGATTGCCTGGTGCTGGGCGATCGGCTTGCCGAAGGTCTTGCGCTCCTGGGAGTAGCGCACCGCCTCGTCGAGGCACGACTGGGCGACGCCGACTCCGCGTGCGGCAACGTTGATGCGGCCGAGCTCCAGGCCGCTCAGCGCGTGCTGGAGGCCCTTGCCCTCGACCCCGCCGATCAGCTTGTCGGCATCGACCCGGTAGTCCTCGAAGGCAAGCTCGGCCGTGTCGATCCCGCGATAGCCGAGCTTCTGGAGCTTGCGGCTGACCCGGAAGCCCTCGCCCTTCTCCGCGAGGAAGAGGCTCATGCCCTTGTGCCTGGGCTCGGCATTGGGGTCGGTCTTGACCAGCAGCGCGAGGCAGGAGCCGTGGATGCTGTTGGTGATCCAGGTCTTGGCGCCGTTGATGACGTAGGCGTTGTTGCCCTCGCGCCTGGCCGTGGTGCGGATCGCCTGCAGGTCGGTGCCGCAGTCCGGCTCCGTGAGCGCGAGCCCGCCGCGCAGCTCGCCGCTCGCGAAGCGGGGCAGGTAGGAGTCCCGCTGCTCGTCGGTGCCGAAGCGCTCGACGGCGGCGGCCATGATGAGGTGGGAGTTGATCAGCCCGCTCACCGACATCCAGGCGTGGGAGAGCCGCTCGATGATCTTGGCGTAGGTCGTGATCGGCAGGCCGAGGCCGCCGAATTCTTCGGAGATGGTGGCGCCGAACAGCCCCATCTCCTTCATCTTCTCGACGATGTCTTCCGGATAGATGTCGTCATGCTCGAGCGCGGCGACGTGAGGGCGGACGTCGCGGTCCAGGAATCGCTCGATTCCGTCGAGAATCAGCGCTTCCTGTTCCTGGTCCACGGTCTCGGCATGGTTCGCCATCGCAATAAACTCCGGTCCTTGGTCGTGTGGGCGGCGAGCATATCCCGCTGGCCTGATCGAGAAAATACTTGAGGCTGCGCCGCGTGGGCGGTATGTCAATCTGTCTTGGAATAGACGACGTTTGCCCCAAGGGAGCGACGAGACCCCCGTACAGGCAGAAGGGACGTTGGCGGGCATGGCGGAACGTGGCGATGTAGAAATCAGGGGCGTGACCAAGCGGTTCGGCCCCACGGTTGCCGTCGAGGACATAAACCTCACGATTCCCGACGGCTCCTATTGTTGTCTGCTCGGGCCGAGCGGCTGCGGCAAGACGACCCTGCTCCGCATCATTGCGGGTCACGAGGTGCCGACCGAGGGCGACGTGTCGATCGGCGGCGAATCGGTAATCGGCAAGCCCACCGGTCAGCGCGGCACGTCGATGATGTTCCAGAGCTACGCGCTCTTCCCCCATCTGACCGTGTTGGACAATGTCGCCTTCAGCCTGAAGATGAAGAGGGTTGCCAAGGGCGAGCGCCGCGAGCGCGCCTACGAGGTGCTGAAGCGCGTGCAACTTGACCCGCTGGCCGACCGCATGCCGGCGCAGCTCTCGGGCGGGCAGCAGCAGCGCGTCGCGCTCGCCCGCTCGCTGATCACCAACCCCAAGGTGCTGCTGCTCGACGAGCCGCTCTCGGCGCTGGACGAGTTCCTGCGCCTGCAGATGCGCGCCGAGCTGAAGTTCATTCAGATCGACCTCGGCATCACCTTCATCCACGTCACCCATACTCAGCCGGAGGCGCTGGCGATTGCCGACATGGTCGTGGTGATGGACACCGGCCGCATCGAGCAGGCGGCGACGGGGCCTGAGATCTACGACGAGCCGCGCACCACCTACGTTGCCGAATTCATGGGCGGCTGGAACGTGTTCGCCGGTAAGGTGTCTGGCGTCGAGAACAATGTGGCGACGGTCGCGGGCATCGAAGGCGACAATTTCCACCTGCCAAGCAACGGTCACCAAGTGGGCGAGGAAGTGAACTTCGGCGTCCGCCGCGACAAGGTGCATTTGGCAGGCGGAAGCATCGAGCTGGATCGTGGCAACACTCTTGGCGGCACGGTCCACGCCATCGAATATCAGGGCAACTGGGTCAAGCTCACCATGACCCGGGAGCAGAAGCGGGACCTCGTCGCGGTGATCGAGGACCGTGAGTATTTCGCCAACCCGACCAAGGTGGGCGACCAGGTTACCGTCACCTGGGCGAGCGAGGACGTGCGCGTGATGGAACGCGCCAGTGGCGCCCAGAACCTGATCGGAGAGAGCTTCGACTAACGCGAATTCACTGGCGGCCGCCGGCAGCCGTCGCACTGCATCGACCGAGGAACATCGCCCAGGCCGGCGAGAGGGCGATCATTCGAGGAACGCAGGCGAGGGAGGAAAGCATGCGCAAGACCAGTAGCGACAAGAGCAAGACGGGTGTGAGCCGCCGCACGCTCCTCAAGGGGACGGCGGCCGTGGCCGGTGTTGCCGCGGCGACCCAGCTTAGCGGGGGCTTCCCGACCGTATGGTCGCAGGACATCAAGGACCTCACCCTCCGGTCGACCGGCGGGCCGTGGTCGCATTTCCAGCTTTTGGAAAACATGGCCAACGAGGCCCTCGACTTTACGGTCCAGCTCACCCCCGTCGGACTCGACGAGATTCAGAAGCGGGGACTGACCCAGACCGGGTCGTCCGACCTGTTCGAGCCGGCCTATCTGCAGATGAAGTTTTTCTGGCCCACCGGCAAGTTCATGCCTTGGGACACCACCAAGCTGCCCGAGTGGGACAAGGTGGTCGATCTCTACAAGGGGCCGGGCAAGATCTGGCCCGATGCATGGTTCGGCCAGGGGCAGAACCCGAGCACCGTGTCCTATACGTCGGGGCCCGACGGCAGGGACTTCGTGGAGCCCGGCTCCACGCAGTGGCTGACGGCCCATCCGGTGCTGCACAACGCCGACACGCTAGGTATCCGGCCAGACCTGATTGGCCGGCCCATCGATTCCTGGGCCGAGCTGATCAATCCGGAATTCGCCGGCAAGGCGGCGCTGGTGAGCTTCCCGACCATCGGCCTGATGGACGCGGCGACCGCCTTCGAGGCCGCCGGCGAACTCACGTACGGTGACAAGGGCAACATGACCCAGGAGGAGATCGACTACAGCGTCGACCGTCTGATCCAGCTCAAGAACGACGGCCACTGGCGTGCGCTTTGGTCGGCCTTCAACGAGTCGGTCCAGCTCATGGTCAACGGCGAGGTAGTGATCCAGTCCATGTGGTCGCCGGCGGTCACCGCCGTGCGGGCGCAAGGCGTGCCCTGCATTTATCAGGATCTGAAGGAAGGGTATCGCTCCTGGACCACGGGCCACGTCCTGCCCAACCATCTCGAGGGCAAGATGATCGGCGCAGCTTACGACTACGTGACCTGGTACCACTCGGGTCCGGTTGGTGCGATGTTCGCCAGGCAGGGCTACTACGTGGTTACGCCCGAGAACACCAGGAAGGTGCTGCCCGAGGCCGAATGGGACTTCTGGTACGAGGGCAAGCCGGCAACGGTCGACATCTACGATCCGTTCGGCAACCTGATGGAGAAGCCCGGCACGATCCGCGACGGCGGCTCGTACAAGAACCGCATGGGCCGTGTCGCCATCTGGAACTCCACCATGGACGAGAACAAGTACCTGACCAAGCGGTGGGCGGAATTCATCGCCGCGTAGCGTTTGGATCGAGGTGTGGGGCGTCTCCGGACGCCCCACACTCCTTTTCCTGCATTGCCCCCTGACAGGCCTTCAATGCCGATGAGAGCTGTTCGATGGTGCGCGTGATCACTTCAGTGTTGCGATATCGCGCTGCGCTGCAGATCTCGCCGCTCAGCCTGGCGCTGCTGTTCTTCCTCGTTGGGCCCGTGATCATGATCATGATCATGAGCTTCTACGAATTCACCGGGTTCATGACCGTCCCGGACGCCACACTCGAGAATTACATCGAACTGTTCACCTCAAGCCTGACGGGCATCAATTACCTGCAGACCCTGAAGATGGTCGGGATCACCTGGGTGGTGACCCTGGTCCTCGGTTTCACCTTGGCCTATTTCCTGGTCTTCGACCTTGTCGAGTTGCGAACGAAGCTGCTGCTGTTCCTGCTCTGCGTGGTGCCGTTCTGGACCTCCAGCGTCATTCGGATGGTGGCGTGGGTCCCGTTCCTCGGCAAGGAAGGCATCATCAACAAGTTCGTGCTCTGGACCGGCATTTCCTCAGAGCCGCTCCAGTTCCTGCTGTTTTCCGAGTTCGCTGTATTCCTCTCCTATATCCAGATCTTCACGCTGTTCATGATGGCGCCGCTCTTCAACGTCATGGCGCGGATCAACCGCGACCTGATCGAGGCGGCAAGGGATAACGGTGCCTCCGGGATTCAAATCCTGTGGCACGTGATTATCCCGCTCTGCAAGCCCGGCATCGCTATCGGCACGATCTTCGTCGTCAGCCTGGTGGCCAGCGATTTCGCGGCGGTCAGCCTCCTCGGCGGGCAGCGTGTCGGCACCGTTTCGATTTCCATGATCATTCAGATGAACATGGCGCAGTATCCCCCCAGCAGCGCGACGGGAGTTATCTTGTTGTTGGTTGTTCTCCTGATCGTGGGTGGGATCATGCGCGTCGTCGATGTGAGGAAGCAGCTTTGAGACGGTCGACCCAAATCCGCCGGGCTCCTGGCTACTGGCCGCGCGCGATCTTTTTCTATCTTTACCTGTTGTTCCTTTACGGGCCGATTCTGATTATCGCCGTGCTGTCCTTCCAGGGACCGCTGGCCTCGATGACGTTCCCGATGCAGGGGCTCTCTCTTCACTGGTTCAGCGAGGTGGTCGATCCGGGCGGCTTCAGCCGCCAGGATTTTCGCATGCCCTTCGTGCGCTCGCTCATCCTCGCCATCATCGTCATGATCCTGACGATGGGGCTTTCGTTCCTGGCCGGATTGGCGTTCCGCAAGAGCTTCACGGGCAACATCGTCGTCTTCTACATCGTGGTGGCGAGTCTGATCGCGCCGTCTGCCTTGATCAGCCTGGGCATCGGGCTCGGGTTCAACGAACTCGGCCTGCAGAGCCAGTGGTATACCGGTGCCCTCGGCGCGCATCTGAGCTGGACCTTGCCGTTCGGCGTCCTGATCATGCTGGCGATCTTCAGTCGCCTCGACCCGTCGCTGGAGGAGGCCGCGCGCGACCAGGGCGCAACCGAATGGCAGACTCTGCGCAATGTGATCGTTCCGATTACGTTGCCCGGCCTGATCGGCGTGGCGTTGTTCGGCTTCACGCTCTCCTATGACGAATACCCGCGCACCTCGACCATCGTGGGCGAATTCAACACGCTGCCGGTCGAGGTGATGAACACGATCAATATCGCCGCGACACCTGTCATCTACGCGATCGGAACGATGACGACGCTGTTCTCGCTCCTGGTCATTTTCGCGAGCTTCGTCGCCGTCTACATCATCCAGAAGCGGCGGACCGGCGCTGGCTTGGGCATCGCCCGGAAGGCCGCAAAGGCGGCGGATAGCAGTTAAGGCGGGCCGCGGGCGCGGGCCGGTGCCGGCAGAGGCCGGCTGCCGGCCGCTGCTGCGCGCCGGCCCGGTTGTGAACAGACCCGGTGATCGGGAGGATGAAGAATGGCTTATCGCTTAGGGGTGGACGTCGGCGGGACGTTCACCGATCTCCTGCTGATCGACGAATCGAGCGGCGGTACCTATCGCGCGAAGGTGCCGTCCACCCCGCAGGATTCGTCGATCGGCGTGCTCAACGGCATCGAGCGGGTGTGCGACAACGCGGGCGTCGAGCCCGCCCAGATCACACACGTGATGCACGGCACCACGGTCGCGACCAACACCATCCTGGAAGGGAAGGGCGCCCGCGTCGGCATCGTGACCACCGAGGGATACGGGCAGATGCTGCAGATCGCCCGCTCCTTCGTTCCCGGCATCCTCGCCGGCTGGATCATCTGGCCCAAGCCTGAGCCGCTGGCCCCGCTGGATCTCACAGTCGAGGCGAAGGAGCGCACCGGCGCGCGGGGCGACGTGGTCCGCGAGCTGAACGAGGACGACCTGCGCGAGAAGCTCACCCATCTCAAGACGAAAGGGATCGAGGCGCTGACGGTCTGCCTGATGAACGCCTACGCCGGCGGCATCCACGAGGAGCGGATCCGCGAGATCGCCCAGGAGGTGATGCCGGGCGTGCCGGTCTCGATTTCCTCCGAGGTCCTGCCGGAGATGTACGAGTACGAGCGCGCGATCACCACGGTCGCCAACTCCTACGTGGCACCGGTGGTCCAGGTCTACGTCCGCAACCTCGAGCAGGAGCTGAAGCAGCGCAAGATCGACGCGCACCTTCACATCCTGCGTTCGGACGGCGGGCTTGCCTCGGTCGAGGCGAGCCGGAACTCGCCGGTGAACGTGCTGATGAGCGGGCCTGCCGGCGGCGTCGCCGGGGCGCTCTGGATCGCCAAGCAGGCCGGCTACCGGAACCTGCTCACCCTCGACATGGGCGGGACCTCCACCGACGTCGCGCTGATCCTCGACGGCGTGCCCCGCAAGCGGCGCGAGACCACGGTGGGCGACGTCACCGTGCGCGCGCCCTCGCTCGACGTTCGCACCGTGGGCGCGGGCGGCGGCTCGATTGCCCACGTGCCCGAGATCACCAAGGCGCTCCGGGTCGGGCCGCAGAGCGCAGGCGCCGATCCGGGGCCTGCGGCCTACGGGATGGGCGGCGATCAGCCCACCGTCACCGATGCCAACGTGGTGCTCGGCTATCTGCCGAGCGAGCTGATCGGCGGCGAGATGAAGCTGGACATCGATGCCTCCGTCACCGCAGTGCAGACGGTCGCCACGGCGCTCGGCCTCGACCTCAAGCGGGCTGCGGCCGGAATCATCGATATCGTCAACGAGAACATGTTCGGCGCGCTCCGGCTGGTCTCGGTGCAGCAGGGCTTCGATCCGCGCGACTTCGCGCTGATCGCCTTCGGCGGGGCCGGGCCGCTGCACGCCAACGCACTCGCCAAGCTGATGAACTCGTGGCCAGTCATCATCCCGCCCTCGCCCGGCGTGCTCTGCGCCTACGGCGATGCCACCACCCGGGTGACCGACGAGGCGTCGATGAGCTTCGTGCGGCGCTTCTCCGAGACTTCGGACGCGGAAGTGCGCGGCATCCTCGACGATCTGGAGGCCCGCGCCAGGCAGGAGCTCGATGCCGAGGGCATCGCGCGCGAGGACCAGACCGTGCAGTACGAGGTCGACCTACGTTACCACGGCCAGGGCCTGCAGTTGCCCGTGAGCTTCACCGCAGACGAGTTCGAGCGGGAAGGGCTCGGCTGGCTCGCGAAGCAGTTCGACGACGAGCACACCCAGCTCTTCACCTTCGCTCTGGATGCCGAGCACGAGATCGTGACGCTGCGCGCGATCATGCGCGGTGCCGAGACCTTCGTCGAGGCCGGTCACGTGGCCGAGGGCGGCGCCGATCCGTCGGGGGCCAAGGTTGCGAGCGGCACGGTTTACGTCGACAATCGCGACCGGGAGGCCGCGATCTACGACCGCGCTAGGCTCCAGGCCGGCAACCGGATCGAGGGGCCGGCGATCGTGACCGAGATGGACTCGACCACGGTGATCCTGCCGGGCCACGTCGGCGTGGTCGACGGCTACGGCAACATCATCATCAACCCGATCGGCCACTGAGGCGGGGGAGAAGCGACATGCCAGTCACCATCGTCCAGACCAACGACGCGCCGTTCGAGCCAGTCGACATGGACCCGATCACTCTCGACATCATCGAGAGCGCGCTGCGCAGCGCCCGCTACGAGATGGACGCCGTGCTCTACCGCACCGCCATGTCTCCGGGCATCCGCGAGCAGCATGACGAGTTCCCGATGATCGCCAACCCCGACGGCAAGATGGTCGTCGGCCAGTTCGGCTCCTTCATCCACGGCTTCAAGCGCGAGTACGACGGCACCATCGAGGAAGGCGACATCTTCCTCACCTCCGATCCCTACAGCTGCGCCGGCGCCATCAGCCATGCGCCGGACTGGCTCATCCTGCGCCCGGTCTATCGTGATGGCCGCCTCATCGCCTACGCCTCGATGTTCGGTCACATGACCGATGTCGGCGGCAAGGTGCCGGGGAGCCTGCCCACCGACGCCAACCAGATCTACGAGGAAGGCGTCGTCATCCCCATCGTCAAGATCTACAAGAACGACGAGCTGCAGGAAGACGTGCTCAAGGTGATCCTGCACCAGTGCAGGATGCCGCAGTGGAACCGGAGCGATTTCAACGCGCTGATCGCGGCCGTGCGCCTTGCCGAGAAGCGCATTCACGAGCTCTGCGATCGTTTTGGCGTCGATACCGTGATCGCGGCGATGGACGAACTGCTGGAGCGCAACCGCCGCGCGATGCTGCACCTGATCCGCAACACCGTGGGCGAGGACGAGACCCTCTACTTCGAGGACTACATCTGCGACGACGGCCTCGGCATGGGCCCCTACAAGATGGCCTGCAAGATGTGGCGCGACGGCGACGTCCTGGTGTTCGACTTCGATGGCACCGATCCGCAGTCGGAAAGCTCGATCAACTTCTTCCTCAACGAAGAAATGTTCAAGATGTTCGTCGGCGTTTACATGATCAACGTCTTCGATCCGCAGATCATGTTCAACGACGGCTTCTACGACCATGTCGACGTGAAGATCCCGCCGGGCACGCTGCTCAAGCCGCTGAAGCCCGCGGCGCTCTCCTCCCGCACCCACGCCTTGGGCCGCATCTTCGACGTGCTCGGCGGCCTGCTCGGCCAGCGCGCGCCCAACCTCATGGTGGCGGCCGGCTTCTCCGACAGCCCGCACTTCATGTATTCGGGTTATTCCAGCGAAGGCGAGTGGTATCAGCTCTACCAGATCGGCTTCGGCGGCATCCCCGGCCGGCCGGCAGGCGACGGCCCGGACGGGCACTCCCTCTGGCCCTCGTTCACCAACGTCCCCAACGAGTTCCTGGAGGCCTACTTCCCGCTCCGCATCGAGGTCTACGAGACCATCGCGGATTCCGGCGGGCCCGGCCTCCATCGCGGCGGCAACGGCGTCACCATCGGCTACCGGGCGCTCGAGCCCGGCGAGATGTCGCTGCACGACGACCGCTGGCTCACCTACCCCTGGGGCGTCAACGGCGGCCTGCCGGGCGGGCGCAGCCGGAAGGAAATCCACCGCGCCGACGGCTCGTTCGAGGTGCTGCCGTCGAAGTGCGACCACGTGAAGGTCGAGGCCGGCGACCTGCTGCTCTTCAAGACCTGGGGCGGCGGCGGCTGGGGCGATCCGCTTGAGCGCGATGCCGCCCTGGTGGCGCTGGAGGTCGAGCGCGGGCTGGTCACGCGCGCGGGCGCCGAGCGCTACGGCGTGGTGCTGCGCGACGACCTGATGGTCGACGAGGAGGCCACCACCGCGCTGCGCGAAAAGCTCCGCGCTGCGCGCGGCGAGGTGCAGCTCTTCGATCGCGGCGGCACCGTCGAGGAGTTGCGCGAGCGCTGCCTGGCGGAGACCGAGCTTGCCCCGCCCAAGCCGCCGGAGTTCAACCGGCGCGTCCTGCGCTTCCTGCAGGAGCGCGAGGCCAAGGCCGCCGAGGCCGGCGCCGCTGCGGAGTAGCGCGCCTGCGCTACTCCGATTTCAAACGGATCGGGGGGGCCACGCGGCCCCCTCTTTCTATAGGAATCACAAAGTTAAACTGACAGAAGGAGTGTATCCGGTCGGGCTTTGCCAAACAGGAAGTCGGCGAAGCCGGTGGACTTCTAGCCGGTCGGCAGATCGCCCTGGAGAAGGTCGGTCCACAACTCGCCCGTGCAGCTATCGCCAGACCAGCCGCAGCCGTCCGGTGCATAGACGACACTGTTCTGGGCGTTGGAATCGTCCTCATAGGAACGCCACAGCCGCACTGACACGGCGTCGGGCCGGTCGACTTGAAGCCGATCGTAAGCCGCCCGCATCATGGTCTTGACTGCGGTCCGAGACGTCGGATCGGCGCCGGGTATTTCTATCTCCAGCGTGACGCGCCGGCGGACCTGGCCGAAGGAGTTGTCGTTCTCCTTCACGAGGACATAGACCATAGGTGACTCGTCACCATTGTCGGAGAGTAACTCTGAGGGCGCTTCCGCCACTACTTCTGCGACATCCACTGTGGCGACGACCGCGACATCTTCGGGCTGCGAGTCTGGTACGACAGCCATCGCGTCGAGACCGGACTGTTCATCTGTCGGGAGACCCTGAAACACGTAGCTAGATGGCTCGAGTCCTCCACTGAGCGCAAGAACGGTATCGAGGCTGGTCTCCACACGGGTGAGGCGTTGATTGATACCACCGAGATGCTGGTCCACCGTAGAGATGCGCTGGTCAAACCCGTCAACGCGCTCTTCCAGGCGCGCGAGGGTCTGGTCGATACTGCCAACCTTCGGCTCAAGCACAGCTACACGCTGACCAACGTCGGCAACGTCGCCGCGCAAACTGTCGACGCTCGTGCCCAAAGCGCGAATGTCAGCCTGAGTGATGGAGTGCAAGCCAACAGTGACGCCGATGATCACCACGCCGACGCCGATCAATGCTATCGTCTGCTGCTCAAGTGCCATAGGAGTTCACGCCGAACTGGGAGTGGCGCTGCTCTGATAACATTATGTCCAATACTTCACCATTTTCAATGGGTGCACCCAGCTTGCGCGACAAGCTCCGTGCTGCGCGCGGCGAGGTGTAGCTCTTCGATCGGGGCGGCACCGTCGAGGAGCTCCGCGCGCGTTGCCCGGAGGAGACCGAGCTCGCGCCGCCCAAGCCGCCGGAGTTTAACCGGCGCGTGCTGCGCTTCCTGCAGGAGCGCGAGGCCAAGGCCGCCGAGGCCGGCGCCTTTATCCTTGGCCGTGAGTGCCGCGTAAAGCACTCCCTGGAGCAGGTCGCGTAGCCCGAATTATGTTCGATTTCGTTTCCCTCAAGCGTCGGGCGCTCGCTTGGCTCCCGGGCCTCTCGGCGCAAGGGGCAGGAGAGGGAAAAGGGATGCGCACTTCGACACGTCAGGACCGCACACACCCATAACCGACATCGAACCGGGATATACTGGCTTCCGGTGGCATTCGTCGGCAGGAGTGCCGCGAGGCAGGCGGCCGGCCTCGATGTCTCGCGCGCGCAACAGGCGTGGCGAAGCGGAAACGGGAGAGACGACATGGCGATGGACTTGATCGTGCGTGGCGCCAATCTGCCCGACGGGCGGGTTGGCGTGGACATCGGCGTGCAGGACGGGCGCATCGTTGCCGTGGAGCCGGCACTGAAGGCCGAGGCCGGGCAGGAGATCGACGCCACGGACCGGCTGGTCTCGCCGCCCTTCATCGACGCTCACTTCCACATGGATGCGACGCTCGCGCGTGCGCTTACCGACGCTCTGCCGCGGCCCGACCAGGCCGGCCTCCTCTTTGAGGGCATCTACCTGTGGGATGAGCTGAAGAAGCAGCTGACCCCGGAGGCGGTCGCCGAGCGGGCGATGACCTATTGCGACATGGCGATCGCCCAGGGAATCCAGGCGATCCGCAGCCATGTGGACGTCTGCGACGAGAGGCTGACGGGGGTCGAGGCGCTGCTCGAGGTCAAGCGCCGGGTCGCGCCGTACATCGACCTGCAGCTCATCGCCTTTCCGCAGATGGGCTATTACCGCTACCCCGGCGCGCAGGACCACCTGCGCCGGGCGCTCGACATGGGCGTCGAGGTGGTCGGCGGCATCCCGCATTTCGAGCGCTCGATGGCCGAGGGCACCGAATCCGTGACTGAGCTCATGGAGATTGCGGCGGAGCGCGGGCTCCTGGTCGACATGCATTGCGACGAGACCGACGACCCGATGTCGCGCCACATCGAGACGCTGGCGAGGGAGACCCATCGCCTCGGCCTGCAGGGGCGGGTGACGGCCTCGCACCTGGCCTCCATGCACGTCATGGACAACTACTATGTGAGCAAGTTGATCCCGCTGATCGCGGAGTCGGAGATCGGCGTGACCCCCAATCCCCTCACCAACATCGCAGCGTGGGGGCACAACAACGGCAGCTACCCCAAGTGGCGCGGCATGACGCGCGTGCCGGAGCTGAGAGAGGCCGGCATCACGCTGGCCTTCGGCCAGGATTGCGTGATGGACCCGTGGTACGTCTACGGCTGCGCCGACATGCTGGAGGTCGCGCACATGGGCTCGCACGTGGCGGCCATGTTCGGGGCCGACGAGGTGCGGGCCTGCTTCGACGCGATCACCGTGAACCCCGCCAGGATGATGCAGCTTGAAGGCTACGGGCTGGCGCCCGGCTGCCATGCCGACATGGTCGTGCTCCAGGCCGCAGACCCGCTGGAGGCAATCCGTCTGAGGGCGACGCGGCTCGCGGTGATCCGGCGCGGTGAGGTGGTGGCGCGCACGCCTGCGACCGTGACGGAGCTTTTGGTGCCGGGGCGGCCGAACAGCGTGGCGTTGACCTACAAGCCGACTGATTAGGGTACCGGCCGATGCGGGGCCTCGCGGGCGGTCTCGCAGCCCCGAGCCGAGGGGTTGCGCGGTATCCCGGCATGTCCGCCTTATCTCGTATCGTCCGGCTTCATCAGCATCACCTGATCGCGGGTTAGCGGTGGCTCGGGATGCAGCGCCATCATGGCCGCCAAAATTTCCCAGACAAGGAAGGAGCACGGGACCATGAGCGCCCACCCGGCCACCCGTTCGCGCACCAATCGCACCAGCTCCCTGTATGTGTAGATCCTTGGTCCCCCGAGCTCGTACACCTTGCCCCGCGAGGAGGGATCGGCCAGGGCCCGCACACACGCTTCGGCGACGTTGCCCACGAAGACGGGCTGTAGTCTGGTGCCGCCCATACCGAACAGGGGCATGACCGGAGATCGCTACGTCATGCGAGCGAGCGTGTCGAGGAAGGAATCGCCCGGACCGAATATCACGCTGGGACGCAGGATCGTGACGCCGTCGAACGCGTCCTGGACGAGCGTTTCTCCGATCCCCCGGGCGCGAACGTAGCGCGACGGCGATCCTGGGTCTGCGCCCACTCCCGAGATGTGGACCAGCCGCTTGGTCCCCGCCTGCTTCGCCTGTCGGGCGACACGCAGGGCTCCCTGGCCGTGGACTCTGTCGAACGTCGCACCGCTCTTCTCGACGTAATGACCGACGGTATTGACGACCGAGGCTGATCCTTCCACGGCACGCGCGACCGTCGCCTCGTTCCAAACGTCGGCCTGCACGAGCTCGATCCGGCCGTCCGGGCCAGGCCTTGCGAGGGACGTGGCTCAGTCCGGGTGACGCATGGCCACACGCGCGCCGTATCCCGCCTCCGTCAAGCACTTGACGATCTGGTGGCCCAGAAATCCCGATCCTTCGAAGACCGTTACGGGTTTCGTCTCCATCGGCTCGACGCAGCGTTCGTGTTCAGGGGATGGCGCATGAGCGGCCGCGTCGATTCGCGTTGCATCTCTGGCTGTCGCAACGAGCCAAGGCTATGCCGCCGACGCCTCGAATCGCAACCAGCGGTGAGACCGATCGACGATGCCGCCATGACTCGGTGTGGCGTGTCGGTTAGCATCGGCGCCGACCCGCGCGGCGGATGGGCGCCGAGCGCGGAAGGGAGGGACCCATGGAAGGGCACGCCGTAACCAATCTCAGCCTCGAACAGATGGACGTGGAGACGACGCTCCACGCCTTTACCCCCATCCACGAGCACGAGAAATCCGGCCCACATATAATCACCGAAGGCGACGGCATCTACGTCACCGACAACAAGGGCGACACCTATATCGACGCGATGGCCTCGCTCTTCTGCGTCAACGCGGGCTACGGGCGGAGCGAGATCGGCGAGGCGATCGCCGATCAGGCGCGGAGCTTCCCCTACTTCCACACCATGGCGGGCCATGCCAACGAGCAGCAGATCAGGCTGAGCGACCGGCTCATGGATCTGCTGCCGGACAACATGAGCCGGCTGCTCTACGCAAGCTCGGGCTCGGAAGCGAACGACGCCAACGTCAAGCTCGCCTGGATGTATCAGCGCTGCCGCGGCAAGCCCGAGAAGCGCAAGATGATTGCGCGGAGCATGGGCTATCACGGCGTCACCGGGATCGCGACCAACCTCTCCGGCCTGCCGCTGATGCACGAGGCCTTCGGGCTGCCGCTGCCGGGCTTCCTGCATACCGAGAAGGGGCACTACTTCTGGGAGGGCGAGCCTGGCGAGAGCGAGCGGGACTTCTCCAAGCGCATGGCCGCCGCGCTGGAAGAGCTGATCGTCCAGGAGGGGCCGGAGACCGTCTGTGCCTTCATCGCGGAGCCGGTGATGGGAGCCGCCGCCTGCGTCTCGCCGCCCGAAGGCTACTTCGAGGAGATCCAGGCGGTGCTCAAGCGCCACGACGTGCTCTTCATCGCCGACGAGGTGATTACCGGCTTCGGCCGGCTGGGCTCCTGGTTCGCGACCGAGAAGTACGGCCTCGACCCCGACCTGATGACGCTCTCCAAGGGCATCACCAGCGCCTACGTGCCGCTGTCGGCCTCGGTGATCTCGGACCGCGTGTGGGAAGTGCTGCACGAGGGCTCGAAGGACATCCCGATCTTCGCCCACGGGCACACCGCGAGCGCCCACCCGCTTGCCTGCGCCGCCGCCAACGCCAACCTCGCGTTGATGGAGCAGGAGGACATGGTGGGGAACGCGGCCTCCACCGGCGCCTACTTCAAGCAGCAGCTCGAGGAGCGTGTCGGCCCGCACCCGCTGATGGGAGAGATTCGTGGCGACGGCCTGATGCTCGCGATCGAGCTGGTGGCGAACAAGGAGACGAAGGAAGAGCTCAACCTGGAGTGGGACTGCTCACACCGGCTCTTCGATCTCTGCCTTGAGGAGAAGCTGATCACGCGGGGCTTCTTTGGCCACAACTCGACCTCGTTCGCGCCGCCGCTCTCGATCACGCCGGATCAGGTGGACGACGTGATCGACCGCTTCTCCCGCGGCCTCGACAAGCTGACGGCCGACCTCAAGTCGGAGTACGGCTTCAGCCCGGCGGCTTGAGCGAACGGCGCACGCACGGGCCGCTGCCAGCAGCATCACATCGAGGAGAAATATCGCCGACGCACTCGAAGAAAAGCTCCAGCAACGCAGACGCAGTGGGAGTGCCAGCAGTGAAGAGCCGCCGTGGGTGGCTGGCTTCGGAGCGCTCTCCGACTTAGCGGACGATAACCGCCGCGTCCTCGAATTGATCGAGGAGGAGTTCGAACGGCTCCCGCCTGAAGACGACGCGTGATCCTGTCCGCCAGATGGCGTCCGGCTCGAAAGGTGCCGGCCGTTACGCCGCCTGCTTCGACTTGAAGCCGTTCTCCTCGATCCAGCGGGTGGTGTCGTCGAGGGCCAGGGTGAAGCGGCGCATCATCTCCTCGACCTCGGACTCGGTCATCACCAGGGGCGGGGCGAAGGCGAGGCTGTCGCCGGCGAGCGCGCTCCTGATGATGAGGCCGTGCTCGCGGGCGCGGTCTACCGCGTAGGTCTTCACGCCGAAGGAGGGGTCGAAGGAGCGCCGGGTCTCCTTGTCCGCCACCAGCTCGATGGCGCCCATCATGCCGACGCCGCGCGTAGTCCCCACCAGCGGGTGATCGGCGAAGCCCCGGATGCGCTCCTGCAGCAGGGCGCCGACGCGGCGGACGTTGCCGAGCACGTCGCGCTCCTCCATCAACTCCTGGCAGCGGAGCGCGACCGCGACCGCGACCGGGTGGCCGGTGGTGGTGAAGGCGTGCGCGAAGAAGCCGAGCTTGCGGCTCTCGGCCAGCATGGCGTCGTAGAGCTTCTGGTTGATCATCACCGCCGAGATCGGCTGATAGGCGCTGGCCAGCCCCTTGGCGAGCGAGAGGCCGTCCGGCCTGATGTTGAAGGTCTCAGACCCCAGCCAGTTGCCGGTGCGGCCCGAGCCGGTGATGACCTCGTCGGCGAAGAACAGGATCTCGTACTTGTCGAGGACGGCCTGCACCTTCTCGAAGTAGGTCCTGGGCGGCACGATGCAGCCGCCGCCGCCCATCACGGGCTCGGCGAAGAAGGCCGCGACGGTCTCCGGCCCCTCCCGCACGATCAGCTCTTCGAGATTTCTGGCGAGCCGGGTTGCGTAGTCCTCCTCGCTCTCGCCCGGCTCGCCGTAGCGGTAGAAGTGCGGGCAGTCGGTCTTGAGGAAGAGGTCGTTGACCGGCAGGTCGAAGTCGGCGTGCATCTGCGGGATGCCGGTGACGCTGGCCGCGCCGCAGGTCACGCCGTGGAAGCCCATGAAGCGGGAGACGATCTTCTTCTTCTCCGGCTTGCCGATGGCGTTGTGGTAGTACCAGGCGAGCTTGACCAGCGTGTCGTTGGCTTCCGAGCCCGAGTTGGCGAAGAAGACCCTGGCCATCGGCACATGGGTGGACGCCTTGAGCCGTTCCGCGAGCCGGCCCATGGGCTCGGTCGTCTTGTCGATCAGCGAGTGGTAGTAGGGCAGCGCCTTGAACTGCTCGATGGCGGCGTCGACCAGCGCGCTCTCGCTGAAGCCGAAGTTGGCGCACCACATGCCGGCGACGCCTTCGATGTAGTCGCGGCCTTCCTCGTCGATAATGGAGACACCGTTGCCGCGGGTGACCACCATCGGCGGCGTCCGCTCCAGCGAGTCGAGATTGCCGTATCCGTGGGCGACGTGGGCCACGTTGCGCGCGCCGAGGGAGTTCGGCTTGCTGATGGGCGCGGCGCTCTCGCTGCCGCCGTTATCGGGTCTGCTGCTGGCATCGTCCATCACGGGCCGTCTCCGTATCTTGGGGTCGCCGGCTGGAGCACGCGTCCGGCGAGGTAAGCGTTTCGAAAGTACCGGGCCGTGGACCCGGTCAGCGCAGCTGCTCCGGCACCGGCCGATACCGCCGATGCCGGATCGATAGAGGTTTCCTACGCGGCGAGGGGATATTCCTCGTACGCGGACTCGCAGGGATGCGTGTCGGTAATGTGGAGCGTCCGCTGCTTCAGGGAGATCATGATGGAGTGGTTGCTCTGCAGCCTCAGCGTCTCCGCCTCGTCCTCGTCATAGTGCGCGCAAATCGAGTGCGGATAGGCGAAGTGGTCCGCCATTGCCGATTTGATGGTCTCCGAATCGAGCTCCTGCGATTGACGCAGCAGCCGCTCCAGCCGCACATGGCGGTACATGGTGTTGGGCCAGAGCTTCACGACCTCGGACTCCACATCCAGCTCACAGAAGTGGTTGGAGTGAGTGAGCAGACCGTCATCCGGGTAGATGAATGCCTCCTTGTCCGGGCTGGTCTCGATGTCGATGGCAATGCCGTCCTCGTGCGCGATGAGGAAGTTCATCGATACCGAGCGGTTGGTGCCGCAGACGCCGAGGATGGCCTCCTGCATGTTGCGGGCGTTCAGAATGTCGCGCACCCGCATGCGGTAGGGCTTCTCGTATTCGTACTTGCCGTCCTCCGGGGTCAGCAGCGCGTTGATGACCACGCCGATGCCGTTCTCGTTGACGCCCTGGAGACCGCCGATGGTGCCGACTTCGCCGATGTGGATGAAGTCCGGCCCGTCGTCCCGCTGCACCCGCGAGACCACGGTGTTGATGTCCTTCACCCAGTCCCAGTTCTGGCCGATCATGGTGTCGCCGTTCTTCGAGCGCTCGGGCAGCACGGCAAACGAGGTGCAGGCATCCATCGCGGTGGGCTGGAACTGCGCCTGCGCGTCGCTCTTCATCATGTTGACGAGCATTTCATAGCGCACGTTGAGGAGGGTGATCTCCTCCAGGCTGCGGCCCGAGCCTTCGACCACGCCGTCGATTTCGTCCCAGAAGATCGGGTCCTTGGGCCTCAGCGCCTCGGCCCACCGGGTCGATTCTGCCATCAGCGCATCTTTCTCGAAGCCCAAGATTTGGAAGCGCTTGAGATAGCGCTCGAGATTTTGCGAAATTTCCTTCGACATGATCTCGCCGTGGGCGCGGCCACGATCCCTGGGATCGCCGGTCAGGTTAAGCACTGGCTTGGTCATCGATCGCCTCCTGCAGGGTCTCGTCGTGTGAATTGATCGCTTGTTCTTGCCGCACGAACGAGCCGGTCGAATTCGTTGCCACCGGAGAATAGCGCGGCGGTCGAGGCAAGAGAAGGCGGAAAGAATGCAGCGGATCGTTTGGACCTGCCAGCGGCGCGCGCTCTCCAACGTGGATGCGTACAAGCCGCCAGCAGTGCTCTCGTGCTACCGTTGCGACGTTGGGACGTGCCGCTTCCCCAAGAAGCGGGGACGCGGCTCCACCGGTCGGAGGCCGCCATGAAGACGATACCAGCGACCCTTTCGGTCATCCTGGCGACGGTGCTGCTCGCCGGCACGAGCGCCGCCGAGGGCCTCCTCGAACGGGGCACCTATCTGATGGAGAGCGTCGCCGCCTGCCCGGTCTGTCACACGCCGTGGGAAGAGGACGGCCAGATCGCCGACATGCATCTCGCCGGTGGCCTGATGTTCGAGGAGGACGATTACACGGCCTACGCGTCCAACATCACGCCCGATCCTGAGACCGGCATAGGCAACTGGACCGACGAGCAGATCATCGTCGCAATTCGCGAAGGCAAGCGGCCGGACGGCTCGATCATCGGCCCGGCCATGCCGATCAGGCTCTACCGCGGCCTCTCGGATCGGGACGTGCAGGCAATCGTCGCCTATCTGCGCTCGATCCCGCCGATCAAGAACGAAGTGGCGACTTCCGAGTACGAGATCGACTTGCCTGCCGATTATGGTCCGCCGCTCGGTGAGGTGCCCGAGGTCGCGTACTACGATCTGGGCGCCTACGGCGAATATCTGGCGGGCCCGATCGCCAATTGCACGTACTGCCATACGCCGGTTGAGGATGGCTGGCGGGACTACGAGAACATGCTGGGCGCCGGCGGCCACGAGATGGAGGGGCCGTGGGGCGAGACCGAGGCCCGCAACATCACGCCGGACTGGGGCACCGGGCTCGGCCGCTGGAACAGCCGCAAGATGCGGACCGCGATCACCAAGGGTCTCAGGCCCGATGGCGACGAGCTCGGCCCGCCCATGCCTTACGAGCGCTACGACACGATGGATCGCCAAGACCTCAGCGCGATCCTCGCCTACGTGCGCTCGTTACCCCAAATCGAGAACGACACCGATTGACCGCCCCCACTGCGGCACGATTGCGCCTTGACGGGTTAAGACGCGAACGGGCAAGCTTCCGCAATTGTCGGGGCGCGAAGGCAGAACCATGACCCTTCAGCAGGTTCCCGTTATCGACATCGCGCCGTTCCTCGGCGGAGAGCGCGACGGCAAGGCGCGGGTGGCGGCCGAGGTCAAGCAGGCGTGCGAAGACATCGGCTTTTTCGTCATCACGGGCCACGGCGTCGATCCCGCAGTCACCGAGGCGACCCACGGTGTCAGCCGGCGCTTCTTCGATCGTCCGCTGGAAGAGAAGATGACGATCGAACGCTGGGCGGACGACGTCATCAGGGGGTACAGCCCAGCCCTCAAGGAATGCCTGGCCGAGAGCCGCGGCGAGCGGGGTCCGGGCGATCTCAAGGAATCGCTGACCATCGGCCCGCCCTTCGTGCCGGACGAGCCCTACTATCACTGCGCCGAGGCCGGTCAGCACTTCGTCGAGAATCGCTGGCCGGCGCGTCCCGCCGAGTTGAAGGAGACGTGGATCGCCTATTGGGACGCGATGGAGCAGCTTGCCTTCACGCTGATGCGCATCTTTGCTTGCGCCCTCGACCTCGGTGAAGACTATTTCGAGACGCGGATCGACAAGCACGTCAGCCAGTTCCGGGTGCTCAACTACCCGGACCAGCCCGACCCGCCGCTCGACAACCAGTTTCGTGCCAGCGCGCATTCGGATTTCGGTGCCTGTACGATCTGCGCGATCGAGGACAAGCCCGGCGGTCTTCAGGCCATGAACCGTGACGGCGAGTGGGTGGACGTGCCTGTGGTGCCCAACGCGTTCAGCATCAATCTGGGCGACCAGATGCAGATGTGGACCAACGACATGTGGGTTTCCACCCTGCACCGGGTCGTCAATCCGCCGCGGGACAAGGCGAACGACAGCCGCCGGCAGTCGATGATCTTTTTCTTCTATACGAACTACGACTGCATGATCGAATGCTTCCCGGCCTGTCAGAGCGCGGACAATCCGGCCAAGTACCCGCCGGTCACCACAAGCAAGAACTTGCTCGATAAGTTCCTGATGATGACCGCTATCGGCGCCTCGGGGCAGCGGGCGTCCGATCAGCCATAAGGCGCCGGAGAGCGCTTCAAGCTACGACCAAGGAGCCGATTCAAGGCTCGAAACCAGGGGAGGTAGACATGATCAAACGGGCGAGACTCGCGGTGTTGGCAACTGCTGCGCTGGCACTGGCGGTGACGGGAATCTTCGGCCCATCGCCGGCTTCGGCCCAGGAGGACAAGTACAAGGTCTTCGTCAGCGTGGGCTTCGAGGGCAACACTTGGATGGATGCGGCGCAGAACCTGATCCGCTCCATGGCCAAGACCAAGGCCTTCAAGGACCGGGTGGAGCTCAACATGCAATCGGCGCGGGCCGATATCCAGACCCAGATCCAGCAGGTCAACGCCATGGTCCAGGGCGATGCCGACATCATCATCCTGTGGCCGAACTCGCGCACCGCGCTCAATCGCTCGATCCGTCAGGCGTGCCAGAGGGGCATCATCGTGATGACCTTCGACGCATCGGTGACCGAGCCCTGCGCCTACCATATCGGCTTGGATCAGACCTGGGCTGGTGCGGGGCCTGCGGAATATCTGGCCGAGGAGCTCGGCGGCAAGGGCAGCATCATCGTCATGGGTGGCTACCCCGGGCACTACATCGATCACGCCCGCACCGACGGCGCCATGGAGGTCTTCGCCGCATATCCCGAGATCGAGGTCCTGGTTCATGCCTACAGCAACTGGAACAACGCACACGCCAGGCAGGAGCTGACCAAGATCGTCGCCACCCACGGCTGGGACAACATCGACGGACTGTGGACCCAGGTGGGCTGCTACATGTTCTCGCAGATCCAGGTCGAAGCCGGCCGGGCGGACCAGCTCGTGCCCTGCGCCGGTAACGGCACCAACGGGCATCGCATCGCCATCGCCGAGCCCGGCACGGTGCCGGGTGCGCTGGGCATGAAGAGCAGCTCCATGGGCTCGCCCAACTGGCTCGGTGCCTACGCGCTCAAGATCGCCGTCGCCTATGCCGATGGCGGTGCGGAGCCGCCGCGCTTCACCCAGGTGCCGATGCCGTTGGTCGAGCCGGGCCAGGTGGTGGTGTGCACCGAGGGGACGCGCGAGGAGCTGCTGGCGCGCAACTGCAACACCTACCATCCCGATCTCGGGGTGCCGCCGAACTACTTCGTCGATGTGTGGCATCCCTGGGTGAGTGAGCTCGACTTGTTCTCAGCGCTCGAAGGCAAGGTGCCGGAAGGTCAGTAGCAGAAGGCCTAACAGGGAGGCACCTTCTACCGTGCGGGACCTGCGCAAGCGGGTCCCGCATGGACGCCTCCGACAGGTCTGACGCGCTGCCGTGGACGAGAGCGGGAGCGAGGCGCCTGCCGCATTCGAGGTCGTCGGCCTAAGAAAGCACTTCGGCGCCACGATTGCCCTGGATGACGTGTCGCTGGCCGTCGGGTCGGGCGACGTTCACGCGCTGCTCGGCGAGAACGGCGCCGGCAAGTCCACGCTCGTCAAAATTCTTAGCGGTCTCATTCGGCCCGATGCCGGCGACATCCATCTGTTCGGCGAGCCCGCTCGGCTCGGCGATCCGCGCACCGCGCACCGTTCCGGCATCCAGACCGCCTATCAGGAAATCTCGCTGATCAAAGACCTCACGGTCACGCAGAACATGCTCCTGCCCTACGAGCCCGCACACCCGGGCGGGCAGGTGCGTCGCCGGCGATCCGAAGAGCTGGTGCGCGAGATTCTTCAGAACCTCGGCCTGGACGATATCGACCCGCGCGTGGAGGTCGCGACGCTCGATCTCTCCACCCAGCAGCGGATCGAGATCGCCCGCGCCATCTCGCGCGAGCCGAGGATTCTCTTGCTGGACGAGCCGACCTCGGCACTCTCTGGCAGGGATGTCGAGTGGCTGCACGGCCAGGTCAATGCGCTGCGAGAGCGCGGCGTGACCACAGTGTTCATTTCTCATCGCATGCAGGAGGTCCGGCGCTTTTGCGACAACCTGACCGTGCTGCGCAACGGTGCCAACGTGGGGAGCTTCGCGGTCGCCGACATTTCCGAGGAAGAGGTTATCGCGCTGGTGATCGGCCGCTCGCTGGCTGCGACCTTCCCGGAGAAGCCGCCGCGCGCAACCGGGGAGGCAGCGGAGCCGGTTCTTTCGGCCGAGGGACTCGCGGCGGGCGGCAGGCTCAAGGACCTGTCGTTCGCGCTGCGGCCGGGCGACGTGCTCGGCGTCGCCGGGTTGGAAGGAATGGGCCAGCGAGAGCTGTTCCTCGCGCTGTTCGGTATGATCAGACCTACGGCCGGCACGGTCTCGGTCTACGGCAAGCCGGTCACCCTGAAATCGCCGCGCGACGCGCTGCGCGCCGACATCGGCATCAGCCTGGTGCCGGAGGAACGCAAGACCGAGGCGCTGGCGCTGGAGATGACCGGGCGGGAGAACGTCTCGCTGCCGGTCATCGAGCGGTTCAGGCGCTTCGGGGTCATCGACACGGCTGCGGAGTCTGCGGCCGTCGCCCGGGTCCTGGATCTGGTGCAGGTGGACCGGCGCGCGCTCCACACCGCCTGCAAGGTCTTCAGCGGCGGCAATCAGCAAAAGCTCGCCATCGCCAAGTGGCTGCTGACCGAGAACCGCATCCTGCTCATGTACGACCCGACCCGTGGCGTCGATGTCGGCACCAAGGCCGAGATCTACGTGATGATCCGCGCCTACGCGAGCGCAGGCGGCGCGGTGCTGTTCTACTCCACCGACGTCTCGGAGCTGGTCAATCTCTGCGATGAGGTGAAGGTCGTCTATCGCGGCCGCGCGGCGGCGACGCTGAGCGGCGATGCGCTTTCGGAATCTGCCGTGATGCGCGCGGCTCTCGGTGAGGGCGGGTCGCTGTGAACGGCAGACCGCTGCTGCCTGTGCCGCGATTCGATCGCGCCAGCCTTCCGGTCGTGAATTGGCAGCGCCAGCGCGGCCTCCTGATCTCGGTCGGCGTGTTCCTGGTGATGCTGATCATCCTGCAGCTCGTCAAGGGCGAGGGGATCAGCTACTTCGACGTGAGCTCCATCACTACCGGCGCGACGACGCTCGCGCTCGCTGCCGTGGGCGAGACCATCGTCATCCTGGCCGGCGGCTTCGATCTTTCGGCCGGCGCGGTGATCTCGCTTGTCAACGTAATGATCATTCAGTTCCTCGGAGGGGGTTCCGAGTTCTCCTCCGATGTCGCCGCGCTTTCCGGCGCCGAGTTCATCGGAGCGGCGCTTGCGCTCGCGCTTGCAGTGGGCGCGGCGATCGGAGCGATCAACGGCTTCCTGATCGCCTTTCTCGGTCTGTCGGCGATCGTCGTGACTCTCGCCACGATGTTTATTGCGCAGGGCGCAGCGCTGCTGGTGATGACTCATGCGGGTGGCGAGGCGCCGTGGGAGTTCAGCATGTTCTTCACCGGCGAGGCCATCGCCGGCGTGCTCCCCGCGCCGATCATCGTGCTCGCGGTCGTCATCGTGCTCTGGCTGGCGCTGCGGAATTCGCGGCTCGGGACCGGGATCTACGCCATCGGCAGCGACGAGAAGTCGGCGCTGGCAAGCGGCACCGACGTGCGGATGACGAAGTTCTGGACTTACACCATCGCCGGCGTCTGCTACGGCGCCGCCGGCATGTTCATGACTGCCCAGATCGGCGCCGGAGACCCGTTGATCGGTGCCAAGTTCCTGCTCAAGATTTTCGCCGCCGTGGTCATCGGCGGAACGCTGATCGGGGGCGGGCGCGGCGGCTGTGTCGGCACAGTCTTCGGCGCGCTGACGCTCACCATCATCCTGACGATCTTCCTGCTGCTCGGCATGCGCACCTGGTACGTGCCGCTCGCAGAGGGCGCGATCCTGATCTTCGCCGTGCTGGGGCTTTCTATGAGCCGGGACCTTCCGGTGGTGGATGTCGTGCGCGGCTGGCGGCAGGCGCTCCGCACGCGCTGGCGGGCACCGGTCGTGCCATCCGCCGGCCTTCGGGGCGACGGGCTTCTGCAGGACCTGCTGGGCCGAACGGCCGCGCGCGGCGGCCCCGACCTGACCCGCCCGACCGCAGGCTGGTTCACCCGCAACCAGGCCACGCTCCGCTACATCTCCCCCACCTACGTCATGTTCGCCGTGATCGTGATTGCCACGGTGGTGATTTTCGGCGAGGACCTGTCGGCGCTCGAATATCTCAACGTCCTGCTCCTGTTTACTGCTTTCCTCGCGATCCTGGGCTTGGGCCAGGGCGCGGTCATCATCTCGGGCGGGCTCGATCTTTCGGTCGCGTGGGCGATCACGTTCCCCGCGATCGTCGTCACCACGTTCTGCTTTGGCGAGAACGGGCCCGCCTACTGGGCGGTGCCGCTGGCGCTCGCGATCGGGCTCGCCATCGGTTGTCTGAACGGCCTCATGATCGTGCTCTTCAGGATGTCACCGATCATCGTCACGCTGGCGATGGCCGGCATGCTGGAAGGTATCTCGCTCATCTTCAGCGACGGCGCTCCCATCGGCGGCTCGCCGCCGGTGCTGCGCTGGTTCGTGTCCGGCCGGCTGCTCGGTATCGCGCCCATCGGCTGGTTCCTCATCGGGTTTGCGATCACTGCGACGATCTTCCTCAACCGGACCGCCTTCGGGCGCAGGCTCTACACGGTCGGCAACAGCGTCACCGTGGCGCGACTTTCGGGCGTCTGGACCGGCTCCGTCATCGTCGGCGCCTACATGCTGAGCGGCTTCTGCTCGGCGCTGGTGGGCGTCCTGCTCTCGGGCTTCAGCGGGCAGGCGTTCTTCGGCATGGGGGATCCGTTCCTGCTGCAATCCATCGCCGTGGTGGTGCTGGGCGGCACGCTGATCACCGGCGGGCGCGGCCACTTCGTCGGCATCCTGGGCGGCGCCTTGCTGTTCACGGCGCTCGGCTCGCTGCTGACAGGAACGATGCTGCCAGAGGCCGTGCGCAGTATCATCTACGGACTCGTGCTGCTCGGCGCTATCGTCGCGCTGAGAGAGCGCGCGGATGGATAACGCGCTCAGAGGGCGCGCGGACGGCTGAGGCGAAGGCATCGGCATCGGACAACCGCCGCGACGCGGCAACGCCAAAGGGGGGAAATCATGGCCACGAAGAAAGACATACAGGTTTGCTTCAATCCCCATTTCGATTCGGTTTCGCTCTGGATCGGATCGTTCGGCGGCGCCGATTCGCCCTGCGACATCTCGCGCGGCGTCTTCGCGGCGCGGCAGGGGGTGCCACGCATCCTCGAGATGATGGACCGCTATGGCATCAAGACCACGTGGGACATCACCGGGCATTCGATCGAGAGCTTTCCGAAAGAGTCGGAGTTGATCGTAAAGTACGGCCACGAGCTGGGCGTGCACGGCTATACCCACGAGAACCCGCTTGCCATGTCCCGCCAGCAGGAGGCGGACGTGCTCGACAAGTGCATCGAGCTGGTGACCGACCTTTGCGGTGTGCGCCCGGTCGGCTACGTGGCGCCGTGGTGGGAACTCAGCCCCAACACCATCGACCTGCTGCTTGAGCGCGGCTTCCTCTACGACCGCAGCGTCATGGAGGACGACTACACGCCGCACTACCTGCGCAGTGGCGATAGCTGGACCAAGATCGACTACACCCAGGAGGCCAGGACCTGGATGAAGCCCTGGCAGCCGGGGGAGGCGGTGGATCTCGTCGAACTGCCGGCGAGCTGGTACCTCGACGATGCGCCGCCCATGATGTTCGTGAAGACCTTCCCGAACAGCCACGGCTGGGTCAATCCGAGGGACGTCGAGGACATCTGGCGCGACCAGTTCGACTGGATCTACCGCCACTACGACTATGCGATCTACACCTGCGTGATCCATCCGGACTGCGCGGGCAAGCCGCAGGTGCTGATGATGCTGGAGCGACTCTTCGACCACATGCTGGCGCACACCGGCGTTCGCATGATCACGATGCGGGAGATGGCCGAGGACTTCAAACGCCGGCATCCCTTCAACGGCACGACCGAAGGCGCGCCCGCCGCAAACTAGGCGAGTGCACGAACCGCGCCGCCGGCCCTGCGTCCTGCGCCGGGGGGCCGCCGGCAGAAGGACCGAAGCGCAGCGAAAGGAGCCCCCATGTCGACCGGATCCCTCGCCGAGATTCCGCTCATCGACCTCAGCCCCTACTTCGCGGGAGACCCCACCGACAAGAGGCGGGTCGCGGACGAGATCAGCCGGGCGTGCGAGCGCATCGGTTTCTTCATGGTCTTGGGCCACGGGGTCGACCCGGCGCTGATCGAGCGCGCGCGCCGTGAGTCCGTGGCGTTCTTCGGCTTGCCGATGAAGGAGAAGCTGGCGATCAGGAAGCCGGAGGGCGATCTGGCGGTGCGAGGCTACGAGCCGGTGGGCACGGAGCACCTTTCTGCGACGATCGGTGTGGAGGCGCCGCCCGATCTGAAGGAATCGATCTCCTTCGGGCCGATTGACGTGCCGGACCATCCATCCTGCCACACCGAGGCGGCCGCGCCCTGCTACGCGCCCAATATCTATCCGCAGCACCCGGCAGGGCTCCGCCAGACCATCGAGGACTACATCCGGGCCCTGGACCTGTTGGGCTGGCACCTGCACCGGCTCGCGGCCATCGCCTTCGATCTGCCCGAGGATCACTTCGACGGCATGCTCGAAAGGGGGTTCAGCATCCTCCGCGTGCTGAACTATCCCGAGCAGAAGTCGGCGCCCAAGGAGGGGCAGTTTCGCGCCGGCGAGCACTCGGACTACGACAACCTCACCATCTGCCTTATCGAGGACAAGCCGGGCGGCCTGCAGGCGCGCGGCCCGGACGGCACCTGGGTGAGCGTACCCGCCATCCCCGGCTCGTTCGTGGTCAACATCGGCGACTTCCTGATGCGCTGGACCAATGACCGCTGGAAATCCACGCGGCATCGCGTGCTCAATCCGCCGCACGCGTCCGGGGACCGCCTCTCCTTCTGCCACTTCATCGAGCCCAACTACGACGCGCTGATCGAATGTCTGCCGACCTGCCACAGCCAGGAGGAGCCGGCGAAGTACCCGCCGATCACGGCCGGCGCCTACATGCTCGAGAAATTCTCCAGCCAGGAGAGCGGCCGCGAGTGGGGCGACGAGGACAGCGAGAAGTTCGGTACCGGAGACACCGAGACGCGCTTCGTCAACTGACCGCGGCGAGATCACCGCGCTAATCGTCCACGGCCTCCCGCATCCATTGCTGGAGCGTCCGGATGGAGTGCTCGGAGTTCAGCCCGCCTTCGGGATCGAGCACGAGAGGGCCGGGGCGGTAGCCGCGGCTCTTCAGCCCCTGCGCCACGCTCTCGACCAGCCGGATATCCTCCGCGACCGTGGTCTCCAGGTCCTGCGCCGCGAGCTGCCGAATCACCGCGCTCTCGGCACCGCCCGGCGTGTACCAGCCTCGCCAGACGGTGCAGGCGTCCACGCCGTGGGCACGCCAGTGGTAAGTGTTCAGCACGTTGCCCGGATAGATCTGGAACGAGAACATCGGCCAGAGGAGGAACGTGCGGTACTCCCCTGCACGGGGCACCGACAGGTCGATGGGATAGCTCATCCGCTCCAGGTCCTGGCACTCGGTCGTGTGGCGCAGAACGTAGCCCTCTCCTGAAGGCTGGATGTCATAGCTCTCGGGCCGGATCACGCCGGTCGCGAAGGTCGGATGGCGCAGCACGCAGTGGTAGCACTCGGAGTGATTCTCGACCGAGATCTTCCAGTTGCAGGCCTCCGGAACCTCGATCCATTCGAGCGGCGCGAGCGCGCCGATGTCGGGCACGTAGTCCGCGAGTTCCTCCCGCACGCCCGGATACCACGCATCCATCGGCGCCGCGTCGTCGTCTAGGTTGGCGAAGACGAAGCCGTGCAGGCTCTCGCTCCGCACCGCCGTCAAGCGAATGGATGAACCGTCGAACCCCGGCACCGCCTCCACGTTCGGCCCGTTGCGGAACGCGCCGGTCAGCTCGTAGGACCAGGCGTGGTAGGGGCAGACGATCGCGCGCGTGTTGCCGGCGCCCTCCACCAGCCGATGTCCCCGGTGCTGGCACACGTTGTAGAAGGCGCGCAGCACGCCGTCGCGCCCGCGAATGCAGAACAGGCTATCGCCCGCGATCTCGCACGTAAAGTAGTCGCCCGGCTCGCGCGCCTGGCTCTCATGCCCGGCGAACTGCCAGGTGCGGGAGAGCAGGCCCCGGCGCTCCTTCTCGAAGATGGCCGGATCGGTGTAGTAGCGTGCGGCGAGGGAACGGACGGGCGCTGGCGGGTCTTGACCGGTCATTCCCGTCGATCCTCCCTGGCGGGCGATGCGGCGCACGCGGCGCCGGCCACGATAGGCGAAACGGCTGTCCATCGCCCAGCAAAAAGTCCATACAGGACACACGGTTGAAGGAGTGACCGGCGCATGAGCCGCGTGATGAGGGCGATGGTGCTGACCGGCCACGGCGGCCTCGACAAGTACGCCTGGCGCGAGGACTGGCCCATGCCCGAGCCGGGGCCGATGGAGGCGCTGGTCAGGGTCGGCGCCTGCGGGCTCAACAACACCGACGTCAACACCCGCACCGGCTGGTACTCCAAGACCGTGACGGAAGCCACGACCGGCGCCGTCCACGCCGAGGTGGACGGCAGCGATCCGACCTGGGGCGGGCGGCCCATCGGCTTTCCGCGCATCCAGGGCGCCGATGCGGTAGGCGAAGTGGCCGCCGTGGGCGAGGGCGCCGACCCCGCGCTGATCGGCAGGCGGGTCATGGTGGACGGCTGGCAGCGCGACTGGTCCGAGCCCGAGAACATGGAGAAGGCCGTCTACTTCGGATCGGAGGTCGACGGCGGCTTCGCCGAATACACCGTCTGCGACGTGCGCAGCATGGCGGTGGTCGACTCCGCGCTCACGGACGCCGAGCTCGCGACCTTCTCCTGCTCCTACACCACGGCCGAAGGCATGCTGAACCGGGCGAACGCGGGCGCGGGCGACACGGTACTCGTCCCCGGCGCTTCGGGCGGCGTGGGCGGCGCGCTGATCCAGCTTGCCAGGCGGCGCGGCGCGCGGGTGATCGCGATGACCGCCGAAGCCAAGTACGCCGATGTGGCGAGGCTCGGCCCCGACCGCATCCTGCCGCGCGCGCCGGAGAACCTGCGCGAGACGCTGGAGGGCGAGCGGATCACGGTCGTCGCCGACGTCGTGGGCGGGCCCAGTTGGCCCACGCTGATCGACGTGCTCACGCCAGGCGGCCGCTACACCTGCTCCGGCGCCATCGCCGGGCCCATGGTCGCGCTCGACCTCCGCACCTTCTACCTGCGCGACCTCACCTTCACCGGCTCCACCGTGGTCCCGAGCCACGTCTTTCGCGACGTGGTCGGCTACATCGAACGGGGCGAGATCGAGCCGGTGCTGGCGGCGACCTATCCGTTGCGCGAGCTGCGCGCCGCCCAGCAGGCCTTCATCGACAAGCGTTACGTCGGCAACATCGTGGTCGTGCCACGAAGATGATCGCCACCCGCAAGACAGTCCTTGCGCTCGTGCTCGGGACGCTGCTCGTCGCCGCAGGCTTCGCCTCGACGGGCCGGGCGGAGACCGGCGCGCTCGAGCCGCTGACCATCGAGACCGCCGCGGGCGTCCACGTCATCCAGGTCGAGGTCGCGCGCACGGCCGAGGAGCGCGCAATCGGCCTCATGCACCGCACCGAGCTCGCGCCCGATCGCGGCATGCTCTTCGACTACGGCACCACGCGGCCGGCCACGATGTGGATGAAGAACACGCTGATCTCGCTGGACATGTTCTTCGCCGAGAGCGACGGCCGCATCGTCACCGTCGCCGAGGGCACCACCCCGCTCTCGGAGAAGCGGATCCGCTCCGGCCAGCCGGTCCGCTTCGTGCTGGAGATGATCGCGGGCTCCGCCCGGCGCCTCGGCATCGCGCCCGGCGACCGCCTGCGCCACCCGTCGATCGAGCTGCCATGAGCGCGGCGCAACTCAAGACCGAGGTGCTAGTGCAGGCGGGCTTCCGGTATTGCCAGCAGGCGTTGCTGTTCGCTGCGCTCCGCCGGCGCGGCGATGCCGACGCGGGCGCGCTGCTAGTCAAGGTGAGCCGGCTCGACGGCACGGCGGCGGTCTTCGCCCGGACCCAATCGCTCGAGGGCGACCTCGCCTGGCGCCGCGCCACCGGCGAGGGCTGGATTCCCGAGGAGGAGGCCGAGGCGCGGCTAACGCGGGAGATCGACTTCGACCCGGACGTCTGGATCGTCGAGGTCGAGGACCCCGAAGGCCGCAACCCCTTCGCGACGTTGACAGGGTGAACGACTCATCCGAATTGCTTGCCGCGTTCGCGGTCCGGTTCCACGTCCCACCGCGGCGCACATTAATTTCATGCGGGACACGCAGGGATCGAGCGAAACGCGGGAACTAAGTGGGATTCCCGGGACAAGCGGGATTCTCCGGGACGAGTGGGATTCCCCGAGACAAGCGGGATGCCCTGGGACAAGCGGCGGCAATGACGTGGGATGCGGGCGGTTCGCTTGTGCGCTGCATGGCGCCACCCTGACGCAGCAACTGCGCTCCGTGCACCGCACCATGGTCCGGGGCGTCGGGGTGATCGGATCGGCAGGCTCGGTCGGTCCGGCGGTGACGCGAAGAGGCGCGCTTTAGCCCGCATTTCTCACCAAAGTCGCGGCCTGCGTCGCGCCCAGGCGTTCGATCCGCAAGGAGCGGGCCGAAAAGCGTATCGGGGAATACGGTTGAGGCCCGCGACGCCGCGGGCGGGCGCCTGGGCGCGACCCGAAGGGCGGCGCCGTCCGGCCGACAGTGTGCGTCGAAGCGTTTGCCCGAT
>JAJEEP010000033.1 GCA_022820945.1 Alphaproteobacteria bacterium | reverse complement strand
CAGCGTGCGCGTGTGCTCACCGGCGTCAAGGCGCGTCGCTACGCTCCGCCCCCGCTTCGCGGGGCTGACGGCCTTGACGCCGGCTCCGCGCACGCTCGTCCAGGCTGGCTCTTGCCGACGATGCCTACCCCTGCACCCCCTACATGTTGTGGTCGACCTCCCGTGCAGAATGACGCTCTTTTGGGCGACCGTTGACAGTCAACCGCAGGGCTGAGCACAGACATCACAGCCTCGGGCTTGCGCGCAACATCGGTCGCATCGTCGTCATCTCGCCTGGACGAACGATCGCTCGGCAGCTCCGTGTCCTCGATCCGCGCCGCACGGACAACCTCTACGACCAGCATCGGCTCTTGCCGCTCGCGTTGCGCCGTCGCCTGTCCCAGGTTCACGTCACGGTTCTGAACTTCGAGAAGCTCCTGCCTCGCGGGAACGCGGGCCTTGGTGGTCTTGAGACCTCGGGCAGCCGTACTGAGGCCCTCGCTTGGGCTCGTGTCGATGAGTCGGAGTCTCCTGAGACTTACGAGGAGATGTGGACGCGTCTCCTGGGTCGGCCCAGTTCCCGGCACGGCGACCGGATCGTCGTTCTCAACGACGAAGCTCACCACTGCTGGGAGCGCGCCGCCGACGCCAAGACGGCTCGTCGTAGTGGGGCGACCCAAGGTGTCTGGATGCAGGCCATTCACGAACTCGACAACCACCGGCACTTTCGGGTGGCCCAGATCATCGACCTCACGGCGACACCGATCTTCATCGATCCGCGCAACACGCATAGGCCGGCTGGTGCCCGGATCAAGAAGGAAGAGCCGCTCGTCCCGTGGATCGTCAGCGAGTTCGCCCTGATGGAGGCCATGGAGGCCGGGCTCGTCACGATCCCCATGCCGCCTCGCCGCACCGACCAGGTCGAACGCCGAATCCTGGAGAACCTGTACGAGGACAACAACGGTCGCGATCTCGTTTCCGCGGAGAGTCGTCTGAAGGTCCGAAACGCCCTCCATCTTCTGTACAGCGACTACGAGAAGACGTTCGCGGCTTGGGCGCCGCACGCGCAGCGCGATTCGTCGGTGGGCCATCCTGTGCTCATCGTCATCGCGAACTCCAAGAAGAACGCTCGGGCGTTCATGGACATGCTCGGTGGCCGGCTGCGCCCCGGTTCCGACGACGTCTACGACCCGCCTGAAGGCGGGTTCTCTCTCTTGTCCAACGTCCCTCGTCCGGGGGCGTCGAAGGCGGAGTGCCTTGAGCGGCCGGCGAGGACGATCCTCGTCTACTCGAAGGGCGCCGGCGCTGCTGAGAAGAGCGAGCGCGACCGGTTCGATCAGGGCGCCATCGGTGTCCAGGAAGTCAAGGACAGCCGAGCTTCTTGCAGAACCCTGCAGAGAGGCGATTTTCGGTCTGGCCAAGCGCAGGCAGGATGCCGATGGGCAGTTGCGTTCGACGAGAGGGTAACATGGCAGCAACTCGGCGTTGAGCGTGTCGCTCACCGCTTTGGTATTCGCGGGAGGTCAACTGCAGCATGCCTCGTATGCGAGATTCCTTCGCCCCCTACTGGCAGTCGATTCAGAATGCGCTGTTTCCCGATCTGGAGCAGGAGCTGGGACCACTGACCGCCAAGCAGCAGCAGTTGGTGCAGACCTTGGAGGTCATCCGCATCGAGCAGTGGATTCCCCCGCAGTTGGGGGCGCCGGGGCGTCCCCGGAGCGACCGCGCCGCGCTGGCGCGGGCATTCGTGGCCAAGGCGGTCTACGACATGCCGACCACGCGGGTGCTGCTGGACCGCTTGGACACCGACGTGGCGCTCCGGCGCCTCTGCGGCTGGGAGCGGCGGAGCCAGGTGCCGAGCGAGTCGGTCTTCTCGCGCGCCTTCGCCGAATTCGCCGGCTCGCAGTTGCCCCAACGGGTGCACGAAGCGCTGGTCCGCAAGACCCACGGGGACCAGTTGGTGGGGCATCTCTCCCGCGACTCGACGGCCATCGAGGCGCGCGAGAAGCCTGCCGTCAAGGAGAAGGCGCCGACACCTCCCAAGCGCAAGCGGGGACGGCCGAAGAAGGGAGAAGAACGACCGAAGCGGCGCACACGGCTCGAACGCCAGTCCACCATGACCCTCCCGGAGATGCTGGACGACCTGCCGACCGACTGCGATGTCGGCACGAAGAAGAACAGCAAGGGGTACCGCGACACCTGGGTCGGGTACAAGCTGCACATCGACGTGGCCGACGGCCAGGTCCCCATCAGTTGCCTGATGACCTCGGCCTCGACGCACGACAGCCAGGCCGCCATTCCCCTGGCGACGATGTCGGCCGAGCGGACGACCAACTGCTATGACCTGATGGATTCTGCCTACGATGCCGAAGCAGTCCACGAACACAGCCGCTCACTCGGCCACGTCCCGTTGATTGACATCAACCCCCGCCGCGACAAGGCGCTGGCCGAGGAGCTGAAAGCGGAAGCGCGGCGCCTGCGGTGCATCGGCTTTCAGCTTCCCGAACAGGTCCGGTACAACGAACGCACGGCGGGAGAGCGTGTCAATGGCCGACTGAAGGACGAGTTCGGTGGCCGCCATGTACGAGTCCGGGGCGCCTCGAAGGTGATGTGCCATTGCATGTTCGGCATCCTCGCCCTGACTGCCGACCAGCTCCTGCGCCTTTTGGCATAACGCGTCGCCGGACCCGCCCATCCCATCGCCATGGCCGGACCGCTATCAGGGCATCGACCCGTGTCCCTCAACGCTC
>JAJEEP010000133.1 GCA_022820945.1 Alphaproteobacteria bacterium | reverse complement strand
GGCCTGATCGAAACCGACATGGCGGACCAGGTGCTGGACCGCTGGATCAGCACCGGCATGTCGGACAATGCCGCGCGCCAGTTCGTCATGGACCAGCACCCGATCAAGCGCCTCGGCGACCCGGTGGACATCGCGGCAGGCGTCCTCTTCCTCGCCTCGGCGGACAGCGCCTTCATGACCGGCGCGGAGCTCGTGATAGACGGCGGCTGGACCGCGCGTTAGCGCTCGGGCCTCACGCCGCCAGGCGGTCGGGCGGCGCCGCGAGGTTTGCGGCTGCGGCGAGCACCTCGGCGCCCGCGCCCGGCAGGTGCGCGTTCTCCGCCAGGTGGCGGCGGAAGGCGCGGGCGCCGGGGCAGCCCTGGAACAGCCCGTGGACATGCCGCGCGAGCGCGTGCAGGCGGACGCCCTCCGCCGCCAGCCGTTCCGCATAGGGCAGCAGGGCTTCCACCGCCTCCTGCCGCGCCAGCAGCGGGTTCTCCGCCCCGAACAGGCGGCGGTCCGCATCGGCGAGCAGCCAGGGGTCGGAATAGGCGGCGCGGCCCAGCATGACGCCATCGACTGCGCCGGCCGCCAGCAGCGCCTCGGCCTCGCCGAGATCGGCAATGCCCCCATTGATCACGATGCAGAGGTCCGGGCGCTCGGCCTTCAGGCGGAACACCAGTTCGTAACGCAGCGGCGGCACTTCCCGGTTCTGCTTCGGGCTGAGCCCCTTCAGCCACGCCTTGCGCGCATGGACGATGAAGACGGTGACGCCGGAAAGCGCATGGACCGTTTCGACGAACCGTTTGAGCGCCCCGTCGTCCTGGTCGTCGATGCCCACCCGGCACTTGACCGTTACCGGGACCGGGACCGCCTCGCGCATGGCGGCGAGGCAGCGGCCGACAAGCTCCGGCTCTGCCATCAGGCCCGCGCCGAAGCGGCCCTTCTTCACCCGGTCGCTGGGGCAGCCGCAATTGAGGTTGATCTCGTCATAGCCCAGCCGCTCGCCGATGCGCGCCGCCTGCGCCAGCGCGGCCGGCTCGCTCCCGCCCAGTTGCAGCGCGACGGGATGCTCGGCCGGGTCGAACCCCAGCAGCCGGTCCCGGTCGCCGTGAATGACGGCCCCGGCCGTCAGCATCTCCGTGTAGAGGCGCGCGCGCCGCGAGAGCAGCCGGTGGAAGAAGCGGCAGTGCCGGTCCGTCCGGTCCATCATCGGCGCGACGCACAGGCGGTGCATGGCTGCTATCCCGCAACGGCCGCCGCTCCGTCCTGCCAGGGCAGGAGCGCGGCGTGGATGGTTTCGAGCGCGGGCGCGGGCACGCCGGCCTCGCGGGCCAGCGCCACCGCCTTGCCGGCAAGCCAGGGCAGTTCGAGGCGCGTGCCCCTGATGAGGTCGGCCGCCATCGAGGCAATGCCGTCATCGCCGAAACTGGCGGAAAGCCGGGCCGCCTGCTCGCCCGCATCCTCGTCGAGCGGCACGCCGCGCGCCCGGCCTATGGCGGCGACCTCGGACGCGCAGACGCCGATCAGCGCTTCGGTTTCGGGGCAGCGCCGGACCACGCCGTTATTGCCGCGCACGACGGCGTTGACGGAGCTCACGGCCACCAGGAAGACGAATTTCTTCCATATATCGAGCTCGATATTCGGGCTCGCCACGGCCTCGATGTCCGCCGGCCCGCATGCCGCCGCCAGCGCCTCGACGCGCGCCGAGGACTGTCCGCCCCATTCGCCGAAGACCAGGCGGTTGAAGGGCGTGTGCTGCTCGATGGCGCCGGGTTCGCCGATGAAGGCGTTGATGAAGGCCGTGCCGCCGATAACCCGGTCCAGGCCGAGAATGGCGCCGAGCCGCTCGCGGGCGTCGATGCCGTTCTGGAGCGGCACGACCGTAGTCTCCGGGCCGACCAGCGGGCGGGCCGCTTCGCCGGCACTTTCGAGGTCCCATTGCTTGACCGCGACGAGCACGACTTCCGCCGCACCGATTCCCTCCGGCCGGTCGGTCGCGAAGGCCGGGCGGACATGCAGGTCCCGGGGCCCGCCATTGACCTTGAGGCCGCCGCTCCGGATCGCCTCCAGATGCGCCCCGCGCGCGACCAGCCCGACTTCGTGGCCCGCCGCCGCCAGGCGCGCCCCGAAGACCCCGCCGACCCCGCCCGCGCCAACAACGGCGATCTTCATGCGAGCGCGGCCGCCGCCCGCTGGATGCGCCGGCAGGCCTCCTCGAGCGTCGCGTCGTCGGTCGCGTAGGAAATGCGGAAATGCGGCGATACGCCGAAGGCCGACCCCGGAACCGTCACCACCCCTTCGGCGTCGATCAGGTAGGCGCAGAACTCGTCATCGCTGCCGATGACCCGCCCGTCCGGCGTCCGCTTGCCGATGCAGCCCGCGCAGGACGGATAGACATAGAACGCGCCTTCCGGCCGGTTGCAGGCGATGCCCGGGGCCTGGTTCAGCATCGAGACGACAAGGTCCCGCCGCCTCTGGAAGGCGGCGGCGCGCTCGGGAATGAAGTCCTGCGGGCCGTCGAGGGCGACCACTGCCGCTGTCTGGCTGATCGAGGAGGGGTTGGTCGTGCTCTGGCTCTGCACCATGCCCATGGCCTTGACGAGTTCCAGCGGGCCGGCCGCATAGCCGATGCGCCAGCCGGTCATCGCATAGGCCTTGGAGACGCCGTTTACCGTCAGCGTGCGGTCTATCAGCTTCGGCTCGACCTGCGCCGGGGTCACGAACTCGAACCCGTCATAGACGATGTGCTCATACATGTCGTCGGTCAGCACCCAGACATGCTCATGCGCCAGAAGCACGTCGGTAAGCGCCTTCATGTCGTCGCGGGTATAAGCGGCCCCGGAAGGGTTGCTCGGGCTGTTGAGCAACACCCATTTGGTCTTCGATGTAATCGCGGCTTCAAGCTGCGCCGGGGTCATCTTGAAGTCCGCTTCCGCCCTGCATTCGACGACGACGGGCTCGCCGCCGCAGAGCAGCACCATGTCCGGATAGCTGGTCCAGTAGGGCGCGGGGATCACCACCTCGTCGCCGGGGTCCAGGCTCGCGACGAAAGCGTTGTAGAGCACATGCTTGCCGCCATTGCCGACGGTGACCTGGGCGGGTTCGTAGTCGAGGCCGTTTTCGCGCTTCAGCTTGCGCGCGATCGCGGCCTTGAGCTCCGGGCGGCCGTCGGGCGCGGTGTATTTCGTGTCGCCGGACCGGATGGCGGCCACGCCGGCGTCGGCCACGTTCTCCGGCGTGTCGAAATCCGGCTCGCCGGCCGCCAGACCTATCACATCGTGACCCGCGGCCTTCATCTCCATCGCCTTGGCGTTGAGCGCCACGGTCGGGGAGGGGCGGATGACGGAAAGGCGTTGTGCGACGATGGCCATGGAAACGGACTCCTGTCGGTTCGGCCGGGAACTGCGCGCCGCTTCTACCCCGTTTGAGCCGGCTGCGGAACCGCTCAACCGGGTATTTCACCGATTTCACAACGGGCGCGGACCGGCCGCCCGGCGTGTGCGGCGAGCATTGACCTTATTCGGCTCCGAACTGGTGGTCAACCGGTTTGTTCATAAAATTTTGAAATATTTCTTAGAAAATCCTTGAAGACTGTCGGTTGATTGCTATATGGAGCAGGGAAGGAAGCGGCATCCGCGGACCGCTTCCCACTCGTGCCGGCCCGGTGCGGAACGACCCCGATTCAGCCGACAGGCGAAGTGCGTCTTGTGCTTGCCTTGCGCGCGGGCAATCAGGCGCGCGAGCCGCGCCGCCGCGAAACGCGCGCCGGCGCGCGCACAGGCGCCCGCACAGGATCCGCGCGAATCAGGGTCCCGCCGCTCCGGGAAGCCGGGCGGCCGGAAGAACGGAACGAAGACGGATCGGGAGGACAAACCCATGCCGAACACGCAAGACGGAGGGGACAGGATGGAATATCCAGGATGCTGTCCAGGACGGCGGCCCGTATGCCCGAACGGGCTGCCGGACATACGCCATGCGCATGCAGATCATGACATCGCATGACGGAACATGACATCGCATGACGGAACATGACATTTCATGACACTTGCAGTGGAGTGGGCTCCTTGCGGGGTTCGAAAAGGAGGAAGCGGAATGGATTTGCCGACAATGGGCGTGGGGTCCTACGCGGCGCCGGGCTGGCTGTTCCTGTTCCGGGAGGCCATGCGCGCGGGCCGGACCGGTGCCGAGGACGTCGAGGAAGCCTTCGACGACGCCACCCGCATCGCGATCGCCGACCAGATCGAAGCGGGCGTGGACATTCTGTCCGACGGCGAACTCCGCCGGAGCCGGTTCGTCTATGAGATGTATGACCGGCTGACCGGGATCGAGCGGGTTCCCGCCGGCCGGCGGCTCGGCGTGCCGGGCTATGACCGCGCGCCCCATTTCACCGCCAGGGAACGGGTGGCGGCGCCCGACGGACTCGGCATCGCGGCCGAATTCCGCCGCCTGAGGGAGCTGGCGCCGGGCAGGCGGCTCAAGGTTGCGTTTCCCGGTCCGCTTACCTTCATGCCGAAGATCGCGCCCGAAGGCCCCTATGGCGGCGACGCGGCGGCGCTGCTCGACGACATTGCCGGCATTGTGAGGGATGAACTCGACAGGCTCGCCGGCGAAGACGCGGAGCTCGTCCAGATCGACGAGCCGGGTTTTACCGACCTCTCGCACGGCCTGGACAGCAGGGCCTGCGCCGAAGCGATAAACACCGCCATCGCCGGCCATGCGGACCGTGTCGCGGTTCATGTCTGCTTCGGCAACAATGCGTCCCGCCCCTATTCGCCGCGCGGTTTCGCCCGCCTGCTGCCGGGCATGGCCATGCTGGACTGCTCGATGCTGGTGCTGGAATTCGCCAACCGGGAAATGGCGGACCTCGACACATTGCCGGCTTTGGCCGAGCGCTTCCGGATCGCGGCCGGTGTGATCGATGTGAAGTCGTTCCACATTGAAACCCCCGGGGAAGTGGCCGCGCGGCTCGAGAGGGTGCTGGAGGCGGTGCCGCGGGATCGCCTCTGGGTTACGGCCGATTGCGGCTTCTCGGCGCTGCCCCGCTGGCTGGCGCGGGAAAAGCTGCGTGCGATGGTCGCAGGAACCCGCCTCCTGCGGGGCGAAGTCGCGGATCAGGCCCAGCCGGAGAGATAGATGACCTGGAACGTCGCCGTCTGCCGGGCGGTGTATTGCGAGGCGAGTTCGGCGAACAGCGCGCGGCGCGCGAAATGGCGGGGCCGCGCCGCCAGCGCATTGGTCTCGCCCATCGCGCGGAGGTCGGCCATCAGCTTGAAGGGCGACTCGTAAGTGACCCGGATGGTGTCCAGATCGGCGACCGGCAGCTCGAATCCGGCGCGCTGCAGCAGCCCGGCGGCGTCGCGCAGGTCCGCGAAAGGGGAAACCCGGGGCGCCGCGCCGCCGGACGCAGCGGCGTCGGCGGCGAGCAGGCCCTGGCGCAGCTCGGTCAGCGTTTCGCCGCCGAAAAGGCTTGCGAGGAAGAGGCCGCCGGGCCTGAGCGCGCGCTTTATCTGGGCGAGCGCGCCCGGAAGGTCCTGGGTCCAGTGCAGGGCGAGATTGCTTGCAATCAGGTGGAAGCTCCCGGCCGCGAAGGGCAGGTTGTCTTCCTCGCCGACGGCGCCGACGCCGCCCCCGGCGCGGCAAAGCGCCTCCGAGGCCTCCAGGCGGATGAGGGTCTCGATGCCGCCGCGCCCGCGCAGCGCGCGCGCCAGCACCCCGTCGCGCGCGCCGATATCGAGCGCGAGCGGGAAGCTGACGGTCACATCGTCGAGGCGGTCAGCCAGCCGCTCCGCCACCTCGCGAAACAGGAAATCCGCGCCGGGGGGCGCAGCGGCGGCGCGGTCGCGGTGGCGGCGAAGGGCGCCCCGGTCGAAGAGTTGCGGTATCATCAAAGCCCCGCTGCGCCGGAAGGAAGCCCCATGAACGAGAACTATAGCGCGATCTCGGCCGAAGCGTTGCGCGAGGCACTGGAGGGAGAGGACGAACTGGCCATCATCGACTTTCGCGAGGAAGGCTCGTTCGCGCCGGCGCATCTGCTGCATGCCTGCAATGTCCCGCTCTCCCGGCTGGAGCTCGAAATCCGCGGCCTCGTGCCCCGTGCGGGGACCCGGATCGTCGCCACCGACAATGGCGAGGGACTGGCCGGGCGCGGCGCGGCGCGGCTTCGCGAACTCGGCTACACGAATGTCGTCCTGTTCGCGAACGGCGTCGAAGCCTGGCGGCGGGCGGGCTACGAGGTCTTCTCCGGTTTCAACGTGCCGAGCAAGGCGTTCGGCGAATATGTCGAGCACGCCTATGACACGCCGTCGGTTTCTGCCGACGAACTCAAGGAAATGCTGGACGGCCCGGACCCGGTGGTCGTGCTGGACAGCCGGCCGATGGACGAATTCCGCAACATGAACATTCCGACCGGGACCTGCTGTCCGGGGGCGGAACTGGTCTATCGCGTCCACGATCTCGCGCCGTCTCCGGATACCACGGTGATCGTCAATTGCGCGGGGCGGACGCGCAGCATCATCGGGGCGCAATCGCTCATCAATGCCGGCATTCCGAACCGGGTGGCGGCGCTGCGCAACGGCACGATGGGCTGGCATCTGGCCGGCCTGCAACTGGAGCGCGGCAATGAGCGCCCGGCGCCCGAGCCGAGCGCGGCCGGGCTGGACGCGGCGCGCGCCTGCGCCGCGGCGGTCGCGGAGCGTTTCGAGGTGCCGGTCGTGCGCGAAATCCGGCCCGCGCCGGAACGGACGACCTATATCTTCGACGTGCGCCATCCGCACGAATTCGAGGCGGGGCATCTCAAGGGCTCGCGTTCGGCGCCCGGCGGGCAGCTTGTGCAGGCGACCGACCGCTACGCGGCGGTGCGGGGCGCACGCATCTTCCTGGTGGACGACAACGGCGTTCGCGCCGCCATGACCGCGCACTGGCTGCGGCAGATGAACTGGGACGCGGCCGTGCTGGAAGGCGCGCTGGAGGGCAGTCCGCTGGAGACCGGACCAGCCGCTCCCGACATTCCGGGGCTGGCCGATGTGCCGACGGTCGGCCCGGAGGCCGTCGAAGGCGCGGTCGTGGTCGATTTCGCCGACAGCCGCAGCTATGCCGAAGGCCATATACCGGGCGCCTGGTTCGCGATCCGCTCGCGGCTTGCCTCGGCCCGCCTGCCGGACGCGGAACGCTATGTCTTCACCTCGCCGGACGGGCGGCTGGCGCATCTGGCCGCCGGAGATTTCGACCGCCCGGTCGCCGTGCTGGAAGGCGGCACGGAGGCATGGACCGGGCCGCTGGAAAGCGGCGCCCGGCACATGGCGGATACGGCCGACGATGTGTGGCTGAAGCCCTATGAGCAGGGCGGGACCGTCGAGGAGAACATGCAGGCCTATCTCGACTGGGAGACCGGCCTGGTGGAACAGTTGGACCGCGACGGCACGACGCGGTTCTGGAGCCGTCCCGCCTGATCCCGGCCGGTGTTTCCCGGACCGGGAGCTGCGGCATTTGGGCGGCGGTTGCTGGACCTCGCGCTGCCGCCGCGCTGCGCCTTTTGCCGAGGCCCGGTCGCAGACCCGGCGACCCTTTGCGGGGCCTGCTGGTCGGACCTCGAGTTCATCGTCGAGCCGTTGTGCGACAGTTGCGGGCGGCCCTTCGCCCTCCAGGCGGAGGCCGACTCGCTTTGCGGCGCGTGCATGGCGAAACACCCTGCCTATGACCGGGCAAGAAGCGCGCTGGTTTATGGCGGTAACGCAAGAAATCTCGTCCAGCGCTTCAAGTTCCGGGACGAGACCGGCCTGGCGCCGCTGCTGTCGGCATGGGCGCGGGAAGCCGGCGCTGCGTTGCTGAAGGACGCGGACTGGATCGCCCCGGTGCCGCTTCACTGGATGCGGCTATACCGGCGGCGCTACAACCAGGCCGCGCTGCTGGCGGGACGGCTCGCCGCCGGAGGCGAAGCCGCCTTCGCTCCCGGCCTGTTGCGGCGCGTGAGGCGCACGCGCCCGCAAACGGAGCTCGGCCGCAACGAACGGGGGCGCAATGTCGCCGGCGCATTCCGCGTCGCGCCGGCCTGGCGGGACCGGGTTCGCGGCGCGCGAATTGTCGTCGTGGACGATGTGTTGACGACCGGGGCGACGCTCGAGGCCTGCGCGCGGACCCTCAAGCGCGCCGGCGCGGCCCGCGTCGATGCCCTGACCGTGGCCCGTGTCGATAGCCCGGACCGGGTTTAGCCGACGACTTCGCAGGCGCTGAAGAAATAGGCGATCTCGCGCGCCGCGCTCTCGGGAGAGTCGGAGCCGTGGACGGAATTCGCCTCGATCGATTCGCCGTAATCCTTGCGGATCGTGCCCTCGGCCGCATTGGCCGGGTTGGTGACGCCCATGATCTCCCGATTGAGTTCGATGGCGCCCTCGCATTCCAGCACCTGCACCACGACGGGCCCCGAGGTCATGAAGGTGCAGAGATCGTCGAAAAAGGGCCGCTCGCTGTGCTCGGCGTAGAAGCCTTCCGCCTGCTCCCGCGTCAGCCGGATGCGCTTCTGGGCCACGACCCTGAGCCCGGCCTTCTCCAGCCGGGCGATGATCTCTCCCGTCAGCTGGCGTCGGGTCGCGTCGGGCTTCACGATGGACAATGTGCGTTCGGTCGCCACTTCAGGTCTCCTCCCCAGCATGGCGGGCGCGGCGTTATAGCCATGCCGCCCTGCCCGCACAACGGCGCTATTCGGACTGCGGCCAGCCCTGCGGCCCGAACCGCAGATATGCGGGCCGGCTTCCCTCGTCGCGGAATGCGGCAAACCGGTCGCGGGCAATGTCGCGCATTGCGGGGTCGCGCCGGTCGAACAGGTATGCGGTGCCGGCGAATCCCTCGCGTCCGTCAAGCGGCGCGTCGTCCACCAGGACGAGCAGGTCGGCCGCGTTGGGATTTCCGGGCGCCGCCGTCAGCCATACCGGATGCTCGGCGGGGTCGCCCTCGCATCCATGCGGCAGGAAGCTGTCATTGCGGTAGGTCCACAACCCCTGGTCGAGCGCCGCCACCCGTTCGTCCTGGCCGAGGCGGACGCAGACCCGCCGGCCCTCGGCCAGCGCAGCTTCCAGCAGCCGGCCGAGGCCGAGGTCCAGCGGAGCGCCGTCCAGGTCGTAGAAGACCGGCGGGTCAGCTTTCGCAGACATCCCGGACCAGCCGGTCGAGCAGGCGCACGCCGTAGCCCGTCGCTCCCTTCGGCACCGTCGGACGCGCCTTGTCGGTCCAGGCCGTGCCGGCGATGTCCAGGTGAGCCCAGGGCGTATCGCCGACGAAGCGTTTCAGGAACTGCGCCGCGGATATCGCGCCTGCCTCGCGCGGACCGATGTTCTTCATATCGGCGATGTGGGACTCGAGCATCTTGTCGTAGGCGTCATGGAGCGGAAACCGCCACAATTTTTCGTCCACGGCCGCGCCTGCCGACATCAGCGACTCTGCCAGCGCGTCGTTGTTGGAGAACATGCCGGCATATTCGTGGGCAAGCGCCATCACCATGGCGCCGGTGAGCGTTGCCAGATCGACCACGGCATGCGGTTCATATCGCTCGATGACATAGGCCAGCAGGTCCGCCAGGACGAGGCGGCCCTCAGCATCGGTGTTGATAACCTCGACGGTCTGTCCGGAGTAGCTCGTCACGACGTCGCCGGGCCGCTGGGCCGTCGCCGAAGGCATGTTTTCCACCAGGCCCACGATACCGACGACATTCGCGGCCGCCTTGCGCCCGGCTATGGCCTTCATGGCTCCGGCCACGGCGGCGGATCCCCCCATGTCCCATTTCATCTCTTCCATGCCGCCGCTGGGCTTGATCGAGATGCCGCCGGTATCGAACGTGACGCCCTTGCCGACGAGGGCGATCGGCGGCTCCTCCCCGCCCTGCCAGCGCATGACGACGACCCGGGCCTCGCGCGCGCTTCCCTGCGCCACGCCCAGCAGTGTCGCCATTTTCAGGTCTTCAAGCGCCGCCTGGTCGAACACCTCTACGGAAACGCCGAGCGCCTCCAGTTCGCGAAGCCCGTCCGCATAGCTCTCCGGATAAAGGACATTGCCCGGCTCCGAGACGAAGTCGCGCGCGAAGGCAACGGCCTCGACAATCCTGGCGCCGTCCTGCTCGTAGGACCGGCGTGCTTCTTCGGCGTCCGGCGCCGCGACCACAAGTTCCGCGAGCGCCGGCTTGTCCTTGTCCTTCAGTGTCGTGCGGTATTTGTCGAACCGGTAGGCGGCAAGGGCTGCGCCGAGGCCGGCAGCGGCAGCGGAGCCGGTCTGCGGCCAGACCAGTGTCGCCGAACTGGAACCCGACCTGGCGAGCGCGGAATAGACGGTGCCGCCCACATCTTCAGCGAGCCGGGCATCCAGCTCCTCTCCGACACCGACGACCAGCACCCGCTCCGCGTCCAGGCCGAAAGGTGCCATCACCTCGATCGTGGCCTTCGCCTCGCCGTCGAAACGAGAAGCCGCCATCGCTTGCGAAAGGGCGCCGGATGCGGCGGCGTCCGCCTCGGCCGCCAGGCCATCCAGGGCCCCTCCCTTTGCAACTGTGAGCACCAGGGCTCCCGAGCGGGGCAGGGCGGGAGCGGCGAAAGAAACCTTCATCGTGACCCTCATGCGGCTTGTCTGATTTTCGGTAAAGCAGCATACAGGCACGCGATGCGCCAGACCGATCTTTATGTCCTGCGGCGTTTGCTTGTCGCGCTCGGCGCCGCGGCCGGCGCTCTGGCCCCTCTGCTGCTGCTGGCGACAGCGCTGCGTTTCGTCGATGACATCGTGGAACGCGGCATTGCCATCGAGATGTTCGCGGCGCTCGTGATGCTGGCGCTGCCGTATCTCGCGAGTGTGGGGCTGCCTTTGGCGCTGCTGATTTCCGTCCTGCTCGTCTATGTCCGGATGGCTTCCGACAGCGAGGTGATCGTGATGCGCGCGGCTGGCGTCAGCGACCTGCGTCTGGCGGCGCCCGCATTGCTGCTGGGACTGGTGGTGATGGCAATCGTCACCTGGAATGCGCTCGTGTTGGCGCCCGCCTCGGAGAGGGAGCTTCGAGACCTCCAGTCGATCCTGAGGGACCGTTTTTCGGTGCTGTTCGTCCGGCCGGGCGTCTTCCGGCAGATCGGCCGGGACATGACGCTGTTTGTCCAGGACGGCGTCGGCACCAGCGAGTATTCCGGAATTCTGCTGCAGGACGACAGGAACCCCGACCGGCGCATAACCTACCTGGCCGAAAGGGGGACCGCGACGATAGCGGACGGCGTGCCGACGCTGGTCGCATTCAATGGAAGCCGGCAGGAAATCGACCGAAAATCCGGCCGCCTGACTCTCATATATTTCGATCGCAACACGATTGAACTGAACTTGCCAGCCATTCCGAAGAGGTCGCGCAGCCGGCGGGAGCGGAGTTTGGGCGAGCTTCTGAATCCGTCCGTCGAAGAGGTCGGACAAGCAAATGTCGCGAAGCACAAGGCGGAGGGGCATTTTCGACTCGCCAGCGGCCTTATGCCCGGCGCCGTGACCGCCGTCGCGCTTGCATGCCTGCTTTTGGGGGGCATAAATCGCCGAGGCCAGTCCTTCAGGCCGGCCCTGGCTGGCGCGCTTGCCTTCGGCCTTCTTGTGGGAGCTTTCGCAGTGAAGGCGGCGGTGGCGAAGCTGCCGGCGCTTGCGGGCCTCCAATATGCGATCGGGGCGGTGCCTATCCTGGTCGGGTTCGCGCTCCTGGCAATGGGCGGTCGCCGCCGTCCGCTGCCCGTCTGAAGAGAGGCGCGGCGAGAATGGGACAATTCGGAGTGCTCTCCCGCTATCTGGCCCGGCGGTTTTTCCTGTGGGTCTGCATCGTGCTGGTCGTATTGGCTGCCCTCGTCTGGCTGATCGGCATGATCGAGCTGTTGCGCCGGTCCGGGTCCAGAGACGAAGCGACGTTTGGAATCGTGCTGGAGATGGCGGCGCTGGAATTGCCGGCAATGCTTGAACTCCTGCTGCCGTTCGCAGTGCTCTTCGGCGCCTTGTTCGCCTTCGACCGTCTTGGACGGCACAACGAATTGACGGCTGCGCACGGGGCCGGCGTCTCGGTCTGGAAGGTATTGTTGCCGGCGCTGGCGGTCGCATTCGTGCTGGGCGCGGGAGCGGTGGTGTTTTACGGCCCGCTTGCAGCGGCCGCCCAGGGGCGCTTCGATCGGCTCGAGGCGCGGTATTTCGGCAGCGCCGCTCCCGTGTCGTCGATTTCCCAATCCGGACTCTGGCTGCGGGAAGTCGATGACGGGGACCTGACCATTCTGTTTGCCGACCGGGTCGACAAGGAACGCATTCTGCACGATGTCGTGGTCTATCGTTTCGAGGGGCTGCGCCACTTCCGCAACCGCCTGGATGCCGGCTCGGCGGAATTGCGCGATGGATACTGGTTCCTGAAGGGCGTTTGGGACGCCGGCTCCGGCGGTGCGCCTGCCCGCCGGATTGCGGAGAGGATTCCTACAACGCTCAGCTGGGAGCATATCGAAGACGGTCTGACAGGCCCGGCGACCATGTCGGTCTGGAGATTGCCGGCATATATCGAAGCGCTGGAGGAGGCGGGCTTTCAGGCGCGAAAGCACCGGCTCCGGTTTCATGCCCTGCTCGCGTCCGTCGTCCTGACTGCGGCGATGCTCCTGATCGGGGCGGCGGTCTCGATCCGGTCGCGGCGGCGCGGCGGGACAGCCGTAATGCTCTCCGCCGGCGTCGGGGCCGGTTTCCTGCTGTTTATCCTGTCGGATGTCGTGTTTGCGCTTGGCCTGTCGGGGCGGGCGCCGGTCGTGCTGGCGGCCTGGACGCCGGCAGCGGCGGCGGTGATGCTGGGCTGCGCTGCGCTCTTGCATCTGGAGGACGGCTAACGGCATAACTGCAACTGCCGAGACAGACGGAAACGGCGAAGATGCGTAGCGTGTGCCTGCGGTTTGTTTTCTTGTTCTGCGGTCTGGCTGCCTGCGGTGTTGCCCAGGCCCAGCAGGCCGGCCGGATTGTCGCGGTCGTCAACGACGACATCATCACCCGATACGACGTGATTGCCCGGCTGGGCATCGCGTTGTCCTCCTCCAATGTCCGGGACACTCCGGAGATCCGCCGCCGGCTCGGATCCCAGATTCTGCGAACCCTTATGGATGAACGCCTGCAAAGCCAGGAAGCGGGGCGGCTCGGGGTCCGCGTGAGCGAACGCGAGATCGGGCGGCAGATCGAGAACATCGAGAAGCGCAACAATCTTCCGCCCGGAGGACTGGTCCAATTCTTCCGCAACAACAGGCTCGATTTCGAGGCGCTGAAGGAGCATCTGCGGGTAGAGGCCGCCTGGAACACGGTCGTGGCCCGGCGGATCGCGCCGCGCATCGAGGTCGGAGCGGGCGAGATCGATGCGCGCCTTGCGGAACGGCGCGCCGCCGCCGGATCCACGGAATATGTCGCTTCGGAAATCTTCCTCGAGCTGGACGACCCGGCAAGGGAAAGCGAGGTCCGCGCCGCAGCGGACGGGATCGTGGCGCAATTGCGCGCCGGCGCCTCCTTTGACGGGCTGGCCAGACAGTTCTCGCAATCCTCTTCCGCGGCTATCGGCGGCGACCTCGGGCGGGTGCGGGCCGGGCAGCTCGACGCCCGTCTGGAGGCCGCGCTCGACGCCCTGACCCCAAATGGCGTTTCTGCCCCGGTTCGCCTTGAGGACGGGTTCTACATCCTCCTGCTTCGTGAGCGGAGCGTCGTCGAGAGCGCGGCGGGCGAAGACGCCACGGAACGGGCCGGTATTGAGCGGCGGTTGCGCGTGGAGCGCATCAGCCGGCGGGCTGACCGCTATTTGCAGGACCTGCGCCGGTCTGCACTGATATTTCGCCGGAGATGACCCCTTGCAGCCGCTCGCGCTGACCATGGGCGAACCGGGCGGCGTCGGCGGAGAGCTTGCGCTCAAGGCCTGGGCTGCGCCCGGTGTTCCGGCCTTCTTCTTGGCAGGCGATCCTGGGTGGCTGGCCCGGATAGATCCCGCTGCTCCCGTCCGCGAGATAAGGCGCCCCGGCGAGGCCGCGCAGATATTTCCGGATGCCTTGCCGGTGCTGCCCCTGCCGCTTACGGCGCCGGTCAGGCCGGGAACGGCCGACCCCGCGCATGCGCCCGCGGTTGTCGCTTCCATCGAGCGGGCGGTGGCGGCGGTTCGCGCAGGCGAGGCTTCGGCGGTTGTCACGCTACCGGTCCAGAAGGAAAGCCTGATAAGCGCCGGCTTCGCCCATCCGGGCCACACCGAGTTCCTGGCCGAGCTTACCGGCGCCCGGCGCCCGGTCATGATGCTGGTCGGCAAGCACCTCCGAACGGTTCCGATGACCGTGCATATTCCGCTTTCGGAGGTCGCGGGCCGGCTGACGGCAACCCTTGTCGAAGACACGGCGCGCATCGTCGCGCACGACCTGCGGGCCGATTTCGGCATTGCCGCGCCGCGGCTCGCGCTGGCGGGGCTGAACCCCCATGCCGGGGAGGGCGGGGCACTGGGGCTGGAAGAGGACGCGATCATGGCTCCGGCTGCGGCCAGGCTCCGCCGGGAAGGATTCGACATTCGAGGACCGCTCCCGGCGGACACGCTCTTCCATGCTGAAGCGCGAGCCCGGTATGACGCCGCGCTTTGCCCCTATCACGACCAGGCGCTGATTCCGGTGAAGATGCTCGATTTTCATAATGCGGTGAACGTCACGCTCGGCCTGCCGATCGTGCGGACCTCGCCCGACCACGGAACGGCGCTCGACATTGCCGGCGCCGGCCGCGCGCGGCCCGACAGCCTGATTGCGGCCCTGAAACTGGCCCGCCAGATGGCAGAGCGCCGGCAAGGTGTCTGACGGCAAGCTGCCGCGCCCGCAGGACCTGATCCGCCGGTACGGACTGGGCGCCCGCCGCGCGCTTGGCCAGCATTTCCTGCTCGATCCCGGCATTGCCGACCGCATCGCCCGTGCGGCGGGTCCTCTGGAGGGACGGACGGCGGTCGAGATCGGGCCCGGACCCGGCGGCCTCACGCGCGCGCTGCTGGAGGCCGGCGCCGAACGGATCGTTGCAGTCGAGCGTGACGCCCGCTGCGTGGAGGCGCTCGCGGAACTGGCGGCGGCCGGCGAGGGACGGCTTCGGGTGCTGGCCGCCGACGCGCTTGAGGTGGACCTTGCCGCGCTCGGCCCCGCGCCGATCAAGGTCGTCGCCAATCTGCCATACAACATCGCAACGCCCCTGCTGGTCGGCTGGCTGCGACGCCCGGACGGTATCGAATCCATGACGCTGATGTTCCAGAAGGAGGTGGCCGACCGGCTGCTGGCATTGCCGGGCAGCAGGGCGCGGGGACGGCTCTCGGTTCTCGCGCAATGGCGCGCCGAAGTCCGCCACTGTTTCGATTTGCCGCCCGGCGCTTTCACGCCGCCGCCGAAAGTCTCCTCCAGCGTGGTTGCGCTGACGCCGCGCCTTTCGCCGGTCCCGGCGCATCCGGGCGACCTGGAGACGGTCACGGCCCGCGCTTTCGGAGGACGGCGGAAGATGCTCCGGCGCACGCTCGGCGACCTGCCCGCCCGCGCAGGACTGGACGGAACCATGCGCCCCGAGGAGCTGACGGTGGACGACTTCTGCGCGCTTGCGGTGGCGCTGCGGGATACGGACCCCCAATAGCGCCGCCGCATTCTGGCCTCGCGTTCGCCGCCGGAAAGGGAACACCCATCGAACACGTCATGCGATGTCATGTTTTGTCATGCGGGCCCGGCGGGACCCCCTGCGATGTGTCATGGAATGTCATGTTCTGCATGCGCACGGTGCATATCCTGTGGTCCGTTCAGGCATGGCCTCAGGCCCTCTTGCTCCCTCCTTCGCCTGGCTGGCGCATGATCGGTTCGGGTTGAAACGGTGCCGAATGCGCAATCCCGATTGTCACCCCGGACGGAGCGCAGCGGAGATCCGGGGTCCAGGGCGTCGAGGTTGCTGTCCGGTTGCGCCGCCAGTGCTGGGCCCCGGCTCGGGGGCCGGGGCGACAATTTCGGACCTGTCCCGGAATACGGTCCGGTCGGAACGGATTCTTCGCTAAAGAAGGCTCGTCCTGGACATCGACCCGAGGGCGAGCCGGGGCGACGAAGGGGACGCGCCGTCCGGAGCCGCCGAAGATATGTGCATACGGCAGCCTGCAGGCGGGAGAGGAGGGTCCGCGCGTCCTGCCGGTCTCCCAGAAGCCGTATCCATCTGCGTCCCGCATGTTGTTCACTCACCCCGTTTCGTTCCACTCCGTCTCGTTCTTCCCGCCGCCCGGCTTCCCGGAGCGGCGGGACCCTGTTTCGCGCGTATCCTGCGCGGGTGCCTGCGTGCGCGCCGGCGCGCGTTTCGCGGCGGCGCGGTTCGCGCGCCTGATTGCGCGCGCGAGACGCAGGGCGCACCTCTCCCGTGCGTTTCTCAGGGTTTTTTTCGCGCCGGCGCGAATGGCGAAACGAAGCGGCTCCGCGGATGCCGCCTCTCTCCTCCTGCTACCTATAATAGCACAGAATTTCTCAGGTCAAGTATCTAATCAAGAATTATTTCTTGAACAGAAATCGGGATGCGGTGCAACCGCCCGGGATATCAGCCCCGGGGCGCTCGAGGGTGACGAAGGGAACCGCGCCGCCGTTCAGTCCAGGTCGCGCGCCCGTTCGCGGAGGACGAATTTCTGCACTTTTCCGGTGGAGGTCTTGGGCAGGGGGCCGAACACGACATGGCGCGGGGCCTTGAAACGGGCCATGTTGTCCCGGCAGAAGGCAATGACCTCCGCTTCCGTCGGCTCGGCGCCCGACAGCGGCTCGACGAACGCGCAGGGGGTCTCGCCCCATTTTTCGTCCGGCCTGGCCACGACCGCGGCTTCGAGCACCGCCGGGTGCCGGTACAGGACCTGCTCCACCTCGACGGACGAGATGTTCTCCCCGCCGGAAATGATGATGTCCTTCGACCGGTCCTTGAGCGCGATATAGCCGTCCTCGTGCATGACGCCGAGATCGCCGGTGTGGAACCAGCCGCCGGCGAATGCCTCCGCGCTCGCGTCCTCGTTCTTCAGGTAGCCCTTCATGACGACATTGCCGCGCATCATCACCTCGCCGATGGTCTCGCCGTCGCGCGGGGTTTCGGTCATCGTCGCGGGGTCCATCACCGTCAGGCCCTCGAGAACCGGATAACGCACACCCTGCCGCGCCTTCATCGCCGCGCGTTCGGCGCCGGGCAGTGCGTCCCAGTCCCTGTTCCAGGCCGAGACCACGGCGGGGCCGTAGCATTCCGTCAGGCCGTAGGTGTGGGTGATGTCGAAGCCCATCGCCTCCATGCCCTCGAGCGTCGAGGGCGGCGGCGGCGCGGCCGCAGTCATCACCTGGACGCGGTGGGCGAAGCTCCGGCGTTCGTCCTCCGGCGCATGCAGCAGCATGTTGAGCACGATCGGCGCGCCGCAGAAATGCGTCACGCCCTCGGCCTCAATCGCGTCGAAAATTCCTTTGGCCTCCACGCGCCGGAGGCAGACATGCGTGCCGGCCTGGGCGGTGATCGTCCAGGGGAAACACCAGCCGTTGCAATGGAACATCGGCAGCGTCCAGAGATAGACCGGATGGAGTTGCATCTGCCACGCCATCGTGTTTCCGGTCGCGTTCAGCCAGGCGCCGCGATGGTGATAGACCACGCCCTTCGGATTGCCTGTCGTGCCGGAGGTATAGTTCAGCGAGATCGCGTCCCACTCGTCCGCCGGCGGCGCGTATGCGAAGCCGGGGTCGCCTTCGGCCAGAAACGCTTCGTAGTCGAGGCTGCCGATCCGGTCTCCCGGCCCGTCATATTCCGGATCGTCGATATCGACGGTCAGGATGTCCCGCCCGAGTTCGGCGAGCGCCTGCCGGACCGTACCCGAGAACTCCCGGTCAACCAGAACGGCCCTCGCCTCGCCATGTGCCAGCATGAAGGCGATGGACGCCGCGTCGAGGCGGATATTCAGTGTGTTCAGCACGGCGCCCGTCATGGGTACGCCGAAATGGCATTCCAGCATCTCCGGCGTGTTTGCGGCCATGACGGCCACGGTATCGCCCTTGCCGATGCCGCGCCGGGCAAGCGCGCCTGCCAGCCTGTGGCAGCGTTCGCGCGTCTCTTTCCAGGTGAACCGGCGCGTTCCATGCACGACCGACGGATGCTCCGGGAACACCCAGGCGGTGCGTTGCAGGAATGAGAGCGGCGTCAGCGGCTCGTAATTGGCGCTCTGCCGGTCGAGGCCCCGGTCATAGGCGCTCATGGCGGAATTAGTATCCCTCGCGCTCCAGACGCTTGCGCATCATCTTGCGATGGCGGCGGACGGCCTCCGCCTGTTCCCTTGCGCGCTTTTCAGAGGGCTTTTCATAAGAGCGGCGCAATTTCATTTCCCGAAAAATGCCTTCGCGCTGCATTTTCTTCTTCAGCGCCCTTAGCGCCTGATCGACATTGTTGTCACGAACGGTAACATGCACGGGTGCTCACTGCTCCTTTGGCATTGGTTCGAAGGGGCGGGTTTATAGCACGGGGAATGGCATTGCAGAAGGCCGGTCCGGCATGCACCATATGCCGGCCGCCGTGGCAGGGGCATCGTGGTTGAACAGGAAAGCAGGGAACGGCTGCGCGAGCTTGTGGTGGAGGCGGCCCTGCCTCATGTCGCTTTCGACGGCTGGACCATGGCTGCGCTTCGCGCCGGGGCCGGGACTGCCGGTCTCGACGAGAGCGAGGCCGCGGTGCTTTTCCCCCGGGGGCCGATGGAGGCCATCGAAGTGCATATGGCGCTCGCCGACCGGCATATGGTCGAGGAGGTATCGGCGCTCGATCCGCCGCCGGCGGGCGCGGCGGCGACCATCCGGGCCGCGCTCCGCGCGCGGCTGGAGCGAAACGCGCCGCATCGCGAGGCTATCCGGCGGGCCGCGGCGCGGCTCGTCCTTCCGCACAACGCGCCGCTGGCGTTGAGGTCGCTCTACCGCACGGTGGACGCGGTCTGGCTGTTGGCCGACGACCGGAGCACGGACTTCAGCTACTACACGAAACGCGCGACCCTGGCGGGCCTCTACACGACGGTCCTCCAGGTCTGGTTGAACGACCGGTCCGAGGATCTGGAAGCGACCTGGGCGTTTCTCGACCGCCGGCTCGAGGATGTTGCGCGCATCGGCAAGGCGCGGGCGCGGTTGCAGCGATGCGGCGCGCGGCTGCCCCGCTTCCGGGCCTTCTCACCGCGATTTCGGTAAGAGGCGGTTCACATGCCCCATCTTGCGGCCGGGGCGGACATCGCGTTTCCCGTAGAGGTGTAGCCGGGCTCCCGGCTCGGCGGCCAGTTCGGCCCAGGCGAGGACATCGTCCCCGAGCAGGTTGACCATCTCGGCGTCACTCAGCCGCGCCGGGTCGCCGAGCGGCAGGCCGGCGACGGCGCGGACGAACTGCTCGAACTGGTCGGTCCCGCAGGCGTCCTGGGTCCAGTGGCCTGAATTGTGAGGCCGGGGCGCGATCTCGTTGGCAAGCAGCCTGCCGCTCCGGGTGACGAAAAACTCCACCGCAAGCAGCCCGACAATGTCGAGCGCCTCCGCCGCCCGCGCCGCCAGCGCCTGCGCCTCGGCTGCAATGGCCGACGGGACGGGCGCCGGCACGAGGGAGCGCCTCAATATGCCTTCCCGGTGGTCGTTCTGCGCGACATCGAACACGGCAATGGAACCGTCCGCTCCCCGCGCCGCAATCGCCGAGACCTCGGCCGAGAAATCGACCAGCGCCTCCGCCACGCCGCGTTCGGCGCCGAACGCCTGCCAGACGGCGTCGGCGTCGAAGCCTTCGCCAAGCCGGACCTGCCCCTTGCCGTCATAGCCGAGCCTTGCGGTCTTCAGGATGCCGGGGCAGGGCGCGCGGCGGAGGTCGGCGGCCGAACGGACTTCGGTCCAGGGCGCCGTTTCAAGCCCGATGCTATTGAGAAAGCGCTTCTCGACAGCGCGGTCCTGGCTGGTCCGCAGCGCGTCCCAGCCGGGCCTCACCGGCACTTTCGCCGCGACACGGGCCACGGCTTCGTAGGGGACGTTTTCGAACTCGAAGGTGGCCACGTCTATGGACGCGGAGAAGGCGTCGAGCGCTTTCGCATCGTCGTATCCGGCAATCGTTGCCGCCGCCGAGACCTGGACCGCGGGGCTGTCCGCCTCGGGGCAGAAGACATGGCAGCGGTAACCGAGGCGGGCGGCGGCAAGGGCGGTCATGCGGCCGAGCTGGCCGCCCCCGAAAATGCCGATGGAGCCGCCCGGCGCTATCCTTGTCATCGGGGCGTTTCGGCGACCGCGGCGGTCTGCCGATCGCGCCAGGCCTGAAGCCGTTCCGCGAGCGCCGGATCGCCAAGCGCGACGACGCCGGCGGCGAGCAGCGCGGCATTGACCGCGCCGGCTTCCCCTATGGCGAGCGTGCCGACCGGCACTCCGGCGGGCATCTGCACGATGGAAAGCAGGCTGTCGAGGCCGGAGAGCGCCCGGCTCGGCATCGGTACCCCGAAGACCGGCAGGATCGTCATGGAGGCCACCATGCCGGGCAGGTGCGCGGCACCTCCCGCGCCCGCAATCACGGCCATCAGGCCGCGGTCGCGGGCCGAGCGGGCATAGCTGTAGAGGCGGTCGGGGGTCCTGTGCGCGGAGACGATGAGCGACTCATGCGCCACTTCGAGCGCGTCGAGGGTTTCCGAGGCCCGCTTCATCACCGCCCAATCCGACTGGCTGCCCATGACGATACCGATGCGAATGGCGGCCTCGCCCATGATCCCGTCCCTCTCTCTGCTGGAAATCCGCCGGCGGCGGGCCGGCGCAGGAAACACCCTTCAGGCGATTAGGTCCGGATGGCCCTGCGCCTCGAGTCTCGCAATCATGTCCCGCAGCCACAACTTTCGCTTCTTCAGCCGCTGCACCTGCAACTGGTCGAACGGAACCTTCTCGGTGAGCGCGGCGATGGCATAGTCGAGATCGGCATGTTCGGAACGCAACGCAGCGAGCCTCGCGGCTTTTGCGTCGGCTTCCGTCAGACTGGACATTCCACCTATGCTCCGTCTCTCTATCCACTATAGCAGAGGCTGGAACGGTGAGCGAGATAAGGCGCATTGGAATCCTGACCAGCGGCGGCGACTGCGCCGGGCTGAACGCCGCCGTCCGGGCCGTGACGCTGCATGCGCACGGGAACCTCGGATGGACGGTGGTCGGCATCCAGAAGGGAACGCTCGGCCTGCTGTCGCGGCCTCTGCAATACGAGACGCTGGACCCGAGGCGTTTTACGGGCCAGCTGCTCCGCATGGGCGGCACGGTGCTCGGCACGACCAACAAGGGCGACGCCTTCGACTACCCCATGCCGGACGGCTCCCGGATCGACCGGTCCGGGGAGATCATCGAGGGCTACCGGCAACTCAGGCTGGACGCGCTGATCGGCATTGGCGGCGACGGGAGCTTTGCGATATTGCGCCGGCTGGCGCAGCAGGGCGGCATCCGCCTGGTCGGCATTCCGAAGACCATCGACAACGATGTGGGCTCGACCGAGTCGGCCGTCGGCCATGCCAGCGCCGTTGCGGCCGCCACCGAAGCGCTCGATCATCTCCAGCCGACGGCGGCGAGCCACGACCGGGTGATGGTGCTGGAAGTGATGGGCCGGGATGCCGGCCATATCGCGCTCTCGGCGGGCATTGCCGGCGGCGCGGACGCCATCCTGATACCGGAGATTCCGGCCGACCTCGCGCATGTCGCCGCGAAGATCCAGGCGCTGAAGGCGCATGGACGCAATTTCGCGCTGGTGGTCGTTGCGGAGGCCGTGCGCACCGAGACGGGCGAGGCCATGCGCCAGGCCGCCGGAGAGACGGCGAGCTACGGTGGCATCGGGCACTGGGTGGCGGCGCGGCTCGAGGAACTGACCGGCGCGGAGACCCGCGTCGCCGTGCTGGGGCACATCCAGCGCGGCGGCAAGCCGATTGCGCAGGACCGGCTCATCGCATCCGCACTCGGCGTCCACGCCGTGGACGTCCTGGCGGAAGGCCGCCACGACCGGCTGGTGGCGTGGCGCAACCGGATCGTTATCGACGTGCCACTGGAGGATGCGATCAGGACTTACGCCGCCGTCGATCTGGAGGGCCCGCTGGTGCATACCGCGCGTTCGCTCGGCATCTCCCTCGGAGACGGCGCCTCTACGCCCTGAGCCGCTCGTTTTCGGGGTCGTGCGGCGATTCCGGGATGACGCGGGCCGATCTCTGCGCGCCCAGGATGTCGATGGTGAGCCCGGTGCCGACCGCTGCCGCCTCGGGACGCACATAAGCCAGCGCCAGGCTCCGGCCGACGGTATGGCCGTGAACGCCGGAGGTCGCCCTGCCGACCATCTCTCCGTCCAGGTATAGCGGCTCGTTGCCCCAGGGGTCCGCGTCTTCCGCGTCCACTTCCAGCGTCACGAAGGCCTGCGGCACGCCTTCCTCCCGCTGCCGGACGAGCGCATCGCGACCGATGAAGTCCGGCTTGTTCAGCGCGATGAAGCGGTCCAGCCCGGCTTCGAAGGCCGAGTATTCCGTCGTCAGGTCCATGCCCCACATGCGGTAGGACTTTTCGACCCGGAGGGACTCCATCGCCCGCATGCCGACGCCGCCGATGCCGAAGTCCGCGCCGGCCGCCATGAGCGCGTCATAGAGCCCGGTCTGGTATTCGATCGGATGGTGGAGTTCCCACCCGAGCTCGCCGACAAAGTTGACCCTGAGCGCGCGGACCGGGGCCATGCCGACGCGGATATGACGGCCGGTAAGCCAGGGGAAGGCCTCGTTGGAGAGGTCGGTTTCGGTCAGCTTCTGCAGCACGGAACGGGATTGCGGACCGACCAGCACCAGGACGCCGTGGCGCTCGGTGATGTTGTCGAGACCGACCGAACCGTCGCCCGGCAGGGCCTTGGCTAGGTAATCGTGATCGAAACGTTCCGCGGCCCCGGACGATACGAGATAGAACTCTTCCGGCCCGTCGCGCATGATCGAGAATTCCGAACGGACGCCGCCGGTCGAGGTCAGCGCATGGCCGAGGCGGAGCGCGCCCGTCCTCTTCGGCATCCGGTTCGCGAGCAGGCCGTCGAGGAAGGACTCCGCGCCGGGGCCCGAAACCCGGAACTTGGAGAAGCTGGTGATGTCGATCAGCCCGACACGCTCGCGCGCGCACCGGCATTCCTCGCCGACGGGCCCGAACCAGTTGGTGCGCCGGAAGCTCCACTCGTCGCGCGCAGGAACGCCCGCCGGCGCGAACCAGTTGGGCCGCTCCCACCCGTAGCGCTGCCCGAACACGGCACGGGCCGCCTCGTGCCGGCTGTGGACGGGGCTCGTCTTCGCCGGCCGGGCCGCCGGGCGCTCCTCGTCGGGATAGTGGACGGTGAAGACGTTGCGGTAGGCTTCCTCGTTCTTCTCGACCGCATAGCTCTTGTTGGCGTAGGCGCCGAAACGGCGGGGGTCCACGGCGAGCATGTCTATGGGCGGCTCGCCGTCTTCCATCCATTCCGCCAGGAAACGCCCGGCGCCGCCCGCGGCGGTGACGCCGAAGCTGAACCCCTCGGCAAGCCAGAAGTTCCTGAGCCCGTAAGCCGGGCCGATCAGCGGGTTGCCGTCGGGCGTATAGGGTATCGCGCCGTTCACCACGTCCTTGATGCCGGCCTCGCCGAAGATCGGCACCCGGGCGATGGCCGCCTCGACATGGGGCTCGAGGCGCTCCAGGTCGCCGGGGAACAGCTCCTGGCCGAAATCGTCCGGCACGCCGTCCACGAAACAGGCCGGCGCGCCCGCCTCATAGGGGCCGAGGATCAGCCCGTCGCGTTCCTCGCGCAGATAGTAGGAGGCGTCGCTTTCCCGCAGCACCGGCATCTCGGGCAGCCCCTCGGCATGGCGGGCCGTCAGCGCGGGGTGGGAGTCGGTGACGATATACTGGTGCTCTACCGGGATGACGGGCACATCGATCCCGACCATCGCCAGCGTCTGGCGGCACCAGGCGCCCGTCGCCGTCACGACATGCTCGGCGATAATCTCGCCCTTGTCCGTGACGACACACCAGGCGCCGTCCGGCTCCGGGCGAATATCCACGACCTTCGTGTGGCGGTGGATCTGCGCGCCGCCGGCCCGTGCGCCGGCGGCGAGTGCATTGGTCAGGTCCACCGGAGCCACATGGCCGTCATGCGGGTGGAAGAGGGCGCCCACCAGGCCCTGCGTGTTCGCGAGCGGCCAGAGCGCACGGATTTCGTCGAGCCCGATCATCTCGAACGGCACGCCGATGGTGTTCGCGGTGCCGCAGTATTTGCGATACTCGTCCATGCGGTCGCGATTGGTCGCCAGCCTGAGATTGCCGGTGACGTGGAAGCTCACATCCTGCCCGGTCTCGGCTTCGAGCGTTTTGTAGAGATCGACCGAGTATTTGTGGATCTGGCCGACGCTGTAGCTCATGTTGAACAGCGGCAGCAGCCCCGCTGCGTGCCAAGTGGAACCGCAGGTGAGTTCGCCCTTCTCAATCAGCACCGCATCGGCGCCCCAACCCTTGCGGGCCAAGTGGTACAGGGTGCTGACGCCGACCACCCCGCCGCCGATCACCACAACCCGTGCTTGGGACCTCATTCGCAAGCCACCCCGATACCCCGGAAAGCCAAACCATTTGCCGCGCCAGTCTAGCGATGCTGGAACAGGGGGCAACCAATTCGACGCGACTCAAGTGTGCCGTTTCGCGTCACCAGCGAGCATCACCAGCAAGTGTTGACCAACCGCCCTGCAATGCCATAATCGCGGCATTGCTGTCGGGGAGATGGCACCGTTGGACGCTCCCAACCAACCCCTGCACGTGGGCTTTCTGCTCCTGCCTCGATATACCCTCATGTCCCTGTCCTGCGCTGTTTCGGTGCTGCGCATGGCCAATCGGCTCAGCGGGCAGCCACTCTACACTTGGTCCCTGCATTCGGTCGATGGCGAGCCGGTGGATTCCAGCGATGGCCTGCGCCTGGCGATCGACGGCAAGCTCGACGAGACCGTTCCCGCCAAAATGCTGTTCGCGTGCGGCGGCATCGAGGTGGAGAAAGCCTGCGACTCCGAGGTGCTGCACGTGCTGCGCGCCGTCGCCAAGCGCGGCATTCCGTTGGGGGCGCTGTGCACGGGAAGCTACGCGCTGGCCGCCGCCGGCCTGCTCAACGGCCGCCGCTGCGCCATTCATTGGGAGAACATCGCCAGCCTCCGGGAGACCTTCCCGCAAGTTCTGGTCCAGCCGAGCCTGTTCGTCATCGACCGCAACCGCTACACCTGCTCCGGGGGGATCAGCTCCCTGGACCTGATGCTCAACCTCGTGGAGGCTCACCACGGGCGGCGGCTGGCCAGGGACATCTCCGAACAGTTCATTTGCGAGCGGATTCGCGATCAGCAGGACAGCCAGCGCATTCCCCTGCACCACTACCTCGGCGCCAGCCAGCCCCGCGTCGTCGAGGCCGTGGCCTTGATGGAGTCCAACGTCGAAGAGCCTCTAAGCATGGAGGATCTCGCGTCCTACGTGGGCGTCTCCAGGCGCCAGCTCGAACGCCTGTTCCACAAGCACCTTGACTGCACGCCGTCCCGCCACTACCTCGAACTGCGTCTGCAGCGGGCCCGCCTGTTGCTGTTGCAGACCGACATGCCGGTGATCGACATCGCCACCAGTTGCGGATTCTCATCCGCCCCGCACTTCTCAAAGTGCTACCAGGAGTTGTTCGGACGTTCGCCGCGTGAGGAGCGCCGTCAATCGGGCCTCCACGGCCGACCATTGGAACCCGTGGCTGTACGTGGCTAGGTCTTCAGGACAGACGCTCAAGTTCCGGGTAGGGAACCAGTAGGGATGCCTTGGTGTCCCGCCGGTGCTGCCCGCTCGGCAGCGTCGCCGGCAGCTTCAGCAGGCCGTAAAGCGCTTTGAGGTCCGCGCGGCCCAATTCGGTAAATCGCCCCCGAGACAGCGTCGCCGGCAGGACGATGGGACCGAAGCGCACGCGCTTGAGGCGGCTCACGGTGAGCCCTGCACGTTCAAACAGCTTGCGCACGGCCCGGTTCTTGCCGTCCATCAAGGCCACGTGGTACCAGTGGTTGCGGCCGCTGCCGTCGTAATAGCGCAGGTCCGTGAAGGCGTAGCGCTCGCCGTCGATCACCACCCCGTCGATGAGCCGCTGCATCCAGGCGTCATCCAAGCGCCCGTAGGCGCGCACGGCGTACTCGCGGTCGAGTCCGGTGGAGGGGTGCATCATGCGGTGGGCCAGTGCACCGTCGTTGGTCAGGACCAGCAGCCCGGAGGTGGCGATGTCGAGGCGGCCCACGGTGATCCAGCGTCCTTGGCGCAGACGGGGCAGGTTGTCAAACACGGTACGCCGGCCTTCGGGGTCCCGCCGGGTGCAAACCAGACCCTCCAGCTTGTTGAGGACCAGCACTCTGGAGGTGGCGGGACGATGACCCGAGAGCGGCTTGCCGTCCAAGGCGACGGCGTCGCCGGGCTCGACGCGCTGGCCCAACCGGGCCGGCTCGCCGTTGACCGACACCCGGCCATCGGCGATCCACTGCTCGATTTGGCGCCGGGAGCCGTGGCCCATCTCGGCCAGGGCCTTCTGCAGCCTGGGCGCTTGCTGAAGTGGCGCTTCGGCCATGGCGGCTCTAGTCCCGCGCGGTCGGCAATCGCACCACTTCGGCGAGCGCCTCAGCCGGGACCTCGGGGCTCGCGGCAGCGCCGTCCGGCTGGGATTCGCCACCCCCGGAGTGCGCTTGCGAGCCGCCATCGCTTGCGTCGGCCAGCTCCTCGTTCATGATGGGCTTGGCCAGTCGCTCAAGCTCCTCTTCGATCTTCTGCTGGATCTTCTCAAGCGGGGGCAAGTCGTCGAAGCTGCGCAGATTGAAGTAGTCGAGGAAGCCCCGGGTGGCGCCGTACAGGTTTGGGCGCCCCGGCGTCTCCCGCTGGCCGACCACGCGAATCCAGCCACGCTCCAGCAGCGTGCGCAGAATGTTCTGGCTGACCGCCACCCCCCGGACGGACTCGATGTCGGCCCGGGTGACCGGCTGGCGGTACACGATCAAGGCCAAGGTCTCAAGCAGGGCGCGGCTGTAACGGGGCGGCTTCTCCTCCCACAGGCGGCTGACCCAGGGGCTTAAGCCTTGGCGAACCTGGAAGCGGTATCCCGAGGCCACTTGCTTGAGTTCATAGCCCCGACCCTCGGCCTCTTCCGCCAAGCGGGCGAGGCTATCCCTGATTTGCTTGCGGCCCTCCTGGGGATCGAGCTCGCCGGGCTTGAACAGCCCCGCCAAGCGATTCACCGACAGCGGTTCGGCAGCAGCCATCAAAACCGCCTCGACAATGCGCTTCAACTCGGCCGCGTCGAGTGGCTCGTTCATGGCGAGACCGGCTCGCTGGCCGCACGGAGGTAGATGGGCGCGAAGGGTCCGCTTTGGGTTAAGTCGGCCATGCCCTCGCGCAGCAGTTCGGTGATGGCCAGAAAGGTGACCACCACCCCGGCACGTCCCTCCTCAAGCGTGAACAACTGCGTGAACGGCACGAACGCCTTGGCCTGGTCGAGCGTCGCCAGTATGTTGGCCATGCGGTCGCGCACCGACAGCGGCTCCTGGCGCACGGCGTGGTGCTGAAACGCCTCCGAGCGGCGCATGACGTCCGCCAAGGCCACCAGCACTTCTCGAAGGTCCACTTCGGGGTGGGCCTGCTCGCGGACCCGCTCCGGCCGTTCCGGACTCAAAGGGAAAGTGTCCCGCTCCATGCGGGGCAGATCGCCGATTTGGCGCGCCGCCGATTTGATGCGTTCGTATTCCTGCAGGCGCTCGATGAGCGCCATGCGCGGATCGTCCTCCTCGTCCGCATTCTCCTGGCGCGGCAGCAGCATGCGCGACTTGATCTCCGCCAAGGTGGCGGCCATCACCAGGTACTCCCCGGCGAGATCCAGCTTGAGCTCCATCATCAGATCGATGTAGCTCATGTACTGATCCGTGATGTCGGCGACGCTGAGTTCGAGCAGGTCGAGGTTGCGGCGCCGGATCAGGTAGAGCAACAGGTCGAGCGGTCCCTCGAAGGTTTCCAGAAACACCACAAGAGCGTCCGGCGGGATGTAGAGGTCCGCGGGCAGCTTGTCGACGGTCTGGCCATCGACGACGGCGAGCGACCCCGCCGGCTTCGAATCGGTGGTCATTGGTGCGCAATCCGCATGCTGGCGCGCACCTCATCGAGGGTTTCCCTCGCCACGCTACGGGCTTTCTCCGAGCCCTCCTGCAGAACGCGATGCACAAGGTCCGGCTGTTCCTCAAACGGCCTGCCTCGCTCGATCATCACCGCCTGCTCCGCATTGATGGCGTCGATGAGAGGCTGCTTGCAGTCCACGCAGCCGATACCGGCGCTGCGGCAGCCACCGGCCGCCCATTCCAGCGTGGCGGGATCGGAATAGATCTCGTGCAGGCTGTAAACCGGGCAGTTGTCCGGCTCGCCGGGGTCGCTGCGGCGCACCCGGGCCGGGTCGGTCTTCATGCCCCGCACCTTGTGCGCCACCGCATCGGGCACCTCGCGCAGGGAGATGGTGTTCCGGTAGGATTTCGACATCTTCTCGCCATCGAGACCGGGCACCTTGGCCTGTTTTGTGAGCAGCGCCTCGGGCTCCGGCAAGATGGTGCGTCCGCCGCCTTCGAGGTAGCCGAACAGCCGCTCGCGGTCGCCATTCGACAGATTCCGCTGCTCGCCAAGCAAGGCCCGTCCGCGCTCCAAGGCGTCGCCGTCACCCTGCTCCACGAAGGCTTTGCGCAGGTCGCCGTAAAGGCGCGAAGCCTTGCGCCCCATCTTGCGCACCGCCGCTTCGCAGCGCGCCTCGAAATCGGGCTCCCGGCCATAGAGGTGGTTGAAGCGGCGGGCGATTTCCCGACACAATTCCACATGGGCGACCTGGTCAGCGCCCACCGGCACGCTGCCGGCCCGGTACATGAGGATGTCCGCCGACTGCAGCACCGGGTAGCCCAGAAAGCCGTAGGTGGCTAGTTCCCGGTCGTTCAGCCGCGCCTGCATGTCCTTGTAGCTTGGCGCCCGCTCCAGCCAACTGACCGGGGTGATCATCGACAGCAGCAGGTGCAGTTCGGCGTGCTCGGGCACCTTGGACTGGATGAAGATCACCGCCGCTGACGGGCTGACGCCAGCGGCCAGCCAATCCACCACCATGTCGAAGGTGTGCTGCCGAAGCTCCACGGTGTCGTCGTAGCCGGTGGTGAGCGCATGCCAATCGGCGACGAAAAAGTAACATTGGTGCTCGTGCTGCAGCGCGACCCAGTTCTTGACCACGCCGTGGTAGTGCCCGAGATGCAGCCGTCCGGTGGGCCGCATCCCGGACAGGACCCGGCTGCCCGCGCCTTCAGCGCCCATGCGGCGAGCCTTGGGCCAAAGGCATCCCACCTTGGTCCGGAAACTGGAAATTCATTAGGTTAATCATGGTGTTAGCCAAGATGTCCGGCTAGGAACACAGTTCGGCAGCCACAGCGTTCAAGAAAGTATGGCCACAGAATTGACTCATTGCAATTGCCCGGCGCCTTCGCGAACCACCGTCGGCGGATCGCTGTTGAGGTCAATTACCGTTGTGGGCTCGGTGCCCGCATGGCCGCCGTCGAGGATCAGGTCCACGCCGTGCTCGAGCGCTTCCCGAATGGCGTCGGCGTCCGTAAACGGCTCCTCCTGCCCGGGCAAGCGCATGGTGGTGGTCATCATGGGTTCGCCCAGAGCTTCGATCAGGCCTAGGGCAATCGGATTGCCGGGCACCCGCAGGCCGATGGTCTTGCGCTTGGGATGCACCAAGCGCCGCGGCGCCTCGCGGGTGGCCGGCAGCAGGAAGGTGAAGGGCCCCGGCGTGTGCCGCTTGAGAAATCGATAGTTGCGGTTGTCCACCCGGGCGTATTTGGAAATCTCCGACAGATCGCGGCAGCACAGGGTGAAGAAGTGCCGGTTACCGAGTTGCCGCAGCCGCCGCATGCGGTCAAGCGCCGCCTTGTCGCCGATGTGACAGCCCAAGGCATAGGTGGTGTCGGTGGGATAGACCACCAGCCCGCCCGAACGCATGATCTTCGCCGCGCCCTGCAGGAGCCGCCGCTGGGGATGGGAGGGATGAAGGACAAAATACTGACTCATCGGCGCTTTATACCCAATTGGCAGCGCATTTGGCACGGCCGCCAAACGCTGCTATAAGGAACCCAACATGCAGCAATTGCTGAACTTCCTGCCGATCGCCGTTTTCGTCGGTGTTTTTTTCGCCGCCGACATTTACTTGGCCACCGCCGCGCTAATGGCCGCTGTGACGCTGCAGATTGCCCTGATGAAAGCCATGGGCCGGCCCATTGGGCGGGAGCTCACGCTCACCTTCTGGGCCAGCATCCTCTTTGGCGGCTTGACGCTCTTTCTGCGCGACGAGACCTTCATTCAATGGAAGCCAACGGTCGTCAACTGGCTGCTGGCCGCCTCCCTGATCGGCGCCCATCTCATGGGCCGCAACCTGATCGAAAAACTGCTCGGCGGCCAACTCCGTCTGCCCGAGGCCGTGTGGACGCGCCTGTCGTTCGGCTGGGCGGCCGGCTTCTTCCTTGCAGGTGTCCTGAACCTCGTGGTCGCTTACGGCTTCTCCATGGAGTTCTGGGTGACGTACAAGCTGGTTGGCGGCTTTGGCTTAACGTTCGCCTACATCGCGCTGACCATCTATTACCTGCATCGGCAGGGCCTGTTGGTGCCTCCGGTCGCGGAGCGGGATGCCGCGGAGGGGGATGGGTGAGTCGCGTCGTTCTCCTTTGCGGGCTGTTGGCCAGTGCCTTCGCCTACTCGGAGACGCTGTACGTCAGCGACCGGCTGACCTTGAATCTGCGCGATGCGCCCTCAAGCACCGCCGGCGTTCTGCGGCCGAGCTTGAACAGCGGCGATGCCCTGGAAGTGCTGCGCCGGGACCGCGACAGCGAATTTCTGGAGGTGGTCACCGAAGACGGGCGCCAAGGCTGGGTTCACGGTCAGTACGTGGTCGCCATGCCCATTGCCCGCGAACGCTTGCAAGCAGCCGAAGAGCGCATTGCGGCGTTGGAAGGGACCATTGCGGAACAGCGCGTGGAACTCGAGGCCTGGGCCAGCGGCGAGCCTGTCGTTACGCCTGCCGATGAGGCGCTGAAAGCGCAAATCGAGGGGTTGGGGCAGCAAATTGAGGATCTCAAGGGCATCGTGGCGCGCAATGCAACCCGGCGCGCCGATCAGCCGACGGGGATGATACGCACCCTGCGGGACTACTGGCCGGTGCTCGGTTTTGGCTTCTTCATCATCGGCTTGGTGATCGGCTTTGTCATCCGATCCCGCCCCAAACGCAGCGCTTGGTCTTGAGCAGCGCCCAACCCTGAAGTGACGGCCTTAAGCGTCAACCTCAACAAGGTGGCGTTGCTGCGCAATGCCCGTGGCGGCGATGCGCCCAGTGTGGCCAACGCAGCCCAAACCGTGCTCAGGGCGGGGGCGGACGGCATCACGGTGCACCCCCGTCCCGATCAGCGGCACATTCGTCCCGACGATGTCCTTGCCCTCGCCCACATGCTGAAGGACCGGTCAAACATCGAGTTCAACATTGAGGGCAATCCATTCGCCGGACCGCGGGACAACGGCTATCCCGGATTCGACGCGCTCATCGAGCAGGCCCGGCCCCAGCAAGCCACCTTGGTTCCCGACGGCGACAATCAGCTCACCTCGGACCACGGCTTCGACCTGCGCGGCGACAACGAAGCGCTGATCGCCAAGATCCGGCGCTACCAAGGCCAGGGCGCCCGCGTCAGCCTGTTCATGGACCCGGACCTTGAGCAAATCGCCCTCGCCCGGGAAGTCGGCGCCGACCGGATTGAGCTGTTCACCGGCCCCTTCGCGGACGCTGTCGCCGAGTTCGGCATCGACCACCGCCGCAGCCACGCGTCCTTGGCCGGCTACCAAGCGGCGGCCCGGCACGCCGTTGAACTCGGCCTTGAGGTCAACGCGGGACACGATCTCGATGTGGACAATCTGCCCCTGTTCCGCCGCATCGCCGAGGTGAGCGAAGTGTCGATCGGCCATGCGCTGATCGCCCGTGCCCTCGACGATGGCCTCACCGCCACGGTGCGGGCGTTCCGGCGGGCACTGGACGGCGAATCCTGACCCATAGCATCAAGACAAGGAGTAAAGTCATGCGAAACGGCTTGTTGGCCTCTCTGTTGTGCGCCTGCTTGAGCGTGGCGGCGGCCGAGGCGCCGATGGTGCGCTTGGAGACCAGCGCCGGGAACATCGACATTGCGCTGCGCTCGGCCGAGGCGCCCGAGTCGGTGGCGAACTTCCTTGATCTGGTGGACAGCAACTTCTACGACGGCCTGATCTTTCACCGCGTGGTGGCCAACTTCGTCATCCAGGCAGGCGGTTACGACGCCCAACTCAACTACCGCGAGCCGCCCCGCCAAGTGCCCAACGAATCCCGCAACGGTCTGGCCAACCGGCGCGGCACGGTGGCCATGGCCCGGCTGGCCGATCCGCATTCGGCGGATGCGCAGTTCTACATCAACGTCAACGACAACGCCCATCTCGACCCCCAGGGCGGCAGCTTCGGCTACACCGTGTTCGGCGAGGTGGTGGCGGGCATGGAGACGGTGGTGGACATTGAACTCGTGGACACCGAGGTGCAAAACGGCATGGTCGGGGTGCCCATCACGCCGGTCGTCATACACCGGGCGCGGCGCCTGACGGCGGAGGACTGATGTGGAGGAATGGCGCTGCGCGCCTTGCGAGGGCGTCACTTTCCCGGAGCGAGGGCGTCCCGCCCTCGAACTGGACGCCCGTCGGCCATTTGATGCGCTACAATTCATTGCGTCCGGTCCAACGGCGGGGACGAACCGCCGCTGCATGGTTCGCGCGGGAATAGCTCAGTTGGTAGAGCCCTTGCTTCCCAAGCAAGTTGTCGCGGGTTCGAGTCCCGTTTCCCGCTCCATCACCCCCCTTGCCTTGGGAGTTTCCCTAAAGATCCGAAGTCCAATTGGTAATCTCCGCACCCCCATGAAGAAAGCAATCCACTCAAGATGGTTGGTCGCTGCCGCCTTGGCCCTTTGGGTAGGGCCAATGGCCCAATCCGCCCTCCCCGCCCAACTGCCGAACGGCCAACCGTTGCCCAGCTTGGCGCCGATGTTGGCGAAGGTGAATCCGGCGGTGGTGAACATCGCCACCCACACCACCACCGCTGTGCGCAATCCACTGCTGGAAGACCCCTTCTTCCGCCGTTTCTTCAACGTCCCGGAGCGGCGGCGCTACCGGCGCACCCGCAGCGCCGGCAGCGGCGTCATTGTCGATGGCCGCGAAGGGCACATCGTCACCAACAACCATGTGGTGGCCCGGGCCGACGAGGTGGACATCACCTTATCGGATGGGCGGGTGCTCGACGCCGAACTGATCGGCACCGATCCGGAAGTGGATCTGGCGGTTCTCAAGGTGGACGCCAGGCAACTCACACAAATCGAATTCGGTGACTCCGACGCCCTGCGGGTGGGCGATTTCGTGGTGGCGATCGGCAATCCCTTTGGCCTCAACCAGACCGTGACCAGCGGCATCGTCAGCGCCCTCGGCCGCAGCGGCTTGGGGCTGGAGGGCTTCGAGGACTTCATTCAAACCGACGCCTCGATCAACCCCGGCAACTCCGGCGGCGCCTTGGTCGATCTCAGCGGTGCGCTGATCGGCATCAACGCCGCCCTCTACTCCCCGGCGGGCGTCAACGTGGGCATTGGTTTCGCCATACCCGCTAACCTAGTGCGCGCGGTGATGGACCAGATCATCGAGTACGGCGAAGTGCGGCGCGGCTACCTAGGCTTGGAAGTGCAGGATCTGAACCCCGACCTCGCCGAGGCCTTCGGCGTTGGCGACAAGCAGGGCGTGGTGGTGGTCGCCGTCGCGCCGAGCGGCGCCGCTGCTGGAGCCATCGAAACCGGCGATGTCATCACCCGCATCGGTAACCGGGAAATCCGTGAAGTGGGAGACTTCGACAGTCAAACCGCCTCGGTGTTTGTCGGCGACCAATTGGAGGTGGAGATTCTGCGCACCGGCACCCGCCGCGACGTCCGCATAACCGTCGAGGAGGATCTGCTTGAGAAGGTGGCCGGCGAACTCATCGACCCGCGCTTGGCGGGCACCGAACTGCAGAACTTCCGCGACGAGGAGGAAGCCAGCGCCGGCGTGCTGGTCACCGGCATCGACGACGGCTGCCGGGCTTGGGAAGCGGGCCTGCGCCAAGGCGACGTGCTGGTGGCGGTCAACCGCAAGACGGTGCGCGAACTCAAGGAACTGCGGGAGAACGTCGGCAGCGGGGCTCAACAGATCCTGCTGCGGGTGTACCGCTCCGGACGTTTCGGGTACGTCGCGATCCGTTAGCGGCAGCTACTCGAACATAATCACGTTGCGGGCCACTTCGCCGGTTTCCAGTTGGGCGAAGGCGTCGTTGACGTCCTCGAGGCGGATGCGGCTTGAGATCAGGTCGTCGAGGTGCAGCTTGCCCTGCAGGTAGAAGTCCACGAACCGGGGCATGTCCACCCGGAATCGGTTGGAGCCCATGTTCGACCCCTGCAGCTTCTTCTCGGCTAGAAACTCCGGCCCGTGAATCTCCACCATGGTGCCCACTGGAATCATGCCGATGACGGTGGCGGTGCCGCCGCGGCCAATCATCTTGAAGGCCTGCTGGGCGGTTACCGCGAGGCCAATGGCCTCGAAGGCGTAATGCACGCCGCCGCCGGTCAGCTCACGCACCGCCTTAACCGGGTCCACCTCGCTGGCATTGACTTGGTCGGTGGCGCCAAACTTCATGGCCAGATCGAGCTTGGCCGGGACTTGGTCCACGGCGATGATGCGCCCGGCGCCAGCGATGGCGGCGCCGTTGATGGCGGCTAGGCCCACGCCGCCGCAGCCGATGACGGCCACGGTGGCGCCCGGCTCCACCCCGGCGGTGTGGATCACCGCGCCAACCCCCGTGGTGACGCCGCAGCCGATCAGCGCCGCCCGGTCCAAGGGCATGTCCTCGCGAATCTTGGCGATGGCGTGCTCATGCACCAGCATGTATTCCGCGAACGACGATAGGTTCAGAAACTGGGCCACGGCCTCGCCGTCCTTGGCCAAGCGCGGCGCTTCGCCGGGGCCGCGCTGCAGCTCGGGCTCCATGCACAGCGACATGTGCCCAGTCAGGCAGTGCTCGCAGTGGCCGCAAAACGCCGACAGGCAGGTGATGACGTGATCCCCGGGCTTGACGTAGGTGACCATGCTGCCCACCGCCTCGACCACGCCGGCCGATTCGTGGCCGAGCACCGCCGGCATCGGATGCGGGTAGGAGCCGTTTTGAAAGTGCAGGTCCGAATGGCAAACCCCCGCCGCCACGGTGCGCACCAGCACCTCCCGGGGACCCGGGTCGCCGTGCTGAACATCCTCGATCTCAAGCGGTTTGTTGACTTCCCGCAGCACCGCTGCCTTCATAGGCTCTCCCCTTCGCAAGTTGGATTGGCGAAGTGGCAGTGTGCCAAAGGGGGGCACGGAATGCCAACACTTGGGACTTACTGCCAAAGCAAGCTAGTGGCTCAGTTTGACTTTCCGGTACGCGGCGAGAGCAAGATGCCCGAACTAATCGTTGTTCGAGGCTTCAGATGCCCGTATTGCCGTCCCGTGCTTTTGGCGGGGATCGGAGCGGGCATAGGTTTCGTTCCCGGGCGAGTGCGCCGCAGAGCGGGTCGCTTCGGGGAAGCTCAGTTGCGGGCACGGAATAGCACGAGAGTGGCGAACGACCGCCGCTCCTTCCGGTCGGCACGGTCGAACTCCTTGAGCACAGCGCGCGTGTCGACGATGAGGCGCTGGACGTCGCTCTTGTAGAACGTCGCGACGGGGTCGTAATCCGCCTTGTGGCGCTGGTCCTGCAGGTTGACGAAGTGGCTAGCGAAATCGCGAATCTCGACGCAGAAGGAACGCATGTCCGCAGGCACCCGACACGCTGCCTGGGCATGTCCGTGGTTCAGGCTGCGGTAAATGCGCACCCAACCGGGCTGGCCGCGCATGTTCCTGTTGAAAAACTCATCGGCGCAGCACTCGGCCAAGCCGTGGAACAGCGCGTAGTAAACCGTGCTGACCGCCCGGCGGAGGTCGGACTCCAGCGGTCTTCCCGGGCCGACGGGAACGAGGTTCTCGGCCGAAGTCAGGAGGTCAGACGGTCTCAGGCGAAAGGTCCTTCGCGTCCGTTTTTGCGACGAGGTGCGTGCTGGGAGAAGCGTCGACTCCCATGTTCCAGAGGATGTCCTGGATCCGGGTCGCGAGACTGGGCTTGGCCGGGACGCCGAGATCTTCGATGTCGCCCTCGTAGACCGCCCAGACATCGACCATGTCGCTGCCACACCACGAGGTGCGCGGCTTCACCCAGATGTCGGTGAAAACGACGCCGGGGTGCGACATGGCCACGGCGTCCCTGATCGAGGGTTCGACCTTGCGAAGGACTTCGTGGGTTGTGTCGGGGCTTTTCACTCTCAATCAAGCGCCAGTTGGAATTAGTGGAGATTAAAGCAGGCGTACGGGCAATGGGCAAGTCGCTACAGCTTGGCTTTTGTTGGCATGGCTTGTTCCGTTGGCGGGTCCGGCGCCCCGGGCACTTCGCGAAGCAATCCGCCACATGCTGTTTGAGGCGAGGTCAGTAGCGGGCGGCGACCATTGCTGCGACGCTAGGGGGCGGCGACCACGATCCCCTTGAGGTCGAACCGCTCGAAGTCCGCCAGATTGTAGGTCAGGACCTGATCGGCCCCAGCTTTCCGTGCGCATTGGGCATGCAGCGCGTCGTACACGGCACCGCTACGGAGTCCGAGAGCGGCGACCTCGCGGAGGACGGCCCGGTAGTCGGCTGGCGTGACGGCGAGGACCTTCAGGCGTGCGACGAACGCGCCAGCCGGCGCCGCCGGCCGCCCGGCAGCGGTTGGTCGCCGGGAAGCGGACTAGGTCAGGGTCGGCGGGGTGTGTTCATCCGCCACGCGATCGCCCGCTTGCTCGGTTTGGCATCACTTGAATGTCAGACGTAGGACCGAGTTCGTGTGTGTCCCCGTTCCTTGGGGCCTATAAGGTTTGAGCCCGCGAGCGGCATCCGCCGACCGCGCGACTGTGCGCCCTCGCGTGTGCGACGGATCGACGGCTCCGACACCGGCGAGACCAACGAGGAGGGACACTGTTTCGAGCGCCGTGGTGGCGTGTAGTGGCGACAAGAAGATCAGGAAGATTCCTCCGGCAAATAGACTTCCATCAGCGTCGTGGCATGAAGAGCACCGTTCAAGTACCACGAAACCGTATAGGTTCCGATTTTGCCGAAGACGAATTGCCCTTGCATTAGCAGGGAGTGAACGAAGGCTCTCTTCTCTGGCAGCGGTTTCGGGAGGTCTGCGACACTGTCACATATTTCCGAATCCGTAAACCACCCGGAGTACTCGCCTACCGAGTTTCCTCCAGGGTCCCTCGCCACAATTGTCAACTGTGCGCGGGGCCGTTCTCCTGCATCGAAGACGACTTTAATCGTTGTGAAAAGTGATGCTTGCTCTTGTGGCAACATCTTGTTATACCCTGGCATCTTCAGGGTCAAAGGATCGAATTGGGCTCCGGTACTGAGAATTGCAAATTCTATGCGTGCTGGAGTTGCTCGACCGATTTTCTGGGCAAACAGTGCGGCAATCTGTTCAGGACTCTTCTTTCGCGCGTCCTGGTAGTAGACCGTGGGGAGTAAGCCCGGTATTTCCGTGTCGTCGAATCTGACAGGCAAAATATAGCCACTCGCCCCGGAGATGTCGCGAGCCTGTGCGCTTTGCCGTTCCAAAGTGGGCCACATCTTGTCGGCGTACTCCGCGGAAGCAAAAATAATGCAGTAGCGGCACCGCTTTAAGTACACTGCGCTGAGGTAGTCTCGGAGATTCCTTCCCCACAGTCGATCTTCTTCATTCTCGTCGTAGAAGACACGTAGACCCCGGTACTGAAGATCCTCTGCAACCCTCCGCACATAGTCTCGCTGTTCGCCAGCGAACGAAAGGCCGACGTCGTACTCTATTTCTTCCATATCCTTGTTCTTCCTCCGGCTATTATCCGCTCAAGTTGCTGCCGGCAAGAGCGACGGTTTGCCGGGCGACGGGGGCTATGACGGTGAACTTCCCGAACCCCGCAATGGCTACCGGCTCGTCCCGTGCGAGCGCGTCAGCGATAGCGAAAAACATGACGCCAACCATCCGCTCCGCAGTAGCCTTGGTCGAGGAGGTCTCATCGGCGATGTGGGAGACGAGCTCGGCCTTGTTCTTGTTGTCTTTCCCTTGAGTGCGATTGGACTCCGGAGGATGGGGTGAGTCGAGATTAAGCGTGCCGCATGGGGGGAGGGCGCGCAACCCTTTTTGGGCCGGAAGGAAGGGAGTTCGATGCTCGTGGTTCGGCGTTCGTCGTCGATCCCGACTGCTTCAAGGCGCTGGCCGCCGCCGAGTCCGTGCCGCCGAAGTCCGTCCGCAACCCCGTCGTGAAGCTCGGCAGGCTCCGCACGGGCTCGGCGACCGGGACCTTCGCGCGGAGGGGCTGAAGACGGCACGTCGAGACGCTGGTTCCTCCAGCGACAGGGCGTTTCGCCCGCGCTAGACTTGGTTCGGACTGTAGCAAGGAGCCGTCCGAATGAATGTTGTCCAATTCCGTCCAACTCCCGGGGCAAGGCACGGGATAGAGTGCCGGAAAATCCAGCAATGAACGGGGCGTTTGGCGGTTCCGCCGCAGGTGGCGGATTCAGCTTCCAAGCCCGGCTCGGCGCCATCGCCAGCGTCCATCTTCTGCGTGGCACGCCCATCCATTGGACCCATGACCTCACAGGGGCACCTCCCCTTGCGGTATCGTTCGAGACCTCGGGGCCGGGCGACGACCTGTCGCTGGAGCTCGCAAACGGCAGCGTAGTGGAAGTGCAAGCCAAGAAGGGGCTGAAGGCGGACAAACGATTCTGGTCGGCTCTGGAAGCGCTTTGGGAAGGGGTGCAGGGCAATCGCTGCACATTCGGCCTCCTGATCGTGTGTCCAGAAACCAGCCACTCGATCAGACGGCACTTCGCCCGTGGGCTGCGGCGGATCGGAGAGGAACGCAACGACGACGCTAGCCGACAGCAGGAGACCCTGTTGAATCGACTTGAGCGACTGGGGTTTGACTCCGCAATGGTTTGCGCACGTGTTCGCATCTTGACGGTAGCGGCTCTGGAAGATGCCGGGGACGCGGTAGCGGCGGCCCACGCCGAGCTGGGGCACGTGTGTACACACGACGCTGATGTTATCTCCGCGTGGAATGCGCTCTGCCAAGACGCTGACAAAGCGATTGAATACAAGGGACGCCGGACGGTCCAAAACCTTTCGGCGTGCCTGCGCGCATCGTGCATCGAGATCGAGGACACGGTCAAGGACTCACCTGTGGCCGTCCGCCATGCACTGCTGCGATTCGTCACGACCCGAACGGAGCACTTCGAGGTGCTCGGCATCGGCCAGCTGGACACGGATGTCGCTTGGCTGCCACTGCAGGCGACCATCGGAGACACGTCCCGGGAGCCGGCCACGTCGGCCGAGGAGGCGTTGGCGCACTACCGGGCGCTTGGAGGGGAGTCGCGCGTTGGCCGGAAAGACATCCACGCGAGGACCATCGGGTCGTTCCGCAGTCCGTGCGTTGTGGTTGGCGGTCCTGGCAGCGGAAAGTCGTTGCTGCTGAAGGTCTTGGCCAGGGAATTCGCGAAGGAATCGTACCCGAGCGTGCGCGTACGCCTGCGCGAACTCGCAACGCAAGTGCGTGAAACCGGGTGCGGCATCGAGGCGGGACTGCTGAGGCTCGGTCTCGACGGAACCGGGGTGTCGCCGGAGCAGGCCCGTGTCGCGCTTGCGGACCTCGTGCTCCTTTGCGACGGTCTCGACGAATGCGGCGAGCTCCAAGCGCGGGTTGCCGAAGGCCTGAGGGACGTTGCCGCGGCCCGTCCATCCTGGCGCATCGTCGTGACGACGCGACCCATCGGCTACAGCACGAAGGAACTCCAAGACTGGCGACACTATGAGATCGCACGTCTCGCGGAAAGTGATACCGCGCATCACGTAGAGACGTTGGTCCGGGCCGCGTATGCCAAGCGCGTGCAGGAGTGTCCAAACGGGCTGTCTGCGTATTCCACGTGAAAGTTGCCACCCAATCCACATGAAAGTTGCCACCGATTCCAAGGCAAAGTTGCCGCCCATTCCATTCGAAGGCTGCCACTGATTCCACGGCAAAGTTGCCACCCTGGAGCGTGCCGTCGCGGA
>JAJEEP010000010.1 GCA_022820945.1 Alphaproteobacteria bacterium | reverse complement strand
AGGGCGGCATGCGCTGGACCGTCGGCGGCGCCAACGCCATCATCGCCCTGCGCTGCGCCGTCGAGAGCAATCGCTTCGACGATTTCTGGGAACGGCGCGCCGGCGCAGCAGCATGAATCTCACAAATCAGACGTACACCCGGGTCCGCCCCACATCGAGTCCTGAAGCCCCAACAGCGCGGGAGGGCTCCGTGCAGGAACTCGCAACCACAGGTGCGGCAACGGCCGCCCGCAATCCCTCTGCCGACCAGGTGTGCTTCTTCGAGCTGGCTCTTTGGGGGAACCCTGACAACCTGAACACGGTCCTGCATGACATGCGGCCCGCATTCTCGGCGGGCGGGTTTCTCATGCCACCCTACCGCCGCAACGAGATGCTCATTCTCGACGCCGGCATGGCCCTGCCGCCGTGCGGCGGCTACGTAGAGAATGTCGGACGCAACCGGTACATCGACGGCTGTTCGTCCTCGCTGCTTGTCATGCCACCCAAGAAAGGCGATCCGTGCGTGAACCACCTGCACATCGTTGCCGGTACCGTGCAGGCCGAGCATCATCATCCGAGCGATCGCATCGGAATGGTGGTCGGGGGTCGGGGTCTGGCGCACCATGAATCCGGGGCTCCAATGATTCTGTACCCTGGCAAGGCGTGGAAAATTCCCGCAGGGGAGCGTCACCATTTCGAGACCGGCGAAGACACGCTCGACGTGCTGGTGTTTCACCCGGACAGCGTGTGGGGCCCGACCGACACGGCGCATCAGATGCTGGACGCCACGATCCTTTGAGCGCATGACCCATGGCGTCGGGAGGCGCGATCGCGTCCCCCGGCGCCGGACGCTCTGATGGAGCCGCACCGCCCTCGTCATCCGGCGCTGCTGGCGCTCGCCGGTCTGCTTTCGCTGGCGGTCGGCATCGGCATCGGGCGCTTCGCCTATACGCCGATCCTGCCCTACATGAGCGCCGGGCTCGACCTCGCCAAGTCGGAGGCGGGCCTCATCGCCTCGGCCAACTACCTGGGTTATCTCGTCGGCGCGCTGGCGGCGGCGTGGCGGGCGGTGCCGGGCGATACCCGCTTCTGGTTGTTCGGCGCGCTGGCGGTGAGCGGGCTCAGCACCGGCGCCATGGCGTTCACGACGAGCCTCGGCGCGTTCCTGGTCCTGCGCTTCGTGGGCGGCGCGGCCGGCGCCCTGGTGATGGTGCTCGCGTCCTCCCTGGTGATGGACCGCCTCGCCGCTGCCGGCCGCGACGGCTGGGCGGCGGTGATGTACGCGGGCGTCGGCAGCGGCATCGCGATCTCCTCCCTGGCGGTACCGGCGGCGGCATCGGGAGAGAGCGACTGGCAGTCCCCCTGGTTCTTCAGCGGCGCGCTCTGCCTCGCGCTCTCCATTCCGGTCGCGCTCTTGCTGCCGAGGCCGCGCGCGCCGGCGCAGGCTGCACGGCGTGTCCGAACCGACACAGGCGACGGCGGCCTGCTTCGGCTGATCGTCGCCTACGGCCTGGTCGGCTTCGGCTACGTCATCACCGCCACCTTCGTCGCCGACATGGTGCGCGCCGATCCGGTTCTGCAGCCGGCGGAGCACTGGGTCTGGCTCTGCGTCGGGCTCACGGCGGCGCCCTCGGTGGCGCTCTGGGGCTGGGCCGGGCGGCGCTGGGGCAACGAGCGCGCCTTCGCGATCGGCTGCCTGGTCGAGGCGGTGGGCGTCGCGCTCAGCGTGCTGGGCGGCGGCATCTGGCTGATCCTGCTCGCGTCCGGGCTGCTCGGCGGCACTTTCGTCGGCCTGACCGCCATCGGTCTGATCGAGGCCCGCCACCGTTCGGGCGGCGATCCGCGCCGCAACCTGGCTCTGATGACCGCAGCCTGGGGGTTGGGCCAGATGGTGGGCCCGACGCTCGCGGGCGTGCTCTTCGATTCGCTCGGCAGCTACGTGGTGCCGTCGCTGCTGGCCACGGCCGCGCTCGCCGTCGCCGCCGCGCTGGCCGCGAGCCTGTCGTTGCGCCCACGCGCCGCGTGAGCGTGCCCGGCGGTTGGCCCGAAACGGCTGGACGGATCGCCCAATTGCTGGCTTGCTTCGCTTGAGCGACTCCCGACGACGAAGAGGACAGATCCGTGGCCCTGAGCGATGCGCGTGGCGTGCCGACATCGGCGACCAATCCCGAGAGCCTGGAGATTCTGGAGACGGCAATCCGCCAGTTCCAGTGCTACCGGGGCGATGCGGTCGAGACCATAGACCGGGCGCTGGCGGACGATCCGGACTTCGTGGCGGGGCACATCTTCCGCGCCGAGATGCACGCCATGCTCTGGGAGAAGACCGTGCTCCCTGACGTTGAGGCGATGCTGGGCCGCCTCAAGGAGCTCGCGGGCCAGGCCAACGAGCGCGAACGCGCCCACATCGCCGCGATCGCGGACTGGGCCGCCGGCGACTGGGAGGGGATGGCGGCGCGGCTCGACCGCATTGTCACCGACGAGCCGCGCGACGTGGTGGCGCTCCAGGTCGGCCATCTCTCAGACTTCTTCCTCGGCAACCGGGACAATCTGCGCGGCCGCGTCGCCCGCGCGCTTCCGGCCTACAGCCGTGACGACCCCGGATACGGCTTCCTGCTCGGCATGGCCGCCTTTGGCCTGGAAGAGTGCGGCGACTACGGCGCGGCGGAGGACGCCGGCCGGCAGGCCATCGAGCTGGAGCCGGACGACTGCTGGGCGCAGCATGCGGTCTGCCACATCATGGAGATGCAGGCCCGGCAGGAGGAAGGCATCGCCTTCATGGAAGGGCGCCGGGCCCACTGGGCGCAGGACGACAACGGCTTCGCCTTCCATAATTGGTGGCACGTCGCGCTCTTCAATCTTGACAACGACCGCTTCGACCGGGTGCTGGAGATATACGACGGCGCGCTGCGGCCCGAGCGCTCGGAAATCCAGCTCGAGATGCTGGATGCCGCCGCACTGCTCTGGCGCCTGCGCCTGCGCGGGATCGACACCGGCGGGCGCTACGAAGAGCTGGCCGCGACCTACGAGACGCTTGGCGAGCACTGTTTCTACGCCTTCAACGACATGCACGCGATGATGGCCTACGTCGCCACCGGCCGGAACCAGGCCGCCGACGCGCTCGAGCGGGCGGCGGCGGAGACCGCGGAGGGGTCGGGCACCAACGCCCGCATGACTCGCGAGGTGGGGCTTCCCATCCTGCGCGGCGTCCGCGCCTTCGGCGCCGAGCGCTACGGCGAGGCGGTGGACCTGCTGATGCCCGTGCGCTACCGGGCCCAGGCCTTCGGCGGCAGCCACGCCCAGCGCGACATCGTCCACCGCACGCTGATCGAGGCCGCAATGCGCGACGGCCAGCACGGCCTCGCGCAAGCGCTCGCGAACGAGCGCATAGCGTTGAAGCCGGATTGCCCGTTCAGCCGCTCGCTCGCCGACCGCGCCAAGGGGATGCCGAACTGAGAATTCGGTCTGGCTAAGGCCGGACCGGGAAACTCGTGGGTCCTGTGAGGCGGGGCAGCAGCGGCTGGACTCGGGCGATCCAGTCGCAGAGCACCGGGCGGGTCTCGCGCGGGTCGATCAGCTCGTGGATCGAGAAGCTCTCCGCGCGCGGCACCGGCGACTGCCGTTCGAGCATCTCCTCCTCCAGTCGCTCGCGCTCGGCGGTGGGGTCGTCGGACTTGGCGATCTGGCGGCCGAAGGCGACCGCGACGCCGCCCTCCACCGGGAGCGCGCCCATCTCGGCAGACGGCCAGGCGACGACGAACCCGTCCGGGCCGAAGTGCGCGGCCACTGCGACGCCATGCGCCTTGCGTACGATCACCGACGCCCAGGGCACCACCGAGCTTGCCGCCGCCAGCACGGCGGCGGTGCCGAAGCGGATGGTGCCGGCCTTCTCCGCCTCCGTCCCCAGCATGAAGCCGGGCTCGTCGACCAGGCTCACGATGGGCAGGTGGAAGGTGTCGCAGAGCTCGATGAAGCGGCGCGCCTTCTGGGAGCCTGCTGCGGTCATCGCACCGGCCAGGTGCCAGCAGTCGTTGGCGAGCACGCCGACCGGCTGGCCCGAGAGCCGGGCGAGGCCGGTAATCGTGCCTCGCCCGTAGAGCCGGCCGATCTCGAAGAACGAGCCCTCGTCCAGCACCAGCGCGATCACGCGCCGCATGTCGTAGAGCTTGCGCCGGTTGCGCGGCACGATCTCGATCAGCTCCTCGGCACGGCGATCCGCCGAATCGTCGCCCGGCGTGCACGGAGGAAGCTCCCAGACATTCGGCGGCAAGTAACTGAGGAAACGACGGATTTCGGCGAAGGCCGCCGGCTCGTCCGCGACCAGATTGTCGACCACGCCGTTCCGGGCATGGACCGCCGGGCCGCCGAGCGCCTCCTTGCTCGGGCGCCGGCCGAGTGCGCGCGCGACCACGGCCGGGCCCGCGACCAGGACCTGCGACGATTCGGTCATCACCGAGAAGTGCGAGGCCACCAGGCGCGCCGCAGGCAGGCCCGCGACCGCGCCGAGCGCCGCCGAGGCGACCGGCACCGTGGCCATTGCCCGCGCCACCGAAGCGAAGCGCGGCGGGGCGTTGACCGGCGTGCCCACCGTCTTCGAGCCCGCACCGGCGACGCTGCCGCCCGCGCCTTGATGCAGGCGCACCAGAGGCACGCGGCAGGTGCAGGCGAGCTCCTCCGCGTAGACGCTCTTGCGCAATCCGGCCTCGTTGGGCGAGCCGCCCCGGAGCGTGAAGTCCTCGCCGCCGATCACGCAGCGGCGCCCGTCCACCATGCCAAAGCCGAGCACGAAGTTGGCCGGCGAGAAGTCCACGAGCCGCCCCTGGTCGTCGCGAGTGGCGTCGCCCGAGGCGCCGCCCAGCTCCTGAAAGGAGCCGCCGTCGAGCATGGCGTCGATCCGCTCGCGGATCGTGAGCAGCCCCCTCGCGTGCTGACGGGCGACGCCCTCCTCCCCGCCCTGGGCCTGCGCGAGCGCCCGCTTGCGCGCGAGCTCGTCGACCTCCTTCTCCCAGCTCATGGAGACCGTGGGGGGCTCAGGCGACGACGCCCGCGTCGTGCAGCGCGGCGATCTCGCCGGCGGAAAGCCCGGCCTCGGCGAGCAGCTCGTCCGTGTGCTCGCCGAGCAGAGGCGCGCCGCGGCGGATCGCGCTGGGCGTCGCCTCGAAGCGGGCCGCCGGCCGCGCCTGGCGCATCCTGCCGGCGACGGGATGATCGGCTTCGACGAGAGTGCCGGCGGCGGCCACCTGCGGGTGCTCCACCAGTGCGCTCCGGGTCAGCACCGGCGCGCAGGGCACGCCTTCCGCCTCCAGCCGCTCCATCCACTCGCCGGTGGTCCGCATACGCAGCACCTCCTGGGTGAGCGAGAGGCGATCGTCGATGTTCTCGTCCCGGAGCGCCGGCGTCTTGAAGCGCGCGTCCTCCAGCCACTCGGGCCGTTCCAGCGCACGGGTGAGGCCGACCCATTCCTGATCGCTCATCACCGCTACGCTCATGTGGCCGTCCTCGGTCTCGTAGATCAGGTCGATGAAGCTCGCCGCCCGCTGCTCCGTCGGCGCCTGCTCCAGGAAGGTCTGACCGCCCATGTCCGACGCCCAGAGGAACGAGACCACGGCATCGAGCATGGAGAGGCGCACGTGCTGGCCCTCGCCCGTGCGCTCGCGCGCGAGCAGCGCGGCGGTGACCGCCTGCGCCGCGGTCACGCCGGTGAGCTTGTCGGGCAGGATCGTGCGCACGAGGCGGGGGCGCGCATCGTCGGAGCCGCCCTGGACCGAGGCCAGACCCGACGCGGCCTGGATGATCGGGTCGTAGACCCGCTTGTGCGCGTAGGGGCCGGTTTCGCCGAACCCGTTGATCGAGACGTAGACGATGCGCTCGTTCACCGCCCGAATCTCCGGCTCGCCCACCCCCAGCCGCTCGACCACGCCCGGCCGGAAGTTCTGGATGAAGACGTCGGCACTCTCCGCAAGCCGGACCAGGGCGTCGCGGCCGCGCGGGTCCTTCAGGTTGACGGCGATGGAGCGCTTGTTGCGGTTGACGTTCAGAAAGCCCGAGGCGAGACCGTTGGAGCGGTTGCTGCCCGTGCGCGTGTGATCGCCCTGGCCAATGGATTCAACCTTGATCACCTCGGCGCCCTGGTCGCCCAGCATCATGGTGGCGAAGGGGCCGGAGACCATCGACGTGAGGTCGATGACGCGGTAGCCGTCGAGCGGTCCTGGCACTTGTCGTCTCCTCGCTGCGCCGAACGGCGCAATCGTATCCGCGCGGCACCGGCGCCTGCCCGATCAGGCGGGCGGTGTCCGCTTCTTCAGCTCGATGGGCTGGCCGTGAGGGGTGTGGATGGTCGCCTCGGTCCAGTCGTGTTTGAGGCCGGCAAGCTCCGCCTCCGAACCGAGGCCCTTGTCGATCACGAGCTTCTCGAGCGCGCTCAGCCAGTGCTCGTAGTAGCGATCGCCAAGATCGGGATCGCCGCTCCGCTTCGCCGCCGCGATCTCCGCCGAGAGATAGTCGACCCACTCGGACCAGGTGAACTTGCCGGCCTCCGACAGCCGCACCGCCATGGCGAAGGCGGTCGCCTCCCACGGCTCCTTGAAGACCGGCCCGTCTTCCGCCTCCCAGGGAAGCTTCGGCAGGTCGTCGGCCGATGGCGCGTCGCTCATGCGCTATCGAGATAGTCGTCGAAGAGATCGATGTAGACGCAGGCGTTCGCGTTCGCGTGGTCGCCCCAGAGCTCGCTCCCCTCGAAGCGGACGCTGTAGACGTGCTGCGGGTCGCAGTGGGTGCCCGATGCAGCCGACGTGTCGGGGAACGCGAAGACGCCGTGATCGCGCGCGATCCGTCCGGTCCTGCCGCGGATGTAGCGCGGCAGCCTGGTGTGGGACACGGGGTTGATGTCGCGGGCCTTGACCGTATCGCCGACCTTGAACTTCGGCGCGACGTCCACATCCATCCGGCAGGACGCGCCGCCGGCGACCAGACCCGGGACCATCTCAGGCGTCAGCGTTGGCATCACGATCCTCCCGCTTCGCGAAGGCTCTCGATCTTCTCGTCGATCTCGGCCTGGGTCAGGATGCCCCGCTCCACCAGCACGGTCTCGTAGACGTGCAGCCAGTGCTCGTAATACGAGGTCTCCAGATACTCGGCCGGGCCCATCCGCTCGATGGCGTGGCGGAACATGTCTACGTTGAAGTGGCCTTCGGCGAAGTTGGTGAAGAACATGCCGAAGACCCGGCCTTCCCACTCCTCGTGGAACTGGGGCTCGTTCTCCTCGCGGATAATCGGGCCCATGCACTGCATGCCGCCCATGTCGTGGATGCCGTTCATCGCTGTGCTCCCTTCGGAACCGGCCGGTCAGCTTGCGGGCGCTTCGACCAGCGCCGTGCCGATCATGGAATCGCGGGTCACCAGCGCCGCCAGCTCGTCCTCGCTCAGGCCCTCGGTGCCCGCCGGGCGCTGCGGCAGCACCAGGTAACGCAGCTCGGCGCTGCTGTCCCACACCCGCACCTCGATGTCGTCGGAGAGCGTGACGCCGAATTCCTCGAGCACGCCGCGCGGGTCGATGACCGAGCGAGCCCGGTAGGGCGCGCTCTTGAACCAGATGGGCGGCAGCCCCAGCGTCGGCCACGGATAGCAGGAGCAGAGCGTGCAGGTGACCAGGTTGTGCACGTCGTCGGTGTTCTCGACGACCACCATGTCCTCGCCCTGCACGCCGCTGAAGCCGAGCTCGGCGATCGCCGCGCTCCCGTCTTCGAGCAGCCTCTGCTTGTAGTCCGGGTCGGTCCATGCACGGGCCACCACCTTGGCGCCGTTGCGCGGGCCGATCTTGGTCTCGTAGGTCTCCACCAGGGCGTCGATGGCGGCGGGGTCGAGCAGGCCCTTCTCGGTGAGGAGCGTCTCCAGAGCCTTCACGCGCATCGCCGTCTCGGATGGAGGCGCGTTGTGGGCGTGATCGTGTGCCATGGCCTGAACTCCCTGTTTCGCCACCCTCACGCGATGGTATCCGCCGCCAGCGGGCCGTTCAATGGAGTTGATATCAGGGCAGCGGGCCTTCGCGCAGAAACCCGTCGATCACGTTCCTGGTGATGCGGGAGACGTTGTTGTCGTAGCCGCTGTGGGAGAGCGAGCCGCACCAGGCCATTGAGCCCACCGAGAAGACCGCGCCCTCCTGCGGCGTCTTGAAGTAGACCATGTCCGCCCGGATCTTTGGGTTGGTCTCACCGGTGCCGGTGAGAAGCTGGCCGCGCGATGAGTAGGTGATCTCCTCGGTCACCGGCACGAAGATGTCGGAATGGCCTTCCGAATGGGCCAGCAGGAAGGCGCGGTGCGGCGTGCCGAGCTCCACGTCGGCGCGGTCGAGCTCCAGGCCCGCAGCACCGCCGCCGATCAGGCCGAAATCGCCGATCGGCTCGTCGCGGCCGACGCCCTCGAAGATCCAGGCGCATTCATCGCGCTCGCTATCGGGCGCGCGGCGGTAGTAGGAGGATTGCGTCAGCCCGAACGAGGTGAAGCTCACACCCAGCAGGTTCGCCATCGGCCGCCCGCGAATGCGCCAGGCGCCGCCGTGCTTGCCGTCGAAGGCGTTGCAATATTCGCCGGGCATGCCGGTCCAGGCACGCGAGCCCTGATCGCCCTTCCGGACCTCGATGAGGTTCGGGTTGTCCGGGTGGAACTCGGTCACCCAGTAGAAGCCGTTGGCCGCGAGGTAGAGCCAGCGTCCGCCCCTGAGCTGGTACTCCTGGTAGGCGTCCATGATCCGCTCGGAGACGTATTCCGGGTGGTGGGCGGTCAGCACCACGCGGTACTGGCTGAGCAGGCCGACGCCCTCCCGATGCACGTCCTCCTCGGTATGGATATCGACCGCGTAGCCCATCGCCTCCAGCCAATCGACCAGGTGGAGGTCGGCGTTGAACTGCCAGACCGAGGGCGAGAAGAGGTGCGAGTATTTCGGCCGCATGTTGAGGACGGGTCGGAGCGCCGAGGAGACGGTGACACCCCAGCCGTCCCGATAGGTGGAATAGGTGCCGAGGCCGTAGGCCTCCTTCTTGTTCAGCAACAAATCGCTCGGCTGCAGCATCGGCGCGCGGGCGGTGAGCAGCTGGGCCACAGGTGAGGTCACGCCGAGGTTGTCGTTGGCGTAGGCGAGGTAGCTCACCGTCGACATCACGAGCGCGATGCGCGCGGTGGATCCGCTTGCCGGCGGGCGAGCGAAGAAGGGCAGATAGTCCTCGGTCTCGGGCGATTCGATGCCGCCGATCCGCAGACGCGCGGCGTAGACGCCGCTCTTCAGGTCGTCCGGTACCGTGAAGGCGAAGGCGGGCTCCCAGCGCGCGTCGTCCACGGATTCGTCGTGGAAGTGGATGGCGCCGTATTCCTCCCTGCTGTGGCGGTAGCTCATGTAGTCTGAGGTCCAGTTGAACCCCGGCATGGCGCGCACCGGCATGTTGACGCCGCGGCCGTGGAGCGCGAAGGGGCCCGCATCCACGATTTCGGTTGAGGCCGCGCTGTCGCGGATGTTGGCGGTGAAATCCCAGGCAGCGACGACGGGATCGCGGGCGGCGAGCGGCAGGTGGTCGACACCTGCACCGGCGAGGAGGGTGTCGATCTCTTCCTGCGCCAGCACCCGGTTCGCGAGCTTGGGGCGATCCAGCCGGCCGTTGAACTTGTGGGTATGGATCGGGATCGGCCAGAGTTCGGCGAGCCCTGCGAAATGACCCCCGAAGATGGTGCGGCCCGAGTCCGGCTCGGCCACACTCGCCGCCATCAGGAAGGGGCATTCGTTGGGCACCGGTGCGCCGGGACTGACGCGGGTTTCGACCTCGGCGGCCGTGTCCTCCAGCGGGTGGATCAGGCTCATGCCGAAGCCGCCGTTGGCCGGTGTCACCCAGGGCCGCTGGACCAGCCGGACCCGCCCGCTTTCCGCATCGTACGACGCGCTCACCTGATACCAGACGTTGCGGAAGAGGGGTCGCCCGCTAGAGACCCGCTCCTCGGCACCGGCGCCGCGGCCGATCCGCAGGCAGAGCGTTGCGCTCTCATCGATGAAAAGGCCGTATCCCGTGCCGTCGGCCTCGTTCCACTTGGTGAGCAGGCCCTGCATCCCGAGCGCCGGCAGCGTGGGATAGACGTAGGCGCAGAGAGTGAAGCTCTCGACCGCGAGCCGCGCGTCGTGCGGCACGACGATGTAGCTGCCGGCATCGATCCGCTGATGCGCGCCGGGATATGTGCCGTTCACGGCCGCCTCGACCGGCTCTTCCTTGAAGCCGGGGCCTTCGGGGCTCGTGTCGCCGTGAATCAGGCGCACGATCTGCGCCTCGTAGGCCTCGTTCTCCTCGGAATGGACATAGAAGGTGATGGCCTCGCCCGGCCGGACCGAGAGGCGGTCCGAGTAGCCGGTGATGCGGAGCATGCGGTCCTGCTTCTCACTCATCGGATCGCGCCCCTACATCTCGATGCCGTAGGAAGCGAGGAGCGCCTTGAGCCGCTTGAGGAAGATCGCGTGGTCGGCCTCGCTCCTTGTCGCGTAGGTCTCCCCGGTGAGCAAGACGGTCTCGCCGCGCGCCGCCGGCAGCAGGGCAATGGTGTACTCGCTGCCGGGCTCGGTCTCGACGATGATGTGCTTGCCCGCCGTCGGCACCACGCGGAGCTTGTCGATCAAGCGAACCAGGACCTGGCTGTAGATCGGCGCGGGCTGGCCCGGCCGGGTTGGGCGATAGAGCGGATTGGCCCTGTGCTCGGCAATGATCCTGGCGCGGCTTTCGGGGGCGGCCAGGTGCGGCAAGATGTACATGCGCACGTTGTAGTCATCGACCGCCTTGAAGGCGTAGTCCCGCCGGAGCGCGGTAAGCGGAATGCCGTGCGCGTCTGTTTCGTAGTCCATGAGTTCCTCACGGCGGTACGGCAGGTAAACGGTCTGATCGGCGGTGGCGGGCGGGCGCCGGCGGAGTGGGCTGGCGCTCTCCCTACCCCGTGCCTTCCGGGTCGGGCTGCTGGCCGTAGGTCTTCAACATTTCCAGCACCTCGGCCATCTTGCGCTGCGAGATGATCTTCGGGTCACGACCGATGGCGCTGCCGATGGCCAGCGTGCGGCAGTAGAGCTCCGCCAGGTACTCGACCTCGACGAGCAGGTTGACGCAGTCGTCGGGCGTCTCGCCCAGAACGATGGCGCCGTGATTCTGCAGCAGGCAGGCGCGCCGGCCCTTGAGCGCCTCGACGGCGACGTCGGAGAGCGCCTGGGTCGTGGGCGTGCGGTAAGGCGCGCAGCGGATGTTCGTGCCGCCCGCGGTTCCCACCATGTAGTGAACCGCCGGAATCTCCATCCCGTGCACGGCGAGCGCGGTGCAATGAACCGAATGGCTGTGGAGGATCGCATTCACATCCGGTCGCGAGGCGAAGATATCGCGATGGAAGCGCCATTCGCTGGTGGGGATTCGCGTGCCCCACTGGCGGCCGTCGAAATCCAGCTCGACGATGTCGGCGGGCGTCATCGTGTCGTAATAGAGGCCGGAGGGCGTAACCAGGAACGTCTCCCCCACCCGGAACCCGATGTTGCCCGTGGTCCCGTGATTGAGGCCGATCGCGTCGGTCCTGAGGGCAGCGTCGATGATCGCGCGCCGCGCTTTCAAATGCGTCAATCTCTTGCGGGGCATGGCAGCGTTGACGCCGGGCGCGGGCTGCAGCCCGCGCCGCGACTCAGTCCTGAAGTGCGGCGACGATGGCCGCCGTGATGGTGTCTATATCGCCGGAGCCGTCGACCCGAGCGAAGCGGCCGGCGGCCTCGTAGTGCGGGATGATCGGTGCCGTCTGCTCGTGGTAGGCGGCGAGGCGCGCGATCATGGTCTCGCGGTTGTCGTCGGCCCGCCGCGTGAAATTCCTGCTGCCGCACTGGTCGCAGACGCCCTCCTGCCTCGGCCGGTTGAACTGGTCGTGGTAGCCGGCGCCGCAGTCCGCGCACGAGAAGCGGCCGACGATACGCTCGATCAGCGCCTCCTCGTCGACCTCGATGGCGACCACCCTGTCGAGCGCGAGCCCGCGCTCGGCCAGCATGCGGTCCAGCGCGTCGGCCTGCGCCACGGTGCGCGGGAAACCGTCGAGGATGAAGCCGTTGGCGCAGTCCGGCTCATCGATCCGCTCTGCGATCAGGGCGACCATGAGCTCGTCCGGCACCAGCTCGCCGGCCTCCATGATCGCCTTGGCCTGGATGCCGAGCGCGGTGCCGGCCTTTACTGCCGCCCGCAGCATGTCGCCGGTGGAAAGCTGGACAATGCCGAAGCGCTCGACCAGTCGTTGCGCCTGCGTGCCCTTGCCCGCCCCCGGTGGGCCGAGAAGGATCAGGTTCAACGCCGGCTCCCGCGCAGTTTCGCCTTCTTGATCAATCCCTCGTACTGATGTGCGAGAAGGTGGGACTGGATCTGCCCCACGGTATCCATGGTGACGGTGACCACGATGAGCAGACTCGTGCCGCCGAAGTAGAACGGCACCGCGTACTGGGAGATCAGGAGCTCGGGCAGGAGGCTCACCGCAGTGAGATAGAGGGCGCCCCAGAAGGTCAGCCGGGTCAGCACATAGTCGAGATACTCGGCGGTGTTCTTGCCTGGACGGACTCCGGGTATGAAACCGCCGTTCTTCTTCAAATTGTCGGCCGTGTCCTCGGGATTGAAGACGACCGAGGTGTAGAAGAACGTGAAGAAGATGATCGCCGCGGCGTAGATGATCATGTAGATCGGCTGGCCGCGGCCCAGATAGCTGGTGATCGCGGTCAGCCACTCGGGCCCCGTGCCCGCGTTGATGCTGAGCGCGGTGATCGGCAGCAGCAGGATCGAGCTTGCGAAGATCGGCGGGATCACACCGGCGGTGTTGACCTTCAACGGCAGATGGGTTTGCTCGCCGCCGAACATGCGGCGGCCCACCTGTCGTTTTGGGTACTGCACCACGATGCGCCGCTGCGCCCGCTCGATAAAGACGATGAAGCCGATGACGGCGATCGCCATGACGAAGAGCGCGATGAGCACGACTGCAGAGAGCGCACCGGTTCGCCCGAGCTCCAGCGTGCTCGCGAGTGCGCCGGGCAGCTCGGCCACAATGCCGGCGAAGATGATCAGCGATATGCCGTTGCCGACTCCTCTGGCGGTGATCTGCTCACCCAGCCACATCAGGAATATGGTGCCGCCGGTCAGCGTCACCACCGTGGTCAGGCGGAAGAATCCGCCCGGATCCAGCACCAGGTCGCCGCTCTGGCCGCTGTAGCCCTCAAGGCCCGAGGAGATGCCGAAGGCCTGCAGCGCCGCGAGGAAGACGGTGCCGTAGCGGGTGTACTGGTTGATCTTCTTGCGCCCGGCCTCTCCCTCCTTCTTGAGCTGGGCGAGGTGCGGCGAGACCGTCGTCATCAGCTGGATGATGATCGCCGCCGAGATGTACGGCATGATGTTGAGCGCAAAGATCGTCATGCGCCCGAGCGCGCCGCCGGCGAACATGTTGAACATGCCGAGGATGCCGCCGGCCTGCTGCTGGAACACCTCGTCGAGCACCACCGGGTCGATGCCCGGGATCGGGATGTAGGTGCCCAGCCTGTAGATGATCAGGGCGCCAAGCGTGAACAGCAGGCGCTTCTGAAGCTCCTTCGCCTTGGCGAAGGCCCCGAAATTGAGGTTCGCAGCGAGTTGTTCGGCTGCCGAAGCCACGTTTGCTAGGCGTCCTCTGCCGTTTCCTCGGCCGTTGCGTCGGCCTTTGCCTCAGCCTTCGCAGCCCCGCTCAGGGTTACCGAGCCGCCGGCGGACTCGACCGCAGCGATGGCCGCCTTCGACGCGCCGGTGACTTCGACGGTCACAGCGCTCTCGATCCGGCCCTTGGCGAGCAAGCGCACGCCGTGCCGGCCGCGCGTGAGCCCGGCTGCGGCCAGTGCGGTCTCGGTCACGGGCGCGCCCGCGTCGATCCGCCCCCGCTCGATTGCCTCCTGCAGGCGCCCGATATTGACAGTCTCGAAGCTCTTGCGGAAGCGCGCGTTGGTGAAGCCCCGCTTGGGCAGGCGCCGATAGAGCGGCATCTGGCCGCCCTCGAAGCCCTTGATGGCGACGCCGGCCCGCGACTTCTGGCCCTTGTGACCGCGGCCCGAGGTCTTGCCGCGGCCTGAGCCGATGCCGCGCCCGAGCCTGCGGCCCTTCTTGGCCGCGCCGGCGCGGTCTGCGAGTTCGTTCAGCCTCATCGCTCAGCCTCCGCGTCCACCGGCTCGGCCCGCACGAGGTGCGAAATCTTGTCGATCATGCCGCGCACCGCAGGTGTGTCCTCGAGCACGCGGCTCCGGTGCATCTTGTTCAGGCCGAGGCCCACCAGGGTGGCGCGCTGCTTCGCCGGCCGGCCGATCGGGCTGCCGATCTGGGTGACCCGCACCTTGGGCGCCGCGTCGGCCTTCTTGCTTCGTGCCATGGCCTACGCCTGCTCCCTTTGCTCCTTGGCGGAGTCGTCCTGGCCGAAGACCTGGCCCACCGTGCGGTTGCGCTTGGCGGCCACGGCGCGGGGCGAATGGCAGCGCCCGAGCGCGTCGAAGGTCGCCTTGACCATGTTCTGCGGATTCGACGACCCGACGGACTTGGCGACCACGTCCTTCACCCCCAGCATCTCGAAGACGGCGCGCATCGGCCCGCCGGCGATGATGCCGGTGCCGGGGGGTGCTGCGCGGATGATCACTTTTCCTGCCCCGAAGCGGCCCTGCACGTCGTGATGCAGCGTGCGCCCCTCGCGCAACGGCACGCGCACCATGCGCCGCCTGGCCTGCTCGGTGGCCTTGCGGATCGCCTCCGGCACCTCGCGCGCCTTGCCTGAGCCGCCACCGACGCGCCCGCGCTGGTCGCCGACCACGACGAGCGCCGAGAAGCCGAAGCGCCGGCCGCCCTTCACCACTTTGGCGACGCGGTTGATGCTGACCAGCTTGTCCAGAAGCTCGGGCTCTTCGCGGTCCCGCCCGCGGCCGCCGCGATCCCGATCTCGATCCCGCTCCATGCCTGGTCGTGCCATACCGGGCCCTTCCCCTAGAAAGAGAGGCCGCCTTCGCGGGCCGCCTCGGCAAGCGCTTTCACGCGCCCGTGATACTGGTATCCGCCGCGGTCGAAAACGACCTCCGTATGGCCCGCCGCCAGCGCACGCTCGGCGATGAGTGCGCCGACACGGCCGGCGGCCGCGCGGTCCGCCCCGCCTTCGCTCCGCAGCGCGCCCTCTATTGTCGATGCGGCGGCCACGGTCCTGCCCTCTCTATCGTCGATGAGTTGGGCGTAAATGTGGCGGTTGGAACGGAAGACCGAGAGCCGCGGCCTGCCGCCGGCGGCTATCCGCAGCCTGAACCGCACCCGCTGCTTGCGCTTATCGAAGTCGTTCCTGCTCATCGCTACTTCTTCTTGCCCTCCTTGCGCCGGACGTACTCGCCGACGTAGCGGATACCCTTGCCCTTGTAGGGCTCGGGCTTGCGGAAGGCTCGTATCTCGGCGGCGACCTGGCCGACCGCCTGCCGGTCATAGCCGGTGACCCTGATCGCCGTCGGCCGTTCGCACGCGATCTCGATGCCGTCTGGAATGGGGTAGCGGATCCGGTGGCTGTAACCGAGATCGAGCGTCAGCGTCTTGCCCTCGACCGCGGCCCGATATCCCACGCCCTCGATCTGCAGGTCCTTGTGGAAGCCCTGGCTTACACCGATGACCATGTTGTTGATGACGCTCCGGGTCAGCCCCCACATCTGACGCGAGCGCTTGTCGTCGCCGCGCGGAGTGACCGAGACCTGCCCGTTGTCGAGCTGCGCGCTCACCTCCGGCGCGATGGTCGCTTCGAGGCTGCCCAGCTTGCCCTTCACCGCGACCGCCGCGCCGTCGATCGTGACTTCGACGCCGTCGGGCACGGGGACCGGGTTCTTGCCGACTCGGGACATCTCAGAACACCCGGCAGAGCACTTCGCCGCCGACGTTCTGCTGGCGCGCCTCGTTGTCCGAAAGCACGCCGCGCGGCGTCGACAGAATGGAAATACCGAGCCCGCCGTAGTAGCGCGGCAGGTCCTTGATGCCCGAGTAGACCCGGCGGCCGGGCTTCGACACCCGATGGAGCTCGGCGATCACCGGCCGGCCTTCCTGGTACTTGAGCTCGATCGAGAATGCCGGCTTTCCGGTGTCCGACTCCGCCGCCGAATAGCCGCGGATGTAGCCTTCCCGCTGGAGGACATCGAGCACACCGGCGCGCAGCTTGGAAGCCGGCGACAGGACGGCGAACTTGCGTGCCTGCTGCCCGTTCCGAATCCGGGTCAGCATGTCCGCCAGGGGGTCGGTCATCATGGCCTGCGCCTCACCAGCTCGATTTCACCATGCCGGGCACCTGGCCCGCCGAGGCGAGCTCCCGCAGTGCGATGCGCGAGAGCCCGAACTTGCGGTAATTGCCGCGCGGCCGGCCGGTCAGCCCGCAGCGGTTCCGCACCCGCACCTGCGCGCCGTTGCGCGGCAGCTTCGCGAGCTTGAGCTGTGCCGCGAAGCGCTCCTCCGCCGGCAGCGAACGGTCGCGCACGATGGCGCGCAAGTCCGCCCGCTTGGCTGCGTCCCGCTTCGCCATCCGCTGGCGCCGCTTGTTCTTCTCGATCGTGCTCTTCTTCGCCATCTCTCAGCCCGGCCCCTCTGCACTCACTGGCCGACGAACGGCATCTGAAAGCCGGCGAGCAGCGCCCGGCCCTCGTCATCGGTCCTCGCCGTCGTGCAAATGACGACATTCAACCCGCGCACCTGATCGACCTTGTCGTAATCGATCTCGGGAAAGATGATCTGCTCCTTGAGGCCCAATGCGTAGTTGCCCCGGCCGTCGAAGGCGCGGGCGGAAAGCCCGCGAAAATCGCGCACCCTCGGCAGCGCTATCGTAACCAGCCGGTCGAGGAACTCGTACATCCGCTCGCGCCGGAGCGTCGTCTTGCAGCCGACCTGCATGCCGGTGCGCACCTTGAAGGCGGCGACGGACTTGCGCGCCTTGGTGACGATCGGCTTCTGGCCGGCGATCAGCGTCATGTCCTGAACCGCGGCATCGATTTTCTTGCTGTCCGTGGCCCCTTCGCCGACGCCCATGTTGATCACGATCTTGTCCAGCTTCGGCGCCTGCATGATGTTGGCGTAGCCGAACTGCTGGATCAGACCGGGCCTGATCTCGCTCTCATAGAGCAGCCGGAGCCGGCTCTGGCCGTTGGCCTGGCCGCCGTCTTGGCCGTTCGCTTCAGACATCGATCACCTCCCCCGAGCGGGCGGCGACGCGTACCTTGCGCCCATCCTGGAGATGCTTGTAGCGCACTCGGGTCGCCCGATCGCTCTCCGGATCGACCAGCGCCACGTTCGATATATGGATCGGCGCCTCGCGCTCGACAATACCGCCCTGCGGATCTCCCTGAGTTGGCTTAACGTGACGCTTGGTCACGTTGACGCCCTCGACGAGCACGCGGTCGGTCTTGGTAATGATCCGGAGCACGGCGCCGCGCTTGCCCTTGTCCCGTCCGGTGAGGACGATGACCTCGTCATCCTTGCGTATTTTTCGCTTGCGCATGGCGGCCTACAGCACTTCGGGCGCGAGTGAGATGATCTTCATGTAACGGCGCTGACGGAGCTCGCGGGTCACCGGCCCGAAGATGCGGGTCCCGATCGGCTCCCCCTGGGCGGTGATGAGCACGGCCGCATTGCGGTCGAAGCGGATGGCGCTGCCGTCCGGGCGACGGATTTCCTTGGCTGTGCGCACGATGACGGCGCGGTGAAGCTCGCCCTTGCGCACCTTGCCGCGCGGGATCGCCTCCTTGACCGTGACGACGATGGTGTCGCCCACCGAGGCGGTCTTGCGCTTGGAACCGCCCAGCACCTTCACGCACTGCACGCGCCGCGCACCGGAATTGTCGGCGACGTCCAGATTCGTCTGCATCTGAATCATGACACCCGACCCTTCCGCTGCCTACCGCGGCCCTCAGCCCTGCTCGGCGCCGGTATCGCCGAGCACGATCCAGCGCTTGCGCTTGGATATGGGAGCGCACTCGCGAATTTGCACGATGTCGCCGACCTTGTGAGCGTTGCCGTCGTCATGCGCCGTGTACCGCTTCGAGCGGCGCACGACCTTCTTGTACAGCGGGTGCATGACGCGGCGATCGACGCGGACGACGACGGTCTTGTCCGCCTTGTCGCCCACCACGGTGCCCCGCATTACACGGCGCGGCATGCCAGCTCTCCTTCGCCCATCTCCCAAATCCTCAGGCTTCGTCGCCGACAGCGCGTCTGCGCTCGGCAACGATCGTCTTGATGCGGGCCACGTCGCGCCTCACGGCGCGCATGCGCGCCGTGTTCTCGAGCTGGCCGGACGCCCGCTGGAAGCGCAGGTTGAACGCCTCCTTCTTCAACGCGAGCAGCATCGTCTTGAGCTCGTCGTCGGTCTTGAGGCGGACTTCGACGCCGTTCATCAGGAGGCCCCTTCGCCGAGCCGGGTCACCACCCTGGTCTGCACCCGGAACTTGGCCGACGCGCGACGGAACGCCTCCTCGGCGACGGCGTGCGGCACGCCGTCCACCTCGAACATGATGCGCCCGGGCTTCACCTTCGCCACCCAGTATTCGGGCGTGCCCTTGCCCTTGCCCATGCGCACCTCGGCCGGCTTGGTCGAGACCGGCACGTCCGGGAAGATGCGGATCCAGATCTTGCCGGCACGCTTCATGTGGCGGGTAATCGTGCGCCGTCCGGCCTCGATCTCGCGCGCCGTGATGCGGCCCGGCGTGGTCGCCTTGAGCCCGTAGGCGCCGAAATTGAGCTGCGTGCCGCCCTTGGCCTTGCCGTGGATGCGGCCCTTGTGGGCCTTGCGGTACTTGGTGGATTTCGGCTGCTGCATGATCCGGTCCCCGTCCGGCCCTAGCGGGGCGTGGCCTGCTCCATGGCGCGCTTGTCCTGCGCCATGGGGTCATGCGCCATGATCTCGCCCTTGAACACCCAGACCTTGACGCCACAGGTGCCGTAGGCCGTGCGCGCCGTGGCGAGCCCGAAGTCCACATCGGCCCGGAGCGTGTGGAGCGGCACCCGGCCCTCGCGATACCACTCGGTCCGCGCGATCTCGGCCCCGCCGAGGCGTCCGCCGCAGTTGATGCGGATGCCCTGCGCGCCGAGCCTGATCGCGGACTGCACCGCCCGCTTCATGGCCCGGCGGAACGCGACGCGCCGCACAAGCTGCTGGGCGATGTTCTCGGCCACCAGCTTGGCCTCGATCTCGGGCTTGCGGATTTCGACGATGTTCAGGTGAACGTCGCTCCCCGTCATCTTGGTGATGTCGGTGCGCAACCGCTCGATGTCCGCGCCCTTCTTGCCGATCACGACACCGGGCCGGGCGGTATGGATGGTGATGCGCGCCTTCTTGGCCGGGCGCTCGATGACGATGCGCCCGATTCCAGCCTGATTCAGCCGATCGAACAGGAACTTGCGGATCTGCAGGTCCTCGTGCAGCAGCTGGGCGTAGTCGTCGTCGGCATACCACCGCGAATCCCAGGTGCGGTTGATGCCGAGACGCAGCCCGACGGGATTGACCTTCTGACCCATCAGGCCCCCTTCGCGCGTTCACGCACCACGATGGTGAGATGACTGAACGGCTTCATTACGCGCCCGACCCGTCCGCGCGCCCGGGGCCGCCAGCGCTTCATCACCAAGCCTTTGCCGACCGTCGCTTCCGCGACGACGAGCCGGTCCACATCCAGCTCGTGATTGTTTTCTGCGTTCGCGATCGCCGACTGCAGGCACTTGCGCACGTCGCCGGCGATGCGGCGGCGCGAATGCGCGAGCGTGATCAGCGCCTGGTCCACCGGGCGCCCGCGGATGGTCTCGGCGACCAGGCCGAGCTTCTGCGGGCTGATCCGGAGGTTCCGGATCACCGCCTGGGCTTCGGTCTCGCCGAGCCGCCGGGGTCGTGCGTTCTTGCCCATTCTCAGCCCCGCCGCGCCCTCTTGTCGCCGGCATGGCCGTGGAAGACCCGTGTCGGCGAGAACTCGCCGAACTTGTGGCCGACCATGTTCTCGTTCACCAGCACGGGCAGGAACTTACGCCCGTTATAGACCCCGAAGGTGAGGCCCACGAACTGCGGCAGGATCGTGGATCGCCGCGACCAGGTGCGGATGATGTCCTTGCGTCCGGTCGCCCGCGCCTCTTCGGCCTTCTTGAGAAGATAGCCGTCGACGAAGGGGCCTTTCCATACGGAGCGCGCCATCGACTGTCTCCCGCCCTACTTCTTGCCCCGACGCCGCGTGATGAAGCGGTCGGTTCTCTTGTTGCTCCGCGTGCGCTTGCCCTTGGTCGGCACGCCCCAGGGGGTGACCGGGTGCCGTCCGCCCGAGGACTTGCCCTCGCCGCCGCCGTGCGGATGGTCCACCGGGTTCATGGCGACGCCGCGCACCGAGGGCCGCCGGCCCTTCCAGCGCATGCGGCCTGCCTTGCCCTGATTGGTGTTCTGATTGTCGGGGTTGGAGACTGCGCCGATGGTGGCCATACATCGGGCATGGACGATGCGCTGCTCGCCCGAGGGCAGCCTGAGCTGGGCGTAGCCCTGGTCCTTGCCGACCAGCTGCACGTAGTTGCCGGCCGAGCGCGCGATCTGGCCACCCTTCCCCGGTTTCACCTCGACATTGTGGATGATCGTGCCGACGGGGATGTTGCTCATCGGCATCGCGTTGCCGGGCTTGATGTCGCAGCGCTCGCCCGAGACCACCTTGTCGCCCGGCGAGACCCGCTGTGGGGCGAGAATGTAGGCCTGCTCATCGTCCTCGTAGCGAATCAGCGCAATGAAGGCCGAGCGATTGGGGTCGTACTCGAGCCGCTCCACCGTCGCCGGCACATCGAATTTGCGTCGCTTGAAGTCGACCTTGCGGTAGCGGCGCTTATGCCCGCCGCCGCGGTGGCGCATGGTGATGCGGCCGTCGCTATTGCGCCCGCCCTTCTGGCTCAATCCCTCGGTGAGCTTCTTGACCGGCTTCCCCTTCCAGAGGTCGGAGCGGTCTACCAGGACGAGCTGGCGACGCCCTGGCGTGGTCGGCTTGTAGTTCTTGAGTGCCATCGCCTAGAGCCCGGTCATCACGTCGATGGTATCGCCCTCGCCGAGCGAGACCGTCGCCTTCTTCCAATCCGAACGCTTGCCCAGCCGGCCGCCCCGGCCACGCTTGACCTTGCCCTTGACCATGCTGGTGTTGACCTTCCTCACCTTGACCTCGAACAGGCCTTCCACGGCTTCCTTGATCTGGGGCTTGGTCGCGTTTGTACGCACCTTGAAGGTGACCTGGTTGTACTCCGAGCCCTGGGTCGACTTCTCGGTCACGACAGGGCCGAGGATCGTGTCGTACCAGCGCTCTTTGGGCTCGACGCTCATGCGAGCCTCGCCTGCAGGCTTTCCACCGCGCTCCGGGTCAGCACCAGGTGGTCGCGGCGGAGAATGTCGTAGACGTTGGCGCCCAACTGGGGAAGCACCTGAACCTCGGTCAGGTTGCGCGCCGCCTGGACGAAGCCGGCATCGACCTCGTCGCCGTCGATGACCAGCGCCGACGACCAGCCGAGGCGCGCGATGCGGTTGGCGAGCACTCGCGTCTTGGCCGAGCCGAGGTCGAGGGACTCCACGATCAAGAGCTTGCCGTCCGCCTGCTTGGCCGAGAGCGCCGACTTGAGCGCGAGCTTGCGCACCTTCTTGGGCAGCTTGTGCGCGTGGTCGCGCAGCACGGGACCGAAGATCGCCACGCCGCCCCGATGGTGCGGCGCCCGACGGGAGCCGGCGCGGGCCCGGCCCGTGCCCTTCTGCTTGAACGGCTTGCGCGTGGACCCGCGGGTCTCGGCCACCGACTTGGTCTTGTGCGTGCCGGCGCGGCGCTTGGCGAGCTGCCAGCGCACGGTGCGGTGCATCAGATCGGGCCGCACGGGCACGCCGAAGACCTCGTCCGCGAGCTCGATCTCGCCGACGCGCTTGGCCTTGAAGTCGATGACGTCGACCTTCACGAGGACTCCTCCTCGTCGCCGTCAGTGGCGTCCTCTTCGGTGTCCTCGGCGGCAGCCTCGCCGCCGTCTTCATCCTGCGCCTCGTCGGGGGCGTCAGAGCCGTCGTCGCCAGCACTCTCCGCCTCGGTGGCGGGAATGTCGTCCTCAGGCTCAGGCGCGGCCTCCTCCGGCTCCTGCTGCACCAAGAGGCCCGCCGGGAACGGTACGTCGTCCGGCAGGCTGCGCTTCTTCGCGTCCGACAGCAGCACGACGCCGCCCTTGGGGCCGGGCACGCCGCCCTTGACCATGATCAGGCCGCGCTCCGCATCCGTCGCCACGACTTCGAGGTTCTGCACGGTCGCGCGCGCATTCCCGAGATGGCCCGCCATCTTCTTGCCCTTGAAGACCTTGCCGGGATCCTGGCACTGGCCGGTCGAGCCGTGGGAGCGGTGCGAGACCGAGACGCCGTGGCTTGCGCGCAGGCCTGCGAAGTTGTGCCGCTTCATGGCACCTGCGAAGCCCTTGCCGATGGAGGTGCCGACCGCATCGACGAACTGGCCGGTGGCGAAGTGGCCGGCGCCGAGCGTGGCGCCCACATCCACCAAGGCATCCTCGCTGACGCGGAACTCGGCCACATGGCGCTTGGGCTCGACCTTTGCCTTGGCGAAATGACCGCGCAGCGCGCGCGGGGTGTTCTTGACCTTGACCCGGCCCGCGCCGAGCTGCAGCGCGACGTAGCCGCCCGCATCGCGGGTCCGCTGGGCAATGACCTGGCAACCGTCCACGCGCAGCACGGTCACCGGCACATGCTCGCCGGCGTCGTTGAAGACGCGGGACATGCCGAGCTTCTCGGTGATCACGCCCGTGCGCCTGCGCGCTGCCGCCTGGCCAGCCATGACGCCCTCCTACAGCCTGATCTCGACGTCGACGCCGGCCGCGAGGTCGAGCTTCATCAGCGCATCGACGGTCTGCGGCGTGGGGTCGACGATATCGAGCAGCCGCTTGTGGGTGCGGATCTCGAACTGCTCGCGCGACTTCTTGTCGATATGGGGCGAGCGCAGCACCGTGTACTTCTCGATCCGGGTCGGCAGCGGGATCGGGCCACGCACCTGAGCGCCGGTGCGCTTGGCCGTGTTCACGATCTCACTCGTCGACGCGTCGAGCACCCGGTGATCGAACGCCTTGAGGCGGATCCTGATATTCTGGCTATCGATGGCCATCGTGCGTGCCCGGCCTCTTGTCCGCCTCGGTTTCGCGCTACTCGACGATTTTGGCGACGACGCCGGCGCCGACGGTGCGCCCGCCCTCGCGGATGGCGAAGCGCAAGCCCTCGTCCATCGCAATCGGCGCGATCAGATCGACCTGCATCGTCACGTTGTCGCCCGGCATCACCATCTCCGTCCCGTCCGGCAAACCGATCGTCCCCGTCACGTCCGTCGTCCGGAAGTAGAACTGAGGACAGTAGTTCGAGAAGAACGGCGTGTGACGCCCGCCCTCGTCCTTCGTCAGGATGTACGTCTCAGCCTCGAAACGCGTGTGCGGCGTGATCGTCCCCGGCTCCGCCAAGACCTGACCCCGCTCAACCTCGTCCCGCTTCGTGCCACGAAGCAGAACGCCAACGTTGTCGCCCGCCTCGCCCTGGTCCAGCAGCTTCCGGAACATCTCGACGCCCGTGCACACCGTCTTCGTCGTCTCGCGGATCCCGATGATCCCGACGTCGTCCCCAACCTTCACAACACCGCGCTCGATCCGGCCCGTCACGACCGTCCCACGGCCAGAAATCGAGAACACGTCCTCGATCGGCATCAGAAACGGCTGGTCCTTCGGGCGCTCGGGCTGCGGCACGTAGTCGTCCACCGCCGCCATCAGCTCAAGAACCGAGTTGCGGCCCGTCTCCTCGTCGCCGCCCTCCAGCCCCGCAAGCGCTGAACCCCGGATCACCGGGATGTCGTCCCCGGGAAACTCGTACTCCGACAGAAGCTCCCGAACCTCAAGCTCCACAAGGTCCAGAATCTCCTCGTCGTCCACCATGTCCACCTTGTTCATGTAGACGACCAGCGCAGGCACGCCCACCTGGCGCGCAAGCAGAATGTGCTCCCGCGTCTGAGGCATCGGGCCGTCCGCCGCAGAGACCACGAGGATCGCGCCGTCCATCTGCGCAGCCCCCGTGATCATGTTCTTCACGTAGTCCGCGTGACCCGGGCAATCCACGTGCGCATAGTGCCGGTTCGCCGTCTCGTACTCGACGTGCGCCGTCGCGATCGTGATCCCACGCTCGCGCTCCTCCGGCGCCTTGTCGATCTCGTCGAACGGCACAAAGTCCGCGCCGCCCGTCTCGCCGAGTATCCGCGTGATCGCCGCCGTCAGCGTCGTCTTCCCGTGGTC
>JAJEEP010000168.1 GCA_022820945.1 Alphaproteobacteria bacterium | reverse complement strand
GATCGAGACCCTGCGGACCATGGTGCTCGCCACCATGGCCGATCTCAGCGGGCGGGACGAGCCCGTGTCGATGCAGGAGCTTGCCCGTATCTCCCTCATCCTCAAGCGCATCGAGGGCACCGAAAAGCTCCGCGCGGACCGGGAGCGGGCGGCAAAGAAGGCCGCGCAGGCCGGCCAGGCCAAGCCCCGGGGCGGGCTCTCGCCGGAGGCGGTCGCCATCATCCGCGCGGAGGTGGAGGGCCCGCCGGACCGGCCGCACCCCCGCACCGTCACATCGGTGCCGGTGGACCCGTGGAACCCCGCAGAGTTCCCCTTGTCCCGCTCGTCCGACCCGATCCCACCCGATCCCGCCGAATCCCACCAAATGGAGCCCGGCGAACGCTGGCCAGAGATTAGGCCGCGCGTGTATCGCACCAGCCCCACATCGATCCTGTCACTCGGGCCGGAGTGAGGAGGGGGCGCGAACTTTTTCATTTCCCTTAACGGCGGGCGCTGACTCTTTCATTTCCCTCAGGCGCCGGGCGCGAACTCCGTTCGCTTGGCTTACGCACCGTTCGGCGCGGCGCGCGGTCGCGCGCTCCGGGCCGCTGCGCAGCCCGGTCCCGATCATGGTCGGACTCCTCGCGGGTTGCCGGGCGCTCGAGTCATGATTCCGCGCGCGTTCCCGCGCGACGTTCGCTTGGCTCCGCGCCTTCGGCGCATCGTGCGCTCTGCGCACGTGGACGTCTGACTCGCATGCGCGCCGTCCGGGCCTGCGGCCCGGAGGGGCGGAGAGGGGACGTGGGTGGCGCCGCGGCCGGATCTCAGACGGCGACCCAGTGCGAGCCTTCGGTGCCGCCGACTGGCCGGCCGTCCTTGATATGGATGCGGCGGCCCGGGAGGCGCCGCAGGACATCGACCAGGTTCGTCGCCTCGAAGACCACCAGGTCCGCGGGCGACCCCGCGGCGACAGCAATTGCTGGTGCGCCGATGATCTTTGCCGCTCGCGCGGTCACCATCTCGAAGCCCTCGCGCACCTCCTCGTCGGTCTTCATGCCGGCGCTGTGCACGGTCATGTAGGCGAGCTCCACCGGGTCCATCCGGTTGAAGCGGTACCAGATGTCGTACATGTTGTCGGCGCCGGCGGCGACGTTGATCCCGGCGTCGAGCATCTCCTTCACCCGCGACGAGCCCCGGTTCCGGGGCGTCCTCCCCTCCCCTCCCAGCATCTGAAGATTGGCGATCGGCAGCACGGTGACCGCCATGTCGGCGTCCAGCACCTTGTCGATCACCCGCGTCGCCTCCTCGTCGGAGTAGACCGCCAGCGCGTTGCAGTGGCTGGCGACGACCTTGCCCTGCATGCCGTGGGCGACCGTGGCCTCGGCCAGCATTTCCAGCGTCTTGAGCTCGGCCCGGTCCATGTAGTCGGCGTGCATCTCCACGCCCACGTCGAACTCGGCGGCGAGATCGAGCACCGTCTCGACGTGAGTGCGCTGGTCTTCGACCGAGGCCTCGACCTCCGGCAGGCCGCCCACCGCCGCAGCGCCCATGTTGAGCGCCTCGCGCAGCAGCGCCGGCGCCTCCGGGTCCGCGACGATTCCTTCCTGGGGGAAGGCGACGAGGGTGACGTCGACGACGCCGGCGAAGCGATCGCGCGCCCGCATCACGCCTTCGAAGGAGACCAGCCTGGTCGCGAAGTCCACGTCGATCTGGGCGTGCAGACGGCCGATCCCGTGGGCGGCGGCAAGCCTGAGAGCGGTGCTCGCGCGCTCTTCCACGTCGGCGACGGTGAAGTGGATCTTGACCTCGCGGGCGCGGTCGAGGGCCTCCTGCGGCCCGCGCGCGCCGAGCAGGTCGCGACTCAGCACCTTGTCGATATGGAAATGGGGATCGACGAAGGAAGGCGTGACCAGCCCGCCGCGCGCGTCGATACGCGACGCCGCCGTGCCGTCGAGGGCCGGGCCAATGCTCTCGATGCGCCCATCGCGGATGCCGATGGAGACCGGTGTCTCATCGTCGAGGCGCACCGCGTCGTGAATAAGAAGGTCCCAGTCGGGGCCCGGAGCCGCGTCCGTCATGTCTCCTCCGCTATGTCGATGATTGGCGGGATCGCGCCGTTATTCCCAATAGATCGGCGAGGTGGTGATGACCTCGACGCCATCCTTGTGGACGATCAGGTTCTGCTCGAAGCCCACCGCGCCGACTCCCTCCCAAGCGAGAAAGGCCTCGGAACTGCAGACCATGTTCTCCTGGATGAGCTGGTCCTCGTCGCAGGTCGAAAGCCCGTACATCGGGTTCTCGAACATCATGTCGCAGAGATGGCCGTAGAGCGGCCATTGCAGGCCGGCCTGGTCCACCGTGTCGCCGCCGCCGGCCTCCCTGGTCAGCCGGTCGCCCTCGCGCGCGAGCTCGTGGGGCGAGACGCCGGGGCGGATCTTCGCCATCACGCCGTCCACGATGCCCATACAGGCCTCCATCAACTCGCGCTGCGTGTTGCTCGGGCGGCGCCCGCACACCGCCGTCCGGCCCGGGTCGAGGAAGTACCCGTGCCGCATCGGCCCCATGATCCAGGCGCGCACGAAATCGCCCTCCACGGGCGCCGAGTCCGGATCGGCGCCGCTGAGCGGATAGCGGCTGAAGTTGTTCATCTCGCCGCCGGTACCGTGGGAGAGGCGGATGATCGCGGGGATGCCGCCGCGGCGCACCACCTCGGCGGCACCGGCGGCGGCGGCTTCGGCCTCGGTCTGGCCCGAGACGAGCCCCTCCATGATGAGCGTCAGCGCGCGGCTCGCGATGTCGCCCGCCTCGCGGAAGACATCGAGTTCTCGCGCGCTCTTGACGTGCTGCACCGACTTGACGAGGTCGTCCTCCGGCCGCCAATCGATGTCGGGGCACCATTCGCGCAGCCAGTCCATGTACTTGCAGGGCAGGAAGTCCGTGCCGACGATGGCCACCGGGCCGGTGATCCCCTGCTCGTTGAGCGCATCGGCCGTGCCCTTGATCGGGTTCTGGTGCCAGTGCCAGTTGTCGGTCGCGAGCCAATCCGCCGGCTCCAGGAGCTCGTCGTTGTGCAGCTCGGGCTCCCGGCCTGCGCGCATGATCACGGCGTTGTGGCCGCGCCCCTGCCAGAGGTTGTTGTCCGGAGTCTGGCCTGGGTGCCCCGAATAGTGGTTCACCAGCCAGAGCAGGTTGGCGCAGCGGTCGTAGGAGCTCGCACCGCGCGACCAGATCACCGCTGTCTCGTAGCCCCGGCGTGCCATCTCGCCGTGGACCTTGGCCCAGCGCGCCTCGTATTCCTCCCTGGGAAAGACCTGGCTCGTCATGGCCGCCCCCTTCGACCTGCCGTCATCGAAGGTTACTTCCATCGGCGGCAATCCACCAACGGGCAGACGCTGTCACCGCGTCCTCGACCACAGTCGGGCACCCGAGCACCGTTGCTCGGCAACGGTGAGGCGCTCGGCCGCGATCATGGCGTCCAGCGCCTCGCGGAGCGAGCGGCTGGACACCAGGTACTTGCTGATCCTGCCAGGAGGGAGAGCCGGATCGCGCGCCTTCAGCGCGCCCGAGACGTAAGCGCGAATCGCGGCGAACTTGCGGGGCTCGGCGAGGATCGGCGCGAGCAGCCCGTCGAACTCGTCCAGCGCAAGGGACGTTTCCCACTCCACCGTGACCTTCTGCTCGAAGCTGTAGCTGCCTGCGAGCAGGACCGCATCGGGGCTCGGCGGGCCCACCCGCCTAGCGCGCCGCGCCTGCGCCATGGTCCAAGGTCTTGGGTCCGTGCACCGTCGTCCGGGTGAGCCTGTGGTCGAGCACCTCCACAACGGCGGCCGTCAGCGCGCGAATGGCGCCGGTCGCCCCGACGGGGTTCCAGAAGAGGCCGATATCGAAGTCGTCGAGGGCGGGCAGTTCCGGGCACGGCGGCAATGGGCGCAGGGTGGGCGGCACGGTGCTCTGCGAAATCGCCGTGAGGCCGAGGCCGCTCTCGATCGCCGCCTGGTTGCCGGCCAGGTTGGAGCTGGAATAGACGATCCTGTAAGGGATGTCCCGGCGCCGCAGCGCGCCGAGCACGCGCAGCCGGTACTGGCAGCCATCCGGGAACAGGACCAGTGGGAGCGGACGCCGCGCGCGCAGGTCGTGGGCCTGGCTGCCGACCCAGACCATCGGCTCGCGCCACTGATCCGTCAGATGGACGGAGGATCGGTCGTCGTGCACCGCCAGCACGACGTCGAACGCGTTCCGGGCGAACTCGCTTACCAAGTCGCGGCTAAGCTCGCAGGTGACGTCGAGCGCGACGTCCGGGTGGGTTTCGGAGAACCGGCCGAGAAGCTGAGGCAGAAACGAGAGCGCGAAGTCGCTAGGAATGCCGACGCGAATCGTCCCGGTCAGGATTCCGCCGTCCAGGCGACCGACGCACTCGTCGTTCAACGCCACCATCTGCTTGGCGTATTCGAGAACGATCTCGCCCTGCGGCGTGAGACCGAAGGACTTTCCCGAATTGGTGAGGATCGGCGAGCCGACGATTTGTTGCAGGCGCCGCATCTGCAGGCTCACCGCCGACTGCGAGCGGCCGATCTCTTCGCCGGTCCGCGAGAAGCTCTCGGTCCGCGCCAGAACGAGCAGCGTTCTCAGCAGGTCGATCGGGAGAATGCGTTCCATCGCGGCCCTGCGAGGTCCACGCCATGAGCACCACTCATGAAACTATATTTACTATCAATAAGGATAATCAATCGCTCGGTGTTATTTGTGGTCGTTGCCACCTCGTGAAATGACGGGTTCCGTTGCCGAGAACGATAACAACATGGAGGGAGGCGCCGTGACCGAGACGGAGAGGATCACCACGCAGAAGGTCTGGAGCGTCGGCGAGATGCAGCGGCGCCTGCGCAACCTGCACGCACTGATGGACGAGCGCTCGCTCGACGCCGTGATCCTGACCAGCCTTCACAACGTCCTCTACTACACCGGCTTCTTCTGCCCGCCCTTCGGCCGGCTGCACTCTGCGGTGATCCCGAGGAACGGCGAGCCCGCGCTGATCGTCTCCCTGATCGAGGACGTGCGGCCCGAGCACTGCTGCTACTACGACGACATCCGCCTTTTCCATGACTGGGAGATGAATCCGCTCGAGAACAACGTGCGGCTCTACGGCGAGGTGCTGCGCGACAACGGGATCGCGAGCGGCCGCCTCGGTTACGAGGAGGATTCGGTCTCGGTCGGCTTCAAGGCAATGATCGACCGCGCGCTTGGCGGCTTCGAATTCGTAGACGTGGCCTACGACACCATGCGCCAGCGCCTGATCAAGTCGGAGGAGGAGATCGCCGTCATCCGGCAGGGCGTGCAAGTCTGCGAGGCGGGCGGCTACGCCGCGCTGGAGGCGCTGAAGCCTGGCGTAACCGAGGCGGAGATGGCACGCGCGGCCAATGCCGCAGTCGACGAGGAGCTCCGCAAGCGCTTCCCCGACATCGAGGTCGACAACCTCAACATGTGCTGGATTCAGACCGGCCCCTACCGGAGCCGCGTCGGCCACATCATGAACTCGCATCGGGAGGTGCAGAAGGGCGAGATGATCAGCGTGAACCCCTACGCGATCATCGGCGGCTACTACCATGTCCTGGAGCGGAGCCTCTATTGGGGGCACATCCCCGACGACGCTCTCGCGGTCTTCAAGACCAACGTCGAGGCGCATCACGCGGGGCTGCGGACGCTGCGCGCCGGCATCAAGTGCTCCGACGTCGACAAGGTGATCAACCCGATCTACCGCAAGGCAGGCCTGCTGGACGGGCGCTCTTTCGGCACCGGCCACTCGGTTGGCATCATGTGCATCTGGTACGGGCGCGAGGAAGGGGGCGAGCTGCGCCAGTACAACGACACGGTCCTCGAAGAGAACATGGTCGTGACCATGGAGCCGATGGTGAACGTCGACGGCCTCGGTGGCTTCCGCCACCACGACATCTGCCGCATCACCGCCGACGGCATCGAGAACCTCAACACCTTCCCGCGCGGCGTGCTGCTGGCGCAGGACGACGGGAGCCTCGAAGAGCTTTGGCTGCCCAGCTAGCGACCTCGCGTACCGCGTCTCGGCGGCCAGCGCGATGACGGCCCGGCTCGCCGCCGACATCGGCGGCACCTTCACCGATCTTGTGCTGCTTGACCCCGACGGTGTCGTGCGCGTGGCAAAGACCCTGTCCACGCCGGGCGATTTCAAGCAGGGCGTGCTGAGCGGCGTCGAACGCGTGTTGCCGGACGCGGGCCGGGAGATGGGCCGTGATTTCGGCCTCGCCGATGTCGATTACTTCGTGCACGGCGCGACCGTCGTGCTCAACGCGCTGCTGGAACGGAAGCTGCCGCAGGCCGCGCTGGTTACGACGGCGGGGTTTCGGGACGTTCTCGAGATCATGCGCACCAACAACCCCCGCATGTACGACCTCAAATGGGTCAAGCCGCAGCCGATCATCCCCCGGCATCTGCGCTTCGAAGTCGCCGAGCGCGTGCGCCATACAGGCGAGGTGCTGTGCCCTTTGGACGAGGAAGGAACCCACGACGTGGCGCGCCGGATCGCGGCGCTCGGCATCCGCTCTGTCGCGCTCTGCTTTCTCCACGCCTACGCCAATCCGGACCACGAGCGCCGCGCGCGGGAGATAATCCTGGAGGAGCACCCGGAGGCGCACGTCACCATCTCCTCCGATGTCGCGAGCGAGCTCAGGGAGTTCGAGCGCACGTCGACGGTGGCGATCAACGCCAGCACGATCCCCATCATCACCGCCTATCTGGAGGGCCTGTCGCAGGCGCTGAGCGACCGGGGCCTGGAGCGAGAGCTCTTCGTGATGCAGTCGAACGGCGGGGTCATCACCAGTAATACCGCCCGGTCGCTGCCGGTCCGTACGGTGATGTCGGGTCCCGCCGGAGGTGTCGTCGGCGCGCAGTTCATTGCGGGCCGCATGGGGCTCAAGGACGTGGCGACCATCGACATCGGCGGCACGAGCAGCGACATGGGCGTCATTTCCGACGGCCTCGCGCGGACCGTGGATCATAGCGCGGTGGAGGGCTGGCCGATCATGGCGCCCACCATCGAGATTCTGGCCATCGGAGCCGGCGGCGGCAGCATCGCCTGGGTCGATTCAGGCGGCGCGCTTCGCGTCGGGCCGCAGAGCGCGGGCGCCCGGCCGGTACCTGCCTGCTACGGCCTCGGCGGAACCGAGCCCACCGTCTCCGACGCCTGCGTCACCCTCAATCGGCTGAACCCGGACTACTTCCTCGCGGGCGAGATGGTGCTCGACCGCACTGCTGCCGAGCGCGCCATCCGCGAGCGCATCGCCGAGCCTCTCGGCATGGACATCGCAGCCGCCGCCGAAGGCATCCTGCGGGTCGTCACCGCCAACATGAACAAGGCGATCCGCTCGATCCTGATCGCGCGGGGCTTCGATATCCGCACATTCACGCTCATGGCGTTCGGCGGTGCGGGCGGCATGGTGGCGGGCGAGCTGCTGCGTATCGGCGACGTGCAGCGGCTCGTCGTGCCCAGCAATCCCGGCGCCGTTTCGGCCATCGGGATGCTCGCCACCGACCTCCGGCACGACTTTGCGCAGTCTTCGGTGCAGTCCTTCGGCGATGTCGACTGGGACGAGATCCGGCACGCCCTGCGTCATCTTCGAACGCTCGGCGCGGAGCGGCTCAAGGCGGACGGCGTGGATGAATCGGCGATGCACTTCGACGACGCGCTCGACCTGCGCTACGTCGGGCAGGACTATTACCTGCGCGTCTACGTCGATATCGACAATCTCGACGGCGGACGCATCCGCTCGGACTTCGATCGGCTGCATGAGCACACCTACGGCTTCGCCAATCCGGAGTTCGAGGTCGAGATGGTCAACGCGCGGGTGTTTGCGATCGGTGCGTTCGAGCGGCCGCAGCTGCCGGAGATCGATACCCGTCAGGCTCTTCACGGCCCGCTCAAGCCGAAGGCGCGTCGCCCTGTGTTCTTCGACGGTGCGTTCGTCGAGACGGACATCTACGATGTGACGGCGCTGCGCGCCGACGATGCGGTCGCCGGTCCTTGTGTCATCGAGGACCCGCGCTCGACGATTGTCGTCATGCCGGGCCAGAACGCCGCGGTCGATCGGTTTCGCAATCTATCGATCGAGGTCGCGGCTTAAGGCCGCGCGGCGGGCCGGATCAGGGGGCACCATGGCCAAGGCAGTGCATCTCGTTGAAGTGGCCCAGGAGGAAGCGGTCGATCCGGTCACGCTCGAGGTCGTCCGTGCCGGGCTGCATTCGATCATCAGCGAGATGTCGATCACGCTGAATCGGACCTCCTATTCGACGATCCTTCGCGAGATCAACGACTACAGCTGCGTCCTGTTCGACTGCCGGGGCCGGCTGCTCGCCCAGGCCGAGGGCATCCCGATCTTCAACGGCAGCATGAACTTCGTGGTCGATGCGGTGATCGAGAAGTTCCCGCTCGCCGAGATGGAGGAGGGAGACATCTTCCTCTCCAACGATCCCTACACCGCCGGCGGCACGCACAAGAACGACATCAACGTCGTCATGCCGATCTTCTGGCAGGGCGAGCTGGCGATGCTGGCGGCGAACAAGGCGCACCACCTGGACATCGGCGGCAAGGACCCGGGCAGCTGGTCGGCGGACGCGCGCAACACCTATCAGGAGGGCCTCTGCCTTCCCGCGCTCAGGCTCGCGCGCGGCGGGGCGATGAACGAGGAGGTCATCGAGATCCTGATGGCCAACCTGCGCACGCCGACGCTCTCCCGCGGCGACTTCGCGGCCCAGATCGCGGCGCTGAAGACGGCGGAGCTTCGCACCCACGAGTGGCTGGAGAAGAACGGCGCAGACGCGCTGACCCAGACGGCCGACGCCCTGCTGGACCACGGCGAGCGTGTCGTCCGTGCGGCGATCGAGCGGATTCCCGACGGCGTCTACAAGGCATCGGGCTTTGCAGATGGGGACGGCGTCTCCGACGAGCCGATTCCCATCGCGGTCACCGTCACGGTCGACGGCAGCGACATCCACATCGACTACAGCGGGAGCGGCGCTCAGCGAGCGGGCTCGGCGGGGAACGCCCATTGGGTCGTGACCGTCTCGATGACACGCCAAGCGATGATGTTCTTCACCGACACCGCACTCGGCGGCAACGAGGGCTCGTACCGGCCGATCCACGTGTGGGCGCCGTCCGGCTGCGTCTTCAACCCGGAGTACCCGGCGCCCGTGACGACCGGCATGGGCAACATGGGCACGCGGCTGATCGAGCTGATCTTTCAGGCGCTGGCCGATGTCATTCCCGAGGAGGTCATCGGCGGCACCTTCGGCTGCTTCAGCTGCATGACCCTCGGCGGCAACGACCCGCAAACCGACGGCGAGTTCGTGCACTTCGAGTGCTATTCCGGCGGCTGGGGCGGGCGCCATCACGCGGACGGCAACAGCGCGACCGTCTCGCTGGGCAGCGGCGATGCCTACAACATCCCCGTGGAGGTGATGGAGACCACCACGCCAATCCTGCTCTGCGAGAAGTTCGCCCTGCAGGAAGGCTCCGCCGGCGCCGGCAGGCATCGCGGCGGCTTCGGCACCGAGATCGACTACAGGATGATGGGCGAGGCCGAGCTCGCCATCGCCCTGGACCGCGAGACTTTCAAACCCTACGGCTTGTTCGGCGGACTGGAAGGGCAAGGCAGCGAGCTTCTGGTCGAGCCCGGCACGCCGTCGGAAGAGTGCTACGTCCGCGCAAGCGGGGTGAAGGTGGCCGAAGGCGCGCTCGTGCGACATCGGACGGCGGGCGGGGGCGGCTACGGCCCACCGACCGAGCGCGATCCGGCCCTGGTTGCGGACGATTGCCTGAACGGGCTGATTTCCATTGAGGACGCCCGCGCACTTTATGGCGTGGCGATCGACCCCGGCACCTTCGCGCCGGACCTCGACGCCACCGCCGCACTGCGAAAGGCCCAGCGAGGACGGAGTGGGTGCTCGCAACCGATATCCGAGAGCGAGCGGACTCAGTGACTTGGCAACGCGAAGAAAGCTGAAAGGGAGGGCTTGATCATGTGGAAATGGGTTACTGGCGCCATCGCGGCTGTCGCGGTGAGCGTGTTTGCCGTCTCGGCGTCGCAGGCGGCGTTCGAGCTGGAGGGCGAGCCCAAGGTCGCGATGCTCCAGCTTGCTACCGTCAACGACGGCGGCTGGTCCGAAGCGCTCGAATACGCGCGGGTCAAGACCGAAGAGGCGCTGGGCATCGAGATCGCCTACACCGAGAACGTGCCCGAGGATAACTCGGAGATTCTCAGGACCATCGACCTCTATGTGAACCGGGGCCACAACATCATTATCGGCACCTCGTGGGGCTATGGCGACGCCTTCCTCGAAGCCGCCGCCAAGTACCCCAACGTGGCCTTCGTGAACTGCGCCGGCGAGACCAACAACTCGGTGAACCTGGAGAGCTTCTACGCCCGCAGCTATCAGGGCTGGTATCTCGCCGGAATCGTCGCCGGCCATCTGACGCAGTCCAAGAAGGTCGGCACCATCGGCGGTTATCCGCTGGGCGTGGTGAACTGGGACCTCAACGCCTTCCTGCGGGGTGCGCAGTCGGTGGATCCCGCCATCGAGATGGTCGGAGTCTTCGTCAATACCTGGTACGACCCGGTGAAGGAGACGCAGGCGGCGGAGGCCCTGCTGGAGCAGGGCGTCGACGTGCTGGGCTCCAACATGAGCACGCCGGGGCCCCATCTCGCCTTCCAGGAGCAAGGCAAGTGGTCGGTCGGCTTCCAGATCGACGTGTCGGACCAGGCGCCGGATGCGGTGGCGACCTCGATGATCTACAAGTGGGAGGCCTATCTCATCCCGACGATCTCTGCGATCATCGACGGCACCTGGGAGCCTGGTGAGTGGGGTTGGTGGGAAGGAATCGATACCGGTCTCTTCGACGTCGATCCCATCGCGGAATGGGTGCCGGCGGCGGCAGTAGCGGACGTCGATGCGGCGCGCGCGGCGATGGTCGCGGGCACGCTCGATCCGTTCCAGGGGCCGCTCCATCGACAGGACGGTTCGCTGGCGGTGCCCGAGGGCGAGGTTCTCTCCGACGACGGCCTGTGGGGGATGAACTTCTTCGTCCAGGGCGCCATCGGCACCATGCCGGCGGAGTAAACCGACCGGGGCATTTCGCGCCCCCGCACCTCCTTCGGGTTGCGGGGTGAGTCATGCCCTAGAAATCGTCGGCGCGAGCAAGGCCTTCGACGGCCGGCCGGCGCTCAGCCGGGCGTCGTTCGCCTGCGGCTGGGGCGAGGTCCACGCCCTGCTGGGGGAGAACGGCGCCGGCAAGTCGACCCTGATGAATATCGCCTGCGGGCTATACGCCCCGGACGAAGGCACCATCTCGGTTGATGGCCGGCCGGCCGCGATTACCGCGCCCGCCGATGCCGCGGCCCTCGGCATCGGCATGGTTCACCAGCACTACAAGCTGGTGCAGCGCTTCACCATCGCCGAGAACATCGTTCTCGCCTGCCGCGACGCCTTGGGCGTGCGCCGTCCGCGCGACGCGGCCGGACAGGTCGCGGCGAAGGCGGCGGAAGTGGGCTTCGACATCGATCCCCATGCCGTCGTCGGCGAGCTTTCCATTGCCGAGCAGCAGCGCGTCGAAATCCTCAAGGTGCTGCTGCTCGGCGCCCGCATCCTCATCCTGGACTAGCCCACCTCGGTTCTGACCGACCAGGAATCGGTCTCGGCTCTCAGCTTCATGCGCCGCCTCGCCGAGGACGGCCATGCAGTGATCCTAATCACTCACAAGCTGCGCGAGGTTATCGGCTACTCCTCGCGGGTCACGGTCATGCGCGGCGGCGAGACGGTGCTTGCCGGCGCCGAGACCGCCGGTCTGGATGCCGAGACCCTGGCCCGGACCATGGTGGGTGAGGAGGGCGAGGAGCAGGCGCGCCGCGACCGGCCCCTGGGCGAGGTGCGGCTCAGGGTCGAGGGCCTGACCGCGCGTCGGGCCGGCGGCATCGGGGTTGACGGCATCGGCTTCAGCGTGCGGGGCGGCGAGATCTACGGGATTGCCGGGGTCGGCGGCAACGGGCAGCAGGAGCTCGCCGACGCGTTGACCGGTCTGCGCGCGCCTGCGCACGGCTGCATCGCCATCGACGGCGCCGAGCTCGCAGGCAGGGCTGTGACGGCCTTCCGCCGCCGCGGGATGCGCGCGATCCCCGCCGATCGCTTCCGCACCGGCCTCCTGGCGGAGCTCGCGGTCTACGAAAACTATGGCGTGACCGGCGTGCCCGCCGGCGAGTTCGGCAACCCGGCGCTGGTCCGGCGCGGCGCCATGAAGACCGCCGCGGCAGGCGCCATCGAAGCCTACACCATCCACGGCGCGGCACCGGGCACCGCCGCCCGGCTGCTCTCCGGCGGCAACGCCCAGAAGCTCGTGCTGGCGCGCGAGCTCAAGGGTGAGGCGAGTGTCCTGATCGCCCATTCGCCCACCCGCGGCCTCGACGTGAGCGCCTGCCGCACGGTTCACGACCTGCTGCAGGGCGCGGCGGACGCGGGCACGGCCTGCGTGCTGATCAGCGAAGACCTGGAGGAGGTGCTGGCGCTCTCCACCACGGTCGCCGTGATCAGCCGGGGCCGGCTGGTCGGCGAGTTCGCTGCCGGTGAGGTCAGCCGGGCCGAGATCGGCCGCCTGATGCTGGGCCACGCCTGATGCCGGGTCACGCCTGATGCTTGGCCCGTTCTATCTGGTGCCGCGCCAGCAGGCGCCGCTCTGGATGCGTGCGGCGACCTTCGTCGGCGGCATCGCGCTCGGTCTCCTCATCGCCTTCGGCATTCTCATCGCCTACGGCGTCTCCGCCGGGGAGATCATCAACGAATTCATCGTCTTCGTATTCCTCGACCTGAACGGCCTCGCCCAGGTCGTGACCGCATCGACCCCGCTGGTCCTCGTGGGCCTCGCCTCGGCGGTGGCGCTCAAGCTCAGGTTCTGGAACATCGGCGTCGAGGGCCAGATGTGGCTGGGCTGCATCGCGGCGACCGGCGTCGCCATCTTCGACATCGGCCCGGATTCCTTCCGCCTGCCGCTTATGTTCATCGCTGCTGCGGTGGCCGGCGCCTGCTGGATCGGTATCCCCGCCTTCCTCAAGCTGCGTTTCCGGGTCAACGAGATCATCACCTCGCTGTTGCTGACCTACGTCGCCTATCAGCTGGTCCAGCACCTCCTGTTCGGCCCCTGGCACGACCCGGGCAGCGCCTTCCCGAACTCCCAGCACTACGACGAGGGCACCGAGCGGCTGGCCCGGCTGGGCTGGGGCTCCTCCCACACCGGCATTTGGATCGCGCTGGGCCTGGGCGTCCTGCTCTGGTTCGTGATGAGCCGCTCGCGGATCGGCTTCTACATGGATGCCATCGGAGCCAACGTGGATGCGGCGCGGGCGGCGGGCGTGCCGGTGCTCATCACGACCGCGCTGGCAGCGGTCATGTCCGGCGGGCTCGCCGGTATCGCCGGCGCGGGACTCGCCACCGGGCAGGAATACCGGATGACGCTCTTCATCGCCGGGGGCTACACCTTCAGCGGCATCGTCATCGCCTTCATCGGGCGCTTTCAGCCGATCCCGGTGATCGTCACGGCGTTCGTGGTGGGCGGCGTCTACACCGCCGGCGACACGCTCAAGGTGTTCTATCAACTGCCGGCGGCGATCACGACGCTGATCGAGGCAGTCATCCTGCTCACCTTCGTCGTGGTCGAGTTCTTCAGCCGCTACCACCTCACCTTCGGCACGCGGGAACGCGCCTGATGGCCGCCGACTTCGTCCAGAATTGGCTGGCCACCACGCCCGGTTTCGCGACCCCCTTCCTGCTCGCCGCGCTCGGCCTGATGATCAACGAGCGCGCCGGCGTCCTCAATCTCGGCTGCGAAGGCATGATGCTGGTCGGCGCGATGGTGGGGGCGGTCGTCAGCTTCCACACCGGCCTGGCCGGCGCCGGCATTCCCGTCGCCATGCTGGCTGGCGCGCTGATCGGCCTCGTCTTCGGGATCGCCGTCGTCGTCTTCCGCACGGATCAGGTGCTGACCGGGCTCATCATCGTCGCCTTGGGCGACGGGCTGACCGGTGTCGTCGGCCGGCCCTACATGTTCGAGAAGGTGGCCGGCTTCCGCGACCTCGATCTCGGCGTCCTCAGCGACATCCCGTGGATCGGCCCGATCTTCTTCCAGCAGGACATCTTGGTCTACGCCGCCGCGGCGCTCGCCATCGCGGTGTGGTGGGGCCTCGACCGCTCGAACGTGGGGCTCAGGCTTCGTGCCGTGGGCGAGGACCCCGCGACCGCCGATATCGCCGGCGTCAACGTCCAACTCTTCCGCCTCGCCGCCGTGATGCTGGGGGGCGCGCTCTGCGGCATCGCCGGGGCCTACCTGTCGCTCGCCTCCAGCTTCGTCTGGACCGAGCACATGGTCGCGGGCCGAGGCTGGATCGTTATCGCGCTGGTGATCTTCTCCGGCTGGCGGCCGGGGCGCGCTGTCATCGGGGCGCTGATCTTCGGCGGGGCCGAGGCGCTGATCCCGCGCATCCAGGCCATCGGCCTCGACGTGCCCATCTACATCGTCGGCATGCTGCCCTACGTGCTGACGCTCGCAGTGCTGATCGTGCCGACGATCCTGCGTGGCGAGCGCTCGCCCGCGCCGAGCGGCCTTCTGCTCAATTATCTGCGCCAGGATAGACGCTAAAATGTCGTGAAGGTGAAGGTGCGATAATCGTTACCTACATCGAATGGGAGGGTAGACATGTCCGGCTTGACGACGGTGCGAGAGACCCACGAAGTGGCGGCGCGCACGGGCAAAGCGTTCGAGGTGGCAACCGGCGACCTCATCCGCATTACCGATCTCGAAGGCTCGCAGCCGGTGGACTTTTGGGCCTTCAGCAAGGAGGACTACCTGGAATATCTCTCCTGCGAGCACACCAAGCCGTCCATCGAGAAGCTGTTCCCCCACGTTGGCGATTCGGCCTACACCAACCATCGGCGGAGGATCGTTACCGTGGTTGACGACACCTCGCCCGGCCAGCACGACATGCAGTACGCCGCGTGCGATCCCACGCGCTACGCCGAGCTCGGCGTCGAGGGCTATCACGAGAGCTGCCAGGAGAACCTGCACCTGGCGCTGGGCGATTACAGCATCGTGCTCGATTTCACGCCGCAGCCCTGGAACCTGTTCACCAACTTCTTCATCAACCCGGACGGCACGTTCACCATCAAGGCGCCCGAGTCGAAGCCGGACGATCACATCATGCTGCGGGCCGAGATGGACGCCATCGTCGTGGTCTCCGCCTGTCCCCAGGATCAGAACCTCACCTGCGGCGGCCGGCCCACCGATATCCGCGTCGAGGTCGGGCGCTGACGACGGAAAGGACGAGCCGGGACCTACGTGGCCACTCGCACCGGCATCGCCATGACGCGTTCGATGATCTGGGCAACCGCTCGACGGTAGCGGGCCGGTCGGGCTGGGTTCTTGCCTCCGTCTGACGTGCACAACGATGGCTCGAACGGAACGACGACATCGGGGCGACGCTCCGCGAGTGCGTAGCGGACGTGTACTGAAGACAGGGAACTCCTGGGCGATCGTGAATGGTTCTGTACCAGTGTCACCGGATACTCGGAACCGAGAAACGCCAAGTAGCGCACGGCCATCCTTATGCTCGACAACGTCGGCTCGTAAACCAGAACACGGGCGTCGGCCCCCTGCATCATCTCCAATCTGACGTCCGGGTCCGCTGCGCCGCTGGCCAACACCACGTGGGACCGATTTGCCAGATGTTGCAGCAAGAACCCAACCGCTAACGGAGATGGGATCGTCGCCGCAGGATCAGAAGAGGCGTAGCTGAAGAGCGCTATGTTTTCCTCGGCATTCACACTGACGGCATCGAGACACTCGGCGATTTCGGCTGGTTCCAAGCGAGACGGTTCTCCGCTGCCAATGCCGTTCCGATCGAGCGTGTCAAGCAGGCCGCCAAGCCCCGCTGCCGGTTTCGCTCCGAGGAGAACCGGGAGCTTTCCGCCCACTGGATCGACATCGACAACCGCAATTTCTTGATCGTCTGCAGCCAGACTCCGAGCAATGGCGGCAACGAGGGTCGAACTTCCGCAACCGGAGCTGCCCACGAATACCATTATCCGACCGGCATAGGACCGCTCCCCCGCGTCGCTCTGCAGCGCTTCAATCGTCTCTCGTATGAAGAGCGACGACACTGGCTTGACCATGTAATCCTGAATGCCGTTTCTGATCAGGCTGCGAACAAAGTCCGCATTATCGGTTGTACCGATGGCAACCAGGTGCGTGTCGAACGCGCATACTGCCCTGAGCTCCCTCGCTACCGCTTCCGGCTCGTCCTTGCCACCGATGTCGACAAACACGACAGTTGCCGCCGGTCCTGTTGTAAGCGCCTGAATCGCCGCTCGATATTTCGCACGTCGAATCGTAACGGCACGCCCGACCAATCCCTCACGGAGCGCGCGCTCTGTGTGGGCGTCCTCCGCAAATCCCAACGCATAGGCGCCGTCAGCTCCCTTAGCCACTCTCCCACTCCGTCATCACCCGAGAGTCCTCGCTGCGTTCAGCAGCCCGCTCCCAAACGCTGGGTCAATCGCCCAAGAGCCTTGACGCAGTTTCTGGCAGCAGCCTTGAATGCGATCACTCTTCGAGTAGGAGGTGCCACGAATCGTCGCGACTCCATTGATCCTACCAATTGCTTTGGAAGGCTTTCCTACCCTACTTGTTCGTGTCAGAGTCACTGTTTCGTTTAACTGACAAGTGTGCGCTCATGAATCGTCACCTCCCAAGCCCTCTCCCCCATTGCTATCTGGCAATGCCCTTGTCTTTCCCCTTATCCAAAGTTGATACGCGTTTTCCAGGCTTCCGGGATGCGCCGTTGTCCGAGACAAAACGGATTCACAGAATCCCCATTCCGTGTACTCATCCACGCCCCCTTGCTCCTGCGAGTCGGAACTCCCGATGTCTTCCGCTCCTGCATTCCGGCAGTATCTATGGGCCATCTGTAATTCGGAAAGCTCTGCGATGGAGTGTTGAGTTTCGAAAACGATTCGCTCAGACAACTGGTAGGCCGACCACTGCTCTTTGGTACAGGCACCGAGTAGAGCCGCGAGCAACACCACGACTGCCAAGAAAAAACGCGTTGCCTTGGCGTTCTTTAGCCACCCATTCAAAAACAACGCGCTGGACGATATGGACTCGCCTGCGGCCCGTTGCAGCCCTGTCGCTCCCCAATCAGATAATATCTTCACTGGATTTCCCATCGTACGCTGGAGTCTGCCGACATCTAGAAGTAGAATCCCTTGACTTTGCTTTGAAACGGAAGCGCCGACCTTTGCTCCCGAGGCGATGCCAGAGGATTGGGCCCGACCAAGCGGGCGGTCACGGTTACCAGTAACTCCAACTCCTCGGCCTCGACACTCGAGGACCCGAACACGGCCTCAAGAATTGGAAGATCCGAGATTATGGGAATGCCTTCTTTTTGCCTATGCGTCGAGTTTCGAAATAATCCGGCAATCACGAAGGACTCTCCATCGCCGACCTCCACGGTCGTCTCAGCCCGGCGCACGTTGATAATTGGAATGTGAACACCTGGAATTAATGGTATCGAATCTTTTACGGAAGCTTCGGATACTTCCGGACGTACTTTTAATACAATTCTATCGTTATTCACTACGGTGGGGACGAAATCCAGCAATACGCCGTATTTCTTGAATTCGTAAAGGAGAACGCCGTCATCGATCCCTACCGGCATGGGAAATTCTCCTCCGGAAAAGAACGAAGCGGTCTCGCCGGATGCCGCGGTGACGTTGGGCCGTGCGAGGACTGTCGCCAATCCCGCCTCGGCCAGCGCGTCCACAAGCGTCGCAATGCCGTTCCCGGCCGATCTGCTTGCTATTCCAAGAGCTGGGGCCAGCGAACCCTCAGTGGTCCGCCGTACCAACTGCCCGACCCTGAACGTAATGTCTGTGGAGGCAATGACTCCGTCAGCTTCCCAATTTATTCCCAGAGTTTCCGAGATTGACCGTTGCACCTCTGCAATTTGAACCTCCAGATTGACTTGTTGAGACCCGACGATCCGCAGATTGTTGGTGATCATTGTTCCATCGGGTAGCGCACCCTCCACGAGCCGTAGGATTCGTTCAGCCACCGCCGGCGAATCCACCTCACCACTGAGTTCCACGCTCCTGAAGATCTGCTCCACACGAGCTTTGGCAAATGCATCTTCACTCGCCAAGGCCATCCGCAGGGGATCCAAATCGACTGTCACCGATACGATCCAATTCTCAATACGCCTATCGTTATCGAAGAGCGCGACACTGGTGCGCCCGATGCCCTTACCGACTATGTACAGTACTTTCGGAGATACGAGGCGAACATCGGCGATGCCAGGCGATACAACGATAACGGTCGTGACGTTTCGCTGGAGTTGCATTTGCTTGCTCTGACCCAAGTAGACAGTAAGCTCTGTCGGCTCAGGGCTTACTGTTAGGTCATTCGGCAACTCATTTAACGTCCTGGACCTTATGACGAGCTGCTGAAAACTGGAGTCGGACTCGGTCACCTGTTGATTGCCGGCCTTGCCGTCTAAGAGTCGTGGCACACCATTCGCAAGCTGTCTGTGCGCTATGCTCTGTGTTCTGCCGACGACTGGAGCCGGCTTCCACTGGGATTCAATGAGGTCTTGCTGAGAATGGCTTTCTATCAGCTTCTTTAGCTCTTCGGTGTCTCCCTCGAGCCAAAAGACTGGCGGCTTCGCTCTGTAAATATTTCTGGCTTCATTAACATTGCCCGCCTTGTGCAACATGCGGACATAATTCGCCACGATGGCAGGATGCTCCTTTGAAGAAATTAAGGCATTCCGGAAATGCTCATCCGCCTTCTCATACTCGCCGAGGAGTGTGGCGGAAACGGCAAGACCGTTTTCGACCCACGACACAATGCCAGCGTCCTTCGCATGTCCCGGAACTCTATTGGCTTGCTCGAACAGGGATCGTGCCCGCTTGCTGTTTGATTCAGCCAGGGATACTCGTCCCAACCCGAACTCCGCCCGTGCTCTCATTGCTGGACTGTCGGAAGCTAGTTCCAAACCCCGACGGAAATGGTGCTTCGCCGACACGAGATCAGAGTTATAGAGAGCGATATTACCCAAGCCTATGTGGGGCTCGGGAAACGACTTGAACCGTTGACGTAACGAAACGTAGAGGTCGCGCGACACGGATACTTGTCCGGCGGCCAGCGCCGCTTCGGCGATTGCCAGCTGATTGTATAGTCTCTCTTCGAGGCCCGTGGGAACCGAGAAATCCTTTTCCGCTGGCAACTCCCCACAAGCAGCAAGCGCCGCCAGGAAAAAGAGTAGTCCCCCAATCCGAATGGAGACGGCAAGGGAACAAATGAATCGAGACGGAATCGGCAAGGGCATATATGGCTTTGAGAAAAGCGCGCATCGGAGGCCGCAAGCCATTGGGGAAGGCCTGACGGTAGGTACGGCGTACTTTCGGCCAGCAGGCGTGTTACTCATCGAATCAGGCGCACTGCTCTTGATCGAGAAAGTGCTGCCAATAGCCAATTGTGATCAAGCATAAGGAGCTTGAAGGTTCATAGCGAAACTGCCGAATTGTGCAAAGACATCCGAGGTTGCGATATACTGGTAGCGACTGAAAGGCAGGCCCGCTAATACAAAAAATGCAATTGGATATACTGATCGGTTATAGGTAGCGCCAAGTTCGGAGCTTGCTTTACGGCACGACCGTCAGCCTTGTAGGGTCGGCCGCAGGGCAGGAGAAGAGAGCACCAGCCGCACGCTAAATCCGCGCTTCACAATCCGAGAGTCTTAGTGGAGTCTTCGCGTCGACGGATTTGCCGGCGCGATGTGAAGAAGCCGAGATCCTTTTAGCTAGATCGTTTGGGCACGCGCATTCGCGGTGAAGCGTCCCTAGTGGTTGAACGTGGTGAAGTACGAGGTCGTCGGCTTCGACGAGGTTGTCGATGCAGCCAACACGATCCCAGGGCGTCGAGGCCGGATCGCCCCCCTGGAGCGCGATGCGACAAACAGGAATTGAATAGGGAACAGAGCGGGCAAGCTACCGCCTTTACGGTCCCTCCGCAGTCTAGCGATGGAAGACCTCCCTCACGCGACGCACGGCGGGCGGGGCAGACGCTTATAGAACGAATGTTTCTTTTTCAATAATTTATGGATTAAACGCGTTGCGACTAATGCTCCATTGGCCAAGCATCAAGGGCTGCGTTGTCGACCGGGCGCCGCGTGCTAGTGGGATAGGCTCGGTGCAAGCGATCCCCCGACACCGTGCCCAGCGGGCAGTCGTCGGTGCTGGAGTCCGGCGCACGTAACCGCCCTGCGCGGCGAGGCGCCGTCTACCTTGAGGTGAGTCGGCAAAGCACACGTCGCGTTGGCAGCAATCATTGCGCTTGAGGTGAACACGGAGCGCCGGCGCCATCCTCGACGATCAATCCCACGAGCGCGCCGTCTGCCGCCAATGCATCAGCCTGAAGACTGGGCGTGGTTCGGTACCTCCGATTCGGCAGCGCCGGCCATCGCGCCCCGAGAAGCCGAGACCCCCCGCAAGACCGACGCCAGGCCAACGCTCTTGCGCACCGCATGAGGACGCGATTCGCAATCGGACCACGAGCCCCACACCACTCCACGATCAAATTGCATAAACCAAACATGGCAGCGGCAACTCGCCGCACTTTCAGTGGGTGGCCGCGTCGGCCGTCGGGCGTTCCGTCGAAGCCGGAGCGCCCCACATCGTTGTCTCTTCGCTGCCGGAGCAGATATCCCAATGGCCGGTCAGTCTCCACGTATCGTGTCCGGTGGCCTTGGCATGGTCCCGGGCGCACCGCCTCGCATCCTGCCCGTTCCATTCGGCGTCGCAGTGGTAGCAGCCGGCGATGGGCTCAATGGGAGAGGGCCCGGACTCGTTTCCCGGCCTGATCCTGAGCCTCATCAAGAGTCGATCTGTCGTCATGTCTCTCCTCCGAGCTCCGCTTCGCAATTCTGGATGTCCCGGCCCTTGTTCACTCCCTCTGCGCGCTCTGCGCGGCCCCATCGGCCAGCGCGGCGGTGGGCTGGGTTCCAGACGACCCCCGCTAGACCCAACACCCTAGCGACGGCTCGATATGATATCCATTAGTGTTTTCTTCTAGTATTTATAATTTTTTCTTATAGATTGGCAGACCCGCCCATGACCGCTGCCCGGCCAAGCGGTATGACCACTGCGCTCGCCAGCCGGACGATGACCGCAAAGCGACCGGGCGGTCCCGTCGACGCACGTTCAGACGCTCATCCTATTTCACTCCCTCTGCACGCTCCGCACGGCCCATCTGCGACCGCGACGGCGGGCTGGGTTCCAGATCAGCCCGCCAGACTCGGCACTCTAGCGACGGCCTCATATGAAACCCATTACCGTTTTCTTTGGGTAATCATAAATTTTTCTTATAGATCGCTGCTCGTCGGCATTCTCAGTCGGGCGGCCGAGCACTCCCTGCCGACGGATCCCATCGCCTATGCCTATCTCATCCCAACCATGCGCTCTCTGCATACAAGTCTACGCAAACAGTAATTCCCCATGTTGAGAATTTGGTCCGTTGTAGAGCAATGTTTGAGTGGGTGCGCGCAGACTACGTGCGACCATTGTTGGTCGCGTGTTTGCTCTTGGCTTTGGCGTTCTTGGCGACGGGGCTGGTCCTGAGGTTCGTCGCAGTTTCGAACACACAAGTCGACACGCCTACGGCAAGCAATACCGACCAAATCTCCGAAGCCGACGCTAGCTACGCCATTGATGTCCCTGCTCTTCCTGGCCTCGGTCGGGCCGACCAAGCCGCGACGGGTGAAGGCGAGGGCGGCTCCAAGATTCCCTCCATCGATGTCGATGTCCCGCACCTTGCCAGGTCGGACACCCCGATAATGCGCATACGAAATTCGAGTCCGGGTGCCTCGACCGCCGCTCGCCCGATCGCGCAGCCCTCCCCCTTGCCGACTTCCGACGACGGTTTTCTTGCGTTCACCGCGTCGGCGGACTCGAACCTTCACACGCTAGCGAACGATGACGGCGGGATCGCGAGTGCGACCAGCCATTCCGGGTTCCGGGGCGCGGCCTCGGAAGCCGATGCGCCCGACGGTACAGACGGAACGAGCAATCGAGACGAGCGTTCGCTCCGGCACGTCGATCCCAGCGGCGGTGGGTCATTCGCAGCGCGATTGCGTCATCGCATCAAGGGCATCGCCAACGCCACCACCATCAGTATTGAGGTGGGCGGCACGGAGCAACCTGCACACGAGACACGCGAGAGGCACAACGGAACCGGCGGCGGCGATGTGTGGAGCGGGATTTCGCGGGCTCAGCCGGACCTCGGTGCGAGTCTTGCCCGCTTTGCGACCGACCCGTCGGAAGGGTCGACCTGGACTGAGTTCCAGGCTCCGAGCCCCAACAGGAAGAGTCCGTGGTCGGATACCGGGTTCGACAACTTATCCAGGATCGCGGCACTCAGGCTGCCGGTCCCGCAAGTGGCCAACGACGCGACGGGTGCGCCGACGATATCGGGGGTGGCGCAGGTGGGCCATGAGCTGACGGCCTCGACCACCGGAATCTCCGACCCGGACGGCAAGACCATGGCCGAGGCCGGCGACACGGGCTACGCCTACACCTACCAGTGGGTGCGTGTGGACGGCGCGAACGAGACCGACATATCCGGGGCAACATCGAAGACCTACACACTGGTGGGGGCGGATGCGGGCAAGACCCTCAAGGTGAAGGCCTCCTTCGTGGACGACGCGGACAACGACGAAGGGCCGCTCACCAGCGCGGCGACGGCGACGGTGGTGGTGCCCGAGGTGACGATCGTCGCGGATTCGTCGAGCGCGCTCTACAGGATTGACAACGTGAGCTTCACGCTGACACGGACGGAGTCGACCGCAAACGAGTTGACGGTGCGTGTGAATCTAACGCAGGACCGGCAGTTCCTGGCGGCCTGGAGAAGGTCCCGAAACGTCACGTTTGAGGCAGGCTCGGCGACCGCGACTTTGGAGATCGAGTACTGGCACTTCGAGATTCCGTTCGGCGAAGTCGTGCAAAATGGGACGCTGACGGCGAGTGTGACGGACCGAACTCACTACGACGTCGGGACGCCCGCTTCCGCGACAATGAGCATGATCATCCCGGTGACCTTTACGCTGGTGGTCTCCAACAGCACGGTCTCCGAAGAGAGCGGGGACAAGGCCGTCGCCACGCTGATCGTGCGCACAGGCGAAGGCGCGCCCGTGCCGGAGTCACGCATTTCACTAGCCGTTGTAACCGAATCGGGTACGGCTCAATCGGACGACGACTACCGTCCCCCCGTATCGAGTGTTTTTGTCATCGATCCCGACGATTTCACGGCGGACGGCTCCGTGTACAAGGTGGAAAGGACCGTCGAAGTCCCGATCGTGAACGACAACGTCCCGGACAGCGGCGAGACCTTCGATCTTTCATTGGAGCCCATGCTCAGCTTGCCCGGAAAGTATTGGCTCAACTTCGTCGATTCCGAAGGCAGGCGCTGCATTAGACCTAATTCATGTTTCTTTGGGATCACGATCACCGACGACGACCCGGAGAAGTATATCGAAACCTTGGAGATCGTCAGCAGCCCGGCGAACAATGCGTACTACGAGACGGGCGAGACGGTGACGGTGGAGGCCACCTACATGGACCCGGTCACCGTCACCCCGTCGGGCACGGCACCCACGCTGGACCTGATCATCGGAGACAACACGCGGGCCGCGGCGTACACGGGCACGTCCTCCGACGGCAAGACCCTCTCCTTCTCCTACACCGTCGTCGCCCAGGACCATGACCCCGACGGCATTTCCGGTGATGGGGGATCGATCGTGCTCAACGGGGGCACGATCGTCGAGCAGGCGACGGGCGAAGCGGCGAACCTCCGCCTTCCCGAAATCCGCGCGGACCCTGGCCAGCGGGTGAACAAGGATGCGGAGATTGTGTATAGGGGCGTCGTGGTCACGTCGACGCCGGTGGCGCGGAGCGACACCTACGGTGCCGGCGAGACCATCAGGATCGCTGTGACATTCGACCTTCCGGTCATCGTTTCGGGCACGCCGCGTCTTCTGTTCGAAATAGGGCACTACGATACCGAACTGGACGAATACGTGAGCCGGGACGAGTACCTGACCTACGTCCGCGGCTCAGGCACGCGGACGCTGGTGTTCGAATACGTGGTGCAACCGGACGACGAGGACCCTGACGGCATTCGCGTGAGCTATGACTCGCTAGAGACGAATGGCGGCACGATCCGGCGTCCCGAAACCGGCCGAGACGCCATACTCGACCACTACTCCCTAGGCTTCCTCGGAACCCTCTCACAGCACAAGGTGGACGGCAGCCTGATGCCGACCATCGCGAAGCTCACCGGTCTCACACTCTCCGACGCCACGCTGAGGCCGAGGTTCGAGCCCGACACGACGCTCTACACAGCAGGGGTGGCGAACTTCGTTGCGGCGACGACGGTGACGGCGACTGCGGAGACGGGCATCGACGTGACCATCCTGCCGGCCGATTCGGACAATTTGACGGAGGGACACCAGGTCGCTCTGGAGGGGGGGCGCAACGAGATCACGGTGACGGCCTCCCAAGCGGGGAGCGCATCGCAGATCTACACGGTGGTCGTGACCCGTGCGGTACCGGCCACGGGGGCGCCGACGATCTCGGGGCGCGTGCAGGTGGACCAGGTGCTGACGGCGTCTACGGCCGGCATTTCCGACGTGAACGGCAAGACCAGGGCCGACACCGACGCCGTCGACGGGAGCTACGGTTACCGCTACCGGTGGGTGCTTGTCGACGGCGCGAACGAGAGCGACATACCGGGGGCGACGTCGAAGACCTACATGCCGGTGCCGGAGGACGAGGGCAAGTCCCTGAAGGTGAGGGTCACCTTCAGGGACGACGCCGGCTATTACGAGGGACCGCTCATCAGCGAGGCAACGGTGGCGGTGGCGGCGGCCAGCAACGCAACGGGGTCGCCGTTGATACTGGGGCGGGTGCAGGTGGGCCAGGATTTGCTGGCCTGGACGTCCACCATCTCCGACAAGGACGGCAAGAGGAATGCCGAGCGTGGCGCTGAGGGCTACGCTTACACCTATCAGTGGCTGCGTGTGGTCGGCGGGAACGAGAGCGAAATAGTCGGGGCGACGTCAAAGACATACCGGCCGGTGGCGGAGGACGTGGGCAAGTCTCTCAAGGTGAGGGTCTTCTTCGTGGACGACGCCGACAATCCCGAGGGGCCGCTCACCAGCGGAGCGACGGCGGCGGTGACGGCGGCCGGCAACGCGACCGGGGCGCCGACGATAGCGGGGCGGGCGCAGGTGGGCCAGGAGTTGACGGCCTTGACCGCCGGAATTTCCGACCCGGACGGCAAGACAAAAGCCGAGCGCGGCGCTGTGGGCCATGCCTACCGCTACGAGTGGGTGCGTGTGGACGGCGTGAACGAGAGCAACATATTCGGGGCGTGGTGGAAGACCTACACGCCGGTGGCAGAGGACGTGGGCAAGTCCCTCAAGGTGAGGGTCTCCTTCGGGGACGACGCAGGCAATCCCGAAGGGCCGCTCATCAGCGCGGCGACGGCGACGGTGACGGCGGCCAACGGCCCGGCGACGGGGGCGCCGGCGGTGGGCCCTGACGCGACGGGAGCACCGACGATATCGGGGCGGCCGGAGGTGGGCCAAGTGCTGACGGCCTCGACGGCGGGCATCTCCGATACGGACGGCAAGACCAAGGCCGAGAACGGCGATACGGGCTATGCCTACACCTACCAGTGGCTGCGTGTGGTCGGAGGGAGCGAGAGCGACATAGCCGGGGCGACGTCGAAGACCTACACGGTAATGGCGGCGGACGAGGGCAAATCCCTCAAGGTGAGGGTCGCCTTCGTAGACGACGCCGACAATCCCGAAGGTCCGCTCACCAGCGCGTCGACGGCGGCGGTGGTGGTGCGGGGAGCACCGGCGCTTTCGGTGCTGGACGCGGAGGTGGAAGAAACAGAGGATGCGGTACTGGCATTCCCGGTACGCTTGGATGGGGTCGCCTCCACGGTGGTGACCGTGCGCTACGCCACGGCGGACGGCACAGCGGTCGAGGGATTCGACTACACGGCGGCCAACGGCATTCTGACTTTCGCGCTCGGCGAGACGCAGAAGACGGTGTCCGTGCCCGTGCATGACGACGCGCATGACGAGGGCGACGAAACGCTGACGCTGACACTTTCGGACGCCTCGGGCGCCCTAATTACGGATGGACTCGCGACCGGGACGATCTTGGCGAACTCGGACCCGATACCTGGCGCGTGGCACGTGCGGTTCGGACGCGCGGTCGCGCACCAGATACTCGACGCGGTAGACGAGCGTCTCGGAGGGAGGCCCAGTCAAGGCATCGAGGTGCGCATTGCCGGCAGGAGATTCAGCGGCGCGAGTCTGGGTCAGGTGGCGAGCGAAGAAGAGACGTCTGAAAGCGGACTCGACGGGTTGCCCGACTGGCTCCGGGGCGACGGCGATGAGGAGGGTACCGTCAGGTTCGACTCGCAGAAAATTTCGACGTCCGATCTCGTCACCGGCCATTCGATCGTGCTGACGAAGGACACACGTGAGGGAGGCTTCATTTCGCTGTGGAGTCAGGGCGCGCTCACGCACTTCAACGCGCGGGAGGGCGACCTCACGCTCAAAGGCGAGGTGGCAAGCGCCATGGTTGGCGCCGGTTGGACCCAAGGCGCCAGAACCGCAGGGCTCATCATCGCGTACTCGCGAGGCGAAGGAACCTACCGCTCGCCAGAACAGCAGAGCAGCCACGACATCGCGAGTACGGTTTCAGGTGTCTTCCCCTATGGGCGTTATTCCGTAAACGAACGGCTCTCCCTGTGGGGCGTCGTCGGTTACGGCGCGGGCACGCAGACGATTGCGCCGGAAGGCGAGGCGTCGATCGAATTGGATTTCGACATGAAGTTGGCGGCAGCGGGCATCCGCGGAGAGCTGCTGACGCCAGCGGAGAACGACGGCGTGGAGATTGCGCTGAAGTCGGACGCAATGGTTGTGAACACCAAGACGGAAGCGCTGCCCGGAGCCCCATCGGGTGCGGAAGGCTACATTACGCGGTTCGGGCTCGGTCTTGAGGGCAGGTGGCACAACCGCGACGAGGATGACGGCTGGCTGGAGCCCATTGTCGAAATTGGAGGGCGCTACGACGGCGGCGATGCAGAGACCGGATTCGGCATCGACGTCGGTGCCGGGCTCTCGTGGACCGATCGGGACCTCGGACTTGAGGCCGAGATCCGGGCGCGCGGTTTGCTCGATCTTGACGACAAGCGCCTCTCTGAGCGCGGGTTCGCGGGTTCGCTCTCCTGGGTTTCCGACCCGCTGTCCAATCTCGGGCCGTCGCTGTCGCTCAGTCAGACGGCGGGCGCGTCCGCAACGGGTGGAGCGGAGTCGCTGCTTGCGCGTGACACCCTCGCCGGACTTGCCATCGACGAAGGGGCAAACCTGAGTCGCCAGTTCGAGGCACGGCTCGGCTACGGACACCCCGTACCAGGCGATCGATTCACCGGAACGGCGGAACTCGGTCTTCGTCTCTCGGATGCGCACCGCGAGTACGCTCTGGGCTGGCACTTGCTGCCGGAGCGCCGCGAACGCGACTCTCTTGAGCTGCGTTTGGAAGCGACGCGACGAGAGAGCATCGAAGGCGAACGCGAGCCCGAACACGGGGTCCGCATAGACCTGATCAATCGCTGGTAGACCGCGAATCGCCACCGAATGGGGAGTCGCGTTGTGATCTCGTATCTGGCCTTAGGCAGGAACAGAAAATGGCCGTGAAAGAACTCAAGATTCTGACGACAGCGGTTGCAGCCGCCTTGGTCTGGTCCGGAGCAGGGTCGGCAGAGGAGGTCGCACCTCCCGACCCGTTCGGACCCTACTGGTCGATCGCCCAGAACCGGGATTGTCTCGTGTGGAACCATGGCGCGGGCGAGGCAATCGAGCCGTTCACCTGGTCGGGTGCCTGCGTCGACGGCAAGGCCGAAGGCTACGGGCTGCTGACCTACCGCGGCGGGAAAGTCACGTTCGAAGGCAACATGAGGGCAGGAAGACGGCACGGACGCGGGATTATCGTCAGCGCCGACGGCTACCGATACGAGGGCGAGTTCGTTGACGGCCAGCCGCGCGGACACGGGACGACCACCTTGGTCAACGGTGGCCGATACGACGCTCCGCGCCGCGTTGGCGACCTCGCAACAGCAGACACGACCGACAGCCGGAACACTCCTGCGACGGACATCAAGAGCTTCCAATTTTCCTGTGAGATGCCGGGAGGCCGCGTGCTCAAACCCAAGTTCGGCGATATCGCGGGCGCCTCTTACGCGGACCTCCCGGCCCAGCGCCAGCAGTGCCTCGAGACGATCGACCACAAGATTGCGCTTTGCCGAGCAAACACCGACCTGGGTCTCGAGGCGGAGAATCGGGAACTCGTCGTTTGTCGGCCGACATTCGAGCGGCAGGCGCGCGCATGCGTCAGTCACTTCGAACTTGAGCGGAGCAAGTGCGGGATCGGCGGCTCACACTTGGCCGTAACCAAGCGCGATAGCGAGGACGTCGGTGAGCAGGTGGAGCCGAGGGCACAAGAGGAGCCGAAGGCACAAGAGGTCGCGCACTCGAACTCCTTTGCGGTTGAGCCTTTGGACCGGATCATGGAGGTATCGGAGGACGCGAACTTGCGGGCCGGCCCCGCAATACACTACGGCGTTCTCGCCACGCTCGAGGAAGGAGCGAGCGTGCACGTGACGGGTACTGTGCGAGGCGGGGACTGGTATCAGGTTCAGCCCCTCGAGACCAACGGAGCGGCCTTCGTCCACAGGTCCTTGGTGAGAGAAGCTGCCTCTGCTCCGCTCGAGCCCTTATTCAAGGAGGCGGTTGTCAGCACTCCGGAGCCCCAACCCCGTAAGATTTCTGCCGCTCCACTCGAGTCCTCGCCGGAACGTAATGCCGGTGCGGCGCTCCATCCGTTTGGCCCCGACTGGTCCGTGATCGACAACCAGGACTGCCAAGTCTGGAACTACGGTGAAGTGGAGTTGGAACCTTTCACGTAACTGCCCAGGTGGTTCATGGGCATAATTCCGCTGTTGGAGAGCCCTTGCCGGGCGGGCTTACGCGCACTTGACGGTGGCGATGAGCCGATCCGATGGGCTGGTCAGGGCTTCGATGATGTTCCAGCCCTGCTTTCTG
>JAJEEP010000127.1 GCA_022820945.1 Alphaproteobacteria bacterium | reverse complement strand
AGCAGGGCCTCGGCGAGGTCGGTGACGGCCTTCCACTTCCCGCGCGGCACCGGATAGTCGGTGCCGAGATTGAGCAGCGTCCTGTGGCGCACCTTGTCGCCGACGCGCTGGGCGAGCACGAGGCGATGGCTTCGGACCGGCTGGCCGTCCTTGTCGGTGTGTGTCCTGGTTGCCTTGATGTACATGGCGGCGCCGTTTCTGCGATGCCTGTTTCGCATACACGGCGTTCGCGTCGTCTGGCAAGAGGGATATCGACCCAACCCCAAAGTCCTGGCCCCACAATCGGCTTGCAGGGCCACAGACCACAAATGTGGGGATCAGGAGTCTTGCAACCCCAACATCTAGTGGTTCAGCGCCGCAAAACCGGCTCGGTCAGGCTCGGCCGGTCGGAAAAAGTGCCAACTTGGGTTAATGCGTTGCGCAAATCCGTAGGCAATGAGATCGGCGACAAGGCATTCGCCGAATGGTTGACATCACATTCAGACAGGTCGAACGAGAGAGACCCCAACGCCGACAAGATCATCGACATGCTGTGGCCTCTGGTTGAGGCAGGAGCAGTGAGGATTCCGCGCGGTGGTTACCTGCTCAGGCGCGGGCGCGGCAGGATCATCGTCGAGCCTCTGAAGGCATAGCTCGTCTGGCCCCTGGCCTTGCCGCGCCGGCATTGCTCTCCGCCGACCACGGATGGAACATGAGCGAGCGGCGCTTGGGCGAGGCCCACGCGGTGCATATGAAGCACCGCGTACTCGGTGAGGTTCCCGCCATCGGATCGTGGTTTGAGGCTGCCGAGCGGTGGCGAGAAGGACACGGTGAAAGCCGGTGGCTCCGACGCGAGCGATCCGGAGGCGCCCCTCGCTCGGAACCACGGCGCCGGCTACCGCGCGGTATACGACCTGGGAGACCCCGAGCGCTCGGTGTTCATCGCCAGCACGGGCCAGTCGGGCAACCCGCTGTCCTCGCATTGCGAGGACTTCGCCGAGCCCTGGCGCTACGGTCGCTATCTGCCCATGCTCACCGATCGTGCCCGCCTTGAGGAGGATGCCATTGGCATCCTGAGCCTTCGTCCCCGGTAACGCCACGGAGCAGGCGTGCGACGTGCCTCGCGGAGCAGCGGCCACTGGTTCCATCCGAGATTCTCCGCGTCGGCTACCCATATGTTCGACGATCCCTTTGAACCAGCACGCAACGCAGGAGGAATGCGGTCAGCCTCCTACTCGTCGGTGACGGCCTCGCCGCGGAAGTCCATGTGCTCCAGCACCGCGTGACCCTTGGCAGTTACGCGCCGGCCCTCGTGATCGAGGTCGATCTCGAGACCGGAGGCGAAGCGCGTGTACCACCAGTGGAACTTCGCGTCGCTGTCGAAAATGAAGGACGAGATCGCCTTCTCGCTGGCGAAGCGCACTGATCCCTTGTCTTTGACGGTGAAAACGACGTCGCTTCCGATCGTCTTGCCGGTGTCGGGCTGCGCCGCCGTCGCCAGCTCCTGAAACCCGACCGCCGGGCCCAGCTCAGCGACCAGAACCCCCGTCTCGTCCGCCACGTAGACGTTCCGCAAGTCGACCCCGTTGTTGAGCCGCACCGACGCGGCGACGGCAGTGTAGCCGCCAGCCTCGCCCCGCGCCCAGTGCCAGTCCTTCACCAGCACCGACATTGGCACGTTGCCCCAGTTGTGGTCGTGATAGCCGGAGCCCGTCACTTCGTGTGTCACCGAGTCGACCGTCACCGTGCCGTTCAGAGCGCCATTGGGGACCGCACACAACCAGCGGAAGTAGGGCCCATCGGGGTTGCTTCCGTCATCGGGTCCGGGGCTGTAGCTCGGCACCTTGCGGTCCAGTTGAAGGTGAAGGCCGTAGCCGCCGTTGGTCTTGGGGTCGATGAAGAGCTCGTAGCGGTTCAACCCGTCCAACGAGCGGATGAAGTGCCGGCCGATCCCGACGTCGCAGATGGCGCGACTGTATCGCGCTTGCGAGGCCTCGAACCGAATCTTGCGGTCGAGGAGCACTTCGTCGTCCGTGGCGAAGTTGACAGTGATGTAGGGCTGAAGCACGCCATTCCCGTCGAGCTCCAGGTGCCAGGAGGCGACGAAGGTCACGCCGTTCGAGAGATGCCCGTCGGCGTACCACCATTCAAACTGGCCAGGGGCGAAATTCTCCGGATCCAGCCTGAGCGCATCGGCCCAGGCTTGCGGATCGCCGGGCTCGCTGCCGTAGAAAGTGAAGCCCGGCGGCATATCCTGAGCGAGCCCGATGCTCGGCGGAACGAGCATCGAACATGCAACCGCGGCGGTGAAGCCACGTCTGGTCAAGGTAAAGGGCGCAGTAGATGGTGCCGAGACAGAGGTCTTCATTTTCTCTGGATTCCTCATCGTCCGATTGCGAGTCAGGTCCCCACGTCAAGGATGGGACAGGGCATGTGATGGGCTCGTATCAGCAAGTCAGAAGGCCAACAAGGGCCGTCTCCCGAAGCCTTGTGCGGGGCGGCCCCGTATCGGCGGGCGAATCCCGAATCCACGAACTCTTGCCCTGAAACTTCGACCCGGCGTCAAGCTGAAAACCAAGATGGTGCTCTCGCACCGGTCTTACAGAGTATCCGGTGCCGCGCGAGAAGCGGAACGCCGTCACCGAACCCGCCGACGCAAACATGAAGAGCCGCTGCCGGCAGGGGCCGTTTCCCGTCGAGGCGCAAACCCCGTACGCTTGCGGTCCAACGGTTCCGCGCCGGCCCAGTGCTTCAACCCCGTGGGCACCCGCGGCACGACCGAATCCCCGAGTTTCGCTCAGGTAGAATCGGAGGCGGATGCGCCTCGTGGGAAACACTCGTCGATTTCGTCTTGCAGCCAGGCGCGGAAGGCGGCAATCCCAGGTTGGCGGAGCCGAGACCTGGGCACCTGCAGCCAATAGCCGCAGCCGTTCTGCATGCTCTCCGCAATCGGGCGCACCAGGCGACCGGTGGCCAGGTCATCGTGGGCGACGGCAGTGTTGGTGAGCAGCAGCCCCTTCCCGTTGCGTGCGGCTTCCAGGATGAGCGCCGTCGAGAGGTGCAGCCCCTGCGTGTCGTCGAAGGCGCCGTTCAGATTCACTGCCGCTGCAAAGCTCTTCCAACCCGGCCAGTGCGCGGTTTCCGGAATGCCCTTGCGGTGCAGAAGCGTGACATCGGCAAGACCGCAGCCTTGCGCGATGCGCTGGCCCAGCTCCGGGTTGCACACCGGAAATATCTCCTCGTCCGTGAGTTTCTGGGCGACGAAGCCCTCGACGGGCGTGGGCCGACCGTAGTCGATGATCAGGTCTGCCGAAGGCGGATACGTGTCATTGCATGTCCACTTGTCCTCAATGACCACTTCGGACTGGAGACCGAAGCGGTCAATACGCGGAATCAACCAGGCCGATGCGAACATCGGCGGACAGAAGATACTCAGCCGGTTGCGTGAGCGCCTCTTGCCCAAGCCCTCGACAGTCTTAGCGATTTGGGAAAATGCAGCCTGCAGATCTTGTTGAAGACGCTCACCGGCATCGGTCGGACGCACGCCACGATGGTCCCGGGTTAGCAGAGCGACATCCAGTTCGACCTCGAGGCTCTTGATCTGGCGGCTGACGGCGCCGGGCGTGACGCGCAGTTCACAGGCCGCCGCAGCTATGGAGCCCTTGCGAACCACAGTCTCGAAGGTGCGTAACGAATTGAGCGACGTTCTCATCACCGATTCTCGCGAAGTGGCACTGGCATGGGCAGACTCCACCAAGGCTCACCACAGTTCAAGTGAGCAAACAGTGAACAGGTCGAATGGCTGCGCTTGCCTATGGCGCATTCTTCGACAGTTGCCGATCCCAACGATCACCGCAAGGGTGGAGCTCGGTCTACATGGTCGTCGGCCCAGAGCACGTCGAATGAAGTTTGGCACAGCCGGGACGCCGCCACCTGGAGCGACACTCGAACCGAGGCCTGCAAGGTGCAGTGCCGGCGATCGCTGGCATAGGGGTTGAGTTTTTCTCAACGCTGATCCATATTTTCTCAACAGTTGAGTATTTCTCGTGGCCTGTTGAGTTTTAATCGCTTGCGACTTTGCCCCGCTCGTGTATTTGGTGAACCCTGCATATAAACACCGGGACACACAACGACATGGTTGCGGGCTGCCTTCGCCGCCTCACGCGAACGAGTGCTGTGATCATCCGGCTGGTCGGCATGCGCCTGCGGATCTCGCACTTCCTTCGCGATATCCGGGGCGGGGCCACGTCGATCGTTGCGGCTTGGGTAACGGTGATGGTGGTCGTTGCGGCGGCTCTCATTGTAGACCACAATTGGCTAGTCGATAAGCGAGACGTCCTTAAGGCCGCTGCCGATGCGGGCGCGATCGCGGCGACCAAGGAAATGAGGCGGCCTGGGATTTTGAGCAAGTTCCCGGACGACGACAATTTAGAGAAGCACCTCGAAGATGTCGCCGAGACCTACGTGCTTCTGAATTTGACCCATCTGTCGGAGGAGGATTTCAAGACAGCGAAGGATAACCTGAGTGTAGAAGCCAAAACGAAGCGCGAAGCGACATCCGTAGACTTGGAAGTCAAGGTGGATCTCGGCGGTACGCTCTTCTCGCGCCACCTTCCGATCCTGAACAGCCAGGGGCCCGAGAAGATCAAGGAGTTCAGCACGAAAGCCGGGGTGGAGGGAGTGAGCAACCCGATCGAGGTGGTCTTGGCCATCGATGTCAGTGGTTCGATGAGTCGCCGTCTGGATGGAGGGAGGGCCAAGCAAGACGGAAGTGACAGCCGCATGGCGATAGTCAAGCGTGCGGCCTCCACGCTGGTCGATATTGTCGGCCCCGACAGCGGGAAGCGGATTGCCGTGGGCCTGGTGCCGTGGCAGGCACAGGTGCGCCTGAACGAGCAAGCTCGGGTCCAATGGGAGAGGGGTTGGGCGAAGTACCCCGACAAGCGTAACTACGGCGCACCGTATAGATGCACTACCTTAAGTCCCTGCAAGGCGGAAGATCAGGACCTGCCTGATGTCGCGCCGGAGCCGTGGCGAGGCTGTCTCGACGAGCAGCGAGTCTATGGCAACGTTGCGAAGCTCCCGGATCCTCTGCACAAGGACGACAATTTACTGAGCCATCCATCCCGGCGTGCTTTTGCGCAAGGGATTTATGCCGCCTACTTCGGCGTAGCCTACGACTGCCTTGAGAAGGATCCGGGCAATCATGGTGGCCAGCAATGTTACGGCACCGATACGGCCAATGCTCTTTTGCGGGTTTACGACAATATCCCCGCCCAGAAGTTCTGCACCCCCGACATGCAGGCCATTCTTCCTCTCACATCCAATTCGACGCAGCTCAAGGACGAAATCGCCAAACTGGAACCGATTTTTGTTGGAATGACCTATTCCGCTCTGGGAGTTCTGTGGGGCCAACGGCTCCTGTCGCACGAATGGAAGAGTGTCTGGGGCAATACCATCCATCCAGTAAATCCCGGCTCGGACGACGGTGCCGGTGTCCGAAAGGCCATCGTTTTGCTCACTGATGGCGAGGACAACCAGTGCGGCTTCGAGGATCGTGAGTGCAAACAAATCAAGGCAGGGATCCCGAAAGAAACCGCCTGCAAGCTGGCCAAGGATGCCGGTACCGAGATATTCGTCGTCGCTGCGATGGATCCGAAGGAAGTGTCCGGGGAGCTGGCTGACTCATTGCGCGCATGTTCAAGCGAAGACGACAATCCCACGGGTACATATGTGTTCATCAACAACGAGAACAAGGAAGACCTCGAAAAGGCGTTTGCCGACATCGCGAATCAATTGACCGTATTCCGCCGCGTCAAGTGAGCGACGCCTGCTGGCGGAGGCGGCAGCGCGAACCGCCAGCCCCCGAGTATCCCCGTCACAGGGTGGATGTCTCGGTGAGCCGATGTCAGCTCGGGGGCGGACCCAGGACGGAAAGATCGAGAGGCTGCTCGATCAGGTATTCGTGGATCGCCATGCTGCAGGTCGCCCACCAGCCGCCCTCCGCACCCGTGGCGCTGCTTGCGGCCACCTCCACCCCACGGTTCAGACCCTCCTCTACAGTCTCTTTAGCTGCTGCCATGTAGGAAGGCGCCAGCGCGAGAGGGCCGGCGACCACCACCATCTCGGGCCTCACGAAATTCCCATACTGCACGACGATGCGCCCGAGTTCGCGTCCGGCGCGAGCCATCTGCGCAGCGACCGGCGAGTCTCCTGTCCGGTCACGCTCGATGGCGTCGCCGAGGGCTTCATTGAGCGTCGAGAGCGGCAATCGAGCCAAGCTGCCGCCCTGCAGGCGGCGGAGGATGCCAACTCCGCTGGCATGATCGTCCAGCGTTCCTTCGGTGCCGTCCTCTCCGGTCACCGTCATCATGCCGATGCCGCCGGTGGGGAAGCCGCTGTCGCCGACGATGCGCCCGTCGATCAGCACCGCCGCAGCGGTCCCCGGTCCGCACAGCAGTCCGAGCATGTTGCCGCACCCCCGGGCCACACCGAAGAGCAACTCCGCCTGAGCGACGACGTTCGCGAGAGTTCGAACCTGCATCGGCACATTGAGCAGGTCGGCAAGCTGTGCCCGTATCGGCACGGGCCCCCATCCGAGGTAAGGGCACTGCGTGATGCTGCCTCGCGTGATGTCCACCATGGCCGTGACCGCGAGGAGGCCGCCGAGAAGGCGGCTGCGATCCTCGAGATGCGTACCGATCAGGCGGCGGCTCTCCTGCGCAATCCGCCGCACGACCTTGTCCACATCCCCGATGGGCTCGACGACGAAATCGGTGCCGGCGATGATGTTCCCTCCGATGTCCGCCAGCGCTACGGTCTGGAGCACCGGCGTGATGGCGATACCGAGCACCTGCCCGCCTTGCGGGTCGATCTCCAGGGGTTGGAAGCGCCGGCCTCTCGTCGATGGCCGCGCGCCGGGCTCTTCCATCTCCTCCTGCGCCAGACCGGCGGCGATCAGCGCACGGGCCGAGCGCGAAATCGTCGACGGGTCCATCTCAAGCCGGTAAGCGATGCTCCTTCGTGTCACCGGCCCCGTCAGCAGGACTTCCTTGAGGGTCGCCCGCAAGGCCCCGCTGACCGTACCGTCGGGGTCACGACTTTCATCCGCCATGTGAACGGTCCCTAAAGACGCGGCCGTTTATCCGCGCGATTCTGCCCCCCCCCCCCCGCGAGGGAAGCAGGCGGCGAACTCGCCCTTGATCCAGTTGCGGAATGCCTGGACTTCGGGCCGATTGCGAGCGGCTCTGTCCATCAACAGACAGTAGCTGTCCTCGACCCTCATGCTCTCGGCAATCGGGCGCACGAACCGGCCCGATGCGAGGTCGTCGTGGGCCAACGCGTCGTTGGCGAGCATGACGCCCTTGCCTCTGCGTGCGGCATCAAGCAGCAAGGCGGGGGTCAGGCGAGGACCGTCTCTCAACTCCGAACTGTCCAGTCCCACGGCATCTATGAACTCCGGCCAGCTGGGCCATCCCCAGGAGTTTCCGACGGTCTCATAATGCAGCAGGGTAGCTCCGGTCAGACCGTCGCGTCCACAGATTCCGGGGAGGCAAACGGGAAACACGTTCTCGGAGGGGCTCAGCCGTTCGGCGATCACGTTCGGACCCTCTTCCAGACGACCCCACGAGATGACGAGGTCGATGCCCCTTTTCGTTCCCGTTTTCTCGGCCAAATCAATGAGAATAACCTCGGTGTCCGGCCTGCGCTCCTTGAACCCTTCGAGTCGCGACAGCAGCCAGCAAGAGGCGAAAATCGGTGGCACCATGACGCGCAGCCTGGCACCGCGCGCCGGCCGCTTGAGGCGATCGACCGCCTCGCCGATGCGGGAGAAGATATCCTCAAGCCCTTCTTCGAGTTCTCTACCGTCCGCGGTGAGCCGCATGGAGCGTCCGTCCCGGACAAGGAGGGCCAAGCCGATGTTCTCCTCGAGGCTCTTGATCTGGCGGCTGACGGCGCCGGGCGTAACGCCGAGCTCGCGGGCTGCAGCGGTTACAGAGAGGGTTTGCGCGACGGCGTGGAAGGCTCTGAGGGCGTTGAGCGAGGGCGTCGTCGTCATGGCTACCCGCTGATCGTTGAGTTTTTGTAAACATGCCGTTGAGAATATCTCAACCTTTGAGCTCACGTCAATACCACTTGAGTTTTTCTCTATTATTGACATTTTCTCAACGCATTATTGAGAATTAATCGTTTGTGTTTCGCTTCGACTTGCGGCATTTGGGTTCGCCAAGCACCGCAAGCTGTAGCATGAGCGCAGCATGAACTCCAGTCCAGTCGACAGTCTCCGGGAGACCGGTGGGAGCGCCAAGGTGAGGCGGACCGCAGCCGGGTCTGCCTGCTCACGGCTGGAATTTCATGCGTCTGCGGGTCACCGTCGGTCGCGCTTCAGGTCGTTCGTCTGCGCCCGCCGCGGCGAGGTGGCTATCGAGTCGGCGCTAGCAATTGCGGCCCTGATGGTGGTGCTCGCGGGCCTCATGGCGATCGCGCATACGACCTACAGCGACGACAGGATGGGCCGTGCAGCGCGCGCGGCCGCCCGAGACGTCGCTCTCGTGACGGACGCATCCGCGACAGTAGCCAAACTGACAGAAGTGGCCTGCAAGGCAATCAAGGAAGAGCTCGATCTCCCGGACGACTTCGAGTGCAACCAAACCTGGGTCAAGGTCAGCGCGGACCTGAAGCCGTCGACCCTCGAAGCGGGCACCAACGGCAACGGTGACGCCGGTGACATGGTTCTGGTCGAAATCGATTGGGAGCCAACAGTCTGGCAGCAAGCCGTAAAGGCGCTGAAGGATGACGAAAGGCCGGTCGCTACGGGTGTGGCCCGCCGCGAGCCGGCTGAGGCCTAAGGCCGATCATGGCTGACACGCACGCATTCTCCGGGGCCATTCCAGGGCTGGTTCGCCAGATCATGTGCGCTTGGCGTCTTGCGCCCGAATCGCGCTCCGTCTTCCGAACTCGTTTGCCAGCGCAGGCACTCCCGGTCTCATTTGCGGGGCCGGCTCCCCTCGCGGGGGGGGGGGGGGGGGTGATATCCCTCCCTGCCGCGTGCAGAGGCCGCCGGCTTCGGGGATCGCTGACACGGCCTGAGTCTGCTTCCGGGCGTCGCGCCCAGCCGGTAACCCTGCCCGGGCTGTTCGAGTGCCTGGTGCGCGAGACGCGTGCCTCGGCCGGAATCGAGCTCGCGATCAGCATGATATTCGTGCTCCCGATCGCGGCGCTCGCCCTGGACATCTACTCCATGACCCGGGCCCACGCCGCGGGCGCGCGTGTCGCCGCCACCATGGCCGATTACGTGTCCCGCGAATCGGCGCCGAACGGCGACGAGATGACGGAGCTTGGCAAATTCCTGCACAAGCGCGAGCTGCGCTCGCCGCCTGGGCTCGTCTACGTGATTTCGGCGGTGCACGAGCCGGCGGGCGACGATCCCGACGATGAAGACGATGACATCATAGAGCTCTGGAGCGACGCCGAGATCCGCATCGGTGACTCCGAGACGACGACGGAACTTCTCGAGCATTGCAAGCAGCGGGCCAAGAACGGCTGGCATGCGGCGCTGATGGGTGACGATGCCAGCCTGACGCTCGAAGACGACGGCGTGTTGATCGTCGTCGAGATCTGCGTCGAGTTGGACATGGTGACGAGCCGGTTCACTGACATCCCTTATCGGGTCCATGTCCTGCCGTCGCGTATCCAGGGTCTGCCTGAGAAGCCGGTTCGTTCGCCGTCGAGTGACCAGGCCGCTGTCCTGCCCGGGGGACCGGCCGGGACGGTGGCCCTCCTCCACGCTCCGTCTGAGCCTGCCGTTCAGCGCACGGTGCTCCGGCCGGGCATGCGCGCAGTCCTGAGGGAGGCTGCATGATCATGAGCGTAGGCTGTGGCGCCAATCCCTGGACAGTAGCCGACATGTCGAAGGGTTCGCGGACGGGTGCGTCTGCGAACTCAAGGAATGCGAAGCGGGATGCGCACAACAAAACTTCACCCGCTTCGCCACACATCCGGAGGCAGTTGGGAGTAACTCCGGAGGTCAACACCGCGCCGGCGCGGCTCGCCGGTAACATTGTCACAGGAGTCAGAAATGAAGTTGAAGAACGTCATGCGGGCCGTTGCCCGCTTTGCGCAGGCCAAGAAGGCCGTGTCGGCGCTCGAGTACGCCATCGTGGTCGGCGTCGTCGTCGCGGGAGTCGGCGGGGCAATCTACGCGTTTAGCGACTCTACCGAAACCGCGATCGCGGCGATCGGCACCAAAGTGACGACCGGGGCTGCCACGATCGATACGGCTGATCTCAGCAGCGGTCCCTAGCCCCGGCAGCTGACGTTATCGCGCGGCTACAGGAGGGGCGGCGGAAGTTTCCGCAGTCCCTCCGGCCCGCACCGAAAGCCCTCCAACCCACCCGGACGCCGATATGACCGACCTGCAACGGAATTGGCGCCTCTTTCGCCGAAGCTGCAAGGCAGCATCGGCGTTGGAGTACACGATGGTTGTCGGCCTCGTCCTGGCCGGGGTCGCCGGCGTTCTGGTCGCGTTTGCAGAGGACGTTCATGCGCCGATCGGGACGATCGGTGCGGACATCGCGACCGTCAAGACACCGGATTTCAAGCTCGATGACTAGGCAAATGACGGCGATTGTTGCTGCCAGTTTCGGTGGAGCGACGGGAACATTGCGCCAACTCTGGTATGCGCGTTCCCGAGAATCTTCAAATTGTTTGTATGCATGTCAGGACAAGCTGTTGGCAAGAAGGAGGAATGGAGTGCAGGGGTGCATGGCGGAACTCGACCGGCGGGGCGTAGCGGGCGGTGGAAAGACAACGGGCGGGGTTGCGCTACAACAGCGTCTGGTGCGGTCCGTGCCTCACTCTCGAGAGTCGACGCTCATGTCATTTGCAGACCCCAATTCGAACGTATGCGGGACGCTCCGGGCTTCGGCGGCACCGGTAACCAACGCCAGAATCCACACCACGCGAGGGGAATCATCGTCATGAGCGAATGGGGAGTGCACGGAGCCAGAGCAGCGTTCCAGGGGATCGTGGAGGGCCTGATGAGAACGTTGCTGGAGCATCACCCCACGATTCTGGAAGAGACGGATATGTCCAACCTGATGGATGCCGGCTACTGCAAGGATGTCCTGGAGCTGAACATCGCGAACTTCGCGCTGCTTCGCCATCGCCAACAGGGGCACATGATTCAGGGTCACGCCCGGTACTGGAAGCACGTGTACGCTGGCGAGTTTTACGTCTGTTCGCAATGGTGGAAGGACCATCACCGCTCCAATGCCGCTGCCCTGTCGAGGTTCGCATCGAGCCTTGCCGGGAGGCAGCCCGAACACCCGGGGGCCCCGGAGCTTCTGCGTCACATCGAGTCGCTTGAGCGCTATGCCGCCAGCGAAGACCCGTCGTTCACAGATGAACGTCAGGTGCATTTGCTAGGTGCAGCACGCCATGGCTGAAGCGATCAAACGTGCACTCTCCGGTACGGACGGCCCGGCGGCAATGAGTGTTCGTCACGGCAGACGCCGGGGCAGCGCCCATGGCCGGTCGGCGCCGACCACGACCGGCCATGGCGCGGGAGCAAGCCTGGGATGACACTCGACGCCCCCGGAGCGCGCAGCGCGACCGCGCCGGCACCGCCGCGCGACGACTCCGATCGCCCGGCTGAAGCGCAGGACAAGAACCTGCACATGCTTGAGGCTCTGCTCGCAGAGTCTTCAGCGATTTCGTCGGGGGCGATGGGGGCCGCACATCCATCGAGCTGGATGCCCGCAACTTCAGGCGAGGACAATGCAGGCGGCGACGGCGACGATCCAGAACGGTCGCGACCGGGCCGATTGCCGTCGCAAGACTCGATTGCCGACCGCATACCCGGCACACAAGACTCTGCCCTGCAGACAGCGTCCGGGACCGCGCTGGAAGCGTTTATCGACGACTCCGCAGTGGCGGCCGATCCGCCGAATTCCCGTTTCGCCGGGCTGCGCGCCACCGATCGGGAAGAGCTTGCCTTGCCCGAACCGGTAACCGCGCTACGGGACGCGCAGGCGGTTCCAGACGAGACCCATATCGACCCCATCGATCACGCCGGGCTGGCAGTCACCGCCGAGGACCTCAGCGCGCGCGCAGAGGGCGACGTGCCTGATGCTGTCGAAACGGCGGATGCGTTCGAGACCGCGCACCTCGACGAAGCAATGAGGGTCGATGACGCCGGCGACGAGGATGCAAGCGTCGAGGACTCCAATGCCGTGGACACGGGTGTCAGGGACACGAGTGTCGTAGCTGCGAGCGTCACGGCCTCGGTCGAGACGGTTGAGTCTGGGATCCGGTCCCGACTGCTCGGCAAAGAACGCCCCGACGGAGGCAACAAGGCGGCCCAGGAGCAGACCTCGACGGACGCGGACACTTCCTCGGCCGTCCTGGACGACATCCTGCTTCGGCACATCGCCGAGGGACCCTCGGTCTCGTCCGATTCGAACTCTTCGGAATTGGCCGGGGCAGCCGCTCTCGCGACCGAGTCTCGCGATGCCCACGCCTGGGCACTGAGCAAACGGGGAAACGATAGTCTCACCGAGCTCGGCCCTTACGACGTGCATGCCGCCGGTGCCGACGACTCGCCGTCCCGCGGAGCCGATAGCAGGACGGACTTCGGCGAGCCCTTCGTGATAGCCCGCACGAGCCTGGAGCATGCGGAAGGCTTTGTTCCGCCCGAACCGGAAGAGCCGCGGACCGAGACGACCGTGGACGAACGCGGCGGAACGCTGTCCTCCGAAGTGGCCGCAGAGGATGACGACTCGCCACTCGGGCACGTCGCGGAGGCTGAAGCCCACGGTTCCGAGGAGACCGCCGGACCGCGTGTGCCGGGTGTTCCCCGACCTGAAGACGCGCCGAAGCGGGCTCGTGCAAACGACTCGGCAACCCCGGACGCCGAGGGCGAAGACACAGATCCGGAGGCCGGGCACGTCATTGCTCTGCCCGGATCGGGAGAGCGCGACGCAGGCGTCGATCCGAGCGGGATCGAAGTTGACGGCAGTTCCGGCGAGCCTTCTTGCGGACCTGTCTCGCTTGCTGCGCATACCGAGCATGCCACGTCCGCTGGGAACGCGACGGCAGCATCCGATCTCGCCGCCGCCCTCCTTCGGGATATGGCGGGAGCCTCCATCTCTTCCGACCAGGTCGACGCGCCAGACACGGCGGCAGGAATTCCTGACCTCGACCGCGATTCCGATATCGATGCCGGCCGGTTAACCGGTACAGGCCAGACCACAGCACCGGCGGATCTCGACAATGACCCGGCAGTCGCAGACGGACGGCCAGGCCGAGTCGTGGGCGCGACAAAACCGTCTGAACCGGCCATGGCGGCCGGCTCGATCTCCGAGGAAGGCCCGGCCGAAACCGGGCTTGAGGAGCCGGACGGCAACGCCGAGCGGATCCTGGACGAGCATCTCGACGCGCAGATCGATTCGCCCGGGGACGATTTCCCTCCCTTCGCTTCGATCGCGCCTGGGGCCGAGTCGTCCACCGTCCGGAGCGACCACGGCGAAGCATCGGTTGCGGCCTCGACCCCGGATGCCGTCGGAGCGCATGACGCCGAAGCCGATGAGGATCCCGGTTCCGTCATTTGCCTGCCCGATCTCAGCGGCCCGGCGCCTTCCGACGGAAACGCGGGTCGCGATGACGATCTTCTTCGACAGATTGCCGACGTCGTGGCGGCATCTGCCGGCGAGCCGGTCGGACCGCCGCACGACGATGCCAATGAGAGCGACGACGATGCGTCGGCATGCGGCCCCGAGGACGCTACGGAGCATGCCGGGGAAGCCTGTCCGGACGGTGAGCGTGTTGAGGACGCGCACGGTGCTGTCCACCTCGCCCCGGGAGGGGCCCAGAACGACTTCGACCCGATCGGAGTCGAAGGTAGCGGCGAAACCGGCACGCTCTCTTCTGCGCATGCAACGCCAACCCACTATGGCTCCGCAGAACCCGGACTCTTGGACACTCTTCTTCGGGACGTGACCGGGACTTCCGTCTCTTCCGATCTGGCCGGTACGCCGGACTTTGCTGCAGGAGACCATGTCCGCAATGGCGGTTACGATGTCGATGCCGGCCCGCCGCCCGATCCCGACCCCGTGCTGCACCACGCGGCATCGGTGGGTCTCGATGCCTCATTACGTACAGAAGAGTCGGCACTCGGCAACGAGGGTCCGACGAGTGCGCATGAACCGGCTGTCTCCGATAGCGCACGCTTCGAAGGCTCCAGCGAGCCGTTGCAGATCGGACTGGAGGACGCCGGCTGGAACGCCGAGCAGGTCGCGAACGAAAGCCCCGACGGGTGGAGCGAATCGCAAGGCGAAGCAGTCACGGCCCCCGGTTTCGCCACGAGCGGGACGCAGTCGCCCACCGACGGCAGCGGCTCCGCTGAGGCGCCGGATGCGGCCTCGAACAGGGATGCCATCGATGCACCTGACGCTGGGGAGAGTGCCGGCTCCGTCATTCACCTGCCCGATCTGAGCGGCCCGCCGCGATTCGAGGCGGACGCGGACCCTGACGACTATCGGCAGCGGCAGACTTCGGACATCGTCATGGCATCTAAAGGCGATGCCGTAGAGGTGTCGGAACCGGCTTCGCCGGAGTCGCGCGCCGCGCAGGCGAGCAGCGCCGAAGTTTCGCCGGCAGTTACCGACGAGGCCGCCGCGGATGCAAGGCGTCCGGAGTATATGGACACCCTCGACCTTTCTGGACGGGCCGAAGCCGACGCGCCGGACCATGAGGTCGAGGGCGAAAGCGACAGCGAATCCGACCGGCGGCCTTCCGACCCGGCCGGCGCAGCCGAGCCGGGGGCCGCGACGGGCGGCATCGTCTTCGACGACACCCTTGCCCTGGAATTTGCCGACGCGGTGCCGATCTCGTCCGACGAGGGCGAAGCACCGCAATCTGTCTTCGATGTCTCGCTGCCCGATACTGGAACCGCGGCGTTCGAGCCTGCCGGCGAAGAGACGGACGCCACGTACGCGGAGATTTCCCTCGAAGCGGCGCCTCCCGGTCCAGCGGCAGCCCTGGCCTTCGCGACCGATCCCGACACGGAGGTGGCACTGCGAGACGGCTTGTTCGGCTTCGGCAGCGCCTCGGCCGAAACGGACGAGGCGCAGGTATGGCAGGGCGGGCTCAGGGCCGCGATTGCCGCGCTCGGCGAGGGCCGCACGGCGCCGCTGGTGATCGTCGATATCGACGGGGTTCCCTATCCTGCGGGCGCCATCCACGAACTGGCAGCCGTCTGCGAAGTCGGCACCGTAGTGATCGCGGTGGGTTCGGACGTTTCGGCACGGCCCGGGCGTGAGCTCCTGCTCGCAGGGGTCAGCGACTACCTGGCCAAGCCCCTGACGGCGGAGGCGGTGCGAGGGGTTGCGACCCGTGCCCTCGCTAATGCAGTAGCAGACCGCCCGGGTGGGCGTGTGGCGGGATTCGTCGGCTGCGGCGGTAGCGGATCGACGACGATGGCGGTGGCGACCGCGCTCGATGCGGCATCGCGCGGCTGCTACGTGTCCCTGCTGGATCTGAGCCGTTCGGTGGCGGCAGCGGCGCTGGCGCTTGGCGTCGAGCCCGTGGCCGGACTGGATCAGCTTCTGGAAACGGCTGACAAGGTGGCGGTGGACTCCGAGTCGCTGGAGGCCGTGCGCGCGCGCCGCTCGGACCGGATCGAGGTCTATGCCCATCGCTGGAGTCCGGAACACCCGATGACCGCATCGGCGGACGCGGTGGACCGGCTGCTGGCTGTCTTGAGGCAGCGCTCGCAGCTGGTGCTGGTGGACGGCCTCGACGAGACCGCGATGCGGTTCCGTTCCTCGGCCGAGATGGACATGCGGGTGTTCGTCGCGGAGCCGACGTACGCGAAGACGCCCCATCTCGCCCGCATGGTGAACCTGCTCGACGGCGATCTTCCGCTGGTATTGGTGCAGAACCATACGCGCGCCTTTCGGCGAAACGGCGGCGGTCGCACCCTGCGGGATGCCGGGATCGGTATCGAGCCGGACGTGGTGGTCCCGTTCGATCCCGTCATTCCCGAAACGGCGGATCGGGGCTGGCCCCAGGGCAGGCTTCCGCGCTCGATGCGCAAACCGCTGGCAGCGCTGACCGACCGTCTTCTGGGCGCCTCTTCCAGCGCAGGCGCGGCGGCAGCGCCGGCCTCCGCTCGGGCAGCGTGACCATGGCAGCCCGCGCATTCGGCCGCCGTCCCCGGCCTTCCACTCCGCCGCCTGCGTCTCAGGCGGCAAGAGCGGCGCCACCTCCCCCGGCCGCCGCCCCTCCGGAGCAGGCGAGCCCGCCGCGTCCGCGTGGTCGGACGAACACCGCGATCTCCGACATCGTGGCCAGGATCCACCCGGTCATCGTCAAGTCGCTGGACATGACGAAGATCGCGGAACTCGACAACGAGCGCCTGGCCTCGCAACTGCTGGCGTTCCTCGAGACCGGCGAGGCCGATCTGCCGGACCTCAGTCCTCTGGACCGCCAGCAGGTGGTCACGCAGCTGGTTCACGACATCAAGGGGCTGGGACCGATCGAGCCGCTGCTGCTGGACAGCCGGGTTTCCGACATCCTGATCAACGGCATGGACTCGGTCTACGTGGAGCGCAACGGCCAGCTGCGGCAGATGGATGTGCGCTTCCGGGATTCCCAGCACCTGTTGCATATCGCCCAGCGCATCGCGGGCTGGGTCGGGAGGCGTGTGGACGAATCGAACCCGATGGTGGATGCGCGCCTCCCCGACGGCTCCCGCGTGAACATCATCATCCCGCCCCTGGCGATCGACGGGGCTGCGGTCTCGATCCGCCGCTTCACGCTGCAGGGGATCGGGCTCGAGGAGATGGCGGAGCGCCAGGTGATGTCTGCGGCGATGGCGGAGGCGTTCAGGGTCTGCGTCAAGGCGCGCCTGAACATCCTGATCAGCGGCGGCACGGGCTCCGGCAAGACCACGTTCATGAACGCGCTGTCGCAGCATATCGACCACGGCGAGCGGCTGGTCACCATCGAGGACGCGGCGGAGCTTCAGCTGCAGCAGCCGCACGTGGTCCGGCTGGAGACCCGGACCATGAGCGCGGAGGGCACCGGCGAGGTGACCATGCGCGATCTGCTGGTGAACACGCTTCGGATGCGCCCGGACCGCATCATCGTGGGTGAGGTGCGGGGCGGCGAGGCGACCGAGATGCTGCAGGCGATGAACACGGGTCATCCGGGCTCGATGTGCACCCTGCATGCCAACAGTCCGCGCGACGCGCTGACGCGTCTCGAGAACATGCTGATGATGGCGGGCACGGAGATGCCGCTGTCTGCGATCCGCCGCCAGATCGCATCGAGTGTGGATATCGTGGTTCAGCTCGCGCGACTGCGCACGGGCCACCGCTGCGTGGTCAGCCTGACCAACGTGGTGGGCATCGAGAACGACATCGTGACCACGGAGGAGCTCTGGCGTCGGCGTCCGACCGTCGAGACCCAGCTCATCTTCGAGACCTCCGGAAGGCAGCCGTCCTGGATGGCGGCGGTGGACGCGGTGGAGCTGCGGGAGCCGCTGATGGCAGCGCTCAAGGCGGACCCCCGGATCGGGGAAGAGCCGTCATGAGACGCTACCGCACCGTCATCATCATCGCGCTGATGGGCATTGTTCCCATGGTCGCGGCCGTGTTCGTGATGCGCTTCATCCTCCCTGCCGCCGAGCCGGTTCAGGCGCCGCCGCCCGTGCAGCAGGCAGCGGCGGCGCCCGCGCCGGTCGTCGAGGAGGAGCCGGACGAATTCATGGTGCTCGCGGCCGCTCGGGCGCTGCCGGTGGGCACTCTGCTGGACGAGCAGCATCTCACCGAGGTCGGCGTCGAGGAGGACAGCGTCAGGCGCTGGCATATCGGGACCGAGGACATGGATCCGGACGAGATGCCCTACGGCCATGTGGTGCGGCAGGCGATTTCAGCCGGCGCGCCGGTGACCTGGCCTTCCCTGGTGGGGCCCCGTCAGAGGGGCTTCCTGGCGGCGGTGCTGAAGCCCGGCATGCGGGCCATTACCGTCAGGCTCGGGGCCGGCACGCGCCACTCGGGCTTGGTCGACCCTGGCGATCGCGTGGACGTGGTGCTGACGGCGCAGTCGCGCGATCGGGGCGAGCAGAACGTGCTTGCGCGCACGATCCTCGAGGACGTGCGCGTGGTGGCAGTGGATCGGCGCATCGGCAGTGCGGCGAGCGCTGCGGAGGGCGGCGATGAGGTTGAGCGCACGGAGATCGTGACCGCGACCCTTGAGGTTCTTCCCTCTCAGACGGGTCTGCTTGCGCTTGGAGAGCTGGAGGGGGAGCTCTCGCTTGCGGTGCGCCCTCTGGCGGCGGCGGGTGCACCGGCGGAACCGGCGGACGTTGTGGACATGCGGAGCCTTTTGGCGCTGCCGGAGGAGAACCTGCAGCAGAAGACGGTTCGGGTCGTGCGGGGCAGCCAAGTCACGGACGTAAGTTTCGGGGGTGGCGCGCAGCCCGTCTCAATCCCGGCGAGCGTTCCGATGAAGAGCAAGCTGGCGGCAGAATCGGAACCAGCGCCGCTGCGCATGCTCACGGCGGACCTGCCCGTTCCATACGTCATTCCTGAGGAGCCGGTCGGACGCCTGGCAACGCCGCCCGGTAAGCAGGGGCTGGCGCAGGTGCACGACTTGGCCTCTTCGACGTTGGTCGACACTTTGCCGGACGAGAATCGCCGGCTCACTGCTCCGGATGTGGAGGGTCTGCCCGCGCTTTCGGCCGTGGCTTCCGATCCCGGTGGCGAGCTTGTGCAGCGCCTGTCCGGCGGTATCGATCTCTCCGGCGCGGTCACGGGACCGGCTGGCGTAGCGGACGTTCGCAACCTGCCGGCGTTGCCGCAGGAGGCGTTGCAGCAGAAGGCAGTCCGGATCGTGCGGGGCAGTCAGGCCACCGAAGTGACATTCGGGGGAGGCGCGCAGCCCGCCTCGCTCCTGGAAGATGCGACCCCGGAGCAGGGTCTGGCGGCGGCACCGGAACCGGAGTCCTCGCGTACGCTCGGAACGGCCCGGCCCGGCCCGGACGGCGCAGGGGAGGCACGTATCGACAGAAGAGAGGCGCCGGCCGGCGATCCAGAAGCGGTACCGGCAGCGAATCACGTCTCCTCTCCTGCGGAAGGTTTGCGGGAGGAAAGCCGCCAACGCGTCGCGCTGGAAGTCGGTGGGCAGCGAGCGCTCCCGCCCACTGACCCCGAATCCGGGGGTGCGCTCGTGCAGCGGCTGGCTGGCGGCGGCGCAGCAGGCGCGCTCAACTCCTTGGGTGCTGACGGCAGCGCCGCCGGACTCACGACCGTCTTGCTTCCTGATGGCGCCTCGGCGGAGGGCACGGCGGAGGAAGGAGCGGGCTTCGAGCTGCCGCTTGAGCTCACGGCTACTCCCCCGGTCCCGGACATTGACACGCCGGATCCGAACCTTGGCGGGGTGTCACCGGGCCGCGAACGGGGACGAGCGGTGGAGGAGTTCGACGTCTCTTTCCTGGCGGAAGGCATGCCGGAGGAGAGCGGCCGGCAGACTGCACCCGCTGTCGGACTTACGCCCTCGCATCGCGCCACATCTCCCGATCTCGAATTCCCGGGTATGCATGCCCCTGGTGTCGGCGGAACTCCCGCCGGCACTCCCAACCGGGTGGATGCGGCAGCCGCGAAGGCAATCGGGCGCGCCGTTGCGTCGCTGGAGGATGGCGCACCCGTCGGGAACGCCCCGGAGGCCGGATTCGATCTCGAACTCGCGCACGCTCTCAGGGCGGATCGTTCCGGCCCCGGCGCCGAAGTCCCGGAGCCGGCCGGCAACGAAGCCGTGTCGAGCCAGGAAACACAACCGGAAGCGGCGGCCGAGCCTGCGACGGAACTCGCTATCGAATCGTTCACGAAGGGCATGTTCGTGCAGAACGGCGTCGCCATTGCCGGCGGCGGTGCCCTGCTTCTCGGCTGGGTGGGCGCCTTCTTCTGGCTGCGGGGCCAGGACCGGCCGTTGCGCGGGCGTCTTCAGTCCGTGGCCGCCCCGCTCACCGGCCGCGGCGCGGTCGAGCAGGTCTCGCCGGAGGAGAGCATCTTCCGCCCGACCCGACCCAAGACGCGCCTCTCCTGGCTCTGGCGGCGAATGGAGGAGCGCTATCCGCTGATAGACGCTCCGCGCGTGTTTCCGCGGCTCTTGGGGATCGGCGCGCTGGTTGCTGCCGGCATCTGGATCGGTATGTGGGTGCTTGGGGTGTCCGGCTGGTGGTCGATGCCGGCCGCCGTTCTCGCCGGCCTTGTCGGCGCCCGTTACGCCCTGGGGCGGATCCAGGCGCGCGCGGAAAACCAGTTCGCTCAGCGGTTCCCGGAAATCGTCGATCAGATCGTGCGGCTCTCCGCTGCCGGCCTGCCGCCCCTGGAAGCGCTCGCGAGCGTCGCCGAGGACGCGCCGCAGCCGGTGAAGGGTGTTCTGGAGGAGGTCTCGGACGCGCTCCTGGCCGGTCTCGATGCGGATACCGCGCTCAGCATGGTGGCGGAGCGGGTGCGCCTTGCAGAGTTCACGCTGTTCGCGGCCGTGATCCGGCTGCAGCGGCGTGCCGGTGGCAGCATAACCGCGTCGTTCTCGAACCTCTCGAACACGCTGCGCGAGCGGCGCACCTCGGTGCTGAAGGCGAAGTCGTCGACGGCACAGACGCGGCTCACGCTGCTGGTTCTGATGCTGATGCCGCCGCTGGTGCTCGGGGTACAGAGCATCACATCGCCGGAATCGGTCGATTTGCTGTTCAACTCGGAAAACGGCCAGACCCTGCTGCAGGTCGGCGTGGGCCTCATCGTCGTCGGCCTCGTCGTCGCACGGCAGCTCGCTGCCCGCGGCCCGAAGTAGACAGGAGGAGAGTTTCGTGTCTTCGTCCATGATCGTGCTGGCAGGGATTGCGACCAGCGCCATCCTGCTGACCCTGCTGGCTCCCTTCATATTCCGGGAGACGCAACGCACGCGGCTGCTCGACCGTCGCCTCGCGTCGGCGCGCCGCGAGGCGCTCCGTGCCGTGCCGGGCTCCGGTGCCCCCGCTGCGTCGGCGGTTCCGATCAGTTCTCTCGGCCCGACGCTGTTCCAGGCGGCATCAATGCTCGTGCCGGTCGGCGCGCGCGAGCGGGAGAAGCTCACGCGCACCCTGCGGCTTGCCGGGTTCCAGCGCCAGGACGCGCTCTCGCTCTTCCTCTCTTGCAAGCTTGCCTGCAGCGTCGCCGGCGCGGGTCTGTGCGCGCTGTCGGCACAGGCCATCGGACCGGTCTTCGCTTTCCTCCCCCACGGTGCCCTCGTTGCCGTCGCCGGCGTGGCGGGGTTCGTGATCGGGGGCATCCTGCCCGAGTACGCGGTGCGCTCCCTGGTGAACCGGCGCAGGCACAGGATGTCGTCTGCCCTCCCCGACGCTCTCGACCTCATGACGATGTGCCTGGAGGCGGGGCTTACCTTCGAGCGGGCGCTGGCGACCGTCGCCCGCGAGCTGAGCCCGATCGAGCCGAACCTCGCCGCCGAGTTCCGCCAGATCGAGGCCGAGCTGCGCGTCGGCGCCGACAGACGTTCCGTGCTCCAGGCTTACCAGCGTCGCACTGAAGTCGAGGGCCTGCGCGATCTTGCCATGAGCCTGATCCAGGGCGACCGCTACGGCACGCCGCTCACCCAGTCGATGAAGAACATCGCGTCCTCGGAGCGCGTCCAGCGGACCGCCCGCATCTCGGCATGGGCAGCACGTCTGCCGGTGATGATGACCCTGCCGATGCTCCTTCTGGTGGTTCCGGGGACGATGATCCTGGTCGCGGGCCCTTCGGTCCTGATCGCGATGCAGGCCATCGGCGGACTGGGCGGCATCGGCGACGTTCCGGGAGCCGACTGACATGCGCAGCAAGTCCCTGACCGTATTCGCCGTCGCCGGGTTTTCTGCCTGGCTCCTCGCCGCCGTTGGGCACGCGGAAGAGCCGATCAAGCCGATCCCGGAGGCCGTGAACGTGAACCCGTTCAAGGTCGAGCTGGGGCGCTCGCTCTTCCACGACACCATCCTATCCAAGGACGACACCGTCGCGTGCGCGAGCTGCCACGAGCTTGCGAGCGGCGGCGACGACGGGCTCCGGGTCTCGATCGGAATCGAAGGCCGGGAAGGCCCGATCAACTCGCCCACGGTGTTCAACACGGCCTTCAACTTCAAGCAGTTCTGGGACGGGCGCGCCAGAGACCTGGAGGCCCAGATCGATGGGCCCATCCAGAACCCTGTGGAGATGGGCAACCTTTGGCCCGACGTGGTCTCCAAGCTCTACCAGGACAGCGACTACCCGGCGCAGTTCAACGCGATCTACCCGGACGGCATCAACCGCAAGAACGTCAAGAACGCGATCGCCGAGTACTTGAAATCCCTGATCACGCCCAACAGCCGCTTCGACCAGTGGCTCAAGGGCGATGAGAGTGCGCTGACGGATTACGAGAAGCAGGGCTACGCGCTCTTCAAGGACTACGGCTGCTCCTCGTGCCACCAGGGTGCGAACGTCGGCGGCAACATGTTCCAGGTCTTCGGCGTGCTGAACGACTACTTCAAGAGGCGGGGCGACATCACCGACGCGGACCTCGGCCGCTACAACGTCACCGGCAACGAAGAAGACCGCCACTCGTTCAAGGTGCCCAGCCTGCGGATGGCGGCCCACACGGCTCCTTATCTCCATGACGGCAGCGCGGCGACGCTGCGGGACGCGGTCGACGCGATGTTCGAGTTCCAGCTGGGACGCGAGGCGCCCGACGAAGACAAGGACGCCATCGTCGCATTCATCAAGACCCTGGCGGGCGAATCGGAGGAGTTCTGACCATGAAACCTGGCGCGCTCATTCTAGGCGCAGTCGTCTCCGTCATCCTGCTGGCGGTGGCGGGCGTCCTCTACATGATGGCCAACGACAGCGGCGAAGAGGACTACCGCAGCTCGATCGCGGCGGTACAGCAGATCCAGCGGCTGTCGTCCGACTGGAGCATCGAGGTCAGCCGGGTCAGGTCCGACCCGCTTGCGGACTTCGACTCCCTTGCCGCGTTCATTCCCCGCATGGAGCGGCTCAAGGGAGAGTTGTCAGCAACCGCGAGCCGCATTCCCGATCTCCCGGACCGCCTCGCCAACGCCGTCAACGCCTACATCAGCGCCGTCGACGCCAAGGAGGAGCGCGTCGAGCGCTTCAAGACAGGCTATGCGGTGGTGCGCAACTCCGAGAGATACCTCCCGCTCGCGGCATCCAACGTGGTGCGGCTGGCCGAGGAGGCCGGAGAGGCAGGGCTGGCCAGGCGCGTCTCCGGCCTGGTTCAGGAGATGGATCTCTACCTGACCTCGCCGAACGAGACGGCACAGGAAAGACTGGTGGGCGAGATCGAGGAGCTTCGTGCCGAGAGCGTCACCTACCCGCCGGCTCTCTCGAACACGCTGACCAACCTGATCTCCCATGCCGAGGTGCTTCTCGCGAAGCAGGCGCCCACTGAGGAGCTATTCGCGGAGGCGACCTCGAACAATATCTCCGGGATGACCGACGAACTGGTCAACAACCTGCAATTCGAGCTCGGCAGGTCGCAGGCGCAACTGGCCTTCTACGACCGGGGGATGCTGATCGTCATCGCGCTGCTGGCGCTGTTTTGGATCCTGCTTGCGCTGCACCAGAGGCGGCGGGGCGGAGCAGAGACCGCGCCGGTTGCGGAGGCACCTGCCTATGCCGCTGTTGCGCCGGGCGCCGCACCGGGCGCTGCGCCTGTGCACGCCGCAGCGAACGGCTCCGCCGAGGCGGCCGCTCCAGCTCCTGCGGCACACTCTGCACCCGCGCCGGCGCCCATGCCTGCAGAGCCCGACCTCGAAGAGGCGACGGTCAGGGGCTTCGTGGTCAAGTCGGCCGCCGGCACGCTTTCCGCGGCGGCGGACCAGATCACTGCCCGCATGGACTATCTGCGCCAGACGCGGCAGCACCTGCAGAACGCGCTGGACAACAGCGACACACTTGCCGACCTGCCCGACGGGATCGACCTCGACGAGGAGATGGCGGCGCTCGCCGACATCTCGACAAGCATCCGTCAGGAGGCCGCCGGCATCGCCGGTCTGGCGAAACGCCTCGAGACTGTGGCGGCGCTGCCCAACAGCGAGGTGCGGCGCAGCATGACCGATGTCAACGCCTGTATCGAGGAGGCGATCGAGGCGTGCGGGCCGACGGCGGCGAAGGTGATCTCGAAGCGGCTGGGCGACGTTCCCGAGATCCTCGCGTCGCGGGCGGAACTGCGCCTTCTGCTCAAGAAGATCGTCGAGAACTCGGTGCGCGCCGTGGACGGGCTCGACGGGCGCGAGGGCGTCGTCAGGATCGACACGGCGCGCAAGGACGACGAGATCGTGATCACGGTGATCGACAACGGCAACGGGATCGCGGCCGAGAAGCGCATGAACATCTTCCGGCCGTTCTACACCTCGCACGAGGACGCCATGGGAATCGGCCTCTCGCTGGCCGGCCACCTGGCCAAGAAATACGAGGGCGTGATCAAGATCAACTCGCTGCCGGGGCAGGGAACCGTGGCTCAGATCACGCTCCCGGCCGGCGTGCCGAGTCCGTGAGACACGGGGCCCTAAGGAATGGCAACGGCGTCGACCCTCCGTCGCACCATGACTGACGTGGCACGGGATCGGTTCGGGAACGCAGGCTCAGCATGAGAACGGAACGGAGCATGTTCTGTCGTCCGTCGGAGCGGAGCGCGTCTGCGGGAGACTCGCGCTCGCCCTCGGGCCGTGGGATGGCGCGATGTGCGCGGCACCTGGTTCCGTTCGCCGTCCTCGCCGCCATCCTGACGGCAGCGTGCGGCGGTGGCGGCCTCTCAATCGAGCGCCCGGTGGGGGAGGTGGAAGAAATACCGGAGACTGAGCTGCTTGAGCTCGAGTTTGTTGCGGGACAACCGAGGGAGTACCAGCTCCCGTTCAGTATCCCCGGCTTTTTTCGTCCCTATGAAACAAGCATCGAAGATTGTCCCGTATGGGTATCGCTCTATCAGGACCAGGGCATCCTTGCGAGCATGGCCCCTGATGGGGACCGGGGCAAGAGCTTCTTATGCACTTACACAGTCACCGAGGCCGACCCTGGCTTCCGGCCGCAGCGGAGCGTCACCTATGGGCTTCGTCTGGTTGTCGAGGTGACGGGCGGGGCGGGCAGCCTTTCCCTTCCCACCCCGGACCCGATCGAGCTCACCGTGGGGACTTACTTCGGCGAGCAGTTGGCGGAAGCTACCGACGGTGTCCGGCCCTACACTTACGACTTCACCTGTGCCGGAGGGCAGCTGCCGTCGGGGATGGGCTTCGCGCCTGCGACCGGCGTGTTCGCGGGTACACCGGACACCAATTTTCGGGACTCATGCACCTACACGGTGACAGACAGCGCGCAACCCCCCGCGACCCGATCAAGGGCCGTCGAGGTCGAGGTGACGGGCGGGGCGGGCAGCCTTTCCCTTCCCAATCATGTCGTACCAGGGAACGTCCTGCGCCTAAGGGTGGGCGAGCGCGCCAGAATAGTGTTCCAGCCAGCAACCGGGGGTGTGTGGCCTTACACCTATGAGCTTGAGTGCCCGGACCCTGCCCCTGGCACGTTTCCCCCTCCCACCGTGCTCCCTCCCGGTTTGGGGTTCGGCCCGCAAACCCGGGTTCTGTCCGGCACACCCGAGGTGGCCTATGGGGGCCCGGACTGCTCGTACCGAGTGACCGACAGCTCCAATCCTCCAGCAAGCGCCGCACGAAGCATTGCGCTCATCATTAGTCCCGAACGTGCAAAGTGGCGGTTCCCCGACGCCGAAAGAAGCCTCGTGCAGCAAGATCGGCCTTTGAACAGAAACAACGATGCGGACCCACAGCTGGTTCTTCAACTGCCCGAAGCGCAGGTTGAGCGAGGAACACAGCCAAACGACACCGCTCCGGTCTACCGGCTCATCGTCCCCCAGCCACTCGGGTTCGATCCCGCTCCGGACTCGCGCCAGCTGGAATACGTCCATCCCGAACCAGGGAGGGACCCCGCGCACGGCGTCACCTCCACGTACCTTTATCAAGTCCTCTTCGGCAATACGGTCGACGACACGCTGTGTATCGATGTCAGCTTCCGCGACGAAGATGAGGATGTTGAAGATGACCAGCTGATCGCGTCTCTCCGGATACGTGACGATGCGCACTGGGATGGCGAGATGTGGAGGTGCCCGGCAGCACCCTTGCAGCCGTCGTCCGCTTCGCTCCCGCCGGTCTCCAATCCCGTCCACACGGCGCTCGCGCCCGTGCATGCGCGCCGCGCCGTCGATGTCGCTCACACTGCCGTTCGGGACCAAGTTCGCAACTGGTCTTCCGGTGAGGCGCGCACTTTCACGGCCATTACCCCTGCGGTAGGCCTTGCGTCGCTGTCGGGCGAGAGCAGCGGCTTCGACTACAGCGGGACAAGCGAGGCTCTGAGCGCCGGAGCGGAGCTCGGAGCCGGCTCCTGGCAGGTGGGCGCGCTCGCTTCGTTCGTCCGAACCGGTCTTCACTACCGTGCCGAGGCGAGCCTAGCCCAACGCGGCTACCTTGCCGGCGAACACGACACGGAATTCCTGTCGCTGCATCCCTTTGCAGCGTGGCACGCCTCGACTGGCGGACACGTATGGGTGTCTCTCGGCGCCGGAACGGGCGAGCTGCGCCATCGCGACGACCTTGGTTTCCCTTCCTGGTCGCGCTCCGACGCAAGCCTGCTCAGCTACGCCGCGGGCGCTGCCGTTCCCGTTGCCGAGGTGCTGTCCGGGGAGCTTCAGGCAGAAGCGGGCATCGAATCCTTTGCGTTGAAGATCGAGGGCGGTGGCAGCATATCCTCGTCGCTGCCCGCGATACGAGGACGCGACTATCGCGCCGGCCTGGCGTGGAGCGCGCCTCTCCCAGGCTCACCTTCGATATCCATGGCGTACAAGCACCTGACCGGGGATGGGGCCGATGGTGGGTCGCTGGAGACAGAGGGCTCCTTCTCGGTTGCGGGAGTCTTCGATCCCCGCCTCAGCCTGACGGGGAGCATCGAGGCTGCGTTTGGTCTCGGCGAGAACGACCAGGACCTCTGGGGTCTCGGCGCCGGCCTTCGTTTCGCTCCTGACGGCCTCGGTCGAGGCTTCGGGCTGGGCGTTGAGACTCGTCTCCGGTCCTTAACCCACGAGCAATCTCCCAGCGTGAGCATTCACGGCGAGGCCGGCTACGGGTTGGGGGGGGACCGTTCGGGACGATACGGCCGTACCTTGGCGTGGTTGGCGAATCGCGCCGCCAGTCTGTCCAGCCAACCCTGGGTGTCGCACTCCGAGAGACACCGGATTTGGTGGCGAAAGTCGAATTTCGCGAACGTCCGGCAATCGACCGCGCGCTCATGTTCACGCTTTGGCACCGACTGTGATGCCGGCACTCTTGCACCTGATCCAGCCTTGTGCCGCCGGACGGATCCGCCGGGCGATCGCCGCGTTCGGCGCGAAGCCTGCCGAATCCGGTTCGCAGTCGCATGGAAATAGTTGAGGAGACACATGGCCGACGTGGTCGTCCATATCGCAGAGGCTGCGGCGTGTGCTTTGTTCGCCGCGAGCGTCGCTACCGATGTGCGCCGCCGCGAGGTTCCGAACGCCGTTCCTCTTCTGCTGTTCGGCCTCTTTGCGGTCTACGCGGCAGCGGGCGCGGTGAGACCTCTTGGGGACCTTTGGCAGCACATTGCGGTCGGCGCGATCATTCTCGCCGCCGGGTTCGGTCTCTTTCTGACGGGGCGCTTCGGAGCCGGAGATGCCAAGCTGTTCGCCGTGGCCGGTGTCTGGATCGGTCCTGCGCTCTCCCACCTGACCCTCTTCCTGTTCGGCATGGCGGCGTTCGCGCTGGCGCTCGTCGTGGCCGCCCTTCTGCCCTTCGAGAGGATGCGGCGCATGCGCAAGGAGCTGCCGTTCGCGGTCGCGATCGCCCCGCCGGCCGTGATCGTCCTGGCTCTGCGGGCGCTCTCGGACGGGATATGAGCGCGAGGAATCGCTGACATGAGGCGCTACCGCACCGTCATCATCATCGCGCTGATGGGCATTGTTCCCATGGTCGCGGCCGTGTTCGTGATGCGCTTCATCCTTCCTGCGGCCGAGCCGGTTCAGGCGCCGCCGCCCGTGCAGCAGGCAGCGGCGGCGCCCGCGCCGGTCGTCGAGGAGGAGCCGGACGAAGTCATGGTACTCGCGGCCGCGCGGGCGCTGCCGGTGGGCACTCTGCTGGACGAGCAGCATCTCACCGAGGTCGGCGTCGAGGAAGACAGCGTCAGGCGCTGGCATATCGGGACCGAGGACCTGGAGCCGGACGAGATGCCCTACGGCCACGTGGTGCGGCAGGCGATTTCAGCCGGCGCACCGGTGACCTTGCAATCCCTGGTGGGGCCCCGGCAGCGGGGCTTCCTGGCGGCGGTGCTGAAGCCCGGCATGCGGGCCATCACCGTCAGGCTCGGGGCCGGCACGCGCCACTCGGGCCTGGTCGACCCGGGCGATCGCGTGGACGTGGTGCTGACGGCGCAGTCGCGCGACCGGGGCGAGCAGAACGTGCTTGCGCGGACGATCCTCGAGGACGTGCGCGTGGTTGCCGTGGACCGGCGCATCGGCAGTGCGGCGAGCGCTGCGGAAGGCGGCGGCGAGGTCGAGCGCACGGAGATCGTGACCGCGACCCTTGAGGTTCTACCGTCGCAGACAGGTCTGCTTGCGCTTGGAGAGCTGGAGGGGGAGCTCTCGCTTGCGGTGCGCCCGCTGGCGGCGGCCGGGGCACCGGCGGAGCCGGCGGAGGTTGTGGACATTCGGAGCCTTCTGGCGCTGCCGGAGGAGAACCTGCAGCAGAAGACGGTTCGGGTCGTGCGGGGCAGCCAGGTCACAGACGTGACTTTCGGCGGCGCGCCCGGGCCTGCCCCCTTCAACGAGGCAGTGGCCGATGCAGGCCTCGAGTGAATGCATCCAACCCTTACCGCCGGGCCTCCGACAAGGGAACGACGGGATCGACAGCGTGACCGAAGAGCGAGGGCTCATAGCCCGCGGCAACTAACCATTACCAGGGAGTAGCAACGTTGAATACCGAGAAGCTGTTCACCCGCGCCGTCACGGCGCTCCCTCAGGCGACCAGGAAGCGACTGGACGGCACCGCGCCGCTCGACTGGACGATACTGGAAGACCCCAGGACCGGAGCCAGGCTGGGCGAGGCGGGGCGTGTGCATGCGCGCCTGCCGGAGGCTGTCGAGGTCCTTGCGAACCGTCTGGTGAACGAGACCGGTATCGTGCCCGCCGACCTCGTCCGGGGCACGGAGCGGCAGACGGATGCCGCCGCCTGGATCCGGCAGGCCTCGATCGAGTCGGAGGGCGAGAGCTACTGTATCCGCAGTCGCCTCAGCGGCGAGGTCCATACTGGCGTCCGTCCGGAGGCCGTTGCCGGCTACGCGGTCCTGGCGCTGGAGCTTGCGGCGGCGGTGCACGAGGCGGTAGACCGCTGGATCGAGGCCGGCGAGCGGCACAGGACGGTGGACGGCGGGACGACGAGCCTCCTCGGGCTCTACGCCGTCCGCATGCTGGAACACCTGCGTCCCTCCTCCGGGAGCGGTCCCGATCGCCGGACGGCGGCAGAACTCGCTGTCTCACTCGACCGGACCTGGAACACTCAGGAACTCAAGACACGCGCCGCACTGTCCGCTATCCGTCTGCGCAACGTCCGGGGGGCGCATGCGCCGCGGCGGAGCTACTACGCACCGATGACGGGCTACCGCCTGCATTCGTTCGATCCGGGCGAGATTCAGTGGTTGCGGACTCTTGCCGAGCAGGCGATCGAGGCGGCCAGTACGGACGTCAAGAAGAAGAAAGAGGAGGAGCGACCCGCCGCGGCCCGCCCGCCTGCAGCGGCGCCTCCCCCGAAACTTCCCACGACCGAAGCCTCGGATTCGAATGACATTTCCGCGCTGGAGGCGCGCATTAGGGCGGCGAACGAAGAGACCGCCAGACTGCTTCAGCTCGGGTCGCCGGTCGAGGAGTTGGCTCCGGAGCGGGAGCTGAGCGGCCTCAGGGAAGCTGCGGAGAGGCTTCCGGACGCGGTGCGTCGGCGGATGCGCGAATCCAACGGTATCGGCTTCGCCCATGCGCTGTCGCGGCTGCGCAACACCGAGGATTCCGCTGCGGTCCGGGCGGAGCTGGGGTCCGCGTTGGCGAAACAGAGCGTTCCCCGCTGGCTGGAGGAGCTTGCCACAGCACTGCTGGCCGACGCGGGCGCACAGAGCCGCGAGGGCACACGGACGGGTGGCCTGCGGCTGCATGCGGAAGAGGAACCGGAGGCCGGGTATCGCGCGGTCGAGATCGAAGGCGGTGCAGCCGGGCGGATCACGGCCCTCGGGCTGATCGAGCAGGTTCGCCTCGGCCTCTCCTTCGCCACGGACGCATGGCGGGGCCAGACCGCGATCCGCAGCGCGGGCAAGGAAGGCGGCTGGATCCTGGACAAGGGGGAGGCTGAAGGCAGCGCATTCTCCGAGAGCGAACGAGAGACCCTGGAGGCGGCACGGCAGATGGAGCAGGTGTTGGACCGCATTCAACGCGGTCGCGGCACCGACGCGCCGACGGCGCTCGAGGAAGCGTCCATGACCGCGGGCACGTTCAGGGGGATCGGGGCTGCGACGCGCACGGCCGCAGGCTGGCCCGGCAGTGCCGAGGCTCCGGACCCCCGTGTTCCGGGCGACGTCGAGCGTATGGCGGCCGTCTCGGAGGCGCTGCACGAGCGGATCCGCTCGATCGCCAACAAGCACATCGCGAGCTGGATTGCGGGCAACGGAGACTCCGGTGTCGCCAGGAACGGCCGCCCGGCCACAGGCCAGGACGAGGGCCGCCGCACCACGGCGTGAAGGGCGTGAGCGTCCCCGGCAGTGGGAAAGAGTGGAGGAGACCATGACCAGGATTGCCAAGGCCCTCGTGGCCGTCGCGGTATTGGCGGGAGTCCTGTTGTCTGCCGCCGCAGCGGCCGCCGACACCCTCGACCGCGCGCTCTCGCTCGCCGCCGAAGGACGCTATCCGGAGGCACGGCGGGTTCTCGATCCCCTGCTGGAGAACGAGCCAGGCAACGCGCAGCTGCGGCTGCTGCACGGGGTCCTTCGGGTGCAGGAGGGACACAGGGGCGAAGCGATCGCCGTCTTCTCCGGACTCGCGCGGGAGTTCCCCGACATGTTCGAGGCGCACAACAATCTCGCGGTGCTCTACGTGGACGAAGGCCGGCTGGAAGAGGCGCGGGCGGTCCTGGCGGCAATCCTGGAACGGCGCCCGGAGGCCGTGGGCTACCGCAACCTGGGCGAAGTCTACGAGAAGCTTGCAAGGCTTGCCTATGCGCAGAGCCATGCGCTCCGCGACGGCAGGTCCAGGGATGGAGATGACGACGGCGACCCCGGCACGGAGATCCTGCAGGCGAGCGATGCGGCCGGTACCGTCTCCGAGCCTGCGACCGCGTTGGAGCCAGCATCCGGCAACGAGCCGCCCGCGATTCCCGAAAGGCCGGCGCTGGCCGACGAGGCGGTCGCCGCGGCCTGCCTGGCGACGGGGGAGTTCCTGGACTTGGGCACTGTCGAGGAAGCACGGCTGTGGCTGGCGGCGCTCGGCGCGGAAGCAACGCGTGTCTCGCACGGCACTCGCGAGAGAGTCAGGGAGTACCGGGTCTACCTGCCGCCCTTCGAGAGCCGCAAGGCTGCCGACGCGGCGCTCGGCGATCTGCGCGAGAAAGGCGTGAGTGACATTGCGGTGATTCCAAAGGGTGCCAGGAAGAACGCCGTCTCTCTGGGCATTTACGCCAAAGAGGCGAACGCGTCGCGGCGGGTGGCACGGTTGGAGGAACTCGGCTACGCGCCCGTGGTGGAGCCCAATTCCATGACGGTCCAGGAGTACGCCACGATCGAGGCGCGCCTTTCCGGCAGCTTCGAGGACCTGCGCGATGCCTGGGCGTCGAGTTTCCCTGACCAAGCTTTGCGGCAGGTGGAATGTGACTGAAGTCCCCGCCAGGAAATCGTCCCGGAGCCCGATCATGAATACGGCACACACCGACAGATATCCGGTCCCGGCCAAACCCGGGCAGCCCCAGGAGCACGCACGGGGCTGGCCGTTCGAGGCCATCCGGCGCGCCGCGGCGATGGCTGCCGTTCTGTTCTCTCTTTCGGCCTGCTGGGGACTGTCCGGGGAGAGCCGCTCGCCAGGAGGCGAGCAGCTGCTGCAGAGCAACCTGTCGGTCGCATCCGCCGCGCTCGCGGCCGGCCAGCCGGCGGTCGCGCACAAGCTCTACCTGGCGCTCGCCGAGCGCTTCGACGACGCGCCCGAGCCGTTCCTCGGGCTTGGCTACATCGCCCTGCAGACGGAGAGGCCCGGCGAGGCCGGCGACCACTTCAGGCGGGCCGCGAAGCTGGCGGACGATGCGCCCGGCATGAGGGCGGAGGCGCTACTCGGTGCCGCCCGCGCATCCCTGGCCCAGGGCGACGGCGGGACTGCCAGGCGGTACCTGGCGGCAGCGCGCGACCTTGCGGAGGATTCCTCGACCATCGCCTGGATCGAGAACGGCCTCGCCGTGGCCGCGGTCTTCGAGGAAGACTACTCGACCGCCGAAGCCCACTACGCAAGCGCTCTCCGCCAGCCGTCCGCTCATTCCCGCATAGCGGCCAACTTCATCCGCATGCTCATCGCGTCCGGGCGCATCGACGAGGCGGAGCGCACGTACGGGGCCTACGCAACGTCCTATTGGGATGAAGGCGACCGGCAGGCACTGCAAAGCCTGATCGGCGAGGCCTGGCGCCTGTCGCCGCCGCCCGACCGCTTCGATCCGCGCCTTCTGTTGCGGCTGACTGAGATGAAGGCGCTCCCTGAGCCGTCGGACGCCGCAGCGTACCCTGCAGACAGCGGCCTGCGCACCGGCCCGGAGGGACCCGTGCTGACGATCGGGGGCCGCTTGTTCCCGGCTACACCGGCGACGATGGCCGCGAGGCCCGCGGCGGCACCGGCAGCACCCGTCTTGTCCGAACCGCCACTGGAAGAGACAGCAGATCCCGTCCCGACCTCCAAGCGAGGCACGCCCGAATACCAGCCCTCCGTTGGGGAGCGCGGGTCGCCGCGGGCTGCAATCCCCGCCCTCGCGGCTACACTTCCCCGCGAGGTCCCAGCGTCGTCCGTCACTCGATCCGGCTCCTCTTCGTGGTCCGACGTACTCGTGCTGCGCATCGATCCTGAAGGCACATCACGCGAAGGAGTATTGGAAGTCGATGCGCCGGCTGGAGGCCCACCTTCAGCGACATCTACCGATGAGACGCCGCCGGGCAATGCGGAGACCGATGCGGTGCCGGTGGAGGATGTGCTTCCAATTGACGGCGCGCTCCGCAGCGGTTTGGTCCTGGTTGCGGCGTCCTCGCATGCCCAGGTCTCGTCCGGGTCCGCCGTGCAGGACTCCGACGCGGCCACGAGCTCACCGGGGGCGCCCCTGCACATCCACGAAGCCGGGGCGGTCCGGGCCGCCGGCATCCCTTTCGCAACGGCGGGGATGGGGGAACCGGCGCTTCGATCCGAGACCGAACCGCTGCAGTCTGCGAATGCGCTTCTCCTGGCCGTTTCCCCCCACGACGGTCCGCCACTGCAGAACAACGCGTCCCTGCGGACTCCGTCTTCATCGGACTCCCTCTCGCGCGAATCCGGAGCGACCAGCGCAACACCCGAGGGCGCATCGGACGTCGCGACGGCACAGGCTTCGGGCCTGCAGTTGGCCGCGATCGAAGGCGCGGGCGGAACGCACCGGTCCGAACCCGGCCCGACGCTGGTCGTGAACGTAGCGATCCTGAACGACTACTCGAACTACGACCCGTTCTCCGCTGCACCTGCCGCCCATCGTCCCTTCCTGCTCGCCTCCGCCTCTTCGCCGTATATCGACCCCTTGTGGGATTCGGTGTGGATGCCGAAAGGGAGTGCAGCGGGCTTTCATGCCCTTACGGCGGTTGAATCGGAGGGTCACGACGACTGGCTCCCGCAGGTTGCCGAGACGGCACCGCCGGAGCCGGCCCCGAGCGACGAATGGACAGTTCTGCTGGGAACGGGCCAGCGGCTCACACTTGGCGTCGACGCTGCGGCGGTTGCGATTGCGTCTCCCGACATCGCCGACGTCCAGCTGCTCACGCCGCGGGTTCTGTTCGTCATGGGGCGGAACCTGGGCCGCACCACCGTCTCGGTGCTCGGCGAGGACGGGTCCGTATTCGAGCGGGACGTGTCGGTCATTCTTGATCTTGAGCCCCTGCGCGCGCTGTTGGCCGGAGAGCCCGGCCTGCAAGGGGTGCAGGTGGAAGGCCTCACCAGAGGTGTTGCCCTTGCCGGGGATGTCGACTCGCAAGAGGCGGAGGATCGGGCGCTCGGTCTCGCGACGGCCTCGCTCCCCGAAGGCACTCTGGTCGAGAACAACCTCGACGTCGGGTTGGAGCTGGAGCCGTTGCGGGCGCTGCTCGCAGGCGAGCCCGGTCTCGCCGACGTCGAGGTCCGGCGGGTCGGCCGGGGCGTGGCGCTCACCGGTGAGGTCGCTTCTGCAGAAGCAGCCGAAAGGGCGCACAGTCTCACCGTGACCTCGCTTCCGGAGGCCATTTCGGCTGAGAACAACTTGCGAGTGTTTTTCGACACCGAGCCCCTGACCACCGTCTTCGCTTCAGAGCCCGGTCTGGCAGGCGTCCAGGTGAAACGCCTCTCCCGTGGCGTCGCCCTCGCAGGGCACGTCGAGTCGCAGGAGGGGGCGGATCGGGCGCTCGGTCTCGCGACGGCATCGCTCCCGGAGGGCACGCTGATCGAGAACAACCTCGACGTCGGGTTGGATCTGGGACCGTTGCGTGCGCTTCTGACGGGCGAGCCCGGTCTTGCCGACGTCGTGGTCAAGCGGGTCGGCAGGGGCGTCGTGCTTACGGGAGAGGTCGCTTCGGCAGAGGTTGCCGATCGGGCGCGTCGATTGGCCTTGTCCGCGGTTCCGGAAGGCCTCCCGGTTGAGAACAACCTTCGGGTGACTATCGACATCGGGCCTCTTCGTACGGTTCTGGCTGCAAAGCCGGGGCTCGATCGAGTTCAGGTACAGCGGCTGGCCCGCGGTGTGGCACTTGCAGGCGAGGTGGACGCACCGGAGGCTGCCAACCGCGCCCTTCGTCTGGCCGCAGCCTCTCTGCCGGAAGGCGTGCTGGTGGAGAATAATCTGAACCTGGTCCTCGATCTCTTGCCGCTGCGGGCTCTCCTTGCTGCCGAGACCGGACTGGCCCACGTTCATGTGCGGCAGGTGGCTTGGGGTGTCGCTCTGACCGGCGAAGTCGCTTCGGCGCGGTCCGCCGACCTGGCGCATCGGCTTGCGGTCGCGTCTCTCCCGGAGAGCGTGCCGGTGGAGAACAACCTGCGGGTGGCGGACCTTGAGCCGCTGCGCGCTGTTCTGGCCGGGGAGGCCGGCCTGCAAGGCGTGCGCGTGGAGAGCCTGACGCACGAGGTCGCACTTGTGGGCGAAGTCGCCTCGCCGGCTCTGGTGGACTTGGCGGGCCGTCTCGCCGTCGACTTTCTACCGGAGAGCGTACCGGTGGAGAACAACCTGCGGGTGGCGGACCTTTCGCCGCTACGCGTGCTTCTGGCGGGCGAGCCCGGTCTTGAAGGCATTGAGGTCCGCCGGCTCGGTCAGGGCGTGGCCCTCAACGGTGAAGTCGCCTCGGCAGAAACATCCGAAAGGGCGCACAGCCTCGCCTTGGCCACGCTTCCAGAAGACCTGCCGGTCGAGAACAACCTTCGAATCGTGTTCGACACCGGACCCCTGCTCGAGATCCTGGCGGGCGAGCCCGGGCTCGAGCGCGTGCAGGTGCAACGTCTTGCCCGGGGAGTAGCTCTGTCGGGCTACGTCGATTCGCCAGTTGCGGCAGAGAGAGCGCGCGGTCTGGCTTCCGCGTCTCTCCCGGAAGGCTTGGCGGTGCAAGACAATCTGACCGTAGGCCTGGGCCTTGAGCCGCTTCGTGAACTCCAGGCCGGCGAGCCCGGCCTGGACGATCTCGCGCCTCTGCGCGTCTTCATCACCGGGGAACCTGGCCTGGAACGCGTCGAGGTGCGGCGCGTCGGCCGCGGCGTCGCGCTGACGGGCAAGGTGGCTTCGGTAGAGGATGCCGAAAGGGCACGGCGGCTAGTCGTGGCCGCTCTGCCGGAGACCGTTCCGGTGGAGAACAACCTGCGCGTGGTGCCGGACATAGAGCCCCTGACCACCGTCTTCGCTTCGGAGCCCGGACTGGAAGGCGTGCAGGTGAAACGTCTCCCACGTGGCGTCGCCCTCGCAGGGCATGTCGACTCGCAGGAGGAGGCGGATCGGGCGCTGGGTCTCGCGACGGCATCGCTCCCGGAGAACACGCTGATCGAGAACAACCTCGATGTCGGATTGGATCTGGGACCGTTGCGGGCGCTGCTCGCGGGCGAGCCCGGCTTCGCCGATGTCGAAGTCTGGCGGGTCGGCAGGGGTGTAGCACTCGCCGGCGAGGTCGCTTCGCCAGAGGTTGCCGATCGGGCGCACCGTCTTGCCGTGGCCTCTCTACCGGAAACCGTTCCTGTGGAAAACAACCTGCGTGTCGAGTTCGATATTGTGCCGCTGCGTGTGATTTTGGCCGGTGAAGCCGGTCTGGAACGCGTGCAGGTGCAACGGCTTGCCCGGGGCGTGGCCCTGTCAGGCTACGTCGACTCGCCGGTCGCGGCGGAGCGCGCGCTCGGTCTGGCCTCCGCATCTCTTCCGGAAGGCCTGCTTGTCGAAAACAATCTGACCGTAGGCCTTGGTCTCGAGCCGCTTCGCGCCCTCCTGGCTGGCGAACCCGGTTTGGACGATCTCTCGCCGCTGCGCGCTTTCATAGCCGGCGAGCCCGGTCTTGAAGGCGTCGAGGTGCAGCGGGTCGGCAGAGGCGTGGCGCTCACCGGCGAGGTTGCCTCGGCAGAGGATGCCGATAGGGCGCATCGGCTTGCCGTGGCGGCTCTCCCGGAGAGCGTTCCGGTGGAGAACAACCTGCGGGTCGTGTTCGACATCGTGCCTCTGCGTGTGCTTCTGGCCGGAGAAGCGGGCCTGGATCGCGTGCATGTCCAGCGGCTCGCCCGGGGGGTGGCCCTTGCGGGCTACGTCGGCTCACCTGCGGCGGAAGACCGCGCGCTTCGGCTTGCCGCCGCCTCCCTGCCGGAAGGCCTGCTGATCGAGAACAACCTGGACGTAGGGCTGGACCTCGATCCGCTGCGCGCGCTGCTGATCGGCGAGCCCGGCCTCGAGGGCGTCGCGGCACGGCGCGTGGGCCGGGGTGTGGCGCTCACCGGCGAGGTCGCTTCGGCGGACGCTGCCGATCGGGCACATCGGCTTGCAGTGGCCTCGCTCCCCGAGAACCTGCTGGTAGAGAACAACCTGCGCGTGCAGTTCGACATCGAGCCCCTGCGCGCTGTCCTGGCGGCCGAGCCGGGCCTGGAAGGGATCCAGCTGCGGCAGCTCGCGCGAGGCGTGGCGCTCGCCGGCGAGGTCGCCTCGCCGGCGGCCGCAGATCGGGCCTCTCGGCTTGCCGCCGCCTCTCTGCCGGAAGGCCTGATTGTGGAGAGCAACCTTGAGGTGGGTCTGGACCTGGGGCCTTTGCGCGCTCTCATGTCGGGCGAGAGCGGTCTCGAAGGCGTCGAGGTGAGGCGCATCGGCCGGGGCGTGGCGCTCACGGGCGAGGTCGCTTCGGCAGACGCTGCCGATCGGGCGCACCGTCTGGCAGTGGCCTCCCTTCCCGAGAGCCTCCTGGTGGAGAACAACCTGCGCGTGCAGTTCGACATCGAGCCGCTTCGCACTGTCCTCGCTGCGGAGCCCGGCCTGGAGCAAGTCCGCGTACAGCGGCTAGCGCGAGGCGTGGCGCTTGCCGGCGAGGTCGCCTCGCCGGAGGCCGCGGACCGGGCGCACCGTCTGGCCGTTGCCTCACTGCCGGGTGGCCTGCTGGTCGAGAACAATGTGAGCGTGGTTCTGGACCTCGTGCCGCTCCAGGCGCTCATGGCCGGCGAGTCCGGCCTGAAGGGAGTCGAGGTGCAGCGGGTCGGCCAGGGCGTGGCGCTCACGGGCGAGGTCGCTTCGGCAGAGGCGTCCGACCGGGCGTACCGTCTGATCGCAGCCTCTATCCCCGACAGCCTGCCGGTGGAGAACAACCTTCGGGTGGTGTTCGACATCGGTCCGTTGCGCGCGGTTCTGGCTGGCGAGCCCGAACTGGACCGCATTCAGGTGCAGGAGCTGGGCAGAGGCGTCGTGCTGACCGGCGAGGTCGCTTCGGCGGAGGCGTCGGAACGGGCGCACCGGATCGCCACGGCGTCGCTCCCGGAAGGCGTGCCGGTGGAGAACAGCCTGCGCGTGGTCCCGGACATCGAACACCTGCGCGCGGCCTTGGCCGGTGAACCCGGACTGGATCGCGTTCAGGTTCAACGGCTCGCGCGCGGCGTGGCGCTTTCCGGCGACGTCGACTCGCATGCGGCGGAAGGCCGCGCACTCCGGCTGGCGGCAGCCTCACTTCCGGAAGGCGTGCCGGTGGAGAACAACCTGCACGTGGGACTGGACCTCGCGCCTCTGCGCTCGCTGGTGGCCGGCGAGCGCGGTCTGAAGGACGTTCGTGTGCAGCGGACAGGCCGCGGCGTTGCGCTCATCGGCGAGGTGGGTTCGGCCGAGGCGTCCGATCAGGCCTCCCGCCTCGCGGCCGCGCTTCTCCCGGAAGACATGCCTGTCGAGAACAACCTGCGCGTGGTGTGGGACGTGGAGCCGCTGCGCGCGCTTCTGGCCGGATCGTCCGATCTGGAACGCGTGCAGGTTCAGCGCCTTGCGCGTGGCGTCGTGCTCAGCGGGGATGTCGACTCGCATGCGACGGCCGACCTGGCGCTTCGCCTGGCTGCGGCATCCGTGCCGGAAGGCGTTCTGGTGGAGAACACCCTGAACGTGCGGCTGGATCTGGCGCCGCTGCGGGTGCTCATTGCAGGTGTACCGGACTTGCGCAACGTCCGGGTGAAACGGATCGGACGGGGCGTGGCGCTCTCGGGCGAGGTGGGCTCGGTGGAAGCGTCGGATCGGGCACTTCGGCTCGCCGTGGCCTCGCTGCCCGAGGGTATTGCGGTCGAGAACGGCCTGCGCATTGCGCCGGACGTCGAACCGCTGCGGGCGCTCCTGGCCGGGGAACCCGGTCTTGAGCGGGTGCACGTGCAGAAACTCGCGCGTGGCGTCGCGCTGGCCGGCGATGTCGCTTCGCCGAAAGCCGCAGACCGGGCGCTGCGTCTTGCCGCCGCTTCCCTGCCCGAAGGCATGCTGGTGGAAGACAACCTGAACGTCGGGTTGAATCTTGCGCCTCTCGAAGCGCTCATGGTTGCGGAGGAGGGCTTCGAGAGCATCCGCCTCAACCGGATCGACCGAGGCGTGGCGCTGACCGGCGAGGTGGGGTCGCAGACGGAAGCGGAGCGTGCTGGCCGTCTTGCGGCTGCCACGCTCCCTGAGGACGCTCTGGTCGAGAACAACCTGCGCGTGGTGCTGGATTCCGGACCTCTTCGTGCGGCCCTTGCGGGTAATCCGGAGTTCGACCGCGTCCACGTGCGCGATCTTGGGCATGGCGTATCGCTGAGCGGCGAGGTCAGCTCGGCTGCGGTCGCCGATCGGGCGCACCGACTTGCCGCCGTTTCGCTGCCTGCGGACACGCTGGTGGAGAACAACCTGCGCATCGCCGGGCCTCTGCAGGTGAACCTGGAGGTGCAGATCGCGGAGGTGCAGCGCTCCATCGCCGAGGAATTCGGGTTCAACTGGGAGCTCTTCGGACGTTCTGCCGAAGGGGACCTGAGGGGCGGATTCCGGATTGGACGGCAGAACAGGACCGAGCAAGCAGTGGTAGACGGATTGCCGTCGCCGTCCCTCATTCTATCGAGAACGTGGGAAGAGATCGGCATCACCGGCATGGTCGATGCGCTTGCGAAGGCGGGCCTTGCTAACGTGCTGGCCCGGCCCAACGTCACCGCCAACTCGGGCGAGACCGCGTCCTTCTTCTCGGGTGGTGAGTTTCCGCTGCCGTCCGGCTTCAAGGACGGGGTGATCGTCTTCGAGTACAAGAAGTACGGTGTCGTTCTGGACTTCGTACCGACGATCGTTGACGACGGCAGGGTCGAGCTTACGGTTCGTCCCGAGGTTTCCGAGCCCTCGCAGGATAACTCGGTGCAGGTTGCTGGTGGCGTCAACGTCCCCGTGATCAACGTGCGCCGTGCCGAGACTACCGTCGAGATGGGCGACGGCGAGTCGATCGTGATCGCAGGGCTCTTCAGCAGCACCTCGAACGAAGTGCAGTCGGGGGTGCCGGTGCTCAAGGATCTGCCGCTGCTCGGTGCGATGTTCGGACACACCTCGACCCGGGCGGACGAGCTGGAGCTGATCGTCACCGTGACCGCCCGCCTGGTGCAGGCCGGGCCCGCGCCGGGCGACGCGATCACGGCCGGATCCGGACAAGCCAACAACAGTTACTACTACTGAGGACGGTGCCGCCGTGCAGTTTCTCCTCCTGGAGTACGCAATGAGGAACACGCGCCCGATAGATGTCCCCGCTTCGCGGGAGAGAGCTGCAGCCGCCCCCGCGGTGGCCTCGACTCCTGCCGCAAACCATCCTGCCGGGACGCGTCTCCGCAATGCGGCCGTGCCAGATCCGAATGCCGGCTCATTTCCGGCGGGCTTCCTCTCCCTCCGCGGCGATATCCCGGATGGAGAGCGCCCGCCTGACCGACGCAACGCAGGAAACATTGTCGTGCCCGACCTCCCGACCCGCAGCCTCCCAGCCGCCATCACCGCCGCCCTGTGCGTCGTCGTCGTTCTCGGCGGCTGCCAGGAGCGGTTGGCGCAACGGGATACCTACTTCGCTCCCCTGCGCGGCTTGAGCGCCTCTCTGCATGCGGAGACGGAGCACGTGCTGGATTATCATCAGGCCATGCAGGCCGCGCTGCATGGATGCAGCAAGAGCCAGCGCGCGACTGCAACACCGAGCGTCATGGGGCCGGCGAACGTGGTGCCGGAGGGAGCGTTGGATCCCGACGCGCAGGCGCGGCTCTGCGCATCCTCCGGGATCACGCATGCTACGCACGGGGCGCCGTTGAACGGCTACCGGCGTTGGGTGGGAGACCAGGTCCGCGAGTTGCCCGCGCCGTCCGAGACGGCCTCCTCGATCGGAGGCGGCTCGTGAGCGACCGAGGCCCATCCTGGCTCCCCTCCGGCCGTGAGCGCGATCATGGCACTTTCGCCTGACAGCCTCTACGCGCGAGCGTTCGCTTCGGATGGCGAGACGCTGCGGGCGCTTCGTTCCGGGCTCGAGGGCCGCAAGGCGAGGATCCAGCGCGGACGTCTCGCAGCGGCACTGCGCACGCTCGCGAACGAACCGGCCTCCAGAGTACTGTTCGTCGACCTCGACGGCATCGCGGAACCTGGCTCGGCCGCCCGGGAGCTGACGGCGGTGTGCGCCTTCGAGACCGCCGTGATCGCCATCGGCTCCATCGACACGGCGCAGTACACCCGGGAATTATTTCAGCAGGGTATCGCCGACTATCTGGTCAAACCCGTATCCGCCTCCCTTGTGCGCGAGGCCTGCGCGGCGGTGACGGACGAGGGTGCCGAGCGCCCCTACGCAGGACGGGTGGTCGCGTTCGCGGGCAGCGCAGGCAGCGGGACCTCCACCCTTGTAGCCGCGCTCGCCCGTGCCATCGGCGCCGAAGGACGGACGGTGTCGGTGGTCGATCTCGATCCGATATCCGGACGGCTTCCCGCGCTGTTGGGCTCCGAGCCTGCCGAGGGTCTTCCGGCGTTGCTTGAAGCGTTGAGCGCACAGGCCGGGAACGACACCGATGTGGGCGCGGCAGCCGACCGGATCGACGGCGTATGCATGCCCGTCGATGCCCAAGTGTCACTGTTCGCCTACGCTCTGGATTTGGCCCTTCCGGCAGCACCTTCGTCGGTCTCGGTACTCAGGTTGCTCGGGCACCTCGCCAACCGGACGCACCTGGTGCTGGTGAGAGGGTTCCCGGATCCCGTCACGCAGCTCGACATCATGCAGCAGACCGACGCCCGCGTGCTGCTCTACGAACCGACGCTGTCCAGCCTGAGTGCTGCGGTTCGATGCCTGGCCCTTCTTGGTACGAGCCACCCCGCGACCTTGGTGCAAAGCCTTCCGAGGATGCCGCGAAGCGCGCTGTCGCCGGCGCATATCCGCTACGCGCTGGGCGACCGCAAACCCGATATCGCGGTGCCCTTCGATTCCGCGATTCACGTGGCAGCCACCGAGGGAAAATCGAAGCAGCCCGGACGGGCGTGGCGCAACGCCGTAAGGCAGGTGCTGGATCGTATCCTCGAGAGCGCCGCCGTGCCGCAGAGAGATTGACGGTGCCGGTCGAGGATCGATTTCTCTCATGCCGCGTTCGCGGAGGCCCGAAAGTCGGAAGCGTAGTGGGCTTGGTGGCGGCATGTCTCCTTTTCCTGACCACCGTTCTGTCGGGATCCGCCCATGCGGATGTGTCCGGGCTGGCTCGGGTGATCGACGGCGACACCATCGAGGTGAGTGGTAGCCGCATCCGGCTACACGGGATCGATGCGCCGGAAAGCGAGCAGCTCTGTTGCGTCGGCGGCACGGCCCGGAAGTGCGGCAGGCAGGCAACGCGTGCACTGAGAGATCGGATCGGCGGCGGCCTCGTGGACTGCGAGGAGAGGGATCGGGACCGCTACGGCCGCCTCGTGGCGCTCTGCCGCGTCGGCGGCAGTGACCTGGGAGCCTGGCTGGTCATCCAGGGGTGGGCGCTTGCCTATCGCCAGTATTCGGACGCCTACGTGAGCGAAGAGGCATCGGCAAGAGAGTCCCGGAGGGGTCTCTGGCACGGCGAGTTCGTCGCGCCCTGGGACTGGCGCGCGGGAGAGCGCCTGCTGTCGACATGCCAGGTCAGGCCCCGAAAGGAAGACCGCACTCCCGGCAACTGCCTCATCAAGGGCAATATCGCCCGCGACGGAGAGCGCATCTACCACCTCCCCGGCGGGCAATACTACGAGCGGACCCGAATCAATCGAGTGAAGGGCGAACGCTGGTTCTGCACCGAGGCCGAGGCCCGAGAGGCAGGATGGAGGAGGTCGCACCGGTGAACGACCGTCCTGCCGCGCAGATATTGTCCGCCCGGTCCGGCTGGAGCGAGGAGAAGCGGTCCGCCTCGTCCATGGCGTATCTCCGGCTCCCAGCGAAGACATGCACACCAGGCGTGCCCCTGGCCGGCGGCCGGCGCTTCCTGTGCGCCAGTATCGCACCGGTGGCGAAGTCCGGCACTCGACGCTCCTACAATCCCGGATCGGCAAGGACGTTTCTCTCTGCTTCTCCGGCACCGTGAAGAACAGAATGAACAACGCATACGAGACCTGCCTCTCCATGAATGCCTCACCGGGCACCATCGCCGGAGCGCTCCGGGAGCGAGAAATTTGCCGACCTACAGGCGAGGTACTCGCACATACCCGGGCCTCGCCGCCAAGTCCGCCCGCGCCGGCTAACCCCTTCCGGCTTGTCGGGCGTGCCGCGCTGCCGTGGCACGAAATGAGAGAGGGACGTGAACGGCCGAGCAAGAAGGAGTTCGAGGCTGCACTTCCTTGCAGCTGTGCACGGATTCTTGTCCCCAACGCCGGCGGTGCCGGACGGAAGCCGGGCAGATGCGGGCGCCGAAGACCATGCACATCGGGCTCGAAACCGCCCGAGGTCGCAGACAGGCCCCCGGCGACCGGACGACCCGGTCGCCGGCTACTCGACTGCAACGGCAAACGCTGGCGAGGCCAGGGCCACCAGTGCCGTTGCAGCCGGATTATCTCGAACAACAAACGCGCGCTGAGGAACCTTCGATCCATGAGCAGACGCAGCCTTGAGCGCAATCCGGCCGCGCTGACGGCCGCCCGACACCTCAGGGAGTTCGGCTTTACGGGCTGGCACCTGAGGCAGCGCAAGCAAGACCCCCGCCCCCCCGATGCCGTGGTGGACGGCGCGGACCGCGTGGAGCGGCAGTTGGTCCAGGCCGACCACCACGCCGCCGAACAGTTCCCGCAGCGGGACGATTCCGCCGTGTTCCTGCTGATGGGCCGGCCTCGCCCCGAAGCCGGAGACGGACTGATAGCGCTCACTCGCTACTGGCTCATCGAGGAGGTCAACGTCATGCACCAGGACAGGGAAGAGGCGATTTATGCCGTGTTATGCACATGAGGCGGCAGAAAACCATTCTTCTGGAAGACCGTGGAACGTCCGAGCGCGCCGCCTGTCTATTACCGGAATGGGAGTGAGTGTCGTGAGAGTGTTGGGAAGAGTGCTGTTGCCAGTCGTGGTTCTACTATTTGCTGCCGGCCCCTTCTCGCTCAGGACAATCAAGGCAGCGTGCCGCGCCTCTATCTCTCGGCGAGCGGTGCTCTGGTCATGCCGGCTGACGTTCACGCCGACTTCCACGACGCTTCGGGGAGCCCGAATGGAGGAATGGATGGGGCATTCGACAGGGGCCCTGGTCTTGTTCTCGTCATGGGCTACGGCCAGAAGTAGGGGGTCCGGGGCGAGTTGGAGATCGGGTACCGGAACTTCGCGATCGACAGGATATCGAACTTTCGGCTGGGTGGCGTTGCCGATCCCGGCCCCTATCGAGCGATCGGCGACGTGACGTCATACTCGGTCATGGGGAATGTCGTGTCGTCGCTGGATTTGGGTCTTTTCAACTTGTACGTCGGCGGCGGCATCGGCATGGCCCTCGTCGACGCCGGTATGCGCTCCATTGCACGTGTGTCGTTCGACGAAGCCGATGGCCGGGACAGCGTATTTGCCTGGCAGCTGTTCACTGGCCTCCAGTACCACCTGTCCCAGGACTTCTCCGCGTCGCTGGGCTATCGCTATTTCGCGACCGAAGACGCGAGATTCGGCAGCACCTCCGCACCCATAGAGGCTCACAACGTCGAAGTGGGCATTACCCACTGGCTGGACTGAGGATCCCGGAAACCTTTATTTCCGGTCTGCGAGGGGCAACATATTGCAGCAGCAAACGAAAGCAACGGTTCGCGCGACGAGGCTGTGCGGGATCGTCGCTGCGGCCACCGTCGTCTGGCTCTGCGCACTTTCGCTCGCAGTCGAGGCTGCTGCGCCGTCGGTGGAGGATGTGCGCGTGGATCGGTACGGCGACGGGACGCGGCTCGTCGTGGAACTGACCGGAGCGGTTGACTTTCAGGTCTTCGCTCTGGCCGGGCCGGAGCGGCTGGTGATCGATCTGTCGCCGGTGCGCTGGGTACTGCCGGATCGCACTCTCACCATCGGCCGTGACGGCGTGGCTCAGATCCGGTTCGGCCAATTCCGGCCCGATACCTCGCGCATCGTGATCGACCTGGATCTGCCGCTCATCCTGGGCAGTGCGCAGTGGCTTGAGGCCGACGCAGTCTCCAGGAACCCCTACCGCCTGATCCTCGATCTCGCTCCCGTGCCCGCGTCGGCGTTTCTCGCCACCGTCCGCGTTCAGCCGCCGGACCCTGCGCCGCTGCCACGGTTGAGGCCGCTGCCGCCATCCCTCGTCCGCCTCATCGCCCTCGACCCCGGCCACGGAGGGCGCGATCCCGGGGCGGTCTCGTCGGGTGGTGTACAGGAGAAAGTTATCGTCCTGACCTTTGCGCGTGAGCTTCGCGACGTTCTCCAGGAAACCGGTCGCTATCGCGTGGCAATGACCCGGGACAGCGACCGCAAGGTCGGGCTCTGGCAGCGCGTGGCATTCGCCCGCAATTCCGGCGCGGACGTCCTCCTCTCAATTCACGTAGACCGCGTGCATGATCGCCGGGTGCACGGAGCCTCGGTCTACACCCTGTCCGAGGAGGCCTCCGACGCCGAGACAGCCGAGCTCGCCAGGTTCGAGAACAAGGCTGACATCGCCGCCGGTATCGAGGCGCCGGAGCAGCTTGATCCCGATGTCGCTGCGGTTCTTGCTTCGATGGAGCAGCAGGGAACCATGAACTGTTCCGTTGTACTTGCAGGACTGCTGGTCCCCGCGCTCGGCGATGTGGCTCCCCTCGTCAACCGCTCCCACCGAATGGCGGAGTTCCGCGTGCTCAAGGCACCGGATGTCCCGTCGGTCCTGATCGAGCTCGGCTTCTTGTCCAACGAGCAGGATGCCGAACGCCTGAAGAGCGTCAATCACAGGAGGGCGCTGGCCGTAGCGATCCTCAAGGCTGTCGACGAGTATTTCCTGGAACCTTGCTGAGCGTGCGCCATTGAGACCGGTCGAATTTCTCCGCCTCATCGTGCCAGCCCTCGCTGGAAGGAATCTGCCATGCTGCGAACCACAACAGTCCGCCGGCGAGACGACGAGCCTCGGCGCGATGACACCCCTGGCGAGCGAGCCCGTTCGCTCCAAACGGCTTCGGTCGACGGTGCCGGGCACGTGTTTCACGTTCCGAACCCGCTGGTGCCAGATCGCGCCGCCAGTCTCGCTCTACGGTGCCGAAGTTCGCAATACTACGACGTTTCCATCTTCAGGAAACGCTGCAGCGTACGCACTTCTTCTTGCATGCATAGCTCAATAGTGCTAACGTATATTGGCTGTAAAAACAGCATTGGACTGAGACATTTCTGCTATTTAGTAGAAGCAAATACTCGCGACACTGTATCAATCAGTCGATCAAGATGAGTGGAGTCGAGTGTGGTAGTCTTGGGCGCTATATACGGAGGTATAAGGTTGGGGCGTGTCGAAGAGAGCGCCGGCTACGTTCATCTTTCGGCCAAAAGAACTGGGAAGGAGTTGGGCGATTTATGCATTTCCCGGATACGCGGTTGCACCGCGGTAACGGCATCATCCCTTGACGCGGTGTGTCATGACTCTTTCGAATGAAAGGTCAAGTTTTCATCCAATGACTGGTTACGACAAGTCCATAGGTGCGGATCGATGAGCGGGGATCGAATGCCGGGATACGCCAGACCCAGAGAGCCGATTCCGGCTGCGGCATCGCACAGCGAGCCGCGGTCCTCCCTGGCATGGCTGCGTGATGCCGGTTTCGACAGCGCACTCATTTTCGGTGGAATCTCTCTCGCGCTGCTCTGTGGAGCCGCGATCCTTTACGAACCGTCCTGGTTCTACCCGATCCTGGTGGTCGATCTCTGGGTGCTGGGATATCACCATGTGATCTCCACCTACACGAGGCTCTGCTTCGACAGGGCGAGCTTCCGTGAGCACCGGTGGATGATCGCCTACCTCGTGCCGGTCATTGCCGCGGTCACCGTTTTGCTTGCCTGGACGGTCGGGATCTTGGTCATCGTAACGATCTATTTCTATTGGCAATGGTGGCACTACACGCGGCAGAGCTGGGGAATTTCACGCGCCTATCGCCGGACGGATCCAAACAGTCTCTACGAGGACGGATGGCTCGACCAGGCGATCTTCTTCGCGATGCCGGTCTACGGAATCCTGCTTCGCTCCAGCCAGGATCACGAGCATTTCATCGGCATGGAACTCTGGACGTTTCCGGTCCCGGAGTCGGTCGCCAGCACCGCAGGCTACGTCATGGGGGCGCTGCTTCTGGTTTGGGCTGGACGGCGTCTGGTGGCCCTGTGGCGCGGACGCCTTGCCACCGTCCACACGCTCTACATGCTGACTCACTTCGCGATCTTCGGCCTCGGATACGTCTGGATATCCGACATCACCCTGGGATGGCTGATGATCAACATCTGGCACAACTACCAATACATCCTCTTTGTCTGGATGTTCAACAACAAGCGTTTTGCACGGGGGCGGGATCCAAATGCGCGTTTTCTGTCGTATATCAGCCAGAGTGGACGGTTGTGGCTGTACTTGCTGGTATGTCTTGCTATCACCGGTGCCTTCTATTGGGGGGTACTGCGGACCATAGACTGGTTGCTCTTCGCGGGGTTCTCGGCGACGATCGTTCTGTATCAAATCGTCAACTTCCATCACTACGTGGTGGACGCGCTGATCTGGACAAAGCGCGGGCGCGGAACGTCACGCGCCCCGGCAACCGCCAGTTGAAAAGAAGCCACCGCAAGAGAAGATGCACGTGCGATGAAGGATCTTCTATCGAACATTACAGTCGAGAAATGCGCTTATGTTTACTGCTCGATCAGCCTCGAATCGCTTGAATGAAAGTCCTTTCGGAAAGCCGCTGCACGAGTGCATGAAGCCGGCCGCTGCCTGGGACCGCTGCTTCGGTCGGAGGCCACAACAAGAGAGTCGATTATGGAACGGAGAGTCGCAGACAGTGGTGCGTGATTGTATTTCCTCCCGGCGAGAAGCGGACGGAATTCCTGCGCCCGCGACGGCTCAATTTGTCTGTTGCGCGAGCACCGGCCGCACCGCGACGATGTTTCTGGCGGAGTGCCTTGACCGACTGCCGGACGTGGTGGGGCTGCACGAGGGCCATCAGCTGGGGGCCGGGCGAGTTCCGCGACTGCCCCTGATCAATGTTCACAACCGCAAGGCTTGGCACGACCCGGACTACGCCGACCGGCTCGTCGCCGAGAAGCGCAACTTGGCTGCCCTCAGCGCCGCCGCTGACGGAGCGCGACTGATTGTCGACGCGGCCTTCTACAATGCGCCCCTGGTCGAGGCGATTGCCAGACGCCACCCGGACGCCTTGCTGTTCGTGATCTTCCGCCGCTGCGAGGGGTTCGTTCGATCGGCGACGATCACGAGCGGTGAGGACCTGCAGCCGGCAGGTTGGCCGGATCGATCCAAGCCGCTCACGGACCGTGAAAAGTTCATCTCGCTCGGCAGGCTCAAGCCGGATCCCGATCACAGAGATCACGCGTCATGGTCGAAGTGGTCCGCCATCCAGCGCAACACCTGGCTCTGGACGGCAGTCAATGGACACCTGCACCGGTTCGCTCGCGACAACGCGAATTGCCATCGACTCTTCTTCGAGGACCTGGTCGAAAGACCGGAGAAATTCTGGACAGACTTGCTGCAGCAGATGGAGGTTCTCTCCCCTGCAACGCTTTCCCGATGCCTTGAGTCTTCGGGATCGAAGACCAATCAGCGTCAATCCTACCAGATCGGTCGCGTCGCAAGCTGGAGTGCGGCGGAACGGGCATTCTACGCGGAACGAGCACGTCCCCTGGAGGACGAAATCTATGGCTGACTCACTGGAGGCGCGCATTATCGAAATCATCCAGTCGACATTGCGTCATGAGAGCGGCAATGCGGAACTGACCCTTGGTCCTTCAGCCTCGATGGAGACGGTCGGCGAATGGGATTCTCTCTCTTTCATGAGTGTCTTTTGCGCGGTCAACAAGGCCTTCGATATCGATCCCGATTTCGATGACGCGGTGCACTACATATCGGTCGCGTCTCTTCATCGTTATCTGGAAGCAGTGACCGTCTGATGTCCGGTCAAGGCGGTCGCAAGGCACTCCTCGCGCGGATGCAGATAACTATCGACCGCTACGCCCAGCGAACCGCCGTTCGTGCGCCCGGAGAAAGCCTGAGCTACGGCGATTTCTCCCGGCTGGTCGGGAGGCTCTGCCTCGAACTGCGGAACCCGAAGCGCGCGCAGGGCGGCCCCGTCGGATTGCTGCTGGATCGCTCGGCGACGGCCTATGCCGCCATGTGGGCTGCCATCGCTCTCGGCCGCCCGTACGTTCCGCTGAACGCCAAGTACCCGCCGAGCCGGCTGCGGAGCATCCTGAGGCAGGCAGGTGTCGACGTCACGGTGTGCACGCAAGCCAACCGGGGCTTGGCGACCGGCCTTGGCATCGCATCGGACGATACCGTCGTGGCGGACACCGACCTACCGGTCGACGAATCGGCGGGCGGTGCAATCGACTGGGGTGTAAGCGACGAAGATCAGGGGATTGCTTACATCCTCTTCACCTCGGGTTCGACGGGCGAGCCGAAGGGCGTACCCATCTCCTACGACAATCTCGCGAGCTTCATCGAGAATCTGGGCGCAGTCATCGATTACAGACCCGAAGACGTGTGCTCGCAGTTCTGCGAACTCTCCTTCGATGTCAGCGTGCACGAAATATATCTCTCACTTCTGAACGGATGCACCTTGTGCCCGGCCCGACAAATCGATCTCTTCAACCCCGCTCCATTTGTGGCGAATAACAGAATTACCGTCTGGGTGTCGGTCCCGTCGTTGGCGCGCGTCGTGCTCCAACACCGCGGTGCCGACCACGAGTCTCTCGGCACGCTCCGACTGAGCATGTTCAACGGCGAGGCGCTGACCCACCAGCTTGCCAGAGACTGGAACAGGGCGGCGTGCGGCACCGAGATCTGGAACACCTATGGGCCGACCGAGTGCACTGTCGCCGTCACGGCCCAGCGCTGGGAGGACCATCCCGACCTTTCAGAATCAGGCGTCGTCTCGATCGGGACCGCCTTTCCGGATTGCACGGCTGCGCTGCTCGTGGACGAAGAAGTCGTCCCCGTTTCTCCTGAGCAGAACGGCATCGTCGGCGAGCTGCTGCTGGCGACACCGCAGCGCTTTGCCGGCTACCTCGATCCGGGCCTGCCCTCACCGTTCATCGCGGACAGCAAGGGCCTGCACTTTTATCGCACGGGCGATCGCGTTCGATCGAGAGGGGGGCGGCTCTACTACCTTGATCGGCTCGATCTTCAGGTAAAGATCGGCGGCCACCGAATCGAACTCCTGGAGATCGAGCATCGGTTGCGAAGGCGACTGGAATCGGACGCGCTCGCCGTCATCGCCCATCCGCCCCGGCGTCCGACCGAGCTGATCCTGTTTCTTGTCGGCGACCGCGAGGCACCGAAACTAACGAGCCAGGAACTGGGCCTTCCCAGCTACATGTTGCCCCAGCGGACCTTCGTGATCGATGCTCTCCCTCTCACAGCACACGGGAAACTCGACCGACACGCCTTGCATGAGCGCATCGCACCGAACGCCTGACAGGGCTTCATTCATGTTCCGCGTCGTCCTGTTGGCCGGATGTGCTGCCCTGATCTCAGGTCTTCTCTGGCTCGACGGAAACCGGGCCGGGCCGGCGAATTCGATGGGCCGCTGCAACCTGCTGCTCTCCCAAGCGGGCGAACCGGCGGCAGACGTTCTCATAGTCGGCAGCAGCAGGATCGGGGTGGCTCTTGACCCCGTGGCTATGGAGCACATCCTGAGCGCGGAACTCGGTCGCCGGGTCCGCGTCGACCGTCTGTCTCTCGGCCACAATCCGCTGAGGACGATGAGCGGGCTTCTGGAGAACTATCTGGAGGCGCGAGGATCTCCCGCGGTCGTGGCACTCGAAATCATGTTCATGACCGAACGCAGCGTCAACCGCCTGGCCCAACGCGGCCTCGCGCTTGCCCCGGAAGACTACAACTACTTGAGGGACGTCAACCTTCTCCGCTTTGAGCAACTTCTCAGCCAGCCGTCCGTCGCCATGCCGTTCACGAGAAGTGAGAGTGTTCTCAGTCTTTGGAGCCAACGCCTCAGAGGCGTTGCCCTGCGGTCGGGTGCCCTGATGTACCAGGCGCTTCGGGATCCGAACCAGGAATGGGAACTCTCCGCCTGCGCGCGCGACGACTGGAGACGTGAGGCTGAGTGGCCATCCGACTTCTCATTCAGTTACGGAGAGTTCGAACCGGATACCGGCTTGGCGGACCTTGTCCAGGCACTGGAGATAGATGTCGCCCGGCAAGCGGAAGCCCGCGCATTGAAGGACTGGCAGTTCAACAGCCCCGGCGGCATTGCCTATCCATACGATTTGGGGGCTGACTATAGACGGGGTGAGGTCAATGTCCTCGTGTCGATGATCGAGCGTATCCTCGATCGGGATGCCGAAATTGTAGTCCTTCCCTTGCCGCTATACGGGTACGTACTCGACCGTGCGGAATTGCTCGATTTTGTCATGGCTCGCTTTGAGCGGCACGTTCATCTCTTCGACCTCTATGGCGAAATCAGCGCGAATTTCGGTCCACTCTGGTACGACGATGCTCATGTGGAACGCTCGCCGGTCGGGGCATTGACCACAGCACTCATGGCGCAACGCCTGCTGAAATCGCGAGCGCTTGTCCCGGCACCGTCAGAACTCGATGATTGATCCGGTATCCTTCCTCGTCTTCATCCTGGTCTCGGTAGGTCTGTCTCACGCGATTTGGCCCTACGGCGCTCTGAACCGGCTGTTCTGGGGATGCATGCCGGGCGCGGTGCTCCTGTTCATCGTGCATCCGCTGGCGTTGGTGTTCGCGCTGACCTCGTTTGCCGCCTGCGGGGGCGTGTACCTGGTCGGCCGGATAGCCGAAAGTTCGCGCGTCAAGGCCCGCATGCCTTACTTGATTCTGCTGCTCCTGTTCGTGCCCGACGTCACCGGAACCCTCACGACCAATCCGATTCTCTGGCTCGGGAGTGCGTTCTTCATCATCCGCCAGATGATGACTGTGGCGGCAGCTCTCAAGGAACAGAGAGACATTTCTGATTTCGTTCCCGGACTTCTTCTGGCGACGTTTTTCTTCGCTGCCTTACCATCCGGTCCCGTGTTCAACGGCTTGCGTATCTGGAACACGCTGAAGGCCAGGAACAGGCCGAATTATCCCGAGGGTCTGTTCCGGCTCTTCGAAGGCTTCGCCTACTTGTTCGCCTTCGCCGGCATCGCGAGTGTCGCCATCGAATACGCCGGCACCCTCGGCGGTGCCCTGGCCGAAGACGGCAATTGGGCAGCCTCCTGGATCCTGCGCATCCTGGTCGATCCGCTTCTCGGCTTCGCTTTCCTGTTCTCTACCTTCTACGGTTACTCACGCATGGCTGAGGGCACGGCGCTGCTCTTCGGCTTCGAGGTGCCGCAGAATTTCAACAAGCCGCACCTGGCCACGGATCTGGCCGACTTCTGGAAACGCTGGCACCGTTCTATGGCCGACTTCGTAATGCAGTACATTTACCTGCCCCTACTCGTCTCGACCAGGCACGCCAGATTCGCACTGATCGCCGCCTTCGTCTTCATGGGCCTGTGGCATGAATTTACACTCGGCTTTTTGATTTGGGGTCTTGGCCACGGTCTTGGACTCGCTGTCGTCCAGCCTTGGGCGAGCCGTCGCCGTATCCCGTTAGGGGTAATTCGCGTCTTGTCCCTGGCCTACGTGCTAGGGCTCTCGGCCGTTGCCCATGGAGTCTGGAAATGACGTTTCGTCGCTGGCTACGGCTGGTCTACCTGGCCGTGTGCATCTTGGCAGTGCTGGCGTGGATCTGGTTCGGACGGTTCGAGGCAATCGAGGTGCCGTATGTGCAGTTCTGATGTCGTACCCCCTCGGTGCACTTCGGGATCATTCTGGTGTCGCACGCGCCGCAAACGCGGACGTGGTTCCTCCTCGCGCCCGCGCCGACATGCCGGGAACAGTGCCGGTCAAGTTGGAAGGAGCATGAGCTGGTCGACCGACAGCACCAAGATTCCGAACATCAGGTGGCAATGAGCCTTGACATGGCAGCGCGCACGATCATGGCGGCGAATCTAGTCCGGTGCGTCCATAATCAGCGCCTGAAGTTCGGCCACAGTGGGGATCTCGTGATCATGAGCGCGCCGGGTCATGCGCTGGAAGGCCAGCGCTTCCTTCGCCGTATCGGCGTAGCTCGGCGCGTGGTTGTAGATCAGGCTCTTCAAGACGTCTTCCGCCTCGGGCTCTGGCCGGCTGGCGATGGCATGGATGGTGCGCTCGATGAACGCGCTCGCGCCCCCGGGATCGTTCCAGCCGCCGCCGGTGCGGCCACTTCCGGGCCATTGGACCATCCTGGGCCAGCGTGTGCCGAAGACCTCCACGACGAACCGGAGAGTATCGAGCGGCACTTCGCCAAAGAGGAACGCGCTTCCGATCCGCTCCCGGACGAACGCGATGAAGTCCGGACTGTTTTCCGCCGCGTCCAGCAACGCGTCCCTGCATCCCTCCAGGTCTACGACGCAGGCCACCGACAGCCACGACAGCTTCGCGCACTCATCCGGGTGCGCCCTGTCGCGGCAATCGACGATCAACCGCTGCACCGCGTCGCGCGTCGCGTCCTCAAGCGCGCAGGTCATCAGTTCCCTCTGCGCCTGCCCGTGCAGTCCGGGATAGGCACGCAGCCACTCGAGCGAGAGACGGCCGGCCAATTCGTGGAAGCCACTGCCGTACTCTCCGCCGAGGCTGTCGAGCTCGCGGACGAACTCCGCGTTGCATGCGAGCTGAGGCTCGATGCTCGCCCGGAAATGCCGCTCCATGTCCTCCACGCCCGTGAACACCATCTCCCTCAGCGCGAATTCGATATCGATCTGTCCGCCGGAGACGCTCATCGGCACACGCCGCCAGGCCATGTAGGCGGCGTCCAGTGCCGCCCGCCCGATCGTGTCGAGGGGCAGGCCCCGGTGAAGCGCCACGTCGACACCGCAGATCAGCGGCGCCTCCGCCTCGTGCTCGTTGCCCGCACAGTGGATTTGCGCTATCGCCGAAGCGTGGGGCAGCTCGGTGCGTCCGAGTACGGCGACGAAGCCGTTCAGAACCCGCTCGCAGAGGTCCTCACCGAGAAAGTCCCGCAGCCGCTCGCGGGGAGCGAGCGAGGGGTCGCCGTTCACGTTTTCGCCGAGCCTGTCGAACCGGCCCAGATAGACGGCGGCAGGCAGCGCCAGGACCCTGAAGTCCCCGGCCGCAATGCTGTCGGCCTGCCCGGCCAGCGCCGCACGATGCGCTTGCCTGTGGACTTGCACCGCCGTCCCGGCACCGGAGCCGCCGTCCCTGTCCCGTGCATTCTGCAGAGCCGCCAGGCTCAGGGCCGGCCCGCCGCTCACCAGCCCGGCATTATGGAGTACCGGGCGGGCGGCCTCGATGATGCCCCGCCACGTCTCGGGATCGATCGAGCCGTTCTCCGAACGAATGCGAAGCGCCTCTGCCAGTTCATCGTGGTCCGCCGCCGCCGCACCGATACCGAGGCCTGTCTTCCTGAGTTCCAGGCAGGCCGACCGGACGCTGCCCGGGCGAGGTGTCGTCAGCGCATGCTCCAGAACCGCGGCGCGCAGCGCGCGTTCGCGGCCGAATATCTCCGCCAGCCGTTCCCGTGGGGCTGCGGCGCCGGCCTCGCCGGTCCAGCGAATCCACGCCCAGACCCGGTCCGCCGCGACGGCCGAATCGGCTTCCAGCACCCGGGCCGCAAGATGTCTTCCCATATCCGTGAGCGTCTCCCTCTGCCAATCTTCGGCCTCCGCGAGCGCGGCGGGCGCGCCCTCGGCGATGAAGTCGAGCAACGCGGCCAGTCGGGCCGTGTCGAGAGCGCCGAACGGTTCCCGGCGCGAAGATGCCGCCGCCTGCGGCTCCGTGTCGTCCTCTCCGCCAGGCTTCGCTTCCATGCGGTCGGCGGACGGAGACCACCTTGCAGTTCCATCGTCCAGTTCAAGGCTCCCGAGTATCTCACAGGCCAGCCGTGCGGAGCCGGCATCGCCCAGGTCGAGAAGCCGAAGCGCCGCGGCTTCGTCATCGGCCGGGGCGTTCGCGTCCAGCGACCAGAACGCAGCGGCGCGCTCCCGGTAATCGCGGTCTCGATCGAACAGGATGCCCTCCAGCAACCGGCCGTCTTCCCCGGACAGGTCCGTCCCGCCCATCGCTTCGATCAGGAACGCCGAAAGCTGCGCATGTGGGCCGGGCTCGGCCAGAACCCCGACGATGTCGTCCTTGAGCTCCCGCCTCATCAGTCCCGAGCCCCGGTGAACGCCCCGGTCCTCGGCGTCGAAGCACGGGTCCTCTCCCGAGCGCTCTTTCAGCGCGGCGAGAAGAGTGCGGGCCCGGTCCGGGGCAAGCGTCTCCATCTCGCCCTCGCGCAGCACCGCATGGGGATCCGCCGCGAGGCAGCGGGCGGCCAGGGCCGGGCTGAGGCGCGCAATCCAGGCGTGGAGCCCGCGCAGCGCGCCGGGAACGCCCCCGCCCGGGCCGAACAGCGAAAGGATGCCGGCGCCGGTGGGACCCTCGGCAACACAACGGGACAGCCATGCGGCCCCGAGATATTCGGCGATCGCGCGGTGCAGGCAGGAGAAGCGCCCCTCCCCGTCGGCCTGGAACAGCCGTGTTCTGAGCGCGTCGGCGGCCGCGCCGGCGAAGGGGAGCCCGCGGACATCGGAAACGTTCAGGAAGCCTGCCGGGGTCTCCGCGAGGTTTCCGTCGTGCACGCCCATGAGATCGCACAGAAGCAGCGTCGCGCAGATCGCACCGGAGGCCAGCAGCAGCTCGTCCTCGTCGCTGCGGACCGCAGGAACGATGCCCGGGCTGGCGTCGTGAGCGAGCATCGCGCGGCACCCCTGGGCGAAGAGCTCGGCGCGGTTCCGGGGAAGTCCGCCCCCGGCCCGCGCGATCTCGCCCAACAGACGCAGGTTCAGCGGATTCATGCAGGCGCGGATCAGCGCCCGGCTCTCCAGCTTCTCCAGGAGAGCGTGCACCTCGACGCCGGGAAACTCGCGCTCCAGGAACGCACGGGTTTCAGCGTCGTCGAATGGTATCAGGTAGAACGTCTTGAGCTCGCGGCCATACTCGTTCTCGATCCTCGCGCGGTCCACGGCTTCGCGCCACTCGGCGCTGCGGCAGGACACCGTGAATTCCGGTTTGCCAGCCTTGACCAGTTGACCCAGCACTGCATCGAGGGCGCTGCCGCGGCCGGTGGACGCGATCTCGTCGAGGCCGTCCACATGGACACGTCCGAATTCCGGCAGCAGGGAGCCGGGATCGTCGGCCTTCAGCAGCCTGGCCGCGTGAATGTATGTCTCGCCATGCTTCTCGCACACTTGGCGCATGAGCGTGGTCTTTCCCATGCCGGCGTCGCCGAGAAGCGCCACCGGATCGTACAGGTTGCCGAGCGCGTTCAGGTCGATACCCCTGATCTCGCCGTCGCAATCCTCTACGAACACTTTCCTTTCGATCCACATCGTCATTGTCTCCTTCGTTGCGTTCATGTTTCGCGCATCGGGTCCGCGCTGCGCTCCACTTCCAGGCCATCGGGCCGTTGCCCGCGCGCGGGTTCAGGCTGTTCTCTCCTTGCGGACCGGAGCTTTCGCAGCCGCCGTTGGGCCTGGCGATCCGATCGCCGGCGCCGCTCCCAGGGCATCAGAGCTCCAGCTCCAGTCCGAGTTCCATTTCGAGGGGCTTGTCCCGCGCAGGCTGCGGGGGCCGGCGATCGCGGGTTTCCCCGTCCTTTCCGCCCCGTTCGGCCGGCGAACGGGACGGCGCGGCGTGCTCGGCTGCCGGCCTTGCGGCGGCATTGCCGGGCGTTTCGGCGCCCTTCGCCGGCGCGTCCGGCGCGACGGCCTCCAGCGCAGCGATCCGCTCGCCGGTGGTGGTCTCAAGCCGCTCCCGCAGCCTTGCCGCGTCGTCCGTCACCAGTTCCGCGCGATAGCGGGCCCGGCTGATCTCCACGTAGAAGCTCTTGGCCGTGGTCAGGTGAGGGTGGCCGGCCTCCATCGCCGCGATCACGTTGTCCACCGTGCGCCCCTGGAACGCGTGCACCGTAGACGCGTGGGCGTGATCGAGGTGGCGCAGCTGCGGATCGCCGGGGCCCAGCACCAGCGCGCGCCCGTCCTCCAGCCGGAACGAGACGCGGCCGTCCACGACCGAGACCACCTCCGCAGTCCGGCTGTTGACGAGCCCGAGGTCCCTGTCGTTGCGGGTCCAGCGCACGCGGTCGCCCGCGCGCAGCTCGACCGGTTCGACGCGGTACGCCTCGCTCCCGCCGTGACGGCCTGCCACGTGGCCGGGCTTCCAGGCGACGGTGCCGCCGTGTGCGTCCGCCAGCACCACGGTGTGGCTGCGGCGGTCCACCTCGACCACCCTGCGCTCGTCGCCCTTGCCGACGCCGAGCCGCCTGTAGGGGCGGTGGAAGGCCACGACATCGCCCGGCGCATAGTTGGCGGCGAGCGCCTTCTCGGCCCGCGTGTAGCCTCGGGAGACCAGCTGCTCGCCCTGGAACGCCGGACCGTGGATCGCGCCCTCTCTCGCGAGCCGCTCCCTGATATGCCCGTTGATGGCGACGCGAAGCTCGTGGCTCGGCGCCATCACGCCGGTGTTCTCACGCTCGTCGGGCGAGAGCCTGAGCCAGCGGGCGGCGACGGCGCCCGCGATGTTGTCCGCCTTCACCTCCGCCACGGCCGGCCCCAGCTTCTCGAAGGCCTTGCGGATGTCGCCCGCGACGCTGGCCTCGACCGCCTCCTTCAGCGCAGGCTCGCGCTGGCGCATGATCTCGTCCATCACCGCCGTCCGCATGCCCGCCCCCTGCAGCTGGGCGAAGGGCTTGCCGGCATCGACGGCGTCGAGCTGCTTCTCGTCGCCGACCAGTACGACCCTGGGAATGCGCAGTGTGGCGGCGATCCTGAGCAGGTCGCGCGCCTGCACGGTGGACGCGAGAGAGCCCTCGTCCACCACCAGCACGGTCTTCGAGAAGGTGTCGCGCGTGTGGCGGGCGCCCCGTCGCGTGAGCCTGCCCCCGGCGATGCCCGCGTTGCGGGCGAGAAAGCCCTGCAGGGTCTCGCTCTCAATGCCCGACTCCGTGGCCAGCGTCTGCACCGCCGAAGCGGACGGCGCGAGGCCGAGCATGCGGTAGCCGCTCTTCTCCGCGAGCGCGCGCGCCCGGTTGAGCATGGCGGTCTTGCCGGTGCCGGCGTAGCCCTGGACGCCCACGACCCGGTCCTTCGACGAGAGGATCGCGGTGACGGCCTGTTTCTGGCCGTCGGTGAGCGGCCCGTTGTTCAGGTGCTGGTGCACCTTGCGGCGCCGCATCAGAACCTGTCCCCTGTCCTGGCCGGTGCGCATGAGGCCGATGGTCTCCCGCTCGTCGGCGATCGCGGTATCGGTGGTCAGGCCCTCGCCACCGGCAAATGCAGGAGCGGCATGCAGGCGTCCGTCGCGCTGAAGAGCGTCGATGGCCTGTCCGGCGGCCTCGGCGGAAACGGCGCCGGGCTTCCAGGCGAGAGCTGCGGCCAGCAGGTCCGAACGCGCAAACACCGCCTCGCGTTCGCAGACGTGTTCCGTCGCCCAGGACACCGCCTGCATTGCCGGGCCGGCGCCGCGTGCCGGATCCCTGGCGGGTCCCCGGTTCGTTTCTCCGGCCCCGGCAACGTTCCGGTCACGGGCGACCTCGGCCTTCGGCACCTCCGCATCGACGGCAGGCGAGAGGCGGCGCCGGGCCGCTTCGGCCACCGCATCGGGCGAGAAGCCCAGCGACGCCGCCTGTTCGCGCCAGCTCGCCAGAAGCGCCTCCCTGTCCACCTCGCGCTTGTGGGCGCGCGTCATCAGCGCCGCGCGCTCGGCCAGCTGCGGATTGCTCGCCGTATCGCCGAGGCCCCGGGCCTCCATCGCGGCTTCGATCTCCGCACGCCGCGTCGAGAAGGCCTCGACGATCCCGCGGGGCACACCCGCGATCTCGAAGCGCCCGTCGGCGTGCGTCTTCTCGATGCCGTAGCCGAGAGCCGCCAGCTCCCGTGCCAGCTCGCTCCGGTACACCATGCCGATCAGCTTCTGGCGCCGGTAGAGGGGCTCGTTCGACATCGTCCGCCATTTTCCGTCGTCGCCCTGCACCATGTTGGCGACCACGGCATGGGTATGGAGCTGGGGGTCGAGGTTGCGCGAGACCTCGTGCCTGAACGTTGCGGCCACCATCTTCTGGCCGCCCGTGTGAACGAGCAGCCCGCTCTCGGGATCCCTGATGCGGGTCTGGATCGTCGAGGCCTCCAGCCAGGCGAGCGTGCGCCGCACCGCGGCGTCTTGGGCCGCCGCGACGGCCGCGTCGCCGCCCAGCATGGCCACGATGGAGACGGACTTGGGCGCCGAGAAGGTGAGGTCCCGCCCTGGGCGGTGCGTGACGCTCCCGTCCCTTTCCCGGCGCCCGAGCCGGCGCCCCGTGCCGTCGGGCACCGTGCCCTCCATGACGTCCTGGAACACGCCGGGCTCGACGGGGCCGCGAAGCTCCAGCGCCTCGGCGCCCCGGCCCGCCCAGGCGCTGGCGTCGAGGTGCCGGGGATCGCCCTTCGCGTAGTATCCGTCCCGTTCGAAGTACGACACGCCCTGGGCGGCGGAGGCGATCGCGCCGATGGAGACGACCATCACTGCCAGTCCAGCGTCTCGTCATCGGACCGGCCGCCGGCCGCACCGCCCCGGGCGTCCGTCCCGCCTGCCGCTTCAGCCGTTCGTTCTCCGGACGGGTCCGCCGTCGAGCCGGCCGTCGGCCCGTATCCTTCGAAGAGCCATTCCGGCTCGCCGTCCATGTCGTTGGCCGGGGCCGGCAGGGGCTCGCCGCCGCGCGCCCACTCCAGCGCGCTCAGGTCGGCTGCCCGGTCGACGTCTTCCTGCCCGCCGAACGCAACTGCGGCGCTATCGGCGGCCGGCGGTCTTCCCGCTCCGCCGGTCCGCTCCCTCGGCATGGCCGTCTTCGCCGCCGGCGTTTCTTCGCCCGGGACGTCCGGCGCCGCCGGCGAATCGGTCCGCCGGTCGACCGCCGCCGGGACCGCCCTGTCGCCGGCATCGTTCGCCGCCCGGGCCTGCGGCCCGGCACCGCCCGTCACCGGCTCCGCCTTCGGCATGAACCGGCCGGCCTTCACAGGCCGCTTCCTGTACTTGAGCCTGATCCTGGCGATCGGCCAGCGTCCGGGGAACTTGAGGTATCCCGACAGCTTCTCCAGACGGGTCACGTCGGAGGGCAGCACCAGGGAGCGCTGGTCGCGCCGCGTGCTGAGCGTCACACCGTCCCTGGGCGTGTCGTAGCTGACGCCCTCCGACAGCGACTCGACCTCTTCCCGCCCCAGGCTCTCCGCGGACCACTCGGACGTGTCCTTGTCGGTCGCTGCGAGAACCACGCGGGTGCCGCAGAGGCCCGAAATCGTCTCCGCCCCGTCGCGCCCGTAGAGGTCCCGCAAGGCTGAGAACACCTGAACGCCCAGCACGAAGCAGCCACCGAACTGACGACTCTCCGCAAGGCCGGGACGGAGGGAAGGAAGCTGGTACAGCGTCGGAAGCTCGTCCAGGATCACCCAGATGCGGCGCCCTTCGTCGCCTGGTAGCGAAAGCAGCGCGTTCACCGCGATCTCCAACCAGGTGGAGATCAGGCCCCGCAGGCTCGCGTGCTGGTCGCCCCTCGACGTTAGGAACAGGAAGCCGCCGCCTTCCTCGCTCTCGATCCACTCACGGATGGAGAACGGTTCGCCCTCGTCGGAGAGCAGGTCCATGGCGCCGATGTTGGCGGTGAGCATGGCGCGCACCGAGAGCGCGGTCTTCGGGTTGGCGGGATCCACGATGGACTGCGCCACGGTGCCCTCCATGGCCTCCGCGAGCTCGTTGAGCTCGGTCTTCAGCAGAAGGTTCACCAGCACCCGGTTCCGGGTCTCGCCGCGCTGCCAGAGCACTGCGGCGCCGCGTGAGAAGAGCTGGCGTGCGGCGGTAATCCAGAAGGGATCGGCCGCATCCTTCTGGCGGGGGATGAGCGCGTCCGCCATGGTATCGAAATCCCGTGCGGTGCGGGCTTCGAGGAAGGGCGACCAGCGGGGTGCGCGCCTGTCGAGAGGGTTGAGCAGCACGTCGCGTGTCTCGTCGAAGAAGGTCTCCGTGTAGGAACCCATCTTGTCGTAGACGATGCAGCGCTCGCCCCTCTTCCTGATCTGCTCGACGAGGTCGGAGATCAGCACGGTCTTTCCCGAGCCCGTGGTGCCGGAGACGATCGTGTGCTGCGTCTCCGCTTCCCCGGGCCAGGGGATGCCGGCGATGGTGTACGGCCTGGCTTCGGGCGGCCTGAACCGAAGCAGGGCACGGTGCCGCAGTGGCATCGCACGCCGCCTGAGCGCATTCGCGCTCACCAGCTCGCCGCCGCGCACGCGACGCCCCCTTCGAAGCCCGCCGCCCAACGCGCGGAGCCCGAGAAGAACGGCCGTGACCAGGCCGGCGGCAATGCCGGTGCCGAGCAAGGCGGCGTACAGCACATCGCCGATTATCCGATCGCGCAGTTCATGGAAGGGCTCGAACCCGGAGATGTCCCCGATGGTGGTGACGTAGACCTCGCCCTCTTCGGTGCGCACCTTCTTGGTCTTGTCCGGCTTGTAGCCGGCGGCGAGAAGGAACTCGGAGAGCGCGAACACGCCCATGAGGTGCCACTCGTATGAGGAGGCTGCGTTCCATGTCTTCCAGGTCCCGGCGGCAAGGCCTGCGAGAAAGGCGATGACGACGACGAGGCTGGTGATGCGGTTCCAGGTACGCACGCTGCGGGCCGCGACCCGGAGGCCGCGCCCTGTGTCTCCGCCGGCGCCGGTCATGGCGCGCACTCCCCGCCGGCGGATGCGTTGACAGGGGTGTGGGCACCGCCCCCTTCGTTGCCGCCGCCGGCGTGGAGTTCGTGGAACCGTGCGAGCCAGCGCTCTGCTGCGGCCTCGGGCGCCATGGGCCGGATGGTGCGGCGCAGCGGCGGGAAGGGGAAGCCGCCGCTGTCCACGCCGAGGTCGCGCCTCTCTGCGGCGTCGGTCATGCGGTCGACGAAGCGCAGCACCTCAGTCCAGTCTTCCGGCAGTTCCGGATCGAGACCCGCTGCCTCCCGCACGGCCCTGTCGATGGCCTTGCCGTGGGTCCTGGCGCGCGCCGCCGCCCGGGCCGATGCGGGGTGTTCTCCCTCCCCGTCGCCGAACCAGGCGGCGCGCGCAGGCATGAGCAGCGCATGGAGCGCGAGCGCGCGGCGGTCCTCGTCCGCGACGCCCTCCAGCGACTCGATCTCCTCCGAGGCGGTGAGCGCGTGCTGGGCGAGCGAGTAGAAGCGCCGCGTGCGCCCGCCCCAGCGGCAGGTGTTGGCCAGAACATGGGCAATCGCCTCGAAGTCCGCGGCGATGCTTTCGCCCTGCTCCGGATCCCCGGGCCAGCGAGGGGGTGGCGTGAGCTTCGCTTGTGCGCGCCTGCGACGGCTCTTGACGGCAGATTCCTGCTCGGTCATCGTGTCTGTCCTCGTGATGTCATGTTGAGTTGTGTCGTTACGTGCCGGGGGCGCCATCCAGGGGCGGCCCCCGGCATCGTCTTGTTCGCGGCAGCTGCGGCCCCCAAAGAGGCACAGGCCACCCGGTCCTGCCGAGTATCGTCATGGCTCTCGAACCGGTCGCGGCGAGCGACGCTAGGTTCGGCTTCGGCGCCACCGCCGCTTGACTGTCGTCGTCCGCTCGGCGATGATCGTCACCGTTACCTTTAGAGACTTCTTCATGTGCATCTCCCTCTACCGGGGGCCGCCCGCCAACAGCGGTCCCCGGCGTCGTTGCGGCGGCGGCAAGGCCACCCGCACTGTCGGCCACGCGGCGCGCATCGCGTGCACCACGTCCCACCGCCCTATCCCCCGCTTCCGCTGCGCAGCCGTCCCGTGAGGCGGCCGCTGCCGGCACGCGCGATGCCGCCGGTGACGGCGCCCGCAAGACTGCCCGCGCCGTCGTCCGTGCCCCCGGCGCGGCCGCCTATCCACTCCAGGACTGCAGAGGGCAGCAGGTCGATCAGCTTGAAGGCGCCGTTCATCAGCGCGTAGCAGAGCATCACGTAGAGGGTGAGCATCGCGAGGAAGCCGATCGGCCCGAGACCGTCCGATGCCCCCGCGTCCCGCAGCTGCGGCAGCCAGATGGCGTTGAGCAGGCCGATGGCGGCGAGGAACACGAAGTAACCGAGGATGAGGCCGAACAGCATCAGCGGCGGGCGCAGGATCAGCCCCGGCAGGAACAGCCACCCCTGGCGCGTCGCCGGCACCGCAAGTCCACGGTCCTGGCCGCGCGTGACGTGGGCGGCGGCGAACACGGTGACGGCGAGAACCGCCTCCACCACGTTCACCAGCCAGCCGAAGACGCCGAAGAGGAAGCGGATGAAGGGCAGCGCAGGCAGCACGAACGCCAGGACGGCGCCTGCGATCAGCATGAGCCCGAGGATGGTGGAGACGAAGCCGTCGGTGACGCGCCAGACGCTCTCGAAGGCATCGAGGCCCTTGCCGAAGAAGGGGATCGATTCCAGCAATCCGGAACCCACGGCGACGCCGGAGATTGCGCCGATGGCCCCCAGGGCGGAGGCGATCAGGTCGTGGCCGAAGCCCGCGAGGTCTGCGATGGGATTGCCGCTGTCGGCGATTACCACTGCATCGAGGTCGATGAACTCGAAGAGCCCGGCCACCAGGCTGCCGTTGCCGCCTCCCGCCGCAGGCAGCGTGCCCGCGACCCCGCCGCCTGCAGCGAAGAACACGGGTTGCCAGGTGCGCGAAGAGGCGAGCGCGGCGAGCAGGCCCTTTACCGCCGCGGCAGCGGGCGGCGACCACTCCTCGAGGCTCGGCAGCGGGAGTGCTGCGTCGGGGACGTTGTGGGCTGCGGCCTGGAAGAGGCCGGTGCGGGACGCGATGGTGTTGAAGAAGCCGGCGGCGGCGAGCCACGACGATCCGGCGGCGTCCTCGGCGACGGCACGCTCCAGGGCGACCCGCTCCTCAGAGGCGGCACGGCTCAACGCATCGTCAAGGACGGACTCATAGGACAGCGCGAGGCCCCGCGCATTCATGGCAGCCTCGACGTCCGGCAGCGGCTGCCCGTGCACGGGCGAGCCCGGCAGGTAGCGGTCTCCCAGCTCGACGGCCAGACCGCGAATGGCCGGAAACAGGCCCTCCATCGCCCTGCGATGGCCGTGCGCGGCGATCCCTCTTGATCCCTCGCCGTCGAGGCCGTCGAAGCGCACCGCGCCGCAGAGGTCGCGGGGCATGCCCCGGCCGTCGCCGTCGTAGCGCAGCAGGAGCGCCCCTTCGATGCGCTCGTCGTTCACCTCTATGTATGGATCGTCGCCGATACGGCGCGCGTTGGCGTTGGCGACATGCGTGCAGGTCTCGGCGAGCAGCACGCGGGATATGGCCGAGCGCCAGGCTGCAGCCTTGGGCCGTGGCGCAATGGGATCGCCCCGGCCCAGCGCCTGCTCCGAGAAGGGGGTCCACACCGCGCCCGCGAAGTCGCCGCCGAGGGTGGCCAATCCGACCACGGCGTGCTGCGCGCCGTTCATGCCCCCCGGAAGCGGGGCCATGAGGGCCACCGCCGCCACGATGCGCACGATCTCCCAGGCCCCGAAGCCCCAGCGGCCGGTGCGGGCGGTGTCGACGGTTCCAGCCACGGTGTGCCAGAGCAGCAAAAAACCCGCGAGCACCAGCACGCCGCCGTTGAAGACGAAGAGCATGTCGCCGAGGACGGCGTGGCGGGCCACGTCCATGTCGCTCAGGAAGGAGAACAGGTCGCGGGTGGCGTTGTCCGCAGTCGCGAATATGTCCGGGTCGATGGTCTGGGCGCCGGCGGCGCCGGAAACCAGGCCGGAAGCGCCGAGGGACACGAAGGCGAAGCCGGCGGCGGAAAGAGCGGCGCCCAGGACGGTGCGCAGGCGCCGCTCCCGCTCCAGGAGACGCTTCCAGCGCCAGCCACCGCCAACCGCAGGGGAACGCCCCGGTCCAGGGGAACGCCCTGGTCCAGGGGAACTCCCATCCGAGAGTGCGCGCACGCTATGCCCCAGGCGCCGGCCCGCCTGGCGCATGTCGGCCAGACAGCGACCGAGCTCGGGCGCGAAGAGGAAGCGCAGGAGACGCATGCTCATCGGGGCGCGGCGCCCGGATCGGTGAGGCCCGGCAGGCGGCGCATCTCTTCTACCCCGAGAGCGAGCCGCGCCGCCTCCATGGCGCCCCGGCGCTCATCCTGCCGGAAGCGCTCCCAGTCGAGCATGAGGGAGATGGAGGTCAGCATCGCCAGCTCGCGCAGCAGGTTGTCCGCGGACATCTCCTGCAACGCCACGAACCGGGCGGGATCCTCGAAGCGGCGGCTCGCCAGCAGCTCCATCAGCGCGTAGCGGCTGATCGGCTTTCCCGTGTCGCGCCCGCGTCCGCCGGACACGGCATCTGCCCAGGCACCGAGATCGGCGCCCGGGGCGCGCAGGCTGCGGGCATGTCCGAACCAGTCCGCAGCCAGCGCCGTGCGCGCGTCTGCGGCGCGCGCCAGCAGCACCAGCCGGCGCTCCCGGTCGGTCTCGGCGGACGCGAGCGGCAGGGGATCGTGCACCACCGGCGCCGCCAGGTTGCGCGAGAGCTCGATTGCGGCGTGGAGTTCCTCTTCGCTGCCGAACGTGCGGCGGTCGAGGAGGATTCCAGGTCTGAGATCGACGCCGTGCCAGGCGTCTTCGCCCCGGCAGGTCTCGTCGCCGGCGCGGCCGGGGCTGCAATAGAGCCCGGTCACGGTATCGAACCGCGCCGCGCCGTCGGCAGCGCTGCCGGCCTCCGCCACCACCGCGCGGTCGCTCGCGATACGCCCGGCCTCGACCTCGCCTGCGGAAGCACGGTGGGCATCGGCGGCGCGCCGGGTCGCCCCGAGACCGGTGACGCCGGTGACCGTCGAGCACGCGCTCCGGCTCGGCCGGTGCGCGTTCATGCTCCGCGTCTCCTCGACCTCCCGCGCCGTTTGGGCCTGGAGACGGGTCTGGGCGTCGAGCGCCTGGGTCAGCGCCTTGGTGCTCTGCGCGGTGTAGCCCGCGAGCTGGCCGGTCTGGAGCCGCAAGGCCTCGATGATGGCCCGCTCCATGGCGTCGATCTCGCCCGTCAGGACCCGGATCGCCCGGCTGGCCTCGGCGCGGTCGTTGTCGGTGCGGTCGCAGCGAAGCGCCTCGGCGGGCGATGCCGCCAGGATCGCGATCGCTGCCACCGCCGCGGCACACGCACCGCGGAGAATCCGCACCATGCCGGCGCGCCCCGTCGCGGCGGCATGCGGCCGGGCGCCCCTACCGCCGGCGGTGGTTGACCCGGTCGTCATTGCCTCGGTGCTCATCGACCGCCTCCCACGATGCTACGAAACACGGGAACTCCCTGGTACAAGGGAACGCCGTGGTCCAGCGGAACGCCCTGTTCCAGCGGGAAGCGCCGGTCCAGGGGAATGCCTTGGTCCCGCTCGGCGCTCCCGGCGCGCCCCGCGCTCTCGATCACGTGGACCGGACCGAGCCCCGGCAGCCGGGGAATGCGCGCGGTGTAGAGGGCCGCATTGAGGGGGCGGCCGACGTATCCGCGGTATGCCTCGCGTGCAGCCGCGCAGATGCGCCGCTGCACAAGGCCAAGCAGGTCGGACATGCTCCTGCCCGGATCGAAGAGGATGTCGAAGCGCCGGAAATCGAAGAGATCGTCGAGGCAGGAGAAATCCAGGATCGAGTCCGGGTCGCGGATGCCCTGGTCGGGATGGCGCAGGACGGCCACGTCGCGTTCGACGCCCATGCGTGCACCCTCGATCAGCGCGCGTTCCACCTCCGGCGCACACTCGGCACCGGCAGCTCCCACCACGCCGGCCGCCGAGGCTTCTGCCGGCCAGAGGGAGAGCGCCAGTGCCAGGACACCCGCGAGGAGAAGGGTCCTGCTAGTCATGGCCGGCATCGCTTGCCCGGCCTTCGACCCCAGCCGTTACCGCCTCGCTGCCGGCATCCCCCGCGTCGGTGGCTTCGGCTTTGCCGGTCACAGCATCACCGGCGTCGCCCGTCGCAACACCTCCGTCGGACGTGTCTTCGGCGCTGCCGGTCGCTTCGCCGGACCCTGGCTCGCCGCATGTGTCGGTCTCCGGCTCTCCCAACGCCGACGTGCTGCCCTCCACGCCGGCAGTGGCGGCCTCGGCCGACGCCGCTTCAGCCGAGGCCGTTCCCTCCGGGGAAGCGGCGGGCGCGCTATCCCCTCCGTCATGGCCGGTGTCCTCATCGGCCGCGCCGGTGGCTTCATCGGTCTGAACGTCCTGGGTTCCGGGACCGGCATCTTCGCCGCCTGCCGGCCTCGCTTCCTCTTCAGGTCCGTCCCCGGCACAAGCCGGGGCATGAGTACCTGTTTCGTTCCCAGCCTTTTCGACTGCCGGAAGGGAGGTTGCGCCCGCCGCATCGGCAGCGGCTTCGGTCGGGGCAGCCCCCTCACTCTCCGCACCGTCGGACGAAGCGCGGTCCGCGGCAGCGCCGGTTCCCGTGTCGGCATCGTCGTCCGCGCCCGCATCCTCGACCGCGCCGGAGCCGGCCGCCGCGTCTGCGGGGTCATCGCCGGGATCCTCGGTCGCGGCTTTCGCCGCCCCTGCCGGCGCAGCGCCGCCGGGCGGATCGTCATCGCCGCCCGACCCCCGGGCGCGCTTCGTCAACACGTTCACGCAAGCCTGCGGACCCGAGACCAGGATCTCCGAGGTCCGGTGCTCCCTGCCCGTCCTGTCCTTCCAGGTGCGCGTCGCGATGCGCCCCTCGACCAGAACCGCCGCGCCCTTGCGCACCATCTTGCGCACCGTCTGCGCCGCGTTGCCGAACGCCACGATGGCGTGCCACTCGGTGGCCTCGCCCGCCGTGCCGTCGCGGCGCGTGAACCGCTCCCTGGTCGCCAGGCTGAACAGCGCCACCTCGCCGCCCGACTGCAGCGTGCGCATCTCCGGATCGCGGCCGGCATGGCCCAGCACCGTCGCCCTGTTCATCGTCAACATGGTTCCGTTCTCCTCTCGGTCATGGTTGCAACGATCGTTCCGCCGCTCGCGAGCTCGTCCGCGAGCCTGTCGAGCAGGTCGCTTTCGGAGGCGGCCACCCTTGCGCCGCGCAGCTCCAGCCGGCGCAGCTCCGCCTCGATCCAGGCGCCCGCAGTGCCGGTGGGGAAGCGCCTGGCCAGCGCCGCCCGTGCCTCGGCCGGCGCAAGGCGGGCGCACAGGCGCTCCCTGAGCGCCGCATCCCGCGGACTGGTGGTCAGCGCCCAGAGCTCCACCGGCCCCGGCGCGTTCAGCAGCACCTGCTCGAGGCGACCCCCGGGATGGGTGGCGATGAGCAGCGCCGGCGCGCCCTCGGGGCCCGGCCTCGTGAGCCGGTACGACACCGCGTCCGCCACCGTGGCGCTGAGATCGAACACCCGGGAAAGCGCCTCCATCTCCCCCGCCTTGCCGCCCGCGCCCAGCACCCAGATGCGGTTGGCGAGCTCCACCAGGGCGTCGCCGAAGTCGTCGAGACGCTGGGAGGCGAGGCAGAGGCGCACCCCGTGCTTGCGCGCCTCGCGGGCGTCGCGCTCCACCTGGGAGCGCACGGCGGGTGCCGCGCCAGTGCGGTGGAACTCGTCGAAGGCGAGGCGCTTGGGGGTCTCGCGGATCTGGCGCAGGCGGCTGCGGTGCCACTCGCGGTAGCGCTCGGGCACCAGGTCGATATCCTCGTCGGCGATCCACCAGTGGCGGGTGAGCGCGTGGCGGGCCAGCATGTAGAAGGCGGCGGTCTGGCGGTCGGCCTCGGCCGAGCCCCTCGGCGCCACCTCGCGCAGGTCTATGGCCGCCACCCTGGCGGCACCGGTGTCGAAGGCGGTGGGGGCGAACATGGCGGGCCAGGAGCCCGCGAGCGCGGTGAGGATGCGGATGAAGGCCTGCGTCACGGTCTCGCCGCCGTGTCCGTGCACGGCATCGCCCACGAGGCCCTGAACCGCAGGCTCGCGCACGGCCGAGAGGAAGTCTCCCAGCACCGGCACCGCGTAGCGCTGGGCGCGGGAGGCCGCGACCGGATCGCCCGCATTGAACAGCGCGTCCACCACGTCCCACCAGGTAACGTCGGCAAGGCCGAGGCCGGCCCTCTCCAGCGCCCCGTTGACCTCTTCGTCCCGGCCTGCGGAATAGACGTTGGGCTCCGCGCCGGCGATCCGGTCGGAGCGGAGCGCATAGGCGCCCGCGATCGTGGGACCGATCAGCTCGCGCATGCCGTCGGGCACCCCTGCGGCACCCGCAGGCGTCAGGATCAGGCCCAGCAGGTTCTCCAGGAACGCGCGCTCGGCCGGAAGGGGCGAGCGGCAGCCGACCTGCGTGTCGCAGGGGTTGATGGCGCAGTCGGCGCTCATGCGGAGCGGGAACCAGCCGGCCTCCGCCCGGCGCTCCGGCGGCAGTGCCTCCTTGATCAGTGAGATCAGGCCCGAGGACGAGGGGCCGATGTCGATGGTGGCGGCCAGCGGCAGCCGCGCCTGCCCGGACTGGAGAACGTGGGCCAGGGTGAGGCTGTTCATCAGCACGGACTTGCCGCGTCCGGGGATGCCGTGGATCAGCTCGAAGCCGTGGTGCTCGCCCTCCTCGCAGGACCAGGGCAGCATCTTGCCGTCGGGCGCCCGGAACAGGTGGTTCACCGCCCTTCGCGCGAGCGGCGCGGGGCGGCAGACGGGCAGCAGGCGCAGCGCCTCCGAAATCGGCGCGAGCGCGGGCTCTGCGGTGCCGCCGCAGCAGAAACCCGGGACCGAGGATGCGAAGGCCTCCAGGGGATCGCCCACCAGGGCCGAGAACACGCACTCGCCCCAGCCCTCGGCGATCTGCTGCAGGCGTCCCAGGCGCCGCGCCAGCTCTTCTTCTCCCTCTTCGGGACTCACCCACGTCAGCATGCCGAGGCGCAGGCGAACCACGGCCTGCGCGGCCGCGTCACGCTCGGCGAGGGCGCGCATGGCGTCGCGCACGGCGCGGCTGTCGGGATGGGAGAAGGCGAGGAAGGCTGACGCAATGTGGGCCACCGCAGCACCCAGGCGGCGCAGTCCTCCGCCCTCGATCAGGATCGAGAAGCGGCAGGGGATGCCGGCTTCCGCCAGACCTTCCATGAACTCCGCGAAGGGCGGCGCGCGCCTGGGTCCCAACACCATATCGAGGGCGCCGTAGAGGCGGCCGCCCATGCGGATGCCGCTTCCTGCGCGCGCAGGCTCGCGGATCAGGACCTGCGGCGCCAGCGGCGGCGGGAAGGCCCCCGCCTCCGGCGGCTCGGTCACCCTGGCCGGAGCGTCGTTCGCGGCGGTCACCGGGCGCCAGTCAGGCGCGGTCGTGTCGGAGCCGTTCACCAGCACCCGCGTGGTGCGCAGCGCCGCATCGTCGCCGAGGCGCTCAGCAACGATACCCGTCTCTCCGAAGAGCGCCGCCAGGGTGTCCGTGAGCGCCCGGTGGCGCGCCTCCAGCCCGTCGAGCACGGCATGGGGACACTGGGACTCGCCCGGCTCGGGCAGCCACCCCTTCGCCCGTTCGCGCAGCCGTTTGCGGCCGCGTCTGGCCTCGGCTGCCGTCAGCGCCGCGGGCCGGGTCCAGCAGGCGAGCGTCATGGTCTCTGCGGCGAGCAGGGGCGCGAGGAAACGCGACCGCTCGTCGAGAACGTCGCGCAACTCGAGACCCAGCCGCGCCGCCTGCCTCCCGGCCCTGGCGTGCACGCCCTGGACCAGCGGCCCGGCCTCGTCCGGGGCCCGCTCCAGCATCAGGTGGAGCGCGTGGCCGGGTTCGGCGAGTCGGCTGTTGAGGCGCCGGCAGGCCACCTCCACGAAGCGCTCCAGCTCGGCCGGCCCCGTCATGGAGCGCGCGCCTTCGATGCGGAACAGCGACACCAGCGAGCCGTCGGAGCAGGCGAGCAGGCCGTCGCCGACGGCCGCCTGCGGCAGCATGAAACTCTCCAGCGGCTTGCGCCGGAGCGTCCAGCTCGCCGCCAGCGCGTCCTCGAGAGGGCGGTGCATCGCCGTTCTCAGAGCCTGGGCCGGGCCACGGTCTGGACCGCGCCGCCCAGGCCGAAGGTGTCGCCCAGACCGTTGATCACCGCAGGCGCGGCGATCAGCGCCACTCCGATCAGGATGGCGATGAGCCCCGATCCCAGCGTGGTCTGCTGCGGGTGGTCGACGTGGCGCTTGAGCTTGAGCAGCCCGAAGCCCGCGATGGCGGCGCCGACGATGTAGAAGCCGATGGCCAGCAGCCCCGGCACCGCGTCGAGGTCCGCCGCCGCCTTGTCGGCCATGTCGCCGAGCGATACCGCCAGCGCGGGCTGCGCGGCGAGAAACCATGCGGTCCCGAGGACCGCCAGTGCAGCCGCCCGCAGGGGTGTGCCCACCCGCAGGGGTGTGGCCGCCCGCAGGGGCGCGATTGCGATGGTCATGGTCGTCTCCTTCATGTGATCCTCAGGACCTGGATGCCGAGGCTGGCCTGCACCGCCCCGATCAGGCTCTCGATGTGCCAGGCGCAGACGCCGCCCAGCATGTGCATGGCGGCCCGCCCGGCGCTCGCGCCGGGCACCCCGTCCGCTGCCGCGCGCAGCACGAATACGCCGCGCAGGAACGCCAGGAGGCCGACCCAGCCCACGACGGTGAGCACGGCGCCGATGAGCGCGTCGTAGTCGGCGCCCCGCCCGGAGCGGTGCCCGAGGCTGGCGGAGGCTGCGGTTCCCTGCCCGAACAGGCTCTCGCCGCCGGCGGCGAGCCACGAGGGGAAGCTCGCCATGACCAGGCAGACCAGGAAGCAGAGCGCCGTGCCTGCGGCGGACGGTCCGTTGAAGCGGTCCTCCGAGAGGCGCAGCAGCCGCGCACATCCCTGGACGAACGCCAGCAGCGCGAGCAGGTAGCAGGCCGCCCCGATCAGCCCCATCAGCGCGGGATCGAGGTCCCGCACGAAGGAGATCATGGCGCCGCCGAGGTCATTCCGCTGCATCGGCCCCCTCCCGCCGGCTCAGGTCCGGAGGCGCCGCGAAGTGGCGAGCCACCATGACCACCAGGGGCGTGTTGCTGGGGATGCGGACCGTGGCCTCCTTCGGCGCGTCCGCCATGAGGATGTCGCCGAGGGTGCGCGCCGCAGCTCCGGCGCCGGCATGGAGCGCCTCGCGCTCGCCGGCAGCACCGCGCTCGTCGAAGACCGTCCCGTCCTGCATCGTCAGCGTCCTGGCCGGCGCGGCGACGGCGGTGAGAAAACCCTCCGCAAAGCGCGCCGCCGCAGGAAGCAGGACGCGGGACAGGAAGTGCCGGTCGACCTCGCCCTCTATCCCGTAGCAGGCGCAGTTCGGGTCCACCGCCCAGGCGTCGACCGGAAAGGTCCGGCCCTGCCAGGTCAGGCTGCCGAGGCGCAGCATCAGCCGCTGGCCCACGCGCTCGAAACCGCCGTGCGCGACCGCGCCGGCGAGCGGCGGCTGAAGCAGCTCCAGCACCACCGGGCCGGGATAGTCCGAGTCAACGGCGTAAAGGGTGCGCGCGTAGAGCCCGGTCCCGGCCGCGACGTACGGAGGCCTCGGGGCATCCTGAGCCGCCCTCTCCACGCTGCGGCCGGCAGCCGCGCCGCCGCGGTCCTGGGGAGCCGCGTAGCGCAGACTCACGATCTGCGGCGGGCGGTTCCACGCCTCCAGCAGCACGGCCACCAGCGCGGCAAGGTCCTCGCCGCCGCCCGTGCTGCGCGCTGCGGGAAGCCCTACGGACTCGTAGACGGTCGCGGGCCGCCCGACTGCATCCGCATCCACACCCCTTTGGGTGGACACACCCCTTCGGGTGGACACACCCGCAGAGGAACGCTCCGGTCCACCCTCCGGCCCGTACTGCACGGCGGGGGGCAGGCCGTCTCCGGGCACGCGGCCCGTCCCGTGCACTGTCTTCACGAAGGAGTCGCCCGTCTCGAGAGCCTCCTCCAGACGCTGCTCGTCGCGCCGGTCGAGTGTATCCTCGTAGGCAGGCGACAACGGATCCTCGGGGTTCAGACTCACTCCGCGGTTGTCCGGCACGTCGGGCCAGGCCGGCGCGGCGCAGACCAGCATCAGGAACGACGCAGCCACGACCGCTCCCGACAGCCGGCCCCTGTGGGCGGCCGATGCTGCAACACGTGCTCTGGCGTTCATTTGGGTTCTCCTTGGCTCTCGAATGCGGGGAATCCCGGGATCTCGCTCCGCTCCCGGAACGCGAGCCGCGTCTCGCGGCCGTCCCGGCTGACCAGCGCGTACGGCACGTCGGCAAGCCGGTAGGCCCAGCGCCCGCCGGCGCCGCGCTCCGCCGCCCACGGCCCCGGCGACAGCAGATCGGACCGGGTCACGAGCAGAAGGTCGGCGCCGAGCAGCCACGCCCGGTCGTCGGGACCGCCGCCATCCACCGCGAGGCGCACTGCGCCCGGCGGGGCGATGCCGGCCAGAAGGTCCAGAAGTACCGCGTCCCCGGCGTGGAAGGCGGCCTGCACCGCGACCTCCGGCATGGCGTTGGGCCCGCGCAGGCCCAGCCTGATCTCGACCCGGAAGTCCGCTTCCGCGCCGCCGCCCCGAACGATCGCCGCCAGCGGCTCGGCCAGGCCGTGCAGCTTCACGACCGCGTTGCCGTGCAGCGAGCGCACCTGCGGGGCCAGGTACAGAAGGTGGCTTGCCACACGACCGCTCCCCCGGCCGGCGCCGCCGTGGTCTTCCGCCCCACCAGCAGGACGAACTGTCTCAGACAGAACTGTCTCAGACAGGAACCGGCCATCCACCAGCACCCGTTCGATCGGCCACGGCGCGCCGGTGGCATCGGTGAACGAGACTGCTGTCACGTAGCCCTTGCGCACCGCGATCGAGGGGATCGCACCCTCGCCGGGAGCGCCGACGAGCACCCGCCTGATCCGGCCTTCCGGCGGGGCTCCGCCGCCGAGCGCCACCGCCGCCTGCGTCTCCCGCAGCAGACGGCCCAGCGCCTCGATCTGCTCCGCCGTGAACGGCATCGCCGCCCGGCCCATGCGCGCGACGTCGTCGTCCGGCGCCGCGTGCTCCATCCACAGGGGATCGCCTTGGTGCAGGGGATCGCCCTGACGGACCTCACCGCCGCCGTCCCGTCCGTTATCGGCGGAGATCGATGTCACCGGTGCGGCAGCCAGCAACAGGGACAGGGCAAGAGCGGCTCTCAAGGTTCGTCTCCTCATTGCGCCGGCCTCCGCTTGTCCGCGATCAGCTGTGCGATCCCGATACCGGCGGGTCGCTCCGAGAGCGGCACCCGCATCACCAGGACCCGCGCCAGAAGGTCCTGGCTCACGCTCCGCGCACCCGCCGCGAAGGTCACCAGAAGCGGGAACTCGATGGCCCAGCCCAGACGCCCCTCGAAGTAGCGCGTCTCCGTCACCACCGGTGCGCCCCGCGCCACCGCCGAGGCCACCTGCAGGTTGTCCCTCAGCCGGTCCAGGAACAGGCTCTCGTCCAGTCCCTTCAGGAAGGACTCGTAGCCCTCGTCGGTGAAGCTCTCGCGCACCGAGGCGAGCCTGAGCCGCCAGTCGTGGTGTCCGAGGGTGAAGGCCTCGGTGACCGCCGAGACGGTCCAGTTCCTGAGCGCCGCGTCGGACATGATGGGATCGTCGAGCGGCGTCAGCGGCACCAGCCTGCCGTCCGGCGTGGCGGCCACGGTGATGTAGACGGTGGAGTGGAGCGCTACGTATGCGCCGAATATGGCCAGCGTGAGCGCGTTGCAGAGCAGCAGCCAGATTGCGGCCCTGCACCAGCCGCGGTGCTGGTCGCGGTGGAAGGCGAAGCGGTTGACCGCCTGCCTGACGGCGCGCGACCGTTCACTCATCGGCCGAGCCCTCCAGCCAGGCATCGACGTCTTCGACGTCTTCGACATCTCCGACCCGCTGCGCGACACGGCCGTCCCGCGCCCGCCAGGCGATCAGCGGAACCGCGCCGGCGCCCCACGCATCGAACAGGGCGTTGTTGCGGGCGATCCGCCGCCCGCCTTCCGGGCTCGCCGGTCCGGGGGCTCCCTCGAACCAGGCCAGGGCGGGATCGCGGGCGGTGGCAACGGCAGCGGCCTCGCGGGCGGAGGCGGCGCCGAGCACGCCCACCGGGATCACCCGCAGACGAAGGCGCCCGTCGAGCGCGGCACGCGCAAGCCGTGTGACCGCCGCGCGCGACCAGCGGCAGGCGGGATCGGCAAACACCACCGCCGCCGGGCCGCTCCGCCCGACCGAAAAGCCGAAGGCGGAATGGGATCGCGTGAACAGCGCCTCCGCGTCGGGTGACTGCGGCTCGCGGCCGTCGGCGTGAGCCAGGCGGAACGTCGCGGCATAGGAGATATCGCCCCTTTCTGCCTTGCCGGTTCCCGGTCTCTCGAACCCGGCGACGTATTCCGGAAGGAAATCGGTCTCGCCGTCGTGAGCCGCCTCATGGCCGGACCGTCCGCCGGAGATAGAGTTCTCCCCGTTCGGCGTGGCGCGGGACACGCGCCGCGTCTCATACGTCTCGACGGCCCTGTCGCTTGCGATACCCGCGGAAGCGAGCTGGCGGCCGGTGAGCAGGGCTCCGTCGGGACCGTAGAGCAGACCCGCGACCGCATGTCCGTCCGGCGTCAGGTAGAGGCTGTAGGCATCGCCGTCCGCCGGCTCCACCAGGCGCCCGTCGAGCCCGCCCCGTTTGCCAAGCGACAGGACGCGCGCGCCCTTCGCGCGCAGGGCCGCGACTACGGCCGGCTCCCGCCCCTCCGGGGCCGACAGCTCTACCGGCGGCGCCACCGCGCTGTCCGGCATCGAAAGCACCGCGATGCACGTTGCCAGGCCCCCGAGGCACCCCGCCAGGAGAGGTCCGAGAGACTGCATCGGCACTCCTGCGCGCCTCATCGTCCGTCTCCTGCCAAGCGCGCCCGATGAAGGACCGCGAGGGTCCGCGCGCCGGGCCTGAGCTCGCCCGCCGGCGGATGCGGCAAATGGGAGAGCGAAGAGAACAGCGCCCGCGTCGCCTCCTCGAAGGAACCGCGGAAAGCCCTCCCCTCGTGCAGCCGGTAGCGACGGTCGGTGAGGAACAGAACCTCCATGCCGGCGCGCCCTGCCCAGCGGCCCAGAACCTGCCGCAGCATCTCGTTGGGGTTGACGCGCCATCGGCCGGAGACCGGCTTTGCGACCGCAGGGTCGTCTGCAGCAATCCGGGCGTCGCCGCTTGCAGCAGAGTCGAGCGCCCGCTGCGGTTCCGCACCGCCGCCGGCGTCGACCGCGTTCGGCGACGTCCCGTCCTGCGGCACATAGAGGAAGCCGGCATGTCCGGCCGTGGACAGGCACACCGTTGCCAACGCCACCGCCGCCATCAGCCGAAGTCCACGAAACGCCGCGCGCGTCTGGCGTGAAGGGCCGTGCGCCGTCCGGCCAGCCTTGCGCGCACCGCCCTGAGTGCCGCGTGAAGCCGGTAGCCTCTGGCTTCCGCCACCCTCAGCGCGGCCGCCGCGATCAACACCGCCGCCGTCGTCCACCACGCCGGCACGAACAGCCAGACCGTCAGCAGCACAAGCAGCCGTGCGTCGATGAAGTAGAAGCGCACCGGCCGCATCGTGTCCCGCCACAGGGGAACTCCCTGGTACAGGGCACGGCCCTGGTACGGGGGAACACCCCGGTCCTGGGGAACTCCCTGGTGCGGCGTCTCTATCGAGACGGCCATCGTTCGTCTCCCCGGTCAAAGCCACATCCTCCCTGTCGTGCCCGGACTGCGGGCGGTTCGCGGACCGTCCGCGGCAGCCGTCACGCGCCGCCAATCCGCTTCTCCGATCCGCCCTTCCCGAAAGGCTCTGTCGGCGCTCGCCGCGAGATCGTTGCCGGTGCGCCGCAGCGCATCCGCGATCAGCGCCGGCCAGCGCTCCTGCGGCGCCTCCAGCAGCGTCCCCGTGAGGGTGCCGTCGAAACGCAGCCATTCCCTGATGGCAGTGCGGCCACCCGCAGGAGTGCGTCCACCCGAAGGGGTGAGGTCACACTGCGGGTTCGGCAGCAGCATCTGGGTCACGACGAGGGTCGTCACGTCGATCAGCGCCGCGCCGCGCTCCTGGCGTTCGCTCGCCGGGAACTCCGCCAGAAGGCGCCGGATCGCCGCCGCCACGCCCACCGTGTGCGCGGTGGCGAACACGGCGATCCCGAAGTCCGCCGCCCGGATCACGGCCTCGGCCGTCTCCCGGTCCCGCGCCTCGCCCACCACGACCGCCGCAGGGCGCCGCCTGAGGCTGGCCCTCAGCCCCTCGGCGAAGCTCGGGAAGTGGCGCGGCACCTCCGAGGACGACATCAGTGCCCCGTCGCCGGCGATGCCGTCAAAGACGAACTCGATCGGCGCCTCGTAAGACTGAATGCGGCCCGCGCCGCTCTCCAGAAGCCTCCGGGTGCCCGCCGCAAGCAGCGTCGACTTCCCCGAGCCCGGCACGCCCGTGACCAGGGTGAGGCCCCGACAGAGGTCCCAGGCCTCGGCGATCTCCGGCTCAATGCCGAGCTCTTCCAGGGTGGGCGGGCTGCCGGGCAGCACGCGCATGGTGATGTTGATGCCGAAGCGCTGGCCCGCGAGCACCGGCGAGAGGTTGCAGCGGTAGCGGCGGAAGCGCCGGGGGCCGGAGGCGACGGCATAGGAGCAGTCGATGGCCCTGCCGGAGCGCAGGATGCCGTCTGCGGTGCCTCCACCCGGAGGGGTGCCTCCACCCGGAGGGGTGCCTTCGCCCGCAGGGATGCGGTCGAAGATGCGGGCGCAGATGCGCTCCATGACCAGGCCGTCCAGAACGGCGCCGGTGGCCCGGCGGAGCCTCCCGTCGATCTCGACGAAGGCCGGCGCGCCTGTCTGGAAGGAGACGTCGGAGGCGCCGAGATCGGCAGCCCAGAGCAGGAAGCAGTCCAGCCCTGCGGCCGGGAAGGCGTGATCGGCGTCCGCCCAGCGACGGTTCATTGGGTGCCTCCATCCGATGGGGTGTTTCCGCCCGCAGGGGTGTGCCCACCCGCAGGGGTGTCTCCTTCGGGGAGCGGCTTCCACTCTCCGGGGCGGAGCTCGAAGCGCGCCGGCTCGCCGAGGGCAGCGCGGGTCTCGTCGATCCGCACGAGCCGTGCGTGGCCGCTCACGGCGATTCGTTCGGTCTCCAGAGACGGCGCCGAGACCATCCCTGCCAGGTTGGACCGGCGCCACTGCACCAGCCCCTCGAACACCCGGTTGAGGCGCTCCAGGTCGGCGGCGAAGATGTCGTCGGAGAGCGCGGTCCCGTGCTCCCAGCCCTCGCGCACCCACTGACGCCAGAGCGCGCCCTCCGCGCTGCTGCGGGGGAACAGCACCGCCGCCGGGAGCACGGCCTCGGACCATTCGCGCACCAGGTAATCGCGCCAGTGCGGCACTGCGCTCACGATCCGCTCAGGCTCGACGATACGGACGACACGGCGTGCGCTTGCAGCTTGGACGCCGTCCCGGCGGAGCCGGAAGGCACGGTCGGTCTCCGCCAGCACCGGCGGCATCACGGTGAAGCCGTCCTTCTCCAGCATCAGGTCCCGGAAGCGGTAGATCGCGGAGAGTTTCCCGGCGTGCCGCTCAAGCATCGCGGCGATCTCCCAGCTCCGGCGGGCGAGCCCTGCACGTGCGCCGAAGCCAAGCGCGGCCGAGCGCATCGCAGGCCGGCGTGCTTCTCCGGAGAGCGCGCCGCTGTCCGATGCCGCCTCGGGCGCCTCGGAACTCAGCAGCGTCTCCAGCGTCGACGGCGGTTCCGTGCCGCCGAAGGCGATATCGGCGCCGAGGCAGACGAGGGCCAGCAGCAATATGCACATGCGGGTCATGAGCCCTCCTTCCCCGGCGCCGAACCGCTACGTTCTCTTGAATCCGGGCGCTCTCCCGTCCGCGGGAGTTCCCCTGGACCAGGGTGATCCCCTGGACCAAGGTGATCCCTTGTCCAGTCGAGGCGAACCGTGCGGTTGCCCGCGTCCACCACGAGCGTCGCAGCGGCCCCGGCCTGGAGGCCCGCATCCCGCAAGACCTCGATGAGAGGGGTGCCGGCGGCCCTTACGGTGACCATCACCGGCCGTATCGGCATCGAGCCTGTCGCCACGAAGCGGTAGCCCGCTCGTTGCGCGAGGGCCTCGGCAAGGGTCTCGACAGGGCCGATCCAGTCGAGCGTGACCGCACGCCTCAGGGCGGCCGGCACGTCCTCCAGCGCGGGGGAACTCCCCGGTACAGGGGAACGCCCCGGTGCCCTGGCCTCAGCCCGCGGGGTCCGCGCGGACTCGATCCTGGCCAGCGCGGTCAGCGCCGCCTCGGCCCGTGCCGCCGCCTCCGCGAGACGCATCTCCGCAGGGTCCGGCCGCACGGTCGCCGGAGGCGCCGGATCCGCCTCCGGCGTCCCGGTCCAGAAGGGCGCGCAACCGACTGCAATCGGGGCGATGCAGCAGACCGCGAGGAGGCGAAGGGCGCGTGAGAGGATCATTGCACAGCCCCCGCGTCCTTGATGACCAGGTGCCGGTTCGGCTCGTGCGCGAACGCCACCAGGGACCGGCGCGTCGCGGGGCCTGCCATAAGCAGATCGGCGGCGTCCAGGAACCCGCCCCGGAGCGTGGCGCGGGCGCCCACGGCATAGTGCCGCGCAGCCTTCCACACCACCGACCAGCCCGCCTGTGCGCCCCAGTCCTCGAGCACGTCCATCAGGGTCCCGTGGTGCGCCGGGTCCACGATCCACAGCCGATCGCCCCGGTCCGGAACCGGCGTATCGGGGACTTGCCCGGTACCGGGGCGTTCCGCTGTACTAGGGAGTTCCCCTGCACCGGGGAGTTCCCCTGTACCAGGGCGTTCCCCTGAGCCCGTTTTCCGATCGGCAGGCGCTACCATCCCGTGTGGCGTGGGCTGCTCGATGTCGCGATACCGGTAGAAGACCACGGCGCCGCCTGCCCAGGTCCAGCCGTAGCCGGTGCGCGCCGTCACAAGGTTGAGCAGACCCGGCAGCGCTCCCTCGAACGCGAGACGCACACGCGGCGGATCGGGCAGCCGCACGGCGCCGCCCGCGACGCGCGAAGGCCGCTCCTCGACCTCGACGGGAACGCCCGCGGTGGTGGCGATGCGATCTGCGAGCGCGGCGAAGGCGAGCGGCACTGCCTCGTCGACGGCGACAACGCGCATCGCCAACTTCGGGGGCAACGGCGTCCGCACCGGCGCCAGCTCCGTCGCCGCGAGCATGGCGGACTGCTCCGCAGCTTCCGTCGAGCCCGGACGGGGCGGCGGGGGCGCAGGCATGGGGATCCGGGAAGCCGCTGCGTCCTGCATGCCCGGATGAACCGGCGGCAGCGGTATCTCCGCCTCGTCCGCAGCGAGCGCGCCGCCGGCGTTCACGAACACGAACACCGCCATGGCGCCGGCCATCATGCCGGGCCCGAGCGGGCAGTAGCCCCGGAAGAAGGAGCGGCCCCGGCGGCGCTGGAGCCAGGCGCGATAAATCGAGGACAGGGTCGCGCCTGCCAACAGCGCCCACCCCAGCCCGAGAGGGCCGAGGACGAAGCCGAGGCCGCCCAGCATCATCGCATCGCCGGGAAAGAGCGGCCAGCGCCGGCGGCACAGCTGCGCGACCACGATCGGCACGGCAACGACGGCCACACCGAGCGCGGCCCCTGCGGGGCCAGTCCAGAGCGGCCCGGTCTCGACCGGTCCGAACATGCGCCAGAGCAGGCCGGCGCAGACCAGCGCAAGCATCAGGCGCGGGTCCACGATCGCGCGCCGGGCGTCCACCGCGGCGACAGCCGCCATGGCCGTCAGCACGAGAGCGATCAGAACGAGGTCAGTCGCGGTCATGGCCGTCCTCCCTGGGTGAGGTGCCGAAGGTGGCGGGCAGCAGAGGGCACCACGCGCCGAGCGCGGGCTCCGCGCACAGTGCTGCGGCGAGGGTCGCGGGCGCCTCGCCCGCCTCCGAACCCGCCTGGTTCAACGCAAGCAGCGCTGCCTGCGCGTTCTTCAGCGCGGAAAGCGTCGCGATCTCCTCGCGCAGCGACTCCATCGTCGTCAGTGCCCGCTGCCGGAGCGCCGTCGCGGAACCGGAGGCGGTGCTGTCTGCATGCTGTGCCGCACCAGGGCGATCCCCCGCACCAGGGCGTTCCCCTGTGCCGTGCGTGCCGATGCCCGCAGGTATCGTCCCGGCCTGCGCCGCGGCGTCCGTAGCCCAGAGGCAGGCAGCCAAGGCGATGACGATGGGCAGGAGCGGGAACCTCGCCTTCATCGCATTTGCCCTCTCAGCACCCCGTGCAGCGTCCGACGGTGAGACGGCTGAAGCCCGCCTCCGCCGCGTCGACGCGCCCCGTCGCCCGCACCGACCGTGCCGTGGCGCCGGCAGCGGAGACCTCCGTCGCCGTCACCGTTCGGGCCGTCACGCTGCCGCTCTGCAGGCTCGCAAGGGAGGCACTCCCGGCTGCCACCGTGCTTCGCACCCCGGCCGAGCCCGCCGTCACCGCGCCCTGCGCCGTCAGGCTGGCCGCCCTCAGATCGTGTGTGACCGCAAGCGAGCCCGCCGATGCCGCGCCCGTCACCCGCGCGCTCTGCGCCGTGACCCCGGCTGCCACCTCGGCCGGACCCGAGACGTTCAGCGCGCGGCCCACCATCAGGTCCGCCGTCACCATGAGGCCGCCGCCCACCGCGAGATCGCTGTGCAGCGCCAGCGTGTCCGCCTCCATGGCGTTCGCACTGGTCAGGTTGTTGCCGCCGAGGTCGAGATCGGTCTCCATGCGGTTGGCGCCGGCAAAGCCCGGCACCGGGACGCGGTAGAGCTGGTCGCCGTAGACGGCGCGGTGGTCGAGACGCCTGAGCGTCGCCAGCGCGCCCGCTTCGGGCGCGCCGCCGAAGGCGGTCTGGAAGGCGCTCATGTCGGCGTCCACGGCCGGGCCCGTCAGGCGGTCGGGAATGTCCGGCAGCACCACACCCATCCTGGCGTTGCCGCCGGCTCCGAAGAGCGCCGATGCGGGAACCTCTATGGATCCGGGCGTTCCCCCGCCCGCCGGCACGGTCTGGGTCACCAGCAGGTCGATGGTGTCCGCGCCTGCCGCGAGCATGAGCACCCGGTAGCCCCGGCCCATCGCACCCATGTCGGCGAAGCCGGCAGGCAGCACACCGGCGCCTCGAAGTGCGGCCAGCGTGAGCTCGGAGGAGCCGCCGCCGAGGGCGGTCAGCATCGCGGGGAAGCGGCCGCTCACGTGGCTCGCGGCGGCGTCGGAGAGCACGGTGAGCTGGCGTGCGGCGAGACGGGCGCGCTCGTCCATGGCCCTGTTCTCGAAGAAGAGCGCCACGGCCAGCACCATCGCGCCCAGCAGCCCCAGTGCCAGCAGCGACCCAAAGAGACTGAGCCCAAGGCTCCGTCCCCGGCGCAGCCCCCGACTGAGCCGCAGGCTCCGCCCCCCACCGAGCCCAGGCCTCTGTCGTCGAGCCGCGCCCAGACCCGGGCCTCGGTCGCGTGATCCGTCCGGCGCCGGGATCGCCTTGGCGCTCGCGAGACGTCGATGAGTTGTCCACATGCTCAGCATCCGCCGCAGCTCCCGACGCTGAGAGAGCCGATGGACGCATCGGGACCGTGCAGCCCGGTGGACGAGATCCGATCCGCGCGTGCGGTGCCGCTTGCCGTCAGCATCTCTCCCGCCAGCGTTTGCGCCGACGTGGCACCCGAGACGGAGGCCGTGCCGGCCACGGCCAGGGTCGCTGCGGTGAGCGCGCCGCTGACAGCGGCGGACGCCGCTTCAAGACGGCCGTTGACCTCCGCCGAGCCCGCCGATACCGGCCCCGCCACCGCGCGCCCCACCAGGAGCTCGGCCGAGACGGCGAGCGAGGCCGCCCCCAGGGCGCCCGCCTCGAGCGATCCCGCTTCGAGCCCCGCCGCGGCGGCATCGCCGGTCACGCTGCCGCTGCCGCCAACCTCTGCATCGCGCGTGACCGATGCCGTGAATCCGTCGGCATCCGCGATAGCGGTGACATTGTGGCCTCCGGCATCGAGGGCCGTCTCCATGCGGTTCAACCCCGGCCGCCCGGGCTGCGGGCGCCGGTAGAGAACCGCGTCCTTGTAGTGCAGCCCTGCGTCTGCCGTGACGTAGAGGCCGTCCGCTGCGAGCGGCCGCGCCAGCGCGGCCTCGATGGCGGGTACGTGAGCCGCCATCGCCGTCTCGGTGCTGCCGGCCTCCGCGAGCGCGGCGAGACCGGCGGCGATGGCGCCGCTCCGCAAGGCCGGGGCCGCCTCCGGGCGTGCCGGCTCCAGCACCCCGAAAGCCATCGCCACAGGGGAACGCCCCGGTCCGGGCGAATGCCCCGTTACCCCACGGCCGTCGTCCATGATGCCGACCATGAAGGTGGCGTCGCGACCCACCCGCTCGGGCAACCCCGGCGGCACCGCGCCCAGGGCCCGCAATGCCGCCGGCGTCAGCACGAAGGCGGGCTCCATCTCGAGGCGCGGCGAGAAGTCGTGCTCCTGGCTCGCCCGGTGCGCCGCCAGTACCCATTCGCCGAACACCCGGCCCGCCTCGAAGGACGACGCCATCTGCCGCGCCGCATGCTGCGCCGCGTAATGGGCCGCAAGCCCGGTGCCCGCCAGCGCCGCCAGAAGCAGCACCGCCACCAGCGCGCCTGCGCCCATACGGTACCGGCGAAGCGGCCGCGTGCCGTCCGTGCCCATGTCGGGCATATCCACGCTTCGCGTGGTCATGCCGCGCGAGTGCACGCCGAGCGTATCCACGCTTCGCGTGGTCATCCGAATGTGAACCCGATATCGTTGGCGCCGGCGCCGCCGTCGCAGTTGGCCGTGACCTGCGCCACCGTCACCGGCGAGGCCAGGGTGGTGCCGTTCACCGTGATCGACACGATCCCCGCCCTGGCGCGACTGCGCCCCGCATAGGCGTCGCCCAGCGCCGCGCAGACCTCGTCGTCCACGTCGTTGAAGGCGATCAGGAACTGGTTGGTGGCCCCGCCGGGGCCGCCGGTCACGCTCACCAGGCCGCCGAAGGGGTGGCGGATCTGGACCCTGTTGCCCCGCACCGTGCGTGCGCTGTCGGGGATGCCGCCCCTGCGGTCGATGGTGGCGATCAGGTTCGTGTTGTTGCCGTAGGAGGGGGCGCCGGCGAATACGCTCTCCACGTTGGCGCGCAGCCGGTTGAGCAGGGTGAGTGCCTCGGAGCGGTTGGCGGACTCGCGGGCGGCGTTGTAGAGGCTCACGGCCCCCACGATGGCCACCGCCGCCAGCGTCAGTCCCAGCAGCACCCCGAAGAGGCTGAAGCCCCTGCGCCAGCGCTTCTGGCGCAGGCGCCGCAGGCGCCCCGCAACGAGCGGCGCGCCGCCCCCTTGCCTCAGGTCCGCTTTGTCGGGGGCCCGGTTGCCGTCGTCGATGGTGCCGTCCATATCCTTTTCCTCCGTCAGTACCGGGCGGCCTGCTCGAGGATCGAGAACATCGCGTCGATGCCCGAGCCCATGACCAGTGCCGCCACAATCAGAAGCGTGCCGTTGAGAAGCGCCGCGCGGGCGCGCAGCAGCTCATCCGATCGACCCACCCAGCGCTCCACGAAGCGCGCGAGCTTCCTCTCCCACCCCGGCGCCCCGTCCAGCGCCGCCACCACCGGAACCAGGGAGGGGTCCGGGAAGCCGTGCCCCGCCATGACCATGCTGCGCCCGAGGCCGACGCCCCGCGCCATGTGCCCCTGGATCGCCGCGATGCGGTGGCGGGCGTAGGGGGAGGCGGCGCGCTTCAGCGCCTCGAAGGTGCGGTCGTTGACGTCGATGCCCGCCGCCAAGAACTCCATGGTCACGAACAGGAAGGCGGAGCCGGTGAGCGTGCGGTAGAGGGAGAAGGGAGCGATCTTGTCGAGAACGGTGCGGCCCGGCCCGGTCCAGGCCACCATCGCGGCCGTAACGGCTGCGACGAGACCCAGGAGCGTGGCGCCGAACGCCAGGGTGTTGGCATTCAGCCAGACGGAGACGCTGCGGAAGAGGCGTGCGCCGGAGCCCCACTGCTCGGGCGGGCTCACGCTCTCGATGACGGGGATGAAGTGGCCGCCGGCGGCCCAGAGCATCAGCACCAGGCCCAGCGCCAGCACCATGGGCATGGCCAGCGCCTTCCACACCGCAGCGATCTGGCGCTCGCGCATCTCCGCGACGCGTGCGGCGGCTGCGAACAGCACCGCCGCATCGACCCGCCCGTAGGCGTGGAAGATCATCGCCTCGGAGGCGGGCAGGCTTCCTGCAACGGCATCCGCGAAGCGGTCCTCCAGCAGTGCCTTGCGCCAGGCCCCGAGGAGCTGCGCCCTGCCGCGCTGACCCTGGTCCTTCGCCGCCCGTGCGGCGATCTCCAGCGCGCGTTCCAGCGAGAACCCCGCGTCCAGCAGGTCCGCCACCATGCGGAAGACGTCCACACGGGCCTTGCGCCCCAGTAGGAGCGTGCCCGCGAGTTTCCGTGCGAGCCGGCTCATGCGGCGTCTTCCCCCGGGGCCGGAAGCGGCGAGGCATCCACGGCCTCCGCCTGGTTCACCCGTGCGCCCTTGCGCAGCGCATCCAAGGGGTCCGCACGGCCGGCCGCCACCAGTGCCCAGATGCGCTCGCCCATGGGCCTGCCGCCCATATGAGTGACCCAGTGCTCCCAGGCGCCCGCCGGGTCGCGCTGGCGCACGAAGGCGAGGTAGGCCGCATCGGGGCGGATGGTCTCGGCAATTGCCGTCTGCTGCGCGTAGCCGTTCCAGGCCTTGCCCGCCACGACACTTCGGTCTTCGCGATTGCAGGTCTCGCAGCCCTGCGGGTTGCGAAAGCGCACCCGAGGCCAGTTGCGGAGATGCCGCCCGAGCCAGTCCGGAACCGCCTTGCCTCCCGCCGGCTCCTCGAGCGCGCATGCGTCGCAGAGCCTGGGCAGCAGGGTCTGCTTCATCAGCAGCTCGATGTTGCCGGGCTTGCACACCTCGGCGGTGCCCACCCCCATGTCGAGCAGGCGGAAAAGGATCGCGTTGGCGGAGTGGACGTGGATGGTGGTCCACACCTGGTGCCCGGTATCGATAAACTGCAGCACCTGCCGGGCCGCATCGGCGTCCCTGATCTCCGAGACCATGCCCGATGCGGGATGGACCCGGCAGAAGTGCATCAGCGCGTCCCGGAAGTGTTTTCCGCGCTCCTCGCCGGAGCCGGTGGTGGGCACCGCGATCTGCACCGCGCCCGGAATGGGGTATTCCACCGGGTCCTCGATGGTGACCACGTTGAGCTGGCCCTGCGCCTCCTCCATCTGGAGCGCGAGATTGGTAGCCAGCGTGGTGGACTTGCCGTCACCTGCCGTGCCGCCGAGGAAGATGCCGCCCCTGAGCGACATGCGGATCTCCGAGAACACCGCCGCCTCCTCGGCGGAGAAGCCGAGGCTCTCCAGCGTGGTGCCCTTCTCGATGCGGTCGCGGTAGAAGAGGCGGGCGAAGAGGTGATCGCCGTCGGGCTCGTGGGGGCCGCGCTGGCAGCGCAGCGCCGACACGGTGGCAGGCAACGGCACCTGGCCGCCGGCGCGGACCGAGAAGCCCTGGAAGGCGCTTCGCTGGTAGGAAGTCTGGGCCGAGCCCTCGTCCTTGCAGTGGAAGAGGAAGCCCATGACCTCGCGGCCCTCGTCTGCGGGCATGGGGGCTGCGAGCTGGAGCTTGCGGTCGTTGACGATGCCGTGGACGCGGCAGAGCCCGCCGTCGTTCTCGAAGACGACGTCGCTGGCCTTGGCCGCGGCGGCCTCTTCGAAGAGGGTGCGCACCTTGTGCGCCGCAGGCGCCTCGCCGCCCGCAGCCTCATGCGCCGCCCTGCGCCAGCACGCGGCGATCTCGTCGAGGCCGGCGGTGCGCTCGATCAGCCGGCCGGGGACACTGCCGTTGCGGCGGAGCTCCATGAGAGCCGCGCGCAGCCTGCGGTCGCTCTCGTAGCCCTCGGCGATCAGGCAGCGGCCGTCGGCGTAAACGGCGCAGACGCGCCTGACCCACTCGTCGATGGCGGGGTGGCGGATGAGGCCGCCGGTGCCCTCGGAACCGCGGCGCCGCGCGGGAATCAGGGTGTTCCCCTGCAGGCCCAGCCACGATGCGGCCGTGCGCTTCACGATCCGTCTCCCTTGCCATCCCGGCGCGGGCCGGTAACGGCGGAAGGACGGGGGCTGTACGGGAGGGCGCCCTCGACGGCGCCCTCCACGTGCACGCCCGGCGGGCGGACTGCGATGCGCGTCACCGTCACGCCGCCGGGGAGCCGGTGGGTGTACGTCTGATTTGTGAGATTCATGCTGCTGCGCCGGCGCGCCGTTCCCAGAAATCGTCGAAGCGATTGCTCTCGACGGCGCAGCGCAGGGCGATGATGGCGTTGGCGCCGCCGACGGTCCAGCGCATGCCGCCC
>JAJEEP010000023.1 GCA_022820945.1 Alphaproteobacteria bacterium | reverse complement strand
AACTCACCATACTCGCTATGGCCTTGGGCACGACCGCCCAGGTCGAGAAGACAAGACGCTTGGAAAACTGCTGCTCGCGTGCCGCCTGCCATGGACCCGAGTCAGCGTAGTACGGAAGTGACGCCGGCAACCAAAGCAGCTTCCATGCCTGGGCACCCGACAGCCACTCAAGGACGCTTCGCAGACGAGCGTTAGCCGGATCGACTCTTGCGTATTCCTCGACATCCCTCCAAGGCAGGAACGCCCGTCCGGTGCTGGTGAGCAGATTGGCCAAGCCGTTCGCCCCCAACTCGTCCAGCCTCGCGACGACCTCGGTCTTGAGCTTGTATTCGTCCATGAAACTGAGCAGGTACGGAGCCGACTTCCAGTATTCGAGAACCTGCGGCTGTCCCACCGCACGCCCGATCTGCTCAAGCGCCACGAAGTCGCGTACATCGTCCGCCGTGAGTTGCAGTCCCGCGCTTGGGACCTCAAGGAGCATCCCGTCCGAGTCTTGAGATGCGGGCAACCGCTCGGTCCGCGACATTACGCGCCGGAGTTGCGTTTCGATTTTTCCTTTAATCCGCACGAGCTCGCGTGTATGCGACTCAATGCGGTACATAGCATGCCGATAGTCGTCCAGCAGTTGGCGAAGAGCACCACTATGCCCGATGCTGGGATCGAGGAATTCGACGGTTCGCAGAAAGTCCTGGTAATGGTCGTCGTCGGCACTCTCGTGATGCAGCGTGTACATCCTGTACGGCGTGGCGGAAAGCAGGAGCAAGCGAACATCCGACGTGTCGTCGGAATACGTGAAGAGCCGTTTCGCCAATTGGGCAGTGGCGTCCTCCCCATCAAGGAGATCCTTGAAGCGCTGGAATTCGTCCAGGATCACGAGGTCGGGCTCAAGCGCCGTCACACAGACTTCGGCCAGCATCGAACGCAACTCACCGATGAACCGGGCCTGTTTGCGGCTATCCTCCCACGGAACTCTCTTGCGAATCCGTTTGAATCGCTTGCACAGATCTGCGTAGCGGTCCTGTAGGTCAGTTCCGGCCTCGATGAGGCGAAGCTCGAAGGCCTTGGCGAGACTCGCGTCCAGATGCCGGCCCCGCCTGAATTCATCAAGTCGCCATCGCCACCATCCTGCTTTGGTAACCCCGCCCTGGAACAGGTTTTTGGGTCCCATATGGGGGTCCGGCCAAACCTGCTGTACCAGGTGATAAAGCAAGACGCGCTCATCCCAGCGCCCCATACTGCTCCTGAGGTTGAACGAGGTCCCTGGGGTGAGCGCCAGGAAATTGACCCTGTTCGCTTTCAGATCGTGAATCTCCTGTGGCAGCAACGTCAACCGGTCGGCGCGCCAGAATTTGCTCGCTCCTATCCTGAGCCGGCGAATATTCTGCCGGGCGATCTGGGCGTTGGAGCAGATATAGACGATATCGATCTGCTCAACCCTGTGAGGTCCGTCCCATAGGTGATCGAGCGCCTTGGCAATCACGCCGCGCGCGACGAGCGTCTTCCCGAGGCCCACCTCGTCCGCCACCAGAAAGCGGCGGGTCGAATCCGGGGCGCGATACAGTCGGTGGAAGGCGTACTCCACGGTTTCTCGCTGGAATCCCTTGAGACCCTCCAGCAGTGCATTCGCATCGGGGCGCTCGCCCTCGGCTGCCGGACTCACGGCCTCAGCGCCTCCCGCGCCGCAAAAACCGGTTCCCATATTTCGTTCAGGCCATCGGGCAATAGCTCCTTGCCCTCCGGCGTGCTGCGCAGGTCGGCGATCAGCCGGGCGATGTCATCTATCCGCTTCGGGTTGCGGCTCAGGCTTTGGAGAAGAGCTTCCAGCAAGGCCGTCTGCTCCCAGTTTCCGGAGGACCCCTCAGACCCATTATCGTTACCGTCAATCACTTTGCTGATATTCGAGATCTCGGCACCCTCGTCCATCAGTATCAGGAACAACAGCCGGAGAACCCGGCCACTGTCCTTGAGAAGTGAATGCAGCAGGCGCTCCTTCCGATTCTCCGGCTCCCCCTCCAGTTCGGCCGTCACTGCAAACCGCAGCCTTACATCCTGATCTCCGTCTCGCAGACAGACCTCGAAGGCGAAGAATCCGGTAATCGCTTCGAACGATAACCCGCTGAATCTCGCGATTACATCCGCCGTGGAGTTCGCAATGCCAGATGCGAGCCTTTGACTTGCAGCGCCATCAATCGGTACGGCGAAATCTGCGGACAGAGTGACAGGCCACACGCTGACCTCAGCTCCCTCGCAGATTTCCGGGAGCTTTCCTGCCAAAGCGATATCCCACCGCCGAGCAGCGTCCACCTCATGAAGCTTCGCTATCAAGCGCGCAGCGCCAATCCGGCGCGCCAACCGGTCAGCCTTGTCCTCAAGGCGCCGCTTGATTTTGTCACCCTCCCCAGTTTCGGGGAAGTGATACTCCTGTAGGAGCGACCGGAGAGACTCGAGCCTTTGATCGTCTTGCTCTCCGAGGAAGGAACCTATTCCGCAGTCCTTCTTTCTTCCAAAAAGCTCGACGAGCACTTCCACGTTCTGCTGAAACGCGGCGCTCGTCGCGTTGGCCGAACCCGTAAACAATCGGGCCTCCCGACCGTTCTCGAACAGGAACAGCTTGGCGTGGAGGCCCGCGAGTTCGACCTGATCCTGAACCGGTCGCGGGGCACGCGGCTGGACTTCTTCCTCGTCTTGCGCGTCCCGCGATTCCAGATTGGCTCCGGATGAGAGCACGTAACAGGTCCGTGGGAGGGCCTCGCGAGACTGGTTGCGGAGCAGTCCGTCGAAGGCCTCCGGCCGTGAAACAAGAATTTCGAGGCTGTGCTCACGCACCAGTTTGCCGATCGTGGAATCGACCAGAAATGGCGACACCACGAGGCTTCGCTCCGCAGCCGGGAATGGCCATTGGCGTCTCTGCCGCAGGCCGAAATGGTGGATTCGGAAGTCCGTGAAGTGCGCGGGTAGCCGGAAGTCCGCCCTTCTGAGTTCGTATGCCATTCTGTCGATTTCCTGAAGCAACTCAGTGGACAGCAGAGTCGCCGTAAGCCCCGGTAATGCTTGAAGGAATTCGGCCAGCGGCTTGTTCCGCGAGAAGCCTCGCTTCCGTTTTATGAGTTCTCCCTCAAGGCACAAACAGGTGTCCCAGGCCCGCGCGAAACTCAAGTTGCGGGAGAGGCACAATACGCGGTAGATCGCCGGTTCATCCTCCTTCTCGAAGTTGAGCACCCAAACCTTCGGGTGGAAGATTCCTCCCGCGCGGCGGGGTTGCACTTCGACCACGGAACCTTCGAGGTAAGTCAGGAGTTTTTGCTCCGGTTTCGGCACGGAGATCGCGCCGGCCTGGCAGAAGATCGTGACTTTCCCGGCATTCCGTCTTAGTGCCTCAAGCAGCGCTATGGGGTCGGCCGACGGTGAGCCATCCTCATCGTGCGCATCGAAAAAGGTGAACGCCAGCGGCGCAGTCAGAAGAGCAATCAGGTCCAGCGTGTAGGTTGTGCCAACCGCCCGCCGCAAGCGATAGCCTGGCGGTGGGCGCAGGCTCTCCAGCAGGAGCGAACGTTCACGTGTGCCCAGCATTGCTCTCGACCGCATGCAGGCCGTCGAAGATGTCCTTCAGTAACCTCCCGGCCACGCGCCAGCGATAGGACATCTGCCCGGTGCCGGAATCCCCGCCCCAAAGTTCGAGATGGCGCGGATTTGTGAGCCGCGCGCGAGCGTGTTTGAGTTGCACCTCTCGCTCTCTTATGAGCAGTCGAGCCGTGGACTCTTCACGGATAACGGCCTCAGGCCCACTTCTCTTGAGACCCTCGACCCAACGCTCTATGAAGTCCTTCATCGGATAAGCGATTGACCGACCGCTTGATCCGACAACGTCCCACACCCCATTCAGATGCCAGTCTGCCAACTCCGAATTGATCTCATGCACCTCCGCTGTCCAATGCTTCAGGGCTGCCATGTGCTTCTCTCTTCGCTTTTCGTGCTGCTGCAACTCGGAGAGCATCAGGTTGTAGAGCAGGGCCGCTCCGTGCAGACAGATCGAGAACAACCTGGCGTCGTGGAGTTGTTCCCTAAGGGCCGGCGGAATCTCGCGAAGTCTGGACAGTTGCCATGGCCGAGCGACCCGGAGGTCCGTGGCGTCGGCCCGGCCTGCCAGCACCGCCAACAAGCTGCCAGGATGCCGGGCCTGTATGCGATCACGGAGATACTCTGCGTCCTCGCGTCGTAGCGCCACCGAAACATTTTCGTATGGGAAGCCGGCCGGCGGCTCCGGCAAGTGGGGGTGCCAGTTCGTTGGAGGCGTGCTCCGGCCTTCCCGATCGCGGGGCATGCTCAGGAACCGCGCACTGCGCCGGTAGTGGCCATCAAGCGACCGGAAATAAGCCCAGATGTGGCCTTGGAATGCGCGGATGCCCCAGCTTCCAAGGCCGCCCCAATAGACCTCGCTCGGGAGCCGTTTCAGATTCATCCCTGCCTGGGAACCGAACACACCGCGCCCATCGCCTGCCGCAAGCATCCGGCTGCTGAGATTAAGCTCTGCCTGCCGAGCCCGGTTTGCAATCTTGCTGGAGGAGAATTTCAGCCGCTCAAGCCGCTGAAATGTCCAGGGCACAAGCAGGAAATAGCAGGCCCGAGTCAGGATTGTGCTGGTTCCCGGGAAAAACAGGTCCGAGAAGCTATTGCGGACGCTTGCCAAACCCAGCTCATCCAACGTTCCGGTCTCGCGAAACAGGTCGATGACACTCAGTGCCCGACTCCGGTCGCGCTCGGAGTAATCAAGCCATGTCAGCGCCGAAGCCATAAGCGGCGCATTGTCGACGACCGGAGCCGTCAAAGCTACCCCACCCGGCGGGGGAGTAGCCAGCACGGCTATTCTGTGGAAACATAGGCGCGGCCCTGTGCAAACGCCGGGTGCGGGATCGGGAAGCGGGGATCAACATGAGCAATAACTACGACGTCATCATCATCGGCGCGGGTTCGACCGGAATGCCGGCAGGCATCTTCGCGGCCGAGCGTGGCGCCCGGGTGCTGCAGATCGAGGCGGACAAACGCATCGGCGGCACGCTCTACTGGTCGTCGGGGCAGATGAGCGCGGCCGGCACCCGGCTGCAAGCGGCCGCTGGCATTGATGACAGCGCCGAGGACCACTACGAAGACGCCATGCGCATCTGCAACGGCACCATGGATGCGGCCCTGGGCCGTAAGGCGATCGACAATGCCAGCGATACGCTGGACTGGCTTATGGAACTGGGTTTCGAGCCGCTGCCCGGCCACCCGGTGGCCGGCAGCGCCCACGAGCCCTACAGGACGCGCCGCTACTGCTGGGGAGAGAAACTGGGCGTCAGCGTCCTGGAGGCAATGACGCCTACGTTCGAGCGGCTGACCGCGGACAACCGCATCGATCTCAGGCTTGAAACGCGTTTCACCCGGCTGCTTCAGGACGATTCGGGCGCCGTGACGGGCGTGGAAACGGAAACGCCGTCCGGGTCCGCGCAACGCCATTACGGGCAGAGCGTCGTGCTTGCGTCGGGCGGCTACGCGGCGAATCTCGATATGTGGGCCGAGATCACGCCGCAATTCGCCCTGACCTCGTACTGCAATCCGTACTCGCGCGGCGACGGCATCCGGGCGGCGCGTGAGTTGGGGGCCACGGTGTCCGGCGGCGACTCGTTTCTCACTACCGTTGCCGGCTTCCGCCAGGATGCCGAAGACCCGCTATCGGGCGCCCACCTCCGGCTAAACCCGGCCATCCGCAAACCCTGGGAGTTTTATGTCAACGGTGAAGGCCGACGGTTCGTGCGCGAGGACCATCCCAGTATTGATCACATCGAAAGGGCGGTGCTG
>JAJEEP010000053.1 GCA_022820945.1 Alphaproteobacteria bacterium | reverse complement strand
GAAACCCTGCCGCTGCCTGACCATCCACATAGGGGCGAGCTTCGGGCGTGCTGCGAAATGTAGTGCCACGCGCCGAAAATTGCCTGCTAACTGACTGATGCAAAAGAGATTTAGATTCCAAACTGTCGAAGATTAGTCAAGAGGGCAAGGGGCCAGAGGGTGGCGTCAGTGCCCAGTCGCGCCAACCGGAAGCGGTCCCGGAGGCAGGTGTCGTCGCGGGGCGGGAGGATGCGCCGCGTCGAGCATCGAGCGCTTTCGTGTCCGCACCTCAGGTCTGACGTCTCTTGATTACCCAGTGAGAGGTGTCTCTCGCGTCAGTCGTTGTTCTCCGCGCCGAAGGAGCCGATGACGGCGCCGTTCGTGAACTGAGCGTCGAAGGTGCCGGCCACCCCGGACGGGAACGTGGACTGGTTACCCGTTGTCGCATTGTCGTTGTCGACGGCGACGGGTCCAAAGAAGCGGCCGTTCCAGGAGCCCATATCTGCGTCGGCATCGCCCACGGTATCGCCCTCGAACATGGCGCCCTGTTGGCTGCCGAACAGCGCTTTCTGCAGGTCGACACTCCAGCTGGAGTCGATGGCTCTGCCCCGCCGGTCCACGAAGTCCGTGATTTCGCCAACGACCGAGTAGTGCTTGTTGACCGCCACGTCGTTACCGCCGAAGTAGGCCGTCAGCATCGCATCGGCGGTGAACTGTCCGCCTGTTCGCCTGTTGACCTCACCGTCCAGCGTGAAGGTTCTGATCACGTAGAGACCCGTCGCCGCCCCGGCGTAGCTGGCTTGACCCTCGAGGCGTTGGACGGTGCTGATCGGGGAGGGGTCGGTTCCGCCGGCGATGGCGGCTGCCATGATGACGGGCTCGTCGTTCACCTCCGCCTCATTCATCCAGTAGCCGAAATGGATGTAGTCGCTGTCGTCAACCGACACCGGGTCGCTCGCGCTATTGGGTGTGAAGTACCATGTGCCGCCGACGGCGCTCAATTCTGCGTCCATATTGGTTGAGAGTGTACACATCGAGACGCAGGTGTAGGTGCCCGGCGCGCCGGCGAACATGCCCATGAACGTAGCGTCGTCCGTGAACGGCACGTCCACTTGATTGACAGCGGACGGGAACTCCGTGACGCCGCTGACCAGACTCACGTCGGAGGAAGCGACGATCAAGGAGTCATGCGTTGTGTCATTGTCGGCGTCATGATCGAACGGATAAACGTCGCTGAACGGCTTGTTCGGCAGTGTCTCTTGGTTGCTGTAGATCACGAGCGTGTCTGTCGAATCCGACGCAGTCGTTCGCTCGTACGCAATGTCGTCCCAGCCGCCGACCTTTGCTCTGGCCGCATCGGTTGCTTCCTCGAGCATCGAGTTGTCCGCCGGCCTTCCCGAGCCGTCTGCGCTCAGCAGGGCAGGTGCCGTTGACGGCGGATGGGCGGTGATTGCCGCGTCGAGCGCCTCATCGCTGGCTGTGGGCATCGGCGGGGAGGACGACCCGCCACCACCCCCGCCGCAGGCGGATAGGCCTCCGGCCAAGCCGCCGGCCATCAGGAGCACCGTTACCGTGCGAAGGAATTGGGTGTGGCGTCTCATGGTATCGCGTTCCTCGGCAAGAGTGGGTGGGTCGCGGCGGCCTGACGAGGGAGAGCGGCGCTCCGCCAACTCCGAGCGTTGCAAGCGCGCGCCGTTCAGGGAGCGATCTCTGGACGCATCCGGACGGCGTCGCGACTCGAGAAAAGCATGGCGAAAACGGTGGGGTGCTCGGAACTGCAAGTCAATACGGCGCAGGGAGGGGAAAGGGAGTCCCGCGCACCGGCTATTCGACCGGACGGCGAAGCGGTGCCGAGCGAGACTAGAGGACGGCGTCCTTGTCCAATAGCGCCGCGCGAAAACGGTCCTTGAGGTAGGCGCCGTCGCGGGGCGGGAGGACGCGGGGCAGGGGCTCGGCGTGCACCTTCACCGTGAGAAAGGTCGGCCCAGGTACGTCGTGCACCAGCGGGAGCGCGGCGCGGAGGCCGGCCTCGTCCGCGACCTGCCGGGCTTCGGCGAAGCCGCAGGCGGCAGCTGCGGCGGCGAGGTCGGTGCGGTGCGCGGTATGCGTGGGTTGCATCCCGGTTTCGCCGTGGCGCTCGTTGTCGAGCACGACGAGGGCGAGATTGGGCGGCGCCTGGGTCGCGATGGTGGCAAGGCTCGCGAGCCCCATCAGCATGTCGCCGTCGCCCGTCAGCACCAGCACGCGGCGCGCGGGCTGCGCCAGCGCAAGGCCGAACCCGATCATCGACGCATTGCCCATGGCGCCCCAGAGCGAGAAGTGCAGCGGGTTGTCGCCGAGTGCGGCGCAGTCCCAGGTCGCCGAGCCCAGGCCGGGGACGACCAGCACGTCGTCGCGGCCCTCCAGCAGCAGCGTCACGGCGGTGCGCCGGTCGAGGGAGGTATCCGGCTGCGCGCGACGCGTCATCCGTCGAAGCTCTTCGCGCCGATCACGCGTTGGCCGATGAGCACCGCGGCTGCCGCCTGGCTTTCGAATGCGATGGCAGCGGCAGCCTCAATGGTCTCGAACGCGTCATCCGGGTCGTCCACGCGGGAGACGATGACCCCGCATTGCTCGAGATGCGCCGCGGTCCCCTGGCCCATGGGCAGCTGCCACGGATTGGTCTCGCCCCACTCGCCGCGCATGGTGACCAACGTGAGGAAGGGGAAGCGGCAGGTGCGGATCAGCGAGAGCGCGGCGATGCAGTTGCCGGCCCCGCTCGATTGCATCAAGAGCGCCGCGCGTTCGCCGCCGAGCCAGGCGCCGGCGATCAGTGCCGGGCCTTCCTGCTCGTGTGCGAGCAGCACCGTGCGCATGGTCTCGTCGGCTTCGCACAGGCCGAGCAGCGCCGACAGGCCGGCGTCCGGCACGTAGGCGACCTGGCGTATGCCCGCGGCGTGCAGTGCCCGATGGGCGTGAACGCCCCAGCCTGCGCGGTTGTTGTCCGCCCCCCTGCCGGGGCGGCTGTTCTCCGCGCCCCTGCCGGGGCGGTTGCTGTCCGCGCCCCTGCCGGGGACGACACCGCTCACCGGCGGTTCCGAACGTCGAGGAGTGAGAACGTGGACGCGCGCGGCCTATTCGGTGCTGAGTTGGCCCTTCGCCTCGTCGAGCAGGCGCTCCATCTGCGTGCGGATCAGGTGATCGTCGGCCTCGATGCCCTTCTGCGTCAGGTCGCCGACCACCTTGCGGACCACGTCGTCGTCGCCCGGTTCCTCGAAGTCGGCCATGACTACCTGCTTGGCGTAGGCCTCGGCATCGTCGCCCGCGATCCCCATCTTCTCCGCCGCCCACAGGCCGAGAAGCTTGTTGCGCCGGGCGATGACCTTGAACTGAAACTCCTGATCGTGCTTGAACTTCGCCTCGGCGGCTTTCTTGCGGTCGTCGAACGTGTTCATACCCCAGGCTCCCAGCCGATGATTGGACGCGCGCGCATTGTGCCAGAGCGGCCCGCGCCGGTCCACGGCGGGCGCGGCCTCTTGGGCGGATAGGGCGGCATGTGCACCCTCGTGATCCTGCGGCGCCCCGGCCACGACTGGCCGGTCGCGATTGCGGCCAACCGCGACGAGATGATCGACCGGGCGTGGCGCGGGCCGGGCCGGCACTGGCCCGACCGTGCGCACGTCACAGCGGGCCAGGACGAGCTTGCGGGCGGAAGTTGGCTCGGCGTCAACGACGACGGCGTCTGCGCCGGCATTCTCAACCGCACCGGCGCGCTCGGGCCTGCGGCGGGCAAGCGCTCGCGGGGCGAGTTGGTGCTAGATGCGCTCGACCATGCCGATGCCGCGGCTGCGGCCATGGCGCTCGCCGATATCGACGGCGCAGCCTATCGTCCCTTCAACCTCGTGGTTGCCGATTCGGAGGAGGCATTCTGGCTGCGCCATGACGGCAGCCAGGCGCCGGTCTTCCACGCACTGCCCGAGGGGCTTTCCATGTTCACGGCGCGCGAGCGCAACGACGCCAGGTCGGCGCGAATACGCACGCATCTTGCGGCCTTCGAGGCGGCAGCCCCGCCCGATCCCGAGCGGAGCGCCTGGGAGGACTGGGCCGCGCTGCTCGCGCGCGGGACGCGCGACTCGGGCGGCGACCCGGAGGCCGCCATGTGCATCGAGCCCGTGAGCGGATTCGGCACGGTCAACGCTTCGCTGATCGTCTTGCCGCGTCCCGGCCGGCCCGGCACCGCCCCGATCTGGCAGTTCGCGCCAGGGCCGCCGAACAGGTATTCATTTGAAAATATTGAGATTTAGTGCGCCATGTCGGCGCCCGTGGCGCCCGGCCTGCCCGCGACGGCTGACCACAGGCGATTGTACTGGCCCCTTGATGTGACTATGTTGGCGGGGTAACGGGCGCGCGCAGCGCTGACCCGAGCGCCCCGCCCCCTACATCGAGGATCGTGACCATGTCCCGTCGCAGGCGGATCTATGAAGGCAAGGCGAAGGTCCTCTACGAAGGTCCCGAGCCCGGCACCCTGGTGCAGTATTTCAAGGACGACGCCACGGCCTTCAACAACAAGAAGCAGGGCGTGATTACCGGCAAGGGGGTGCTCAACAACCGCATCTCCGAGCACCTGATGGCGCGCCTCAACGAGATCGGCGTGCCGACGCACTTCATGCGCCGGCTCAACATGCGCGAGCAGCTGATTCGCGAGGTGGAGATCATCCCGGTCGAGGTGATCATCCGTAATTACGCCGCCGGCACGCTGGTCAAGCGGCTCGGCCTCAAGGAAGGCGTGCAGCTGCCGCGCTCCATCGTCGAGTACTGCTACAAGAACGACGAGCTCGACGACCCGCTGGTTTCGGAGGAGCACATCACCGCCTTCGGCTGGGCCACGCCGCAGGAGCTCGACGACATCCTCTCCATGTCGCTCCGCATCAACGACTTCCTCAGCGGGCTGTTCCACGGCATCGGCATCAGGCTGGTGGACTTCAAGCTGGAGTTCGGGCGGCTCTGGCACGGCGAGGACCTGCGCATCGTGCTCGCCGACGAGATCACGCCCGACAGCTGCCGGCTCTGGGACATCGAGACCAACGAGAAGCTGGACAAGGACCGCTTCCGCCGCGATCTGGGCCGGGTCTCCGAGGCCTACCAGGAGGTCGCCCGCCGCCTCGGCCTGATGCCCCAGGCAGTGGTGCACGAGGTGAACGGCCCCGACGACGAGCGCGCGTGAGACCGCGTGCGAGCCCGAGTCCACATCACCCTCAAGCCCGGCGTTCTCGATCCCCAAGGCAAGGCGATCGCGAGCACGCTCGCGCGCATGGGGTTTGCCGGCGTGGAGGGCGTACGCCAGGGCAAGTACCTGGAGCTCGACCTCGCCGAGACCGACCCGGACGCGGCGCGCGAACAGCTCGACGCCATGTGCGCGCGCCTGCTCGCCAACACCGTGATCGAGGACTACACCATCGACCTTGCCGAATGAGCCGGCGCGCCTCAGCCCTCAATTTCCCCCACTCCCGCCCCCAGCTTGTTCATTTCCCTCAGGCGCCGGGCGCTCGCTCCGCTCGCGTGGTTTCCGCGCCATTCTGCGCGCGGCGCGGTCGCGCCGTCCGGGCCATCGGCCCGGGAGGGTGAGAGTGCCGCTTTGGCTGTTGTTAAGCGTGGAAAAGTGTCCCCACGTTGGAGTGGGCTCCTGTGGTGGGACGGTTTCATGCGGCGGATTTGACCGGGGTGCGGGAGTGGTTCTCGCGTGTCGATGAGTTGACTGCGCGCAGCGCAAGGAAGTGGCGGCGGCGCTCGACATCGGCCTCAATCGCGCCGTCCCGCTGGTCGATGCCAGGAGGGCGTGAGCCGCGCGGGAGTCACCGCGGCAAGACCTGCCATGTTGCCCATCGCCCAAATCCGTAACCGTCCACGAAAACGGAGCGACACCAGAAATGGAGTGGCGCCGCGGGCTTGACGCTCGTTGCAAAGCTGCGTATAAGATCGATCTAAATAACAATAACTCTTTTGTACAGTGGGTTAGACGGCTGCACCATACGGTATTTTGGATCGTTATAATGCTGGTGTCACAGACGGATCGACAGGAACGGCGCGGGGCATGAGCCCCAGAGTGCAAACTTCGAATCAGGAGGGTCGGCGGGTCACGGTGACCGATGTCGCCCGTGCCGCCGGCGTGTCTCGATCGACCGTCTCGCTGGTTCTGCGCAACAGCCCGCTTGTCAAGCGGGAGACCAGGCGGCGAGTCGAAGAGGCGATCGACCGCCTCGGCTACGTCTACAACCGCAACGCCGCCAACCTGCGCCGCAGGACCAGCGACATGGTCGCCATGGTCATCAACGACCTGACCAATCCGTTCTTCGCCGAGCTGGCGGTCGGCCTGGAAGAAGCCCTGGAGGCCGCCGGCTACGTCTCGCTCATGGCCAACACCGGCGAAGACCCGGTTCGTCAGCGGCGCGTGATGGAGGCCATGCGCGAGCACGGGGCGGCCGGTTTCATCCTGTGTCCGGCCATGGGCACCGAGACCCGGCTGGTTGCGGCCATGAGCGACTGGAACGTTCCCGTCATCCAGGCCATGCGCTGGCTGCCGGGCGTTGGACTGGGGTCGGTCGTTCCCGACTATGCGCTCGGCATGCGCATGGCTGCCGAGCATCTTCTGGCGCTCGGCCATCGGCGCATCGCGTTTCTCGGCGGCATCGAGGGCAACGTCGTCACGACCGAGCGCGTGCGCGGCTACAGGGCCGCGCTCGACGGCGCCGGTATTGCGCCGGACCCCAGCCTGATCGTGCCGGCGGCGGTCAACCCCGGCGGTGGCATCGAGGCGTTGCGGATCGCGCTCGCCCTCGAGCGTCCGCCGACGGCCGCCCTTTGCTTCAGCGACGTGGTCGCCTTCGGTGTGCTGGATGCTTCGGCCGCGGCGGGGCTCACCGTGGGTCGCGACTTCAGCGTCATCGGCTTCGACGACGTCGCCACCGCCCGCCACACTCTGCCACCGCTTACCACCGTCGCAGTCTATCCGCAGGAGCTCGGGCGTCGCGCCGCTGCGGCGCTACTGCGCCGCATAGCCGATCCGAGCGAGCCGCCGGAGGAAGAGATTCTGGCGCCCTCGCTGGTCGTGCGCGGCACCTGCGGTCCCGTGCCCAAGGAGGCGTGACTCCGTGGCCCGTGTGATTACAGCGGACGAGGCGGCGGCGCTGATTCCCGACGGCGCCGTCGTCACGGTCAGCGCGTCCAGTGGCCTCGGCTGCCCAGATCGGGTGTTGCGCGCCATCGGCGAGAGGTTCGAGAGCACCGGCAGCCCCGGCAACCTGACGACGCTGCACCCCATCGCCGCCGGCGACATGTACGGGATCAAGGGGGTCGACCATCTCGCCAGGCCCGGTCTTCTCGCCCGCGTGATCGCAGGCTCCTTTCCCTCCGGTCCCTCCTCCCTGCCGATGCCGGCCATCTGGCGCCTGATCGTGGAGAACGCGATCCCGGCTTACAACGTGCCGAGCGGGATCCTCTTCGACATGACCCGCGAGGCCGCGGCCAAGCGGCCGGGCGTGCTCACCAAGGTCGGCCTCGGCACCTTCGTTGATCCGGAGTTGCAAGGCTGCGCCATGAACGACGCAGCCGCTGCAGACCCGATCGTCCGCCGCACCGAGTTCGACAGCGACACCTGGCTCTATTTCCCGGCAATCGTGCCCGATGTCGCCATCATTCGTGGCACCACCGCGGACGATCGCGGCAATATTTCCTGGGAGCACGAGGGGGCTTACCTCGGCGCGCTCGACCAGGCGCTGGCGGCGCGCAACAACGGCGGCATCGTCATCGCCCAGGTCAAGCGGCTTGCCGATGGGGGCGGGCTAAAGCCGATGGCCGTTCACGTACCGGGCGTGCTGGTCGACTACATGGTCGTCGAGTCCGAGCAGTGGCAGACCACGCAAACCGTCTTCGACCCCGCCATCTGCGGCGAAACCCTGCGGCCGGAGGACGACTTTGTGGTCCCGGAGTTCGGGCCGGAGAAGGTCGTCGCCCGCCGCGTCGCCCTGGAGCTCAGCCAGAGCATGGCGGTCAACATCGGCTTCGGCGTCGCCGCCAACGTCCCCCGCATTCTGCTGGAGGAAGGCGCGCACGGCGCCGTCACCTGGGTCCTGGAGCAGGGCGCGGTCGGCGGGGTTCCCCTGCTGGGGTTCGCATTCGGATGCGCGGCCAATGCCGAGGCCATCATCCCATCCCCACACCAGTTCACTTACCTGCAGGGCGGCGGCTTCGACGCCTCCTTGCTGTCGTTCCTGCAGATCGACCGGGAGGGCAACGTCAACGTCTCCAGGCTCGCCGCGCGCCCGCAGGTCACTGCCGGTGCCGGCGGCTTCGTCGACATCACCGCCAACGCGCCCCGCATCGTCTTCGCCGGCTACTTCACCGCTGGCGCCAAGCTCTCCATCTCCGGCGGAGCACTCGTGATCGAGCGCGAAGGCAAAGTGCGGAAGCTGGTCGAAGAGGTGGAGCACGTCACCTTCAGCGGACGGCGCGCCCGCGAGCAGGGTCAGGACATTCTCTACGTCACCGAGCGCTGCGTTCTGCGCCTGGGCGAGAGCGGGCCGGAAGTGATCGAGATCGCACCCGGCGTCGACCTGGAGCGCGACGTGCTGGCCCAAGCGGCGTTTCCCTTGGCCGTAGCCGACGATCTCCAGCCGATGCCGGCACGTTTGTTCCGGCCCGAGCCCATGGGCCTGGCTCTACAGGAGCGTGCGGCATGAGCGACGGACGCATCGTCTTCGCGCGCGACGGAGCCATCGCCCGCATTACGCTGGACCGCCCGGCCAAGCTCAACGCGCTGACGCCGGCGATGCTGGCGGCGCTGAGAGAAACGGTTGACCGGATCGAGCGCGACGACGGCATCCGCGCCGTCGTCCTGAGCGCGACCGGCGATCGGGCCTTCTGCGTCGGCGCCGACATCGACGCCTGGGCCGACGCCGACCCGCTCGGTATGTGGCGCCACTGGGTGCGCGACGGCCACGCCGTCTTCGACCGCATGGCACGCATGCGGCAACCCCTGATTGCCGCCATCGAGGGTCTGGCCCTGGGCGGCGGGCTCGAGCTTGCGGCCACGGCGGACCTGCGCATCGCCGGCGCCGATGCCGCCTTCGGCCTGCCCGAAGCCGACCTGGGTACGGTGCCCGGCTGGTCCGGCACCCAACGCCTCGTTCGCGATATCGGGCCTGCGCCGGTCAAGCTGATGGCTCTGGCCGGCGAGGGGCTGGACGCTCTCGCTGCCGAGCGCGCAGGCGTGGTGCACCGCGTCGTGCCGGCCGGGACGGCGCTCGATGCGGCGCTGGAGATGGCCACCCGCATCGCCGCGCGTGGCCCGGTGGCCGTCCAGCTCACCAAGCAACTGATCAATGCTGCGGGGGGAGAAGACACCGCAGCGACGCTCGAAGCCCTCGCGTCCGGCGTTGCCGCCGGCACGCAGGACATCCGCGAAGGCGTTGCGAGCTTTCGCGAAAAGCGGCCGCCGGCCTTCTCCAACCGATGAGCGGCGGCGCAACCATGGCAGTGCACCGGTTAGAGCACCGCCCGGAATTCGGACCGGCTCCCAACGGAATGCGCGGGGCAGCCGGCCGAACACGGTGTGAGAAGCGCATTCGACCAACCGATGGGAGACCTATCATGAAGATTCGATCCGTTCTGACCGCGGGCGTCGCCGGCGCCGCCATGACGCTTGCGGTCGGCCTTGGCACGACCGCCCAGGCCGCCGAAGAAGTCGAGGTCCTGCACTGGTGGACGTCCGGTGGCGAGGCCGCCGCTCTCAACGTCCTCAAGGAGGACCTAGAAGGCCAGGGTGTCACCTGGCAGGACATGCCCGTCGCAGGCGGCGGCGGCACCGAAGCGATGACCGTGCTGCGCGCGCGCGTCACCGCCGGCAATGCGCCGACCGCCGTGCAAATGCTGGGCTTCGACATTCAGGACTGGGCCGCCGAGGGCGCGCTCGCCGATCTCAACGCCGTTGCCGAGAGCGAGGGCTGGGACGGTGTCGTGCCGGCGGCGCTCCAGCGCTTCGCCAAGTACGACGGCAAGTGGATTTCGGCCCCGGTCAACGTGCACTCGACCAACTGGGTCTGGGCCAACAAGGCGATCCTGGACGAGCTCGGCATCGCCGCGCCCAGCACCTGGGACGAGCTGGTGGCCGCGCTCGGCGCGATCCAGGGCGCTGGCTACGTCGCCCTCGCCCACGGCGGCCAGGCCTGGCAGGAAGCCACGATCTTCGACGGCGTCCTGATGTCCACGGGCGGGACCGAATTCTATCAGCAGTCCATGGTCGATCTTGACCCGGCCGCGCTCGGCTCCGATACCATGAAGACCGTGTTCGACCGCATGGCGACGCTGCGCTCCTACGTGGACGACAACTTCTCGGGCCGCGACTGGAACCTCGCCACCGCCATGGTCATCGAGGGCAAGGCCGGCATGCAGATGATGGGTGACTGGGCCAAGGGTGAGTTCCTGAACGCCGGCAAGATGCCCGGCGTCGACTTTGTCTGCTTCCGTCATCCCGGCACGCAGGGGACGGTGACCTTCAACGCCGACCAGTTCGCCATGTTCTCGGTGGGCGAGGATCGCCGCCCCGCGCAGGAGAAGCTCGCGTCGGCGATCATGTCGCCCTCGTTCCAGTCCGCCTTCAACGTGGTGAAGGGCTCGGTGCCCGCGCGCACGGATGTCTCCGACGAGGCCTTCGACGACTGCGGCAAGAAGGGTATGAAGGATCTGGCCGAGGCCAACGCCAACGGCACGCTCTACGGCTCGTTCGCCCACGGCCACGCGTCGCCGGCATCGGTGAAGAACGCCATCTACGACGTCGTCACCGCCCACTTCAACGGCGAGTTCGATTCCGCGACCGCCGTCGAGGAGCTGGTGAACGCCGTCGAAGCGGCGATGTAGCAGGCTAGGCTGACCGGCCCCGGCATGTAAGCTGGGGCCGGTCGGTCGTTCTCCCGGGACAGCGGGGCAAACGGATGTATCCGTCGTAATGGAATATGGCCGTTATCTTCGCGGCTGGGCGCAGCAGGCGCTTCCGCGGCTGGTCCTGGCACCGAGCTTCGCTGCAATCGTTCTCTTCGTTTACGGCTTTATCGTCTTCACCGTCTATCTCTCGTTCACCGGCTCACGCATCCTGCCCAAGTTCAACGTGATCGGCTTCGAGAATTACGAGAAGCTGTTCGGGCTGCGCCATTGGTCGACCGCGATCGAGAACCTGGCGATCTTCGGCGGGCTCTACATCGCCATCTGCACCGCGATCGGGCTCACGCTCGCGATCCTCCTCGATCAGAAGATCCGCAACGAGGGCGTGCTGAGGCCGATCTACCTCTACCCCATGGCGCTCAGCTTCATTGTTACGGGCACGGCGTGGAAGTGGTTCCTCGACCCCGGCATCGGGCTCGAGCAGACGCTGCAGAGCTGGGGCTGGGCCAGCTTCGAGTTCGACTGGATCAAAGACCGCCAGATGGCGATCTACACCATCGCGATCGCGGCTGTGTGGCAGACCTCCGGCTTCGTCATGGCGATCTTCCTGGCGGGCCTGCGCGGGATCGACAACGAGATCATCAAGGCGGCGCAGATCGACGGCGCATCGAACCTCAGGCTCTACGCCCGTATCATCATTCCGCAGCTCAGGCCCGCGTTCCTCTCCGCATTCGTCGTCCTCGCCCACATGGCGATCAAGTCCTACGACCTTGTGGTGGCGCTGACGGGCGGCGGACCGGGGCGGGCGACCGAGATGCCGGCGACCTTCATGTACTCCTACACCTTCACCCGCAACCAGATGGGCATCGGAGCGGGCTCCGCCGTAATCATGCTGATGATGATCGCGGCGATCATCGTGCCCTATCTCTATGCCGAGCTGCGGGAGCCGAATCGTGGCCGCTAACGCAATCGAGACCGCAGTCCGCACCGGCCGCCTGACGCGGGCGCTGATCTACGCCGCTCTCCTGATCTTCGCCGTCTACTACCTGCTGCCGCTCTTCGTCATGATGGTGAACTCCTTCAAGGAGCTGGACGAGATTCGCGGCGGCAACATGTTGGCGCTGCCCGAGCTCGTTACCGTCGCGCCGTGGATCAAGGCCTGGAACCAGGCCCAGATCGGCGTCCAGCCCACCGGCCTCGCCCCCTACTTCCTGAACTCGATCAAGATGGTCGTGCCCGCGGTGATCATCTCCACGCTCCTGGGCGCGCTCAACGGCTACGTGCTCACCAAGTGGCGCTTCCGGGGCGATACCCTCGTCTTCGCCCTGATGCTGTTCGCGTGCTTCATACCGTTCCAGATCGTGCTCATCCCGATGGCCCGGGTGCTCGGCTTCCTCGGCATCGCCGGCACCACCTGGGGCTTGGTGCTGGTGCACGTGGTCTATGGCCTCGGCTTCACCACGCTCTTCTTCCGCAATTACTACGCGGCCTTCCCGACCGAGCTGGTGAAGGCCGCGCAGATCGACGGGGCCAGCTTCCTCCAAATCTTCTATCGCATCCTCCTGCCGAGCTCCGGCCCCATCATCGTGGTCACGGTCATCTGGCAATTCACCAACGTATGGAACGATTTCCTGTTCGGCGCCTCGTTCGCCGACTTCGATTCGCAACCCATGACGGTGGCGCTCAACAACCTGGTCAGCTCGTCGACCGGGGTGAAGGAATACAACGTGCACTTCGCCGGTGCGATCCTGGCGGCGATTCCGACGCTGCTGGTCTACATCGTCGCAGGCCGCTACTTCGTGCGCGGCCTGATGGCCGGCGCGGTGAAGGGGTAGGCGCATGTCGTTTCTGGTCGTCAGCGGTCTCGAGAAGCGCTTCGGCACGGTCGAAGTGCTCAAGGGTATCGACATCAGCCTGCCGCGCGGCGGCTTCCTCGTGTTGGTGGGGCCGTCGGGCTGCGGCAAGTCGACGCTGCTCAACACCATCGCCGGGCTGGAGACCGTTTCTGCCGGCGAGATCCTTATCGACGGCGCCCGCGTCAATGAGCTGCATCCCTCGAAGCGCGACATCGCCATGGTGTTCCAGTCCTACGCGCTCTATCCCAACATGAACGTCGCCAAGAACATGTCGTTTGGTATGGAGATGCGGGGCGTGCCCAAGGCCGAGCGCAAGCAGACCGTGGCCAGGGTGGCCAACATGCTGCAGATCGAGGACCTGCTGGAACGCAAGCCGGGCCAGCTTTCGGGCGGCCAACGCCAACGCGTCGCCATGGGCCGCGCCCTGGTGCGCGATCCCAAGATCTTCCTGTTCGACGAGCCGCTCTCCAACCTCGACGCCAAACTCCGCGTCGAGATGCGCACCGAGATCCAGAAGCTGCACCAGCAGCTCGGCACGACCATCGTCTACGTCACCCACGACCAGATCGAAGCGATGACGCTGGCCACCGTGATCGCGGTGCTGAAGGACGGCGTGCTGCAGCAGGTCGGCTCCCCGGCAGAGATCTACAACACGCCTGCCAATATTTTCGTGGCCGACTTCATGGGCTCGCCCTCGATGAACCTGGTGCCGGCGCGCCTCGATAAGGACGACGGGGCGCTGGTCGTGAGCCTGAAGCGCGCCGACGGTTCCACAACGGTGCTGCCTCTCCACGAGCCTTCGGCCGCTGTCGAAACCTTCGTCGGCCGCGACGTGATCGTGGGGCTCCGGCCCGAGAACATCGACGACGCCACTGAACTCAACGCCGGCAGCGGGTATCACCATCCGCTGGAAGCCCATGTGGAAGTCACGCAGCCCACCGGTGCCGACACGCTGGCGATGATCCGCCTCGGCGGCAGAGAGGCCGTGGCGCGGCTCAGGGCCGAGACCGGCGCCCGCGCCGGGGAGCGCCGCAGGTTCATGGTCGACATGTCCAAGGCGGTGCTGTTCGACCCCGAAACCGAGGAGAGACTCTGAGCCGGTGCCGGACGGTTTCGATGTGGTGATCGTCGGGTCCGGCGTGGGCGGAGGCTGCCTTGCCCACGCCCTGGCGCCCACCGGCGCCCGCATCGCGATTCTCGAGCGCGGGTCGCGGCTGCCGCGCGAAGAGCGCAACTGGGACCCCGAGGCGGTCTACGCCGATGCCGTCTACAAGTCGGACGAACGCTGGTTCGACGGCAGCGGGCGATCTTTCCGGCCGGGGCAGTTTTACTATGTCGGCGGCCACACGAAGGTGTTCGGCGCCACTATGTTCCGCTTCCGGCGCGAGGATTTTTGCGCCACCGAGCACGCGGGCGGGCTGTCGCCGGCCTGGCCCATCGACTACGAGACGTTGGAGCCCTACTACGCTCAGGCCGAACGCCTCTTCGGCGTGCACGGCGAGGCCGGCGCGGACCCGACGGAACCTCCGCGCTCCGGCCCCTATCCGCACCCGCCGCTGCGCCACAATCCGCTGGTTGCCGAGATTGCGGAGCGACTACGCGCGCAGGGACTGCGCCCCTTCCCCATGCCGTCATCGGTGCAGGACCACGACGGCGGCGCCTGCGTGCGCTGCAACACCTGCGACGGTTTCCCCTGCCGCCTGGGCGCCAAGGGCGACGCGGAGACCCGGCTGATCGACCCGGTGCTGCGGCACGAGAACGTGGAGTTGCGCACGGGAGCGCAGGTGGTGCGCCTGAGTGCGGACGCGGCCGGCCGGCGGATCGTGGCGGCCGAGACGCTCGACGGGACGGCGGTGCAGGGCGATCTCTTCGTGCTGGCGGCAGGCGCGGTCAACAGCGCCGCGATCCTGCTTCGCTCGGTTCACGCGAAGCACCGGGATGGCCTCGCCAACGCCTCAGGCACGGTCGGGCGCCACTACATGAACCACAATTGCACGGCGGTGATGGCGATAAGACCTTTCCGGGCGAACCGGGAGACCTTCCAGAAGACACTGGCGGTCAATGACTTCTACTTGGGCGACGGTGAAGGCGGGCCACCGCTCGGCAACCTGCAGCTTCTCGGCAAGATCATGGAGCCGATGCTGCGGAACGAAATCCGCGCCGTGCCGCGTTGGGCGCGCGCATGGCTCGCCGCCCGCAGCGTCGACTGGTACGCCATGTCGGAGGACCTGCCGCATCCCGAGAGCCGGGTGAGAGTGCGCGATGACGGTACCATCGTCCTCGATTGGCGGCGTACGAACCTCGCGGCGCACAAGACGCTGGTCGACAAGGCACGCCGGATGCTGCGCGCAGCGGGCTTCCCCATCGTGCTGAGCAAGGCGTTCTCCAAGGAGACGCCGTCCCACCAGTGCGGCACCGTGCGCTTCGGCCACGACCCGGCCGACGCGCCGCTCGACCCCTTCTGCAAGGCCTTCGACCTGGATAATCTCTACGTGGTCGACGCCTCGTTCTTTCCCTCGTCCGCCGCCGTCAATCCCGCGCTCACCGTCGCCGCCCAAGCGCTACGCGCGGGCGAGCGCATCGCGGCGACCGGGCTGCACTGAGGGGTGCCCGTGGCCGATACTCCGATCGCCACGCTAGACCGCCGCCCGGTCGCCCTCGTCACCGGGGGCGGGCGGGGCATCGGCGAGGCCATCGCGGTCGTGCTCGCCGCAACCGGCTGCGATGTCGCCTACACCGACCTTCATCCGGCGGCCGACGACGACCCGGTACGGGCCGGGATCGAGGCGGCCGGCGGCCGAGCGCTCTACGTCGAAAGCGACCTCGCGGACCTCGACGCCCACAGGCCGTTGGTGGAAAGCGTGGCCGACTGGGGCGGCGGTCTCGACGTGCTGGTCAACAACGCAGGCGTCGTGTGGCCCAAGCGCGGCGATATGCTGGCGACGCCGCCGGAGGCCTTCGACCGGGTCATCGGGGTCAACCTCCGCGGCACGTTCTTCCTCAGCCAGCGCGCCGCCGCATGGATGGTGGCGCACCCGCGCGGCGACGGCTTCCGCCGTTCCATCGTCAGCATCGGCTCGGTCAGCGCCGAGATGGCCACGCCGGAGCGTAGCGAGTACTGCATTTCCAAGGCGGGGCTCGCCATGCTCACCAAGTTGCTCGCGCTGCGCCTCGCCGACGAAAGTGTCTCGGTTTTCGAGGTGCGGCCCGGCATCATTCGCACCGACATGACCGCGAGCGTCAGAGAGAAGTACGACCGCGCATTGGCGGACGGGTTGAGCCCCGTCCGGCGCTGGGGCGAGCCGGCCGATGTGGCGCGCGTGACCGCCGCCCTGGTACGGGGCGACTTCGCCTTCGCCACCGGCAGCGTTGTCCACGTCGACGGCGGCCTCTCCATTCAGCGGCTCTAGCTCGTGCGCGAATACGACTACGTCATCGTGGGCGCCGGACCGGCGGGGTGCTGTCTCGCGGCGCGGCTCTCCGAGGATCCCGATGTCTCGGTCCTGCTGTTGGAGGCCGGCGGCAGGGACGGACATCCCTACATTCGCGTCCCCGCCGGTTTCGCCAAGCTCACCGGCAGGTCGCACACCTGGGGTTACTCCACGGCGCCCCAGGGCGAGATCGACCGGCGCGCAATGTGGTACCCGCAGGGCCGGGTGCTGGGCGGCGGCAGCTCGATCAACGCGATGATCTATGCGCGCGGCAACACCAAGGACTACGACGCCTGGGCAGAGGCCGGCTGCCCCGGCTGGTCCTATGCCGATGTGCTGCCGTACTTCAAACGGCCCGAGGACAACGAGCGCTTCCACAACGGCTACCACGGCTCCGGCGGCCCCCTGGCTGTGAGCGATCCCGTCCGCCCCTTGCCGGTATCGGCGGCCTTCCTGCGCGCGGCGCAGCAGGCGGGCCTGCCCTACAACCCGGACTTCAACGGTGCAGCGCAGGAAGGCTGCGGCTACTATCAGGTGACCAACCGCGATGCCCGGCGCTGTAGCGGGGTCGATGCCTTCCTGCGACCGGCCATGGCGCGCAACAATCTCACGGTGAAGATCCGCACGATGGCGACCCGCGTGGTCGTGGAGAACGGCCGGGCTGTCGGAGTCGACTGTGGCCGGCGCGAAAGGGTCCAGCGGGTCAGGGCCGCGCGCGAGGTCATCGTCAGCGCGGGCGCCATCGGCTCTCCCAGGCTATTGATGCTCTCCGGCATCGGCCGCGCCGACGAGTTGAAGACAGTTGGTATCGACGCGGTCCACGACCTGCCCGGCGTCGGGCAGAACCTGCAGGATCACTTCGACGTCTACGTGGTGAGCGAGTGCCGCGGCGACTTCAGCTACGACAAGGTCAAGCAGCCCCACCGCACCTTTTGGTCCCTCGTGCAGTACCTCCTGTTCCGGCAAGGCCCGCTCGCGTCGACCCTGATCGACGCCGGGGGGTTCTGGTACGCGGACAGGGACGCGCGCTCGCCCGACATCCAGATGCACTTCGTGCTCGGCTCGGGCCTGGAGCACGGCCTCGCCAGGCTGAAGAACGCCGGCGTCACGCTCAACTCGTGCTTCTCCCGGCCGCGCTCGCGCGGCACGGTGACGCTGCGGGACTCCAACCCGCGCACGCCGCCCGTGATCGACCCCAACTACTGGGGCGATCCTTACGACCGCGAAGTCTCGCTGCGCGGCTTCAAGCTCGCGCGCGAGATCATGGCGCAGGAGGCTTTCCGGCCCTTCATCCTGTGCGAGCGCTATCCCGGTCCCGATGTCCAGAGCGACGCCGACATCGCCGCTTATGCCCGCAAGGTGGGCAAGACCGACTACCACCCGGTCGGCACCTGCAAGATGGGCTCCGACGACATGGCGGTGGTGGACCCTGGCTTGAGGGTGCGCGGTCTCGACGGCCTGCGCGTCATCGACTCATCCGTCATGCCGTTCCTGCCCAGTAGTAATACCAATGCGCCGACGATCATGGTGGCGGAGAAGGGCGCCGACCATGTGCGCGGCCTGATCTGATGGCACTCAACACCCAATGACCTCCCTCGCCATCGATCTCCCCGACGAGACCGGGCGACCGGTCACATACGCGCTCAAGGCGGAGCCGGTCACAGCGCCCGCCGGCCCGCACCGGTTCAACCGCACGGCCTTCGCGGCGGTGCATGTGGTGGCCGATCCACTGGCCCCGCAGGAACCCGGTCTCGGTCCCGCCATCGACTGGGAGGCCACGCTGGCGTTCCGCCGCCATATCCTCGACCTCGGCCTCGGCGTCGCGGAGGCGATGGACACGGCCCAGCGCGGCATGGGCCTCGACTGGTCCGCCGCCAGGGAGCTGATCGAGCGTACCCTCGCAGCGGCAACGCCGGAGGAGCGGACGCGCATCGTCTCCGGCGTCGGCACCGACCACCTCGACCCGGCGGACGCGCGTTCGCTCGACGACGTGGTCGGCGCCTATCACGAGCAGCTTGCCGCGGTGCAAAAGGCGGACGGACGGGTCGTTCTCATGGCGAGCCGCGCGCTGGCCCGTATCGCGACAAGTCCCGCCGACTACGAGGCCGTCTACGCCCGCGTGCTGGCCGAGGCCGACGCACCGGTGATCCTGCATTGGCTGGGCGACATGTTCGACCCGGCCCTCGCCGGCTATTGGGGCGCGGACGACTTCCCGCCCGCGCTCGAGACTGCGCTCGCCGTCATCCACGCCAACGCCGCCAAGGTCGACGGGATCAAGCTCTCCCTGCTGGACGACGACAAGGAAATCGAGATGCGCCGTCGCCTGCCTGCGGGCGTCAGGATGTACACGGGCGACGACTTCAACTACCCGGCGCTGATCGAGGGCGACGCGGAGGGTTACAGCGACGCGCTGCTGGGCATCTTCGATGCCATCGCGCCTGCCGCATCGGTGGCCCTCACGGCGCTGGCGGACGGAGACCTGCCCACCTATCGGCAAGTCCTGGAGCCCACCGTCCCGCTGTCGCGCCTGACCTTCCGGGCACCGACCCAGCACTACAAGACGGGCGTGGTCTTCCTGGCGTACCTCAACGGCTTCCAGGACCATTTCGTGATGATCGGGGGCGCGCAGGCGATGCGGCCGCTGCCTTACTTCACCGAACTGTTTCGCCTGGCCGACGGCGCTGGCCTGCTGCGTGATCCCGAGCGTGCCGCCGCGCGCATGCGGCACGTCATGCGCCTCTACGGCATCGAGAACTGACAACGACTGCGAATTTATGCGCGACCGACGCTGAACCCGGAGGTCGGCCTGTGCCCGGTATCGGTTCAGACGTCGGGACCCCAGTCGTCGTATTCGGGGAGGTCGCCGGCCAGCTGCAGCCACGGCAGCCGGGTGTCCGCGAAGATGTGATAACCCGGCTTCGCTGCCGCGGGATCGTGGAGACTGCCCACGGTCACGTCGAGCTCCGCTGCACCGTCGATGATGAAGGCGAGGTGGGTTCCGCAGTCCCGGCAGAAATACCGCGTCGCCTCGGGTGTGGATTTCAGCTCCGCGGGCGTGCCCTTGGTCCAGGACCATGCCGCCGTCGGAAAGGTGATCCACGTCACCGCGGGCGCGGCCTGCACCCGCCGGCAGATCGTGCAGTGGCAGTGGAAGATGCGCAGCGGCTCAGCGTCTGCCCGGTAGCGCAAGGCGCCGCAGAAGCACCCGCCTTCGTGGGCCATGACCGTCCCTCCCCTGTTCGCCGTCGGGTCGACGCTCGCCCGGCAGCTCGCCCGTCAAGTCGCCGGTTGCACCTCCCGGGCTATCATATCGAGGGCGCTTCCGGCGGTCTCGACGATCCGGTCTATCTGCGCCTCGGTGACGATCAGCGGCGGCGCCAGGACCATGCTGTCGCGCACCGCACGGACGATGACGCCCCGCTCAATGCAATGGTCCCGGCACTTGACCCCCACATTCAGGTCGAGATCGAAGCGCGTGCGCGACGCCTTGTCCTCGGCAACTTCGATCGCACCGATCATCCCGACGCCGCGAACCTCGCCGACCAGCGGATGATCCGCCAGCTCCCGCAACCGGGCCTGCAGGTAGGGGCCGGTCTTCTGCCGAACGGTATCGACGATACCCTCGTCCTCCAGAATGCGAATGTTCTCCAGCGCCACCGCGCAAGCGACGGGATGACCGGAATAGGTGAAGCCGTGGGCGAACTCGTCGTTCGCCGCGTTCAGCACGTCGGCGACCCGGTCACCGAGCAGGACGGCCGAGAGCGGCACATAGCTCGAGGTCACGCCCTTGGCGACGGTCATCAGATCCGGCGTGAATCCAAATGTCTCGCAGCCGAACCACGGCCCGGTCCGTCCGAAACCGCAGATCACCTCGTCCGCAATCAGCAGCACGTCGTACTCGGTGCAAATTCGTTGAACCTCCGGCCAGTAGCTCGCGGGCGGCACGATCACGCCGCCGGCACCCTGGATCGGCTCGCCGATGAAGGCTGCGACCCGGTCGGGGCCAAGCTCGATAATTTTCTCTTCCAGTGCCCTGGCGGCGCGAAGACCGAGCTCGTCCGGCTCCATGTCGCCCTCGTGGTCGAACCAGTAAGGCGCCTCGACGTGCTCGAATCCCGGCAGCGGCAGATCGGCCTGCGGATGCATAAAGGACAGTCCCGACAGGCTCGCCGCCGCCAGCGTGACGCCGTGATAGCCGTAGCGCCGGCCGATGATGGTTTTCTTTTCTGGCCGGCCGCACAGGTTCCAGTAGTAGCGAACGATCTTGACGACCGAGTCGTTGGCCTCCGATCCCGAATTCGCGAAGAAGACCTGATTCAGGCTCCCCGGCGTGATCTCTGCCAGCTTCGCGGACAGCTCCACCGCCGGTGGGTTCGTCGTCTGGAAGAAGGTGTTGTAGTAGGGCAGGTCGAGGAGCTGGCGATAGGCCGCCTCGGCGATTTCCTTCCGCCCGTAACCGATATTGACCGACCAGAGTCCCGCCAGACCGTCGAGCAGTCGGTTGCCGTCGGAATCCCACAGATAGGCGCCCTCCGCCCGTGTGATGACCCGGACGCCCCTGGCCGCGAGCTCGGCGTGGTTCGTGAAGGGGTGGACGTGATGCGCGCGGTCGAGCGTCTGCCAGTACGCCGTCGTCTTGTTCTGCAGCCCGGTGCTCGTCACCGCTTGCCTCCCGTTCCTCCTGCTCCCGACGCGTCGATGGTGGCCGGCCGCTCGCTCAATCCGACCGTCCCGATGTCGTGCAACCCGACCCGGCCGTCCCAGTTGGAATCCGCGATTACCCCCTGAAGCGGGGCTCCGGCAGGCCGCGGCAGCCTGTGCCAGTGACGGCGAAGACGCTGCCGGCCTGCTCCTGGCCCGCCAGCACGTCCTCGCTCAGGTTCACCCGCGCGCCGGTGACGTAGAGCACGTCGAGGCCGGGGCCTCCGAACATCGGGCAGGTCACCTGCTGGAAGGGCATCTCGATGGTGCGGTCCAGCGTGCCGTCCGGCGCGAAGCGGGCGACGCACCAGCCGTTCCAGCGCGCGTTCCAGACGTAGCCCTCGGCATCGACGGTGGAACCGTCGGGAATGCCCGGCGCGCTGCCGGGGCCGACGAAGACACGCTTGTTGGAGATCGCGCCGCTGGCGATGTCGAGGTCGTAGGCCCAGATCACGTCCTGGTCGAGGTCGGCGTAGTACATGGTCTCGCCGTCGGGGCTGAAGGCGATCGAGTTGGAGACGACGATGCCGGTTTCGGTCTTGTGCAGGCTGAGGTCATGGTCGAGCCGATAGAGCGAGCCGAGCGGGCGGCCGACCATTCCATCGTCCATGCTGCCGGCCCAGAAGCGGCCCTGCCGGTCGCAACGGCCGTCGTTCATGCGGCTCTCGGGCTGGTCGGTCTCGACCTCGTGGATGGTCTCGACCGCGCCGGTCTCCGGGTCGAAGAAGCGAAAGCCGCCGTAGAAGGCGACCACCATGCCGCCCTGCTCGCGCAGCACAAGCGAGCCGGGCTGCTCGTCCACCGGCACCTGCTTGTAGTCTCCCGATCCCGGCGTAAACCAGCTGATCGTCTGGCCCTTGATGTCGAGCCAGTAGAGGCGCCGGTCGACGGGGCACCAGACCGGGCTTTCGCCGAGCTGATCCCGGCAATCGACCACGCATGCGACCTCGGCCATCGTTCTCGCTCCCGCTGAGTTGCCGCCCGGACGGCGCGGCCGGGCCGCCGCATCGCAGCGGCGGCAGGCCGGGCTGGTGGGCGCTGCTGGATTTGAACCAGCGACCCCCGCCGTGTGAAGACGGTGCTCTCCCGCTGAGCTAAGCGCCCGCCCGGCAGGCGATTAGAAGAATCGTGCCGGCTGCTGTCAAGGCGGCACGCCCCGCGCCTGCGCACTCTAGTCGTAGAGCACGATGCAGCGCACCTCGATGCTCCAGCGGTCGGGGGCGTCCGGCGGTGTCGTCGGGTCATCGAAGGCGGTATGGAAGCTGAAGGTGCAGGGCGCCTCAGGGCTCGCCGCGTCCGCGGCTGCGCCCTTGGAGCGTGCCAGCCCACCCGCCGAATCCCACTGCTTGATCAGCAGCGCCTCGTCGCGGGTGAGCGCGGGGTAGAAGTACCAGCAATGAGCGTCCGCGTGCTTCGAAAAATAGTTCTCGCCGATGCGGTCGGCGTAGTGGATCTCGAACACAACCAGGTCGTCGGGATGCACGCTGGCCGCGTCGCAGAGCGCGAGCGGGTAGGTCGCGACCGGCTCGTCGGCGATGTTCCGCCAGAGATTGACGAGCGCGAACCGGCCCGACTCGAGGGCGCGCGCGACATCCGCCTTGTCGAGCAGCGTCTCGCCGTCGGCCATCAGCGTGCGGTAGGTGTCGTTGACGGTCGGCGGATTGGCGAGGTCGCGCAGGCGCTGCGGGCCGCTGGTCAGCGTGTAGTCGCCGTGCACGATCTGCGCAGGCCGCTGCACGTGCTGCCCGCCCGCGATGCGCTGCCCGCTCAGCTTGCCCGCGGCCGAGCGCACGTTGTGGTCGAAGGCCTTGACGATGCGCGCGCCGGTGTGCGTCCGCACGATATCGGCGCAGTGCGGGTAGTAGGAGCGCACGACCTGCTCGTGGTCCAGAAAGTCGAGGTCGGGCATCGCCAGCGGCCGGTCGAGCATTTCGAAGCCGTTGGCCCCGAGCGTGCGTCGCTCGGGCCCAACCAGGCCGCGCGCGTCGTGAATCAGCACCTGCCGCTTGTCCCGCTCGGTGCCCTCCCACGGGGTATCGTTGCCTTCGCTATCCCTGCGCACGAGCACCTTGCCGTTGCGATAGAGCGAGGTCTCGACGGAAGCCGCAAGGTAGGTCACCGCTCCGGTACGCACCGCGTCGGTCTGTGCCTGTTTCGCCACGTTCATGGTTAATCCTTATCCAAGCCAGCGCGCGAGATTAGCACGCACGTAGTCGTCGTCGGTGAGGTGGGGGTAGGCCGCCGAGACCCGGTCGATCTCCGCCGACTGGCCGGGGCTCAGCCCCTCCTCCGGGTCGAGGCACCAGATGCCGCGCATCAGGCCCTGACGGCGCAGCACCTCGTGGCAGCCCGCGATGCAGCCCCTGAAGTCGTTGGCGACGTCGAAGAGCGCGGCATTGCAATCGGTGATCTGGGAGTCGAGCGCGAGCAAGTCTGCGTCGATGGCTACGGCTTCCGCGGCCGCATGAGCGCGCTCCAGCAACTCTACGGCGCGTTTGACCCAGACGCTCCAGTGGCCGAGCAGCCCGCCCTTGATGCGCACCGTGACCGCGTCTCCGCCGCGCATGAGGCGCCAGGGCGTGACCAGGTCGAGCAGGATGTGATCGTCGTTGCCGGTATAGAGGGTCACGCGCTCCTCGGCGCCCGCCTCCACGACACCCCGCACCACGTCCAGCGTGCGGTAGCGGTTGAAGGGCGCGACCTTGATCGCCACCACGTTCTCCAGCGTGGCGAGGCGGCGCCAGAAGGCGGGTCCCAGCACCACACCGCCCACTGCCGGCTGCAGGTAGAAGCCGACCAGCGGAATACGCTCGGCGAGCCGGGCGCAGTGCTCCAGCCGCTCGTCCTCACTCGCGCCGGCGAAGGCGGCGAGGCTCACCATCCCCGCGTGATAGCCGAGGCCGAGCGCGACGTCCGCCTCGGCAAGCGCCTGTTCGGTCCGCCCGACCAGGCCCGCGATCCGCACCAGCGGCCGGTCGGTCCAGGCGTCGGCGGTTTCGGCGGCGAGCTTCAGCACCGGCTCGTAGAGCCCCGCCTCACGAATCGCGAACTGCGTGGTGTGGACGCCGACCGCGAGTCCGCCGGCTCCGGCGTCGATGTAGTAGCGGGAGAGTGCCCGCTGGCGCTCCGTATCCAGCCGGCGTTCGGCGTCGAGCGCGAGCGGATGCGCCGGGATCACGACGCCCTCGGCGAGCGTCGCCCGCACCGGCGCAGGCACGTCGCCCCAGGCGAGGCTCACGAGGCCATCGGCGCGGAGAACACGCCGTCCCTCACCTCGTACTGGGTGGGCTTGGCGAGGCTCGGCATGTCGCGCACCACCCAGTCCGCCACCCAGTCGATCATCCGCCCGAGCGGCACGCGCGGATAGCCGAACAGTCCGAAGGCGCGCTCGGCGTTAGTGAGCCAGCCGGTGGGGGCTTCCTCACCTGCGAACACGGGCTGCCGGCCCAGCCGTTCGCCGAAGGCCGCCGCCAGCGCGCGGATGCTCACGGTCTCCGGCCCGCTCACGTTGATCGGTGCGGCCGGCACGGTGCAGTGCTCGAAGCAGCGCAGCGCCATGGCGTTGGCGTCCCCCTGCCAGATGACGTTGACGTGGCCGCTGGCGAGATCGATGGACACGCCGTCCCGCACCTTGCGTGCCACGTCGTGCAGCACGCCGTAGCGCGTGTCGATCGCGTAGTTGAGTCGCACCAGGCGCCCCGGCGTGCCAAATCGGCGCGAGAAATACTGGATCAGCCGCTCGCGCCCGACGCAGGAGTTGGCGTACTCGCCGGGCGGCGGCGTGGGCGGCGTCTCCTCGGTTGCGCCCTGGTGGCGGACATCGACGAAGGGATAGACGCAGCCGGTGGAGAACGCGACGATCCGCGACTCATGGAAGGTCTCGGCGACGATGGCGGGCACGTGGGCGTTCATCGCCCAGGTCAGGTCGTCGTCGCCCACCGCGCCGAACTTGCGGCCGGCCATGAACACCACGTTGGCAAGGCGCGGCAGCGCCGCCACCGCATCGCGGTCGAGCAGGTCACACTGGATGGCCTCGACGCCCCATGCGGCGAGCTTGTCGCGCACGCGCGGGTCGGTAAAGCGGGCGACGCCGACGACGCGCCTCTCCGGCGCGGCGCGCTTGGCGAGGCCCGCCAGCGTCGGCCCCATCTTGCCTCCGACGCCGAGCACGAGGATGTCGCCTTCCACGCGCGCGAGAGACTCGCAGAGCGCCTCGTCCGGCGTGGTCATCAGGTCTTCGAGCGCGGCCTCGTCGGCGATGCGCTCGGGCCAGGCGGGCGTACCGCTCATGACGTGAGCTCGGGGCGGCGGTCCGCGCGGTATGTGGCGATGGCGCGCCAGCGGTCGAGGTCCTCCTGCGCGATATCGATCCGCGCCACGGCAAGACCTTCGCCCTCAGTCAGCGCGGCGAGGATCTTGCCGGAGGGGCCCGTGATGCAGGAATGGCCGAGGCTGGTGAAAGAGAGGCCGGGCGCCAGCTCCTCGACACCGATGCGGTTGGCCATCGCCACAAACGTGCCGTTCTCCAGCGCGCGTGTCGCCGCGAGGCCTTGGGTCACCGGCCCGCTCCAGCCCCAGGTCTCGCGCTGGTAGGCGTCGGCGATCCAGTTGGTGCTGTTGACGATGAGGTCCGCGCCGAGGTCGCCCAGGCGCCGCACGTAGTCCGCGAAGATGAAGTCGTAGCAGACCGTCATCCCGACCGTGCCGAGCGGAGTCTCAATCACGCACGCGCCGTCGCCGGCGCGGCAGTATTCGCGCTCGCTCGCGAAGAGATGGGCCTTGTCGTAGACCGCGAGGCAGCGCCCGTCGGGCCCGAACAGGAGCTGCGAATCATAGATGCCGCCGTCCCGCTGCGTGTAGGCGCCGACCGCCATCGTGAGCCCGTTTTCCCGTGCGATTTCGCCGACGCGCTGCGCGCTCGGCCCGTCCGGCGGCTCGGCCAATTCTGCGAGGCGGTCGCCCAGGAAGTAGCCGGTGGTAGCGCACTCCGGAAAGACCACCAGGTCGACATGCTGGATCGCGGCCTCGCCGGCGAAGCGGGCGATGGTCGCGAGGTTGCTTTCCGTATCCCCGATGGCGCAGTCCATCTGCGCGACTGCGAGGGTCCAGGCCACGCCGCTCAAGTCACAACTCCCCCGGTCGTCCAGCGACCCACCACGCTAGCGAAATGTCCCTTTCACGTCATCGCCGGGCTTGTCCCGGGCATCCACGGCAGCACCCCGGTCTCGCCTGACGCAACTGGATGCCCGGAACGAGGCCGATGGGCGTGACAGCGTAAGGGCGTGAGCACGGTGAGGAGTTAACCCTAAGCCGCCGCCCGGTCGCCGAGCGCGCGCCGCAGCCTGGGGACGACCTCGTCGGCCATGAGCCGCATCGAGGTCAACTGGTGCGCCTTGTGGGTCTCGTTCAGGCAATCGGTCGCGGTCATCAGGATGGTGCCGAAGGGCCCCACCTCCTCGCGCAGCGCGAGGATCTCCTCGGCCACCGAGTCCGGGTCGCCGGCGATGGAGAAGGCGTCGCAGGCGTACTCGGGCGTCACGTCCTCGTCCGCCATCTCGGGCCCGCTCTTCATGATGGCGTGGAAGGCGGCGCGCCTTACCAGCGTCACCAGGTAGCCGTAGTAGTGGGCGAACGGCCCTTCGGGGTCGCGCACGTAGGCCTTGGCCCAGGCGTCGTCGCCTGCGACGAAAATGGATCGGGCGACGCGCCAGTCCGCCGGCGCCGGCTCACGGCCGGCCCGTGCGCAGCCGTCCGAGAATCCCTGCCAGTGGTTCTTGATGGTGGAGACCGGCACGAAGTTGGCCGAGATCACGCCCCAGCCGCGCGCCGCGGCGCTGCGCACGCCGCCCGAATCCGGGCTCATGGCCGACGCCACAAGCGGCGGATGCGGCCTCTGGTAGGGCTTGATCATGGCGCCGACGCCCAAGTCCGGCCAGTGATAGTCCTCCAGCCGGAGCGTCCAGTACTTGCCCCGGATGTCGTAGGGCGGCTCCGTGGACCAGAGCTTGAGCACGGTCTCGATGGCCTCGCCCGCCATCTCCCGGCGAACCTGGAGATCGGTCACGCCGAACATCTCGAAGTCGCTGACCAGCCCGCCGGGGCTCACGCCCAGGATCAGCCGCCCGTCGCTCAGGTGGTCCAGCAGCGCGGCGTGGGCCGCGGTCTGCACCGGGTGGCGCTGGGGCAGGTTGACCACGCCGGTGCCGAGCTTCATGCGGGTCGTCCGCGCGATCAGGTTGGAGAGGAACATGAAGGGGCAGGTCACCGGCTCGCTCAGCGTGGTGTAGTGCTCACCGATCCAGAACTCGTCGAAGCCGAGGCGGTCGCAGGCGACCGCGATCTCCACGTCCTCCTTGAGCACCGTGTGGGTGTCCCGCCGGTGATCGTTCACCGGCATCATGAACATGCCGAGCTTCATCCTGCCCTCTCCCTAAACCGGGCGGGACTGAAACACGGAGCGGCGGTCGGGGGCAAGCGCCGGGCCCCGCCGGGTCGCGGGTGGGATCAACACTCTTCGATCATGCCGCCGGCGTCGCGCCAGGCGGCGATGCCGCCGATCATGTGGCAGACGTTGCCGAGCCCGCCCTCGCGCGAGGCATCGACCGCCATCGCCGAGCGCTCGCCGAAGGCGCAGTAGTAGACCAGCCGATGCCCCGGCCGGCCGGCGAGCGCGCGCAGGGCTCCGCCCGGCCCGATCATGCCGGCGAGCTGGCCGTAGGGCGCGTGAATGGAGGCCGGGATCGCGCCTTCCCGCTGGCGCTCCCCGTCCTCCCGAAGGTCGACGAGGATGTCGTCGGGCCGCTGGCCGTGCATGACCTCCTGCGCGGTCATCGCGCACTCGGGGTGTGCGTCGTCGGCCTGGCCCCGGCCCACGCGCAGGTTCGCCGGCACCGCCACGTCCATCATCTTGGGGTTGGCGAGATTGAGGCCGTTCATCAGCGCCGCGTAGTCGGCGGGCGTTTCGACCTGGAGGCGCGGGTTGAAGCGCTTCTCCTCGCCGACGGTGCTCACCGTGTCGCCCTTGTAGTCGTGGCCGGGGTAGACCAGCGTCTCCTCGGGCAGGTTCAGCAGCTTGTCGAAGAGCGAGGCGTACTGCTGCAGCGGATCGCCGTTCTGAAAGTCGGTGCGACCGGTGCCCCGGATCAGCAGCGTGTCCCCGCTGAAGACCCGGTCCTCCATGACGAAGCTGTAGGATTCCGCCGTGTGCCCCGGCGTGTGCAGCGCGCGCAGGCTGACGCCTTCGATCTCTACCGGGTCGCCGTCGCCGACCCGCATGGAGACCACGTCCACCGGCGCCTCCCGGCCCATCACGGTGACGCACTTCGTGCGGTCGCGCAGCTCCGCCATGCCGCTGATGTGATCGGCATGGACGTGGGTATCCACGACCTTGGCGAGGGTCAGGTCGAGCTCGTCGAGCAGCGTGAGGTAGCGCTCCACCTGCTCCTGTACGGGATCGATGATCAGCGCCTCGCCGCCCGCGCGGCCGCCCAGCAGGTACGTGTAGGTGCCCGAGGTCATGTGATAGAGCTGGCGAAAGATCATGGTCCGTCGTCCGCCGACCTATTCGTTCGCTCCATTGTAGAGCCTTGCCGCGTGATCAGGCCACCGGAGAGCGCCGCGGGCATGTGCCTTCGGAGGCGGCACTTCGCGGAGCGGAGAAATTAATTGGGCGGCCTATTCCGGCCTACTCCGGCCCAAGGTGGCCCAAGGCGGCCCAAGGTGGTCCAAGCATGGTGGCGTAGCGTGGCTCATGGTGGACCAAGGCTGCACCGGGCCGGCCGCCGAGGGTTGAGTCGCAGCCGTTCGCGGCGCGGATGAAGGCACCTGCGGAACGCTCTCATCGCCCCGGTCGCCGTATGGAACTCGCTGGAGGGTTGCGCGCTGCATACCGGCATGTTGCACCGTCCGCCCGCGCCGTCCACCGCACCATGGTCCGTCGCGCAAGCCCGCAGGGTCTTGCGCGCGGGACAGAGAGTCGCGCAAGCCCGCAGGGTCTTGCGCGCAAGTTGGAGGGTCAGGCGGGGCGGGAGGTCCGGATCAGGCCAGCCCGTCCGCCACGTCGATCACCACCTTGCCAACGGCCTGCCCACTTTCGAGGTGGCGGTGGGCGTCGGCGACCGAGGCGAGGTCGAATTGCCGCGGGTCGAGGTGCGGGCGTAGCTTGCCGGCGTCGGCCAGCACTGCGGCCTCGCGCAGGATGCGTCCGTGTTCGGCGCGACCCACGTCGTGCAGCATCGGGATCAGCATGAAGACGACGTGGAGAGAGAGCCCCTTCAGGTGCATCGGCGCAAGATTGGCGTCGTACTGCGAGACGATGACGATCACCTGCCCGTTGAGCCTGGCCGCCTGGAACGACGCGGCGATGTCGCTGCCGCCGGTGGCGTCGTAGACCACGTCGAAGCCCGCGCCGCCGGTCAGCCGCGTGACGTAGTCGTCCACGGTCTCGCTTCGGTAGTCGATGGTGTGATTGGCGCCCAGGTCGCGGGCGAGCGCGGCTTTCTCCTCCGAGGAGACGGTGGTGCAGACCGTGGCGCCCCGTGCCTTCGCGAGTTGGATCGCCACGTGGCCGACCCCGCCGGCGCCGCCGTGAACCAGCACCGACTGGCCTTCGTGCATGCCCGCCCGGTCGAGCCCTTCCCACGCGGTGATCGTGACCAGCGGCAGCGCCGCCGCCTCGCGCAGCGTAAGCGACGTAGGCTTCGGCGCGAGCAGCCGCGCATCGGCCGCGATCATCTCGGCGTAGCAGCCCGGAACCCCGCGCACGCCGCCGACGCAGCCATAGACCTCGTCGCCTTCTGCGAAGCCATCCACGCCATCGCCCACCGCCAGCACCCGGCCCGCCGCGTCGCAGCCGAGCACGGCCGGCAGCTCCGGCGCGATCGGCGGGCCGGCCTGACGCAGCTTGTAATCGGCGGGATTGACGCTGGTGGCCGCGATCCGCACCAGTACCTCGCCGGGGCCGGGCGTCGGGTCCGGCAGGGTCGCGGCCTCGAAGTTTTCGGCTCCCCCGAACGCGCGGATGATCTGTGCCTGCATTCTCTTCTCCTGGTTTGCAGCAGTTGGACTATCTGGGCGGCTACCCGGCCTCGCCCTTGCGCCAGACGGTGGCGAGCCAGGGCTGCTCGTGGCGCGGGCGGCCGGGCGGCCGGTAGTAGTGGTGCAACTCGGCGAAGCCCGCGCCGGTGACGAGGGCGCGCCAGGTCGCGAGGTCCCAGAAGCAGCCGTAGCGGCCGCCGACCCAGCCTTCCTGATTGTCGCCGCGCGGATTCGAGCAGAACAGCACGCCCCCCGGCTTCAGCGCCGCCGCAAGCTCGCCGAGCACGCGCGCGATCTGGCTGCTCGGCACGTGGAAGAGCGAGGCGTTGGCGAAGATCCCGTCGAAGCGCGCGACCGGCAGGTCGAGGGCGAGGAAGTCCTGGAGCAGCACCGTGCAGTCGGTCTCGGCACGCGCCAGCGCAACCAGCTCGGCCGCGCCGTCCAGGCCCACGGCCTCGTGCCCCAGCGCGGTAAAGGCGCGCAGGTCGCGGCCCGGCCCGCAGCCGAGATCGAGAATCGCGTGAGGCGCTTCGCCCTCGATGGCGTCGAGCAGGGCAGCGATGTTCTGGCTCACGTCGTGATCGGCGGTGCCGTGGCGGTACGCCTCCGCCATGCCGTCGTATTCCGCCAGCGTGATCGCGGCGGCCTCGCGCGCCGCCGCGTCGTCGTCTCGCCGAGATTTGTTCATCGAATCAATGGTTTGGCGCCGCAATGGCCGCATCGGCGCGTCTGCGGTAGACTCGGCGCACAGGAGGCACCATGAGCCAACTCGTGAACCGGCCGGTCGTCGCACCGGAGACGCTCGCCTGCCTGAACGCGCTCGAGCGCAAGGTGCTGTGGCTGTCGTCGTGGATGGTCCATAACGCCAACCATCTGCGCCCCGTGCGCGACGGGCTGAAGGTGGGCGGCCACCAGGCCTCCTGCGCCTCGGTGGCGACGCTGATGACGGCGCTCTACTTCGACGTGCTCGGGCCTGACGACCGGGTCGCCGTGAAGCCCCACGCGAGCCCGGTGTTCCACGCGATCCAGTACCTCTTCGGCAATCAGACCCGCGAGAAGCTCGAAGACTTCCGGGCCCTCGGCGGCGCCCAGAGCTACCCGTCGCGCACCAAAGACAGCGACGACGTGGACATCTCCACCGGCTCGGTCGGGCTCGGGGTGGGCATGACGCTGTTCGCCTCCATGGTCCAGGACTACGTGCGTTTCCACAAGCTCGCGCCCGATCAGCACCCGCCCGGCCGCATGATCGCCGTCATGGGCGATGCCGAGCTCGACGAGGGCAACGTCTTCGAGGCGTTGCTGGAGGGCTGGAAGCACGATGTCCGTAACCTCTGGTGGATCATCGACTATAACCGCCAGAGCCTCGACCGTGTGGTTTCCGACCGATTGTTCCAGAAGATCAAGGACTTCTTCCAGGCGGTCGGCTGGAAGGTGGTGATCATGAAGTACGGCCGCCGCCAGCAGGCCGCCTTCGCCAAGCCCGGCGGCGAGGCGCTCCGGCAGTGGATCGACGACTGCCCCAATGAGCTCTACTGCGCGCTCACCTTCAAGGGCGGTACCGCCTGGCGCGAACGGCTCACGCAGGACATCGGTCACGTCGCGGGCATGAAGGCGCTGCTCGCGGACTATGACGACGACGGCCTTCAGGACCTGATGACCAACCTCGCGGGCCACGACATGGAGGCGGTGCTGGAGGCGCTGCGCGAGGTCGATTCCGACGTTCCCCACTGCTTCATCGCCTACACGATCAAGGGTTTCGGCCTGCCCTTCGCCGGCCACAAGGACAATCACGCCGGCATCATGAACGAGGAGCAGATGGCCGACTTCCGGGCCGCGATGCACGTGGACGAAGGCGCCGAGTGGTCGCGCTTCGCCGGCCTCGGGCTCGACGAGGGGACCCTGGAGCAGTTCATCGGGGCGGCGCCTTTCAACCGCAAGCCGGGCCGGCATTCGGCACCGGCCGTGCCGCTGCCCGATGCGCTGCCCCTCCGCCCTGGCGCCCGCATGTCCACGCAGGAAGCCTTCGGCCGCATCCTCAACGAGCTCGGCAAGGGCGAGAGCCCGCTCGCCGAGCGCATCGTCACCACCTCGCCCGATGTCACGGTCTCCACCAATCTCGGCGGCTGGGTGAACCAGCGCGGCATCTTCGACCGCGCCGATCGGGAGGATGTCTTCCGCTCCGAGAAGGTGGTCTCGATGCAGAAGTGGTCGCTCAGCCGGAACGGCCAGCACATCGAGCTCGGCATCGCGGAGAACAACCTCTTCCTGCTGCTGGCCGCACTCGGGTTGAGCGACGACTTCTTCGGCGCCCGGCTCCTGCCTGTGGGCACGGTCTACGACCCCTTCATCGCGCGCGGCCTCGATGCGCTCACCTACGCCTGCTACCAGGACGCGCGCTTCCTGCTGGCCGGCACGCCGTCCGGCATCACGCTGGCGCCCGAAGGCGGCGCGCACCAGTCGGTCGGCACGCCGCTGCTCGGCATGGGCCAGCCCGGGCTCATCTCCTTCGAGCCCGCGTTCGCCGACGAGGTTGCCGAGATCATGCTGTGGGGCTTCGGCCACCTGCAGGAGCCGGAGGGCGGCGCCCTCTACTGCCGCCTCTCCACCCGCACCATCGACCAGCCCGAGCGCGAGATCGACGCCGCGCTGCGGCACGACATTCTGGCGGGCGGCTACTGGCTGGCGGAACCGGCGCCGGGCACCCCGTTGGCGCTGGTCTTTTCCGGCGCCATCGCGCCCGAGGCGCAGGAGGCCCACGCAGCACTGGCCGACGAGATACCGGGCATCGGCCTGCTCGCCGTCACGTCCGGAGACCGCCTCTATGGCGACCTGATTGCGGCATCCCAGGCCCGCACGCGGGGCGAGGCGGTGCCGCCGACCCACGCCGAGGCGCTGCTCGGCCGCCTGCCGCCCGATGCGGCGCTCGTCACCGTGCTGGACGGCCACCCGGCGGCGCTCTCCTGGCTCGGCACCGTCGCCGGCCACCGCGCCTACCCGCTCGGCGTCACCGGCTTCGGCGAATCCGGCGACATCCCGGCGCTCTACGCCAAGCACCGAATCGATACCGACGCCATCCTCGACATGGCCGCACTCGCCTGCGTCGACCGCGCCCGCCGCCACATCTGACGCTTGCGCCCTGGCGCGCGGTGGAGTCAGGCGGCTCCGCTCGCAGCACTATGAGCAGCAGATGCGCGCTCCCGGCGCGCTTGCGCCAGCTCGTAGCTCGCCTGCATCCGCATCCAGTGCTCGGCGGTGCCCCAGCCGATATCTTCCAGTGCCAGCGCCATGGCGGCCGACACGCCGGCCTTGCCGTTGAGCAGCCGCGACAGCGTGCCGCGCTCGCATCCCAGGCGCCCCGCGGTCTCGGTGACGTTCCAGCCGACCTCGCCCATGCTCTCGCGGATCAGTTCGCCCAGGTGCGGCGGGTTCAGCATGGCCCCCACACGATCGCTGTCGTCGTCGCTCATGTGCCGATGCTCCTTCCGATTGCGACCACGCTGGTTCGGTGAGTCTAGCAGAGCGACCTACGCCGCCGTCTCGGCCTCTTTGCGAAGGGAAGGCGGCATCCAGCGCGCTTGCGTCTCGGTGCCGTAGGCGAAGAACTCCGACGGCTTGCGCCTCTGCTTAAGCATCCAGGGGTGCAGGATCGGCATGTTGTAGTAGATGCGCGCCGCCCAGTGCGGCCAGAGGATGAGCGGCCACGTAATCGTCGACCAGAGCTGGGTGTGCTCCGAGATCGGCCGTTGCCGCGCCTCCCAGCGCGCGAGCGCCCGGTCGATGTCGTCGGATTCCTGCAGCATGTTGGCGAGCGAGAGCGCATTCGAGATCGCCGTGCCGCAGCCCTGGCCGAGCCCCGGTGACATGGCGTGTGCCGAATCGCCTACGATCGCCACCCGGCCTGCGCTCCAGGCCTTGAGCTTGATCGTCTCGAACTGGTCGTAGCGGCCTTCGTCCGGCACCCGGTCGATCATCGATTCGAGGTGCGGGAAAGCCTCGGTCCAGAGCCTCTTCGGCAAGGGCAGCCGTGACGCCTCCGTATCGCGCGCGAGCATGATGAAGGCCAGGTAGAAGACCTCCCGCGTGCACGGCGTGTAGAGCACCCGGCGATAGCCGTTCCACCACTCGCGGATGGTGCGGCCCTCCTCGGTGTCCGCGTAGCCCGGCTCGTGCGGCACGAGCACGCGGATGGCCCCGTCCACATGGGGCTTGCGGCTCTTCAACAGGCCGAGCGAATCCCGCACCTTGGAGTTGATGCCGTCGGCGCCGATGACCAGGTCCGCCGGCCACTCGCGCCCGTCCTCGGTGATGAGCACGCCCTCGGACCGCGCGGCCTTCGCGGTGGAGGCCGTGACGATCTCGACGCCCGCGCGCTCCGCCGCGCCCAGGATGGCGCTCAGCAGCTGCTGGCGGGTGATGCAGAACATGCGCGAGCGGTCGGTGCTGGTGATGGGGGCGAACGGCACCTCGTCGATGTAGCGGCCCTTGGCGTCCCAGCTGATGTAGGTCGGTGCCTCGGTGCAGCCTTCCAGCGCGTCGTCCGCCGCGCCGATGGCCTTGAGCACACGCACGCCGTTGTCCCAGATCCAGATGCCGGCGCCGAAGGCGCGGATCTCCGGTGTGCGCTCGTGCACGCGCACGGTCCAGCCTGCCTGGGCGAGCGCCGCGCCCATGGTGAGCCCGGTGAAGCCGCCGCCCGCGATCTCCGCGTGTCGCGCCATGCTGTCCCCGCGCCGAGCGCCAGCTACGCGGCCGCCTCTGCTTCCGTCTCAGCCCGCATGTGAGGCGGCATCCAGCGCACCTGCGTCTCGGTGCCGTAGGCGTGGAATTCCGAGGGCTTGCGCCTCTGCTTCAGCACCCAGGGGTGCAGGATCGGCATGTTGAAATAGAGCTTCGCCGCCCAGTGGGGCCAGAGCGTGAGCGGCCACGTGATCGTCGACCAGAGCTGCGTGTGCTCCGAGATCGGCCGCTGGCGAGCCTCCCAGCGCGCGAGCACCCGCTCGATGTTGTCGGATTCCTGCAGCATGTTGGCGAGCGAGAGGGCGTTCGAGATCGCCGTGCCGCAGCCCTGGCCGAGCCCCGGCGACATGGCGTGAGCCGAATCGCCCACGATCGCCACCCGGCCCTTGCTCCAGGCCTTGAGCTTGATGGTCTCGAAGCGGTCGTAGCGCCCTTCGTCCGGCACCCGGCCGATCATCGATGCGATGTGCGGGAAGGCTTCGGACCACACCGCCCGCGGCAGGGGAATCTGGGCGGCCTCCTTGTCCCGCGCGAGCATGGTGAAGCAGAAGTAGAACACGTCGCGGTTGCAGGGCGTGTAGAGCACTCGCCTGTAACCGTTCCACCACTCGCGGATGGTGCGGCCCTCCTCGGTGTCGGCGTAGCCCGGCTCGTGAGGCACGAGCACGCGGATGGCGCCGTCCACGTGCGGCTTGCGGCTCTTCAATAGCCCCAGCGAGTCCCGCACGTTGGAGTTGATGCCGTCTGCGCCGATGACCAGGTCCGCCGGCCACTCGCGCCCGCCCTCGGTGATGAGCACGCCCTCAGGCTTCGCGCCGGTCGCCTGCGAGCTGGTGACGATCTCGACGCCCGCGCGTTGGGCCGCACCCAGGATCGCGGCCAGGAGCTGCTGGCGGGTGATGCAGAACATGCGCGACCGATCGGTGCTGGTGATCGGCGCAAACGGCACCTCGTCGATATAGCGGCCCTTCGCGTCGCGGCTGATGTAGGTCGGCGCCTCCGTGCAGCCCTCCAGCGCATCGTCGGCCGCGCCGATGGCCTTGAGCACGCGGACGCCGTTGTCCCAGATCCAGATGCCGGCGCCGAAGGCGCGGATCTCCTCCGTGCGCTCGTGCACCCGCGCGGTCCAGCCGGCCTGCGCGAGCGCCGTACCCAGGGCGAGCCCGGTGAACCCGCCTCCCGCGATCTCCACATGCCTCGTCATGGTCGTCTCGTTTGCATCGCCTGTCGTCTCGCTGCTGTCTCCGCGCACTTACACCCGGACGCAGTCCAGCAGGTGCTGGGTATAGGGATGGCGGGGCGCGTCGAACAGGCGCTCGGTCTCGTCGATCTCGACGATCCGGCCTGCCTGCATCACCGCCACCGTGTCGCAGTAGTGCGCGGCGATACCGAGATCGCCGGTGATGATGAGCCGCGCCGTGCCGGCTTCCTCGGCCAGCGTGCGGGTGAGGTCGAGCACTTGGCGCTGGATGGTCACGTCGAGCCCCGCCGTCGGCTCGTCCGCGATCAGCAGCTTGGGGTGGTACATCAGCGCCATGGCGAGGCAGACGCGCTGGGCCATGCCGCCGCTCAGCTCGTGGGGGAAGGCGCTCAGCCGCTGCGCCGGATCGACGATGCCCACCATCTCCAGCAGCTCGATCGAGCGCGCCTCGGCGTCCTTCGCGCCGATCTTCTCGTGCGCCTGCAGCGCGCTGCGCAGCATGTCGCCGACGTTGGTGAGCGGGTTCAGCTGCGACTTCGCATTGGGCAGGATCGCCGCGATCTGCGTCGTGCGCATCGCCCGCATCGAGCCCTTGCTCATGGTCAGCAGGTCGTGGTCGAGGTAGCGCACCGAGCCCGAGGTGACGGCGAGCTCCGGCGGCAGCAGTTGCAGCAGCGCCTTCACTAGCACCGACTTGCCCGAGCCCGATTCGCCCACGATCCCCATGCTGTGGCCCGCCTCCAGCGCGAGATGGATTTCGCTCAGCAGCGGCTGGCGCGAGTCGACGGCTGCGACGCCCAGATGCTCGACCGTGAGCACCGGCTCGGTCATGTGCGAGAGGGTGACGGTGGGCGCGTCTGGCACCTCGGGCTCGTCGCCGCCCGTCTCCAGCGCGTGCTCGCGGCGGCGGTCGGTGTCCCGCCTCACCGCGCGCGGCTCCATCACCTGCGTCATGATCTCGCCGAAGATGCCGAAGGAGAAGACGATCAGGCCGAGCGCGATGCCGGGGAAGAACGCGGCCCACCACTGCCCGATCTCCAGGTACTTGGCGCCCGAGGCGATCATCGCGCCGAGCTCCGGCGTCGGCGGCTTGACGCCGGCACCGACGAAGCTCAGCCCCGCCGTGAGCAGAATGGCGAAGCCCACCGTGACCGAGACCTGCACGATCACCGTGGGCAGAGCGTTGGGCAGCACGTGGCGGAAGCCGATGCGCACCTCTCGGTTGCCCACGGCACGCGCCGCCTCGGAGAACGGGCGCTGCACCAGCGAGAGCACGTCCGAGCGCACGATGCGCACGAAGACCGGCGTGTTAACGAACGCGATGGCGATGATGATGTTGGTGACGCTGCCGCCGAAGACCGCGACCAGCACCATCGCGAAGACGAACACGGGGAAGGACTGGATCACCTCCAGCAGCCGCATGAAGGTCTCGGCGAAGGCGGTGGAGCCCGCGCCGCCCCGGCTCTCGTAGAGCGCGACGATGACGCCGAGCGGCGTGCCGATCACGACCGAGAGCGCGGTGGCGACGACGCCGATCACCACATCGGTGCGGGGTGCCGCCAGCACGCGAGAGAAGATGTCGATCCCGTTCTCGTCGGTGCCGAAGGGATACGTGCCGCTCGGCGGCAGCAGGCGCGTGGTTGGTTCGGCAACCTCGGTGGGGAAGGGCGCGAGATAGGGGCCGAAGATGGTGAGGAAGATCCACCCGAAGAACATCGCCAGCACGGCAAGCTGCCACTTCGGCAGCGCCCTGAGCGTGCGCCTGATGCGGAGCCAGACCATCGCGCGCGACCCCTAAAGTCCCGCCCCGCGAAGGCATAAGAGGACCGTTGCCCTCTCATCGTCATGCCCGGACTTGATCCGGGCATCCACTTGCGCCGGGCGAGAGCGGGATGTCGCCGTGGATGGCCGGGACGAGCCCGGCCATGACGTGAGGGGGATGCAGGTCCTGTTCATCGTCGGTTCCGTGACCCGCCCTAGGCCTGGGTTCCGCCGATCTTGATGCGGGGGTCCATCGCGAAGTGGATCAGGTCCACGGCGAGATAGACCAGCATCGTGAAGATCGCGGCGAAGCAGACGAAGCCCTGGATCGGCGCGTAGTCGGCGGTGACGATGCCGTTGATCGCGTACTGGCCGAGGCCGACATAGTTGAACACCCGCTCGACCAGCACCGCGCCGCCCAGCAGGAACATCACCACCACGCCCGTGATCACCAGCGTCGGGCCGGCGGCGACCCGCGCGGCGCGCGTGAGCACGATCCGGGGCGCGAGGCCCACGGCCTCCGCATAGGTCGTGTAGTCGGCCTTGAGCGCGCCTTCCATCTGGCTGCGCAGCATCTTGAAGATCGGCGCGCCGTAGACGAAGGCGAGGGTGAAGACCGGCATGATCAGGTGCATGAAGCCCGACCAGAAGATCTCCATGTCGCCCGCGATCAGCGAGTCGATCAGGATCGAGCCGGTCACGAAGGGCGGCTCGAAGTCGAGGATGCCGAGCCGCCCCTCCGGCCCCGGCAGAATTTCCGCCGGCATCAGCCCCGCGGCACCCGCGAACAGGAAGAAGATCAGCACCAGGCCGAGCAGGAAGTCCGGCAGCGCGCCGGCGAGCATGCCGTAGCCGAAGGTGACGTTCTGGAAGATCCGCACGATCCAGTTGCGGGTGCGGCTTGCGGTGATGATCGCGAGCGGAACCAGCACCACGAAGACGACGAGCAGCGCGAGAAAGATCAGCTCCAGGGTCACCGGAATGCGGTGAACCAGATCGTCGATCACCTCGGTGTTGTTGACCCAGGACTCGCCGAGATCGCCCTGAAAGGCATTCTCCAGCCAGATCACGTATTGCTCGGGGATCGGACGGTCGAGGTACATCTTCGCGCGCAGCGCCTCGACCGAGGATTCGGGCGCGAGCGGGCCTAGCGAGAGCCGCGCGGGGTCGCCCGGCAGCAGGCGCACCAGCACGAAGGTGATGAACGAGATCAGAAAGACCTGGGGAATCAGGAAAAGAAATCGTCGCCCGATATAGAGCGCGAGACGCATGGCCGCGCCCGCCTAGCCCGCGCCGCCGCGCCCGGCGGACGCGTCACGCGCCGCCGGGAGCAAGGGCCGGTACGAAAGCCGGGGCGGCGGGGGGAACCCGCCGCCCCGGCCGGACGCCTTCATCGGCGCTCGTCCAAAGGGACGCTCTCTACAGTCTCGCCGTCAGTCGGCGATGCTCATTTCCGCCACGTGGTAGTACTGCGTCGTGTACCAGCGGAAGTTGCTGACCTTGCGCGAGAGGCCGACGGCAAAATAGTGCTCGCCGATCCAGCCGAGCGGCGCCTGGTCGTGGATGTGCTCCTGGATGCCGGCGTGCGCTGCGATGCGCGCCTCCGCATCCACCACGCCCTGGCCGTCCTGCAGCACCTGGTCGACCAGCGGGTCGGAGAAGTTGTGGTAGTTGACCAGCGCGTTGGTCGGCCACACCAGCTTCAGCGCGTAGTTGATGTCCGGCTGAATCGGCATGTCCGTCCAGAGCGCGAGCGAGCCCTGCTTGCTCATCACGTTGTCCGAGTTCGCGGCGGTCGGCAGCTTCCTCAGCGAGAGGTTGATGCCGGCCTTCTTGAAGTCGCTCTGCAGCAGGACGCCGATCGATTCCATCGCCGCCACGGCCGCGTCGAACGAAAGCTCCGCATCGAAGCCGTCCGGGTAGCCTGCCTCGGCGAGGAGCGCCTTGGCCTTCTCCGGGTTGAAATCGTACTTCATGTGCTGCTCGTAGCCCGGATAGGTGCTCGGCATCACGCCCTGCCAGGCGTTCATCATGCCGTGGTAGATGTCGCGGATGATCGCCTCCTGGTTGATGAGGTGATTCATCGCCTGGCGCACCTTCACGTTGTCGTAGGGCGGCAGCGTGTTGTTGATCATCATCCACATGGACTGGTTGCCGCGTACTGCGACGCCGCGGGCGTTCGGATCGTCAGCGAGCGCCACGATCTCGTCCGGCGACAGTCCCTCGGCCATGTGCACCTTGCCCTGCTTGAGCAGCGCCACCCGGTTGGCCGATTCCGGCACCACCAGATAGATGATGCGCTTGATCTCCGGCGCACCGCGCCAGTAGTTCTCGTTGGCTTCCATGACGACCCGCTTGCCGGCGGTCCACTCGGTCACCCGGTAGCCGCCGAAGCCGCCGCCGTTGGTCGCCACCCACTTGTCGCCCCAGGGGTCTTCCTCCGTGGCGTGGCTCATGATCTCGGTGGAGTCGAGCCAGGCGTTGTAGTAGTTGGTCAGCCCCTTGCAGGCGAGCGGCATGGGCCGGGACGAAGTGAGCTCGACGGTATAATCGTCGATCTTTGCGTAGCCGCCGCTCTCGGGCGGGTCGATGGTCTGGCCCGGCATGCTGAGCAGGAACTCGAGGAAGTTGTTGATCGCTTGCGTGGCCTTGCCGCGCTCGATCCGCCACAGCACGTCGTCGGCGGTGAACTCGTTGCCCCAGGGCGAGATCACGCCCTTGCGCAGGTGATAGACGGCGCGCAGGCCGTACGGCTCCATCTCGCACTTCTCGATGATACCCGGCACCAGGGTCTTCTGGCCCATGTAGTCGGGATACATGAAGCCCGGAATGGTGGAGGGGTCCCAGGCATCGCCGGTCGAGAAGGGGAAGTCGATCGACTCCCAGTTCATCCCGTCCTCGAACACCTGCGCGCCCATGCTCCAGGTCTGCGGGCTCACGTGCTTGTCGAGGTCGATGCCCTGCGGCAGGGCGCCGATGGCGATCACCATCGTGTCCTGATTTGCGGCGGCCGGCTTCGGCGGCGCCGCTGCCACCAGCGCGGCGAGCGCTGCCGTGGCCGCGACCGCGAGGCCGCGTCTTGTGATGTCACCCAAGGTCATGTCGTCTCTCCTCAGTCTCCCTCTGCGCCGCAGGGTCGGCCCGCGCGCGCGGGTGCGCGCGTCGCGGCACGCGGCCGGATATTAGAAGAAAATTGAAACAAGCGCTCGTTCAAATTTTGCCTAGAGCAAAATCCGGCACCAGGCCCGCGAATCAGGCGCGACGATGCGCTACGCAGCACCGCGCGCGTCCGCCATCGAGGCCGCCACGTCGTCCCAGCGCCGGCAGGCAGAGTAGTGCACCGCCTCCACCTCCACCAGCGGCGGCACCGCCTCGCGGCAGGCGTCCTCGCGGATCGGGCAGCGGCCGTAGAGCGGGCACTCCGGCTTCGGGTTGATCGCCGTCGGGATCTCGCCCTCGATCACGTAGGGGTCCGGCCGGCGGTGCGGGTCCGGAAACAGGACGGCGGAGAGCAGGGCGCGGCTGTACGGGTGTCGCTGGCTCTCCATGATGATCTCGGTCGGCGCGTGCTCGACGATATGGCCGAGGTACATGATCGCGATGCGGTGGCTGATCTTCGCGACCGAGGTCAGGTCGTGGGAGATGAAGATGTAGGCGGTCTCGGTCTCGTTCTGGATCGCCTTGAGCAGGTCCAGAATCTCCGCCCGTGCCGAGGGGTCGAGCATGGAGGTCGGCTCGTCCAGCACCACGAACTCGGGCTCGGTGACCAGCGCGCGCGCGATCCCCACCCTCTGCTGCTCGCTCGCGGTGAGGTCCGCCGGATAGTAGTTGAAGACGTCGGCGGAGAGGCCCACGCGCTCCAGCATCGCGGCCACGCGAGGCCTGCGCTCGGCGCGCGCCACGCCGTGCAGCGCGAGCGGCTCGTCCACCGTCTGGTATACCGTGAGCCTGGGGTTGAGCGAGCCGAAGGGGTCCTGGAAGACCAGCTGCATCCGCGCACGGAGCGCCCTGAGCCCTGCCGGGTCGAGCTCGCTGATCTCCTGGTCGCCGAGCGCGATGCGCCCCTCGGTCGGCTCGATCAGGCGGAGCACGCAGCGGCCGACCGTGGTCTTGCCCGAGCCGCTCTCGCCGACCAGGCCCAGCGTCTCGCCACGCTCCAGCGTGAACGAGACGTTGTTGACCGCGATCAGGTCCTCGTCCTTGCCGACCGTGAAGATCTTGGTCAGGTTTTCGACCGTGAGCAGCGCCACCGCCCCTCGTCCCCCGTGCGCGGCGCGCCGCTCTCGCCGCTCGGTCGTCTCCCTATCGTAACGACCGGGCGCGGGCAAGGGCGGCACTGCGCTCGCTCCGGTTCGCCCTTTCAAGAACCGGGTGGTTCCGGCTATGACGGCGCCCATGACCGAGCAACCCTTCTCCGCAGACGAGATGATGACCGTCGCCGCGGCGCGGCTCATCGACAACGGCACGGTGTGCTTTGTCGGCATCGGCCTGCCGAGCGCCGCCGCCAACCTCGCCCGCTCCACCCACGCGCCGGACGCGGTGCTGATCTACGAGTCCGGCACCGTCGGCGCCAAGCCCGCCGTTCTGCCGCTCTCCATCGGCGACAGCGAGCTCGCCGAGACCGCCGACTTCGTGGTCTCGACCGCCGAGATCTTCCGATACTGGCTGCAGGGCGGGCGCATCACGGTGGGCTTCCTCGGTGCGGCGCAGATCGACCGTTTCGGCAACATCAACACCACCGTCATCGGCGATTACGCGGCGCCGAAGGTTCGTCTGCCCGGCGCCGGCGGCGCGCCGGAGATCGCGGGGCTCGCCGGCGAAGTCTTCGTCATCATGCGCCAGTCGAAGCGCGGCTTCGTGGACAAGGTGGAGTTCGTGACCTCGGCCGGCCACCTGACCGGCGGCGACTGGCGCGAGCGCTCCGGCCTCCCCGGCCGCGGGCCCAGCACCGTCATCACCGATCTCGGCGTGCTCGAACCCCATCCCGAGAGCCGCGAGCTGGTTCTTACCCACACCCATCCGGGCGTCGCGCTCGACGATGTGGTGGCCGCCACCGGCTGGCCCCTCGAAGTCGCCGACGGCCTATCCGTGACCCCGGCACCGACAGCCGACGAGCTACGCGCACTGCGCGGGCTGCACGAGCGCACTGCCGCCGCCCGCGCCCTCGCGGGTTAGATCTACGGAGCGAGTAAAGGCAGCGCCCGCAGCGCGGCGCAGGCGGCGCCGTAGCCGTTGTCGATGTTGACCACCGTCACACCCGGCGCGCAGGAGGCGAGCATGGCCGCCATCGCCGTGGATCCGCCCTCGGCGACGCCGTAGCCAGTGGAGGTCGGCACCGCGATCACCAGGCCCGGCACGAGCCCGCCCACGACCGAAGGCAGCGCGGCGTCCATGCCGGCGGCGACGATGACGATGGGGAAGGCGCGGATCTCGTCGATCCGGTCCATCAGCCGCCAGAGGCCCGCGACCCCCACGTCGCCGATCTCCGCCGAAACGTGGCCGTGATAGGCGAGGGTGCGGGCGGCCTCGCGGCACACCGGCTGGTCCGAGGTCCCGGCCGAGACGATCGCGACCCGCGCCTCGCCAGCAGGTGCCGCGACCGTGCCGAAGACCCCGGTGCGCGACAGCGCCTCGTAGTCGATGCGCTCGACCAGCGCCGCAGGCAGGGCGTCCCGCTGGGCCGCGTCGAGGCGGGTCAGCAGCAGGCTCCGCTCCGCCTCCTCCGCCCGCGCGAGGATGTCCGCCAGCTGTGCCGGCGTCTTGCCCGCACAGAGCACGGCTTCCTCGATGCCGATGCGCGCGCGGCGTTCGAGATCGAGGGTGATGGCGGTGGGCGTGCTCACGCCGGGTGCGCGGGCCTCAGGAAGGCGCTGCCCACCCGGTAGGGCGCGAAGCTGACCGGCCGGGCGTCGTCGCCCGCGGCGAACATGCCGGCGACGGTGTCGCCGAGCGCAGCCCGCCGGTTCTCGCTCAGCGCGGCGAGGGTCGGCGCGTCGAGCTCGATCACGATGCCGGCCTTGCGCTTGCGGCAGCGCACTGTCTCGGGCTCCAGCTGTCGCAGCTGTCGTGACAGGTAGCGCTCGGCGGCGTGGATCGAGGCGAGATCGTCGGCCTCCACGCGAAGCCCTGTCTCGATGCGGCTGGAAAGGCAGGGCGCCGCCGGCAACCGCGACAGGTCGTCGAAGCCCAGGTCCGCGGCGATGGCGCGGACTCCCGCCTTGTCGATGCCCACCTCGACGAATGGATGACGCACGCCGTGTTCCTCGGCGGCCTTGAGCCCCGGCCGCCAGTCGCCCAGGTCGTCCAGGTTCGTGCCCGAGAGCAGCGTGGCGTCAGTCCGCGCGGCGAGCGCACCGTAGAGGTTCGTCTTGCAGTAGAAGCAGCGGTTGTCCGGGTTGGCGCGGTAGGCGGGGTCGGCGAACTCGCCGGCATCGAGAACCGTGAGCCGCCAGCCCTCCCGCGCGGCGAAGGCGCGCACCCGCTCGGTCGCCTCCGGCGGTACCGCAGGCGAGACCGCATGGAACATCGCGCTCTCCGCGCCCAGGCGGCGGCCGGCGAGCAGCGCCAGCGTCATGCTGTCCACGCCGCCGCTGACTGCGACCGCGGCCCGGCCGATGCCATCGAGTACCGCGCCCACCGCGTCGACGCCGGGCGGCGCCCGCTCAGCCATTCCTGCCCCGCCCAAGCGCCGCCGCTTCCGCGTCGCGCCTGCGCTCTTCGCGCACCGCGTGGCCGGCGCTGCCCGCGAGGTCGTCGAGCTCCGCCTTGGCGGTCACGGTGCCTGCCGGCCGGCGCGCGCGCTTCACCCGGACCGTGCCGAGCGCGTCGCTGTGCAAGGCCGTGTCCCGCGCGAGCGCGCTGCGGGCGACTTTGGACCAGCGCACGCCGAGCGTGGTGGTCTCGTCGAAGACCACCGCAAGCGCGCCGTCGAGCGCGTCCGCCTCGGCAAGCACCTGAATTGCAGCCACCAGGCGGCCCTTCTTGCCGTAAGCCGGCCACTGCAGGACATCGAGGATGCCCGGCCGCGCCCGCAGGTGGTCGAGGCCGAGCGCCAGGTCCTCCGGCGTCTGATCGTCGATCTCGAAGCGCAGCACCGCGACTCGTTCCTGCTCGGCGGCCGGCGCAACGGGCGCGAATTCCAGCACACGCAGCACGTTGCTGAGACCCGGCAAAACCCGGCTGCCGAAGCCGGTGCCGACTCCCACCAGCGTTTCCGGCTTCCCGGACGCCACTTGGGCCGGCGCAAGATGAGCCAGGATGGCCGCGCCCGTGGGCGTGACCCGCTCGCCCTCGATGCCGTCGTCGTGGGTCGCGAGCCCCCGCAGAAGATGAACCACCGCCGGGGCCGGTACGGGCAGCAGGCCGTGGGCGCAGCGCACCCGGCCCGAGCCGAGGGGGATGGCGCCGCACGACCAGCGGGCGGGGCCCAGCGCCTCGATCAGATAGGCGGCCGCGACGATATCGACGGTCGCATCCCAGGCGCCCACCTCGTGGAAGGTGACCTCCGCCGGGTCCACGCCGTGCACCGCGCCTTCGGCTTCGGCAAGCAGCGTGAAGATCGCGAGCGCGCGCGCACGTACGGCAGGCTCGATCCGGGCGGCGCCCAGCCGGGCGCGCACATCCGCCAGCCGCACGTGGCCATGGCCCTCGTCTTCGGGCGTCGTCACCTTGAAGCGCATGCCGGTGAGCGCCGCGTCCCCGTACGGGTCGGTCGCGATCTCCACCGAGGGTGGCAGCCCGAGCCCCGCGAGCGCACGCCACAATCCGTCGGCCAACTCCGGCCGGGCGTCGAGCAGCGCAGCGGCGAACATGTCGCCGGCGATGCCGCCCACCGGATCCAGGTGAAAGCGGGGCAGGCGGGCGGGCGCGACCGAGCCCTCCGATACGTCCGTATCCGCGTCCGTCGCTGCGGGGGGCGGAGCGTCGTCCATGCGAGCGCTACTCTCCCTTGAAGGCCGGCTTGCGCTTCTCGGTGAAGGAGGCCACGCCTTCAGCGAAGTCGGCCGATGAGCGCAGCCTACCATAGGCCTCGCCTTCCAGGGCGATGGCCAAGCCGAGCGGCGCATCCTCCGCCTCGTTGAGGAGCTTCTTCGCGGTGCGCTGGGCCAGCGGCGAGAAGGCCTTGAGTTCGTCCACCAGGGCGTCGGTCGCGGTCGCAAGCCCGTCTTCGGGCACGCAGTCGAGCGCGATGCCCCACGCGTGCGCCTCCGGGCCCGGCAGCCGCCGTGCCCGCATCACCAGGTCCTTGGTGCGCCCGATGCCGATCGTCCGCGCCAGCCGGGCCGAGCCGCCCGAGCCCGGAATCATGCCGATACGCTGCTCCGGTAGGCCGAGCAGCGCGGTCTCTGTGACGATGCGAAAGTCGCAGGCCAGCGACAGCTCGAAGGCGACGCCGAAGCAGTAGCCGTGGATCGCCGCGATCACCGGCTGGCGGCAGCGCTCGGGCGCGGCGACATTGCGCGCCAGCACCGCAAGTTGCTCGGGCGAGCGCGTCATGAAGCCGGGGATGTCGCCGCCGCTGGAGAAGTGCTTGCCCCGCGCCCTGAGCACGATCACGCGCACGTCCCCGTCGGTGTCGAGCGCGGCGAAGACGGCGGCAAGCTGGTCCCGCTGCGGCATGCTCACGACGTTGAGCGGCGGGCGGTCGAGCACGATGTCGGCGCGCGCCGCCACGCGGTCGACCTCGACCCGGAAGCCGTCGAGATTGTCGAAAGAACCTGTTGTCGTCACGCGCTTCTCCTGACCCCCGACTCTTCGTCTTCCTCGTACTCGCCCGCGATCAGCAGACGGCGCAGCACCTTGCCCACCGGCGACTTTGGGATCGCGCGGACGAAAACGTATTCCCGCGGCCGCTTGAAGTCGGCCAGTGTCGACGCGCGGCAGTGGGCGTCCAATGCCTCGGCATCTACCGGGCCGCTCCGCACCACGAAGGCCGCGACCTTCTGCCCCCAGCGTTCGTCCGCGAGCCCGGCCACCGCTGCTTCCACCACCGCCGGATGGACCGAGAGCACGCTCTCGATCTCGGCGGGCAGCACGTTCTCGCCGCCGGTGATGATCATGTCGTCGACCCGCCCCGTCACGAAGAGATCGCCGTCGCGGTCGCAATAGCCGACATCGCCGGTGAAATACCAGCCTTGCTTCAGCGCGCGCGCGTTGGCGTCCGGCCGCTGCCAGTAGCCGGCGAAGGCTTCCTCGCTCTCGAGGCTCGCGATCACCTCGCCCTCGATACCGGCGGCGACGGTGCGCTCGGGGTCGCCCGCGCCGATCTCCACCACGCGGATGCGCTGGTTAATGCCGGCTTTGCCCGCCGAGCCCGGCTTGCCCGCCGCGTTCTGGTCGATGGTGAACGTATAGATCTCCGACGAGCCGTAGTGGTTGACGAAGAGCTCGGGCCGGAAGGCGCTTTCGACCCGGTGCAGCAGCCCCTCGGCCATCGGTGCCCCGGCAAAGCCCAGCTTGCGCACCGAGGAGACATCGGCGCCGGCGAAGCCCGCACTCCCCAGCAGGTCGTAGTAGAGCGTCGGCACCAGGTAGAGCGCGGTGACCCGCTCCGCCTCGATCAGCCGGAGCGCCTCGTCCCTGTCGAAGCGGTGCTGGCAAACGAAAACGCCGCCCACGGGCGGCATCGCGAGCAGCGAGCGCACGCCCATGGTGTGGTAGAGCGGCATCACGCCCAGGGTGCGCTCGCCCGCGCGATAGCAGTTCTGCGCGATGTGGGCCAGCGCCGCCGCGCGCTCGGCGCGGTGTGTGCGCGGCACGCCCTTGCCGCGCCCGGTGGTGCCGGAGGTGTAGAGCATGAGCGAGAAGTCGTCTTCGCTGGCGCGGGGTGCGGCCTCCGCCGGCGCCCTCAGCAGGTCACCGAATTCGGCCGTGCCGCCGGGCACGTCGCCGGTCGCGATGCGGCGCAACTGGGCCGCATGGGCGGAACCCGCGACGGCGCCCACGGCTGACACATCGAACGCCAGGGCCGCGCCGCCCGAATCCTCGAGAAAGTAATCGAGCTCGCCCGCGTTGCTCCGCCAGTTCAGCGGCACCGCGACGACGCCCGCAAGCTGGCAGGCCCAGTGCAGCGCCGCCATCTCCCACCGGTTCTGCATGATGACCGCGAGCCGGTCGCCGCGCCCGAGCCCGAGACTGCCCAGACCCGCGGCAAGGCGCGCGGCCGTGTCGAGCCAAGCGGCATAATCGAAACGCCTCTCGCCATCGACGACGGCGAGCGCGCGCGGGTTCCGCTCCGCCGCCGCGATCAGCACGCGGCCCAGGTCGGTCATGGGCCATCCTCGCGCCGCCGCGCCTCCGCAACGTCAAGCGCCGCGGCGACGATCCCCGAGTAGCCGGTGCAGCGGCAGAGGTGGCCGCTGAGCAGCGCCCGAACCTCGCCTTCGTCCGGAGCGGGATTGCTTTCGAGCCAGGCGTCGAGGGTCATCAGGATGCCAGCGGTGCAGAAGCCGCATTGCAGCGCATGATGGCGGCGGAACGCCTTCTGCAGGTCGTTCAGTTCGCCCTCCGGCGCCAGTCCCTCCACCGTGTCCACACGCCGGCCGTCGGCCTGCACCGCGAGCGTCAGGCAGGCGCGCGCCGGGGCGCCGTCGAGGCGCACCGTGCAGGCGCCGCAGACCCCGTGCTCGCAGCCGACATGGGTGCCGGTGGCGCCCAGCTCATGGCGCAGGAAGTCGCTCAGCAGCATGCGGGGCTCGGCCCAGCCCTGGGCCTCGCGGCCGTTGAGGGTGAGGCCGACCCGATGGCGGCTCTCCGCGCCGAGCCGCTTCATGGCCGCGCCTCCAAGGCCGCCGTGACCGTCTGCTTGCCCAGGCGGCGCACCAGCTCGCGCCGGTAGCGGGCGCTGGCGTGGGCATCGTCGGCGGCGTCCAGCGACCAGGCCAGTGCGTTGAGCGCATCGTCGAGCGCGTCGCCGGCGAGGAGCGGCCAGTCCTGGACGACCGGCCGCTCGGCCACGCCGCCGACACCGATCCTGATCCCGTTCGTCCGCGCGACGGCGGTGACGGCGACGACGGCGAAGTCCCCGTGCCGGCGCGCGAACTCGGTGAAGGCGTAGCCCGCGCCCGGCTCGGCGGTGGGGAAGCGCACCGCCGCCACCATCTCGTCCTCGCGGCACGCGGTGGACAGCATCCCGGTCTGAAACTCGGCGGCAGGCAGCGTCCGTGTGCCCGCGCGCGAGCGCAACACCACCTCGCCCCCCAGCGTCGCAAGACACAGCGGCAGCTCCGCGCTCGGGTCGGCGAAGGCGATGGAGCCGCAGACCGTCCCGCGGCTCCGGGTCTGGACATGGCCGAGCAGGGGCAGCGCCTGGGCCAGCAGCGGCGCGCGCTCGGCGAGCGCGGGCCAGCCCTCCAGATCGGCCTGGGTCACCGCCGCGCCGACCTCGATGGCCTCGCCTTCGTCGTCGATCCCGGCGCGGTTCGGCAGCCGGGAGATGTCGATCAGCACCGCCGGCTCCACCAGCCGCATGTTGAGCATCGGCATCAGGGTCTGGCCGCCTGCGAGCAGCCGCGCGTCGTCCCCGGCCTCGGCAAGGGCCTCCAGGGCCTCCTCCTCGTCATCGGCGCGCAGGTAGTCGAAAGGCGCGGGCTTCATGGACCGGGCGGCTCGCTCTCCGGCCCGTGGATCAAGTCACCGATACGGGCGGGTGTGAGCGGCAGGTCCAGGCTCTCCGCCCCCAGCGCGTCCGCCACGGCGTTGGCGAGGCAGACCGGCGTGGTCATGCAGTTGCCCTCGCCCACACCTTTGGCGCCGAGCGGCGTCACCGGGCTCGGGGTGTCGCGGTGCAGGATGCGCGGCTCCGGCACCTCGCAGGCGGTCGGCACCAGGTAGTCGGCGAGGGTGCCGGAGAGGAAACTGCCGTCCTCCGAGTAGGCCAGTTCCTCGTAGAACGCGGCGCCCACGGCGTGGGCGAAGGCGCCCCGAATCTGGCCGTCCACCAGCGCCGGGTTGAGGCGGCGGCCGGTGTCATGGGTGGTGACGTATCGGTCGATGGTGGTGGCGCCGGTCGCGGGGTCCACTTCGACTCCGCAGAAGTCGAAGATGAAGCTGTACGCCGCCGAGTTGTTGATCCTGTCGTCGTCGTCCGGCGGGGTGAGTTGGGGCGGCGTCCAGCGCACGGTCTCGCGCAGCGCCGGCGGCACGCCCTCCGGCAGGCTGCCCGGGGACCAGTGGACGAGCGACGCCACCCGGCGGAAGTCGAGATCGTTGCCGGGATTGCCGGCAGCGAAGATGCGCCCCTGCTCGAAACGCACGTCCTCGGGCCGGGCGTTGAGCTGCTGGCTCGCGATCCGCGCGAGGCGCTCGCGCACGCGCATCGCCGCGAGGTGCGCGGCGCCCGCGACCGCCCCCGAGAAGCGGCTCGAGTAGTTGCCGGCGGCGATCGACCAGGCATCCCGTTGCGTGTCGTGTTCAAGCGCGACCGTGATGTGCGCGGGTGCGAGACCCAATGCGTCGCCCACCACCTGTGCCAGCACCGTGCGGTGGCCTTGCCCTTGCGGGATCGAATCGGCGGTCACGGTGATGGCGCCGAGCGGGTCCACCGCGACCGTGGCGTGGGAGACCGCGCCGTCCTTGGGCCCGGCCTTGCGCCGCTCTTCGGCGCTTAGCACGGTGGTGATGTAGCCCATGTTGGAGATGCTGGACTCCACCGCCGCGGCGAAGCCGATGCCGTAAAGCCTGCCCTCTGCCCGCGCTGCGTCGCGCTTGGCATGCAGCGCGTCGAGCGCTCCCTCGCGCGCGCCGTGATCCAGGGTGGCGGGAAAGTCGCCGGCATCGAGCACCGCGCCGGCGGCGGCCCGGTAGGGCATGGCGTCCGCCGGCACCAGATTGCGCCGGATGACGTCGAGCGGATCGAGGCCGAGGGTTACAGCCACCCGCTGCATCAGCCGCTCCAGCGCGTAGTAGAGCTGCGGCCCCCCAAACCCCCGGTTGAGCCCCGTGGGCGTCTTTTTGGTCACCACCACGCGGTTGGTCACCGCGAGATGTTCGATTCGATAGGGGCCCGTGAGGTTGCCGTGGTTGCGGTAGAGCGTCGCGGGCTCAGGCGCGCGCAGGTAGGCGCCGCAGTCCTCCAGCTGGTCGAGGCGGAGCGCCGCGACCCTGCCGTCGGGTTCAACCGCCGCCTCGATCCGCGTCATGCGGTTGGTCGCCGAGGTGGCCGCCAGCAGATGCTCCAGCCGGTCCTCGATCCACTTGACCGGACGTGCGGCCTTCCGCGCCGCCAGCGCCATCGCGACGATGTACGGGAAGACGGCCTGCTTCACCCCGAAGCTGCCACCCGAATCCGGTACCGAGCGCAGCCTGAGCCGCGGCCCCGGCACCTTGAGCGCCCGCGCCATCACCGGGTGCAGCGTGAGCGGCCCCTGGAAGTGGGAGAGCACGTCGTAGGCGTCCTCGCCGGGGTCGTAGGCGGCGATCAGGCCGAGGCACTCGATGGGCGTGCAGGAATTGCGCGGATAGCGCACCGTGGTCGCGACCGTGTACGCCGCCGCCTCGAACGCCGCCTCCGGCTGGCCGTAGCGGAACGCGCGCTCGCTGACGAGGTTGGAGCCCACCGCCTCGTGCAGCACCGGCGCGTCGGCTCCGAGCGTGGCCTCGAGATCGACGACGGCGTCAAGCGGCTCGTAGCGCACGTCGATGAGCGCGAGCGCGTCCTCGGCGCGGTAGCGGTCCTCGGCCACGACGATGGCGACCGGTTCGCCGGCGTAGCGGACCCGGTCCGTGGCGATGCACCAGTGCTCCATCGGCTGGCGCACGCTGACGATGAAGGGCGTCGACCAGGCGCGCGCATCCTCGCCCGTCACTACGGCATGCACGCCCGGCAACGCTTCTGCCGCCGCCGTATCCATCTCGACGAGGCGCGCATGGGCGTGCGGCGAGCGCAGGATAGCGGCGTGGCCCGTGCCGGGCGCCACCGGCATGTCGTCGATGTAGCGGCCGCGGCCCATAAGCAGCGCCGCATCCTCGACGCGCTCCAAGGGTTCGCCGAGCGTGCTCATGCGCCTCTGGCCCAAGCGTTCGCCGCCATCGGACACCGGAGGTCCGATGCACCAAACGACCACCCCAGTTCACGACAGCCCGAACGACTCCCACCTCCCCCTGTCCCCCTCCCCCAAAGGCGGAGGGGAGACGCAGACGGCACCGCCCGTTCTCCCTCTCCGCCCCTGGGGGCGGAGAGGGTCGGGGTGAGGTGGGGGTTCTTCAGGCCGCACCGCATGCGAGACAGGGACGTTGTGCCAACCGGGTACGATCCCGTTCTAGTCGTCCGACCAGCCGGGGATCAGGCGATTGGACGGCAGGGTCTCGTCGGCCGCCTTGTGCGCGGTCTCGACGCCGCCGACCGGAAGCCCTCCCGGCTCCAGTAGGCCGATCTGCACCAGCACCGAGGCCTGATCCCAGTAGATGTGCTCGTGGTGCAGCCTGTCGCCGCGGAAGGCGACGATCGCCACCAGCGGCACGCTCACCTTCTTGCCCGTGGGGGCCACGCCGGGGAGCATCCAGTCGATCTCCTCGTTGTGGGTGAAGCTGAAGATCAGCTCGTCCACCACCCGGTCGGCGCCCACGGTGCGCGAGAGCGGGGTGAGCGTCGTGTCCTTCGGCATCTTCGGGATGAAGTGGTCGGTATAGAAGCGGCTGAGCGCGTCGGAGCCGGTGCCGCCGGTCATGGTCGGGATGTGGTTGACGTAGGGCTCGGCCACCATGGTGGCCATGGTCTTGCCGGTGTCCCGCGTCGCAAACTCGTAGTCGAGGTGACGCTCCCACAGCCCTTCGAGGTCGTAGGCGGGGCCGACCGCACCCCGCAGCAGGGCGATGGTACGCGAATGGGCGACTATGGCCGACGGCCGGTGGTAAACCTCGCTGCGGTCGTGGTTGTAGAAGGCGTGATCGACGCCGGGATAGACGTGGATCCTCACCTCCGGCCGGTCGGCGAAGTGTTTCGATATGGCGTCCACCGCCGTCTGCGGCACGAACGCGTCCTCGCCCGCGAAGTGCATGAGCACCGGGCAGGCGATGCCGCCGGATTCGTCCAGCGCCTCCTCGATGCCGACGCCGTAGAACGAGACCGCCGCATCGACATCGTGCCGGGCGGCGGTGAGGTAGGCGAGCTTGCCGCCGAGGCAGAAGCCCATGGCCGCGACCTTGCCCGAGCACTCCGGCCGCGCCCGCAACGCGTCCACCGCCGCGCCGATATCTGCGACGCCCTGGTCCACGTCGAAGCGCTGGTAGAAGCCGAAGGCCTTGGCGAAGTCGGCCTCGCTGTAGCCCAGGTCGACGCTTGGCTCCATCCGCCAGAAGAGATCGGGCACGAGGCAGACATAGCCCTCCTCGGCGTAGAGGTCGGCGACGGCCCGCAGGCTCTCGTTGACCCCGAAGATCTCCTGCTCGATCAGGAGGCCCGGTCCGCTGCCCGCCTCCGGCATCGTCAGATAGCCCCTGAACTCGCCGCCGCCGGCGACGGGAATGTCGATCATCGTACCTGCCATGAGGGGCTCCCCACTCTCCCATTGTTAGCGGCCTTCCGCGGCCTGCCCGGTCCATTCTGCGTTCGCCCCGCCCCCGCCGCAACGCGCGCCCGGCCTCTCCTGGTGCGAGGTCGAGCTTGCGGTCGACGGACCGCGTGGCTCCGGCAGGGCGAAGACGGCGGAATCACCAGGCGCGGGCCGGGCTGCCGGGGACTTGGTGCCGACCCCCGGCATGCCGGGCGAGGCCCACATTCGCACCGGCGAACGCTCGGTGATGAGCTATCTGGTCAAGCCGGTAACGGACCTCTTCCACCGCTCGATGCGAGAGGAGTGAGCGGCGCCCGCCACCGGCGCGCCGGGCACCCATCGATCCTACATTTTCGTTTCATATCAATGCTGTTCGGGCATAAGGAGCCCTTATGCCAATCATGAGAATTCGGTATTGGACCCTTGTCATGCAATGAGGCACCGTGACCCGCGTGGCTCGGAGGCGTCATCGAAAGCGGCCCGGCCACAAGAGGTGGAGCAGGAAGGCAACTCAAGGTCGGCGTCCTGACTTTAGGGGCAGGGGCGAGCCGAGGAGACGATAGAGCGATCGATCTTAGCTCGCGAAGCGAGGCACCCGAGGGCTACAGGATCGCACATCGGCCCATTCGGTTCCGAGAGACATCGAGCTCCACGCGTAGACGAACACGAGGGACCGGGCCCAGGACAGAACGCGGGCCCAGCGAGGGGGGACGGCTGCCTCCAGCGAACGGGGGCAGTCGTCCCTGTTTCTGCGAGCCATCGATGCGCTTGGCCGGAGCCTCAGCCGGCGCGGAGGCGCCCGCCAAAGCTCTCGGCGGTGAAACGGGAGACTCGTAGGCTGTCCGACCGGTCGTCGGGCGCGACATCGGCCTTGCGCTTGACTCATCTTCAACAGTTTGGCCGCTGATTTGACGCTCTCGGATTGAAAAAAGCCCGGATTTCCGGGCTTTTCCATCCTGCCCCGGTGGCAAGCTGCGAAAAACGTGGTGCCACAGGACGGGCGAAAATGTTGGTCGATAT
>JAJEEP010000143.1 GCA_022820945.1 Alphaproteobacteria bacterium | reverse complement strand
GCGCCATTTGCCGACCGTGTTCGCGTCGGCCCCCACCCGCTCGACAATCGCCTTGTTCTCCAGCCCATCCGCCGCAGCGAGGACAATCCGGGCCCGCCGCGCCAGTCCCTGGGCCGTCTTCCGGCGCCGGGCCAAACCTTCAAGCTCCCGCCGCTCCGCTCCCGACAAGATGATCGCTACCGCTGCTCTGCTCACCGGTCAGCCCTCCAATGCTACCGATGAACATATTCTAATAAACTTCCCGATCAGGACACTAGTGAGAAATGCGGGTTGACCCCGGACCATAGTGCGGTATTGGGCAACTTGCGACAGCAGTGCGCTGAAGTATGGAGTGGGCCCCTGTGGTGGGACGGTTTCATGCGGCGGATTTGACCGGGGTGCGGGAGTGGTTCTCCTCGAAGCGGTTGGGGCCGAGGTATGCGAGGGCCGAGTGAAGGCGCCTCTCGTTGTAGCTGTCGATGAAGCGCGGCAGGTGCTCGGCCACCTCATGAGCCGGCTCTACGAACGCACCTCGGTCATCATCACAACCAACCTCGCCTTCGGCGAGTGGCCCTCCGTCTTCGGCGACCCAAAGATGACCACGGCGCTGCTCGATCGTCTCACCCACCACTGCGAGATCATCGAGACCGGCAACGAGAGCTGGCGCTTCAAGAACCGATCCTGACCCGGCGCCGGCAAAATCATGCCCAATGGTACGCCGCCTCCACCGGATGCTCTCGGCTTTCGCGAGACGCGCCACCTTGCGGCGATAGACGCCGGCCACGTTCGGGTGGATGTCCGGGATCTCGGCAGGAACCGTCGCGAGACGTTTCGTCAGCTCCGCCTTTCGCGCTTCAAGCTTGTGCAGCCGTTCCTTGAGCACGGCGCTGTAGGCGCCGTCCTGGATGGCGTCGACGATCCCCTCGATGTTCTTCTCGACGTCGGCCAGCTCCCTGCGTTCCGCCTCGCTTGACGTGCAGCGCTCGCGGTTGAGCCGGTTGGTCTCCTCCGCCCAGGCGCGCACCGCCGCGTCCGCCGCCTCGGGCGCCATCAGGTGGTCCCTGAGACCGACCAGGACGCGCTCTTCCAGTTCGGTGCGGCGAATGCCCCGGCTGTTCGAGCAGCTCCCGTTCATCACGTGGTTGGAGCAGCCGTAGCGGTCCTGCCCGCGCATGGCGTAGGGACCGCCGCAGGCGCCGCACTCCAGGAGGCCGGAGAGAAGATGCCGGGGGCGGTGGGTTCCGTTCAGGCGATTGGCGCGCGCCGTGCGCGTGGCCTCGATGACGGTGGCGTATTGCGCGGTGAGTTCTTCCTGGCGCTGCTTCACCGCCTGCCAAAGCTCGTCGTCGACGATGCGGAGCTCGAGAACCTCCGTGACGATCCACTCCTCGCGCGGGTTGATCCGCGACACCCGCTTGCCGGTCTCCGGGTTCTTGACGTAGCGCAGCCGGTTCCAGACCAGGCGCCCGATGTAGAGCTCGTTGTTGATCAGCCCGGTGCCGCGCTTCACCTGGCCCCGGATGGTGGAGTCGGTCCAGAGCTTGCCCGACGGGCCGGCGACGCCCTCTGCATTGAGCCGGCGCGCGATCGTGCGCGGGCTGACGCCCGAGGCGAAGTCCCGGAACACCCGCCGCACCACATTGGCCTCGGCCTCGTTGATCGTGCGCTCGCCCCGCACCGGCTCGCCGGCGGCATCGAAGGTGGTGACGACGTCGTAGCCGTAGCACAGCCCGCCGCCCGAGCGGCCCTTCTCCACCCGGCCGCGCAGCCCGCGATGCGTCTTCGCCGCGAGGTCCTTCAGGAAGAGCGCGTTCATCGTGCCCTTGAGGCCGACATGCAATTCGTTGACCTCGCCTTCCGCCAGGGTGACGATCATCACCCGTGCGAATTGCAGGTGCTTGAACAGTGCCGAGACGTCGGCCTGGTCCCGGCTCATCCGGTCGAGCGCCTCTGCCACCACCACGTCGAACGCGCCGGAGCGGGCATCCGCCAGCAGCGCCTGGATGCCGGGACGCAGGATCATGCTGTCGCCCGAGATCGCCGCGTCGCGGTAGGTGTCCACGATTGTCCAGCCCGCGCGCTCGGCGTGGTCGCGGCAGATCCGGAACTGGTCCTCGATCGAGGCCGCGCTCTGAAGGTCCGAGGAGTAGCGGGCGTAGAGGGCGGCGCGGATCATGTCATCGCTCCTGTCGGTCTCCGGTCTCCTTGACCGGCGCATTGTCGTTTGCCGAAACCTGCCGCTCGAACTGCTCGCGGGCGATCTGGCGTCCGAGCAGGCGGGCGATGGTCAGCACGGCGGACCGGACCCGGGCCTCGGCCGCGCCGTTGTCGTTGGCGCCAACGCGGTCCCTGGACCGTCCGCTTCCGGATGATGTCGTCAATTCGGCTCACGAGCTCAGCCTTCATAAGGTGGGTATCAGCGTCGGGTAGATCGAGATCGGCGAATACGTTGCCGCTGCTGCGTTCGACGGAATGCTCGGATGTGTTCATCGTCCGGGCCGCTGACTGCAGTACCCCTTCCAGCCAGTCCCGCGTGACGGACTCCAGGTTGCGCCGATTCTCAGTGGGAGCCGCCCGCCAGTCCGGCTCCTCGAAATTCTCGGCTATATCGATTAGGTCATACACCCGCAGGTCGTGGAGCCCGGTCTCCCGCTTGATCCGCCGCCAGTGGTGAGAGAGGCAGGCCAGCCGGGACCCGGCCTTGGCGCCTCGGAAGACCCAGGGAACGCCCTTGGTCCGCTCGATGCCGTCGAGGACCCTCAGAGCCGCCTCGATCAACGGCACCATGCGCGGGCCCGTCTTCGCGTCGCGCAGGCGCAACACCCGCGCCGTGCGCCCGACATCGTCCCATTTCAGGGACAGGATCTCGTCCGACCGGCATCCGGTCAGCATCAGGAGGCGCCCCGGAAGATCGCGTCCTTGCGGTCGGCCTTCAGCCGCTCCACAATCCGCTTGGTCAGTCTGAGCGTGCTGCGCCTCGGCATCGCCCCTCCTTCGGTGGGCCCTAATGTCAGTCATCAAATCGCATACGAGCGACATCAAGTTCCGGGGCCAATGCGGACGATGCGTGGCGTGGATGCAAGGGGCAGGAAGCCGGCGGAGGAACGATTTTCTCCGATATACCAACAGGTTATACCGAACGCATCGCCGAACGTCGCGGCGCGCCATCGTGTGTCTTCGATACCCCTTCTCTCCGGACTTGTTCCGGGCATCTCGCTCTGCCAGACCTGTCGAACGCCGCGGCCATGGTCACGGGTGGCGATGGTATGGACCCCGCCATCGCAGCTGTCCCGCCTAATCCCGGCGCATCCCGCACAATATTATTGTTCCATCTCACCCACCTCCGCCTGTTCCCCTCCCCCAAAGGCGGAGGGGGGACGATGAAGGCGCCGATTATTTCTCCCTCTCCTTCCTGGGGAGGAGAGGGTCGGGGTGAGAAGGGGGCGCGATGAGGGCCGCGGTCGTCGTCTTTCCCGGCTCCAACTGCGACCGCGACGTGATGGTGGCGCTGGAGGCAAGCGCAGGCCGGGCGCCCGCGATGATCTGGCACGACGAGACGACGCTGCCGCCCTGCGACCTGATCGTGCTGCCCGGCGGCTTCGCCCACGGCGACTATCTGCGCGCAGGCGCCATGGCGGCACGCTCGCCGGTGATGGCGGAGGTCGTGCGGCGGGCCGCGGCGGGCGTGCCCGTGCTCGCCATCTGCAACGGCTTCCAGGTGGCGACCGAGGCCGGGCTGTTGCCGGGCGCGCTGATGCGCAACGCAGGCCTTCGCTTCGTCTGCCGCTGGGTGAGCCTGCGGGTGGAGGAGTCCGAGAGCCCGTTCACCGCCAGCTACGAGGCCGGCCAGGTGGTGCGGATGCCCGTGGCCCACCACGAGGGCAACTACTGCGCCGATGCCGAGACCCTGGCCCGGCTGGAAGGCGAGGGGCTGGTCGCGTTTCGCTACGTGGAAGGCGACGGCGCGGCCGATGGCGAGGCCAACCCCAACGGCTCCGCCGCCGATATCGCCGGCATCCTCAATCCCGAGCGGACGGTGCTCGGCCTGATGCCGCATCCCGAGCGCGCCGCGGAGCCTACGCTCGGCGGCGCAGACGGGCGCGCCATGTTCGACCACCTGGCGGAGGCGCTCTCGTGAGCGGGGCGGTGCGCGCGATGCCGGACGTGCCGATCACGCTGGCGCTGGTCGCCGAGCACGGGCTGAGCGCCGACGAGTACGCGCGTATCGAGCGGGTCATGGGCCGGGCGCCCAACCTGACCGAGCTCGGCATCTTCTCGGCGATGTGGAATGAGCACTGCTCCTATAAGTCGTCGCGGGTGTGGCTGCGCAAGCTGCCGACCGAGGCGCCCTGGGTGATCTGCGGGCCGGGAGAGAACGCCGGCGTGGTGGACATCGGCGACGGGCAGGCGGCGGTGTTCAAGATGGAGAGCCACAACCACCCCTCCTTCATCGAGCCCTACCAGGGCGCGGCCACGGGCGTCGGCGGCATCCTGCGCGACGTCTTCACCATGGGTGCGCGACCGGTGGCGAGCCTCGATGCGCTCCGCTTCGGCGCGCCCGGCCACCCCAGGACCCGCCACCTGGTGGCGGGTGTGGTCGCCGGCATCGGCGGCTACGGCAACTGCATCGGGGTGCCGACCGTGGGCGGCTCCTGCGCCTTCGATCCGGCCTACGACGGCAACATCCTGGTCAACGCCATGACCGTGGGCGTCGCGCCGGCGGACCGCATCTTCTACGCCGCCGCCGAGAACGCCGTCGGCCATCCGGTGGTCTACGTCGGCGCGAAGACCGGGCGCGACGGCATCCACGGTGCGACCATGGCGTCCGCCGCCTTCGGCGAGGGCACCGAGGAGAAGCGCCCGACCGTCCAGGTCGGCGATCCCTTCACCGAGAAGCTGCTGATGGAGGCCTGCCTCGCGTTGATGGAATCGGACGCGATCATCGCGATCCAGGACATGGGCGCGGCCGGGCTCACCTGCTCATCGGTGGAGATGGCGGACAAGGGCGGCGCCGGGATCGAGCTCGACCTCGACAAGGTGCCGGTGCGCGAGAGCGCCATGACGCCCTACGAGATCATGCTGTCGGAGAGCCAGGAGCGCATGCTCATGGTGATCCGCCCCGAGGCGGCGGAAGAGGCGCGGGCGGTCTTCGAGAAGTGGGGAGTCGACTTTGCCGTCATCGGCCGGGTGACGGAGACCGGCCGCTTCGTGCTCAAGGCGGGCGGCGCGGTGGTGGGCGACCTGCCGGTGCGCCCGCTGGTGGACGAGGCGCCCATTTACGAACGGCCCTACGAGCTCACGCCGAGATCGGCGCCGCTGACGCCCACGCCGGACGGGGAGGCGTCCGAGCCCGATCCGTTGGAGGCGCTGCAGCGGCTGCTCGCCGCACCCGACCTCTGCTCCAAGCGCTGGATCTGGGAGCAGTACGACCACATGGTGATGGCGGACACGGTACAGCCGCCGGGCGGCGATGCGGCCGTGGTGCGGGTCCACGGCACGAAGAAGGGGCTTGCGCTCACTGCCGACTGCACGCCGCGCTACTGCGCTGCCGATCCGGCCTCGGGCGGGGCGCAGGCGGTGGCGGAAGCCTGGCGCAACCTCACCGCCGCAGGTGCGCGGCCATTGGCTATCACCGACTGCCTCAACTTCGGCAATCCCGAGCGGCCCAGCGTCATGGGCCAGTTCGCGGGCTGCATCGAGGGCATGGCCGAGGCCTGCCGGGCGCTGGACTTCCCGGTCGTCTCGGGCAACGTCTCCTTTTACAACGAGACCGAGGGCGCCGGCATTCTGCCCACGCCCTCGATCGGCGGGCTCGGCCTGATCGCGGACCTGGAGCGCATGTGCGATCCCGCCCTCAAGGCTGCGGACGAAGCGCTGCTGCTGGTGGGAGGCGCTGGCGAACACCTCGCCCGCTCCCTCTACCAGCGCGAGATCGAGGGTCGGGAGGAGGGGCCGCCGCCTGCGGTCGACCTTGCCGCCGAGCGGCGCCACGGCGACTTCGTGCGGCGCCAGATCGAGGCGGGTCGGGTCTCCGCCTGTCACGACATCTCCGACGGCGGCCTGCTGGTGGCGCTCGCCGAGATGGCGCTGGCCGCTCTCGGCGCAGGCCGCAGCGTCGGCGCGCGGATCGCCGTTCCCGCCGACGTCGCGAGCGCTGCCGGCTGGCTCTTCGGTGAGGACCAGGCGCGCTACCTGGTCAGCGGAGCGCAAGAGGACGCCGCGGCGCTCGTGGCGGATGCGGAGAGCGCCGGAATCCCGGTCTCTGCCATCGGCTCGACGGGCGGGGCCGCGTTGACACTCGACGGCGCAGGTGCCATATCGATAGCAGCGCTCCGCCGCATCCACGAAGAGTGGTTGCCGGCCTACATGGCCGGCGAGGCGGAGCACGAGCGGTGAGCGCACCCGCAGACCGCAACGCCTGAGAGAACCGCCGATGCCCATGGACGTTCAGGAGATCGAGCAGCTCATTCGAGAGGCGCTCCCTGACGCCCAGATTCATATCGACGACCTGCGCGGCGACGGCGATCACTACGCGGCGCGCGTGGTTTCGGCCTCGTTCGCCGGCAAGTCGCGGGTGGAGCAGCACCAGATGGTCTACCGCGCGCTGCGCGGGCGGATGGGCGATCAGCTGCACGCGCTCGCGCTTCAGACCAGCGTCCCGACCGACGCGTAACCATCTGAGAATGAAAGGGGATTTCGCATGATCGAGGCCACGACCAGTGCGCCGGTCGAGAACCGAATCCGGGGCCTCATCGACGAGCACGATGTCGTCCTGTTCATGAAGGGGACGCCCGTGTTTCCGCAGTGCGGGTTCTCCGCCACCGTGGTGCAGATGCTCTCGCTGCTCGGCGTGCGCTTCAAGGGCTTCGACGTGCTCGAAGACCCCGAGGTCCGCCAGGGCATCAAGAGCTTCAGCGACTGGCCGACGATCCCGCAGCTCTACGTCAAGGGCGAGTTCGTGGGCGGCTGCGATATCGTGCGCGAGATGTACGAGACCGGCGAGCTTTCGGAGTTGCTGAGCACCAGGGGCATCAGCGTCGAGCCCCGCGTTTGACCCTGGCGCCGCCGGCGGCCATCGCCAGCTACCACGCCCACGTCTACTACGAGCCGGCGACGCGGCAGACCGCCGCGGCGGTCCGGACCGATCTGATCGCGCGCTTCCCCGTGCGGCTCGGACGCTGGCGCGACAAGCTGGTCGGGCCGCACCCGATGCACATGTACCAGGTGGCCTTCGAGCCGGCGCTGTTCGCCGCGTTCGTGCCCTGGCTGATGCTCAACCGCCGGGGACACTCGGTGCTGGTGCATCCGAACACCGGCGACGACCTCGCCGACCACCGCGACTACCCGCTCTGGCTGGGCGAGCGGCTCTCCCTCGACTTCACCGTGTTCGATTGAGGCGGGCGCTCAGCCCTCCAGCCAGAGCTCGGCCACAGGGCCGCTGCCGCCGGCGAGCGGGTCGGTCGCGGGCAGCGGGACATCGGCGATGGAGGCCCTGATCGCGGGCATCTCCGCATCGCCCACCACCTTCAGCGCCAGGCCCTCGGTATCGTCCCGCGCGTTCGAGACCTCGGCATCCTGGTTCGACAGCACGCAGAGGTCCGGCTGCTGCCCCGGCGGATAGGCGCCGACGCTGACGTAGCCGGGCTTGTCGTCGAGCCGAGCATGGACCACGCCGGCGGGGATGAGCACTGCATCGCCCGCCTGCACGTCGACCACCGGCCCTTCCGGCCCGCCGAACTGCAGCTGCGCCCCGCCGCGCGCGCAGCCTACCACCTCGTGGGCGATGGAGTGGTAGTGGTGGAAAGGAAAGGTATCGCCGCGAAAGCCGTCGCCCCAGCCGTTGGAGTCGAAGTGGCGCTCGACGGCCGCCTCGGGCTCGTCGCCGCCCACATCGATGGCGCCTCGATAGACGATGAGCGGCAGCGCCCCGTTGTTGGGGCTGGTGCCGGCTTCCTTCAGCAGATGATGCTCGAATGCCAACGCGCCCATCACGCTCCTCCCTTACCCTCGGTTTCCCTGGGCAGACAAAAGCCGGGATGGAGCGCCCTGTCAATCGAGAGGGCGGGGCCGTGAGCGCGCGGGGGTTATCGCGAGTAGTACTCGATGACGAGGTTGGGCTCCATCGTCACCGGGTAGGGCACGTCGGCGAACTTGGGAGCGCGGATGAAGCGGCCCTCCATCCGGTCGTGGTCGACCTCCAGATAATCGGGCACATCGCGCTCCGGCGAATCGATCGCCTCCAGCACCAGCGGCAGCTGCTTCGAGCGTTCGCGCACCGTGATCCGGTCCTCGTCCTTCACCAGGTAGCTCGGGATCGTCACCCGGCGGCCGTTGACCAGGATGTGGCCATGGCTCACGAACTGCCGCGCCGCGAACACCGTCGGCACGAACTTCATGCGGTAGACGACGGCATCGAGGCGCCGCTCCAGCAGGCCGACCAGGTTCTCGCCGGTGTCGCCCTTGCGGTCGCCGGCGATGTGGTAGTAGCGGCGGAACTGCTTCTCGGTGATGTTGCCGTAGTAGCCGCGCAGGCGCTGCTTGGCCGCGAGCTGCACGCCGAAGTCGGACGGCTTGCGCCGCCGCTGGCCGTGCTGCCCCGGCCCGTAGTCGCGCCGGTTGGTGGGGCTCTTGGGGCGGCCCCAGAGGTTGACGCCGAGGCGCCGGCAAATCTTGTATTTCGACTGCTGTCGCTTGCTCATCGTGCCCGTGCCGGTGGGAGAATCGCGTGCGCCCGCGGCCTCCGGCGGCGAGCCGGGCGCACTATAGCCCCCGCCGGTGCAGTGTCAATCGGCCGGACCCGGCGGACGGCCGCGCCGGAGCCGCTCCCCGGTGAGCGCGCGCACGACGCCGCGCAGGGTCTGCACGTCCTGGCGGGTGAGCGAGATGCGCTCGAACATGGTGCGCATGTTCTGCACCATCTTGGGTCGCATCTCCGGCGTCGGGAAAAAGTCGCGGTCGTCGAGCGCGCCTTCCAGGTGGCGGAAGAAGTGCAGGATCTCGTCCTTGGTGGCGGGCCGCGCGCTCCCGGTGGGCGGCGGGGCGGTCTCCTGCTCTTCCTCCGGCGAGTTGCTCACGAGGCGCCATTCGTAGGCCATGATCAGCACTGCCTGCGCGAGGTTGAGCGAGGCGAAGGCGGGGTTGAGCGGAATCCGGACGATGGCATCGGCCAGCACGAGCTCCTCGTTCTTGAGGCCGGCCTTCTCCGGCCCGAAGAGGAGGCCGAGGCGGGCGCCCCGGCGGCCTGCATCGCGCAGCGCCGTGACCGCATCTCGCGGCGCCAGCTCCGGCTTCAGCAACTCGCGCGGCCGCGCCGTGGTGGCGTGGACCACGTTGAGGTCGGCCACGGCCTCTTCCACGGTCGCGCACAGGCGCACGCCATTGAGCACCGCGTCCGCGCCGGAAGCCGCGCCCAGCGCTTTCACGTTGGGCCAGCCGTCGCGGGGCTGGACCAGGCGCAGGTCGGAGAGGCCGCAGTTCAGCATGGCGCGGGCGGCAGCGCCGATGTTCTCGCCGAGCTGGGTGCGCACGAGGATGACCGCCGGCGCCCCCGCATCGACATGAGCCGCCGCGCAGGCCTTGCGCCGGTCGGTCCCTGCCACGGCTCAGCCCGCGAGGGCGCGGGTCTCGGGAACGCTGCCTCTCATGCGCGGCGCCACAGCGTGCCTTCCGGCTTGTCTTCGAGGGTGATGCCCTCTGCGGCCATCGCGTCGCGGATGCGATCGGCCTCCGCGAAGTCTCGCTGGGCCCGCGCGGCGGCGCGGTCGGCGATCAGCGCCTCGATCTCGGCGTCGCTCATGCCGCCTGCCTGCCCTGCGCCGCGGAACCACGCCTCAGGGTCGGTCTGCAGCAGCCCCAGCAAGGCGCCGGAGCCGCGCAGCGCGGCGCAGGCTCGCGCCCTGGCTGCCTCGTCGCCGGCCCGGTTGAGCTCGCCTGCGAGCCGATGGAGTGCCGCGAGCGCCTTCGGCGTGTTGAGGTCGTCGCAGAGCGCGGCCTCCACCTCGGGATCGACGCTGTCTTCCATACCATTCGCCGCAGCGCCCGCGTTGCGGAGCGCGGTGTAGAGGCGGTCCAGGTTGGCACGGGCCTGGGCGACCGCGTCGGTGCTCCAGTCCATCGGGTGGCGGTAGTGCGTGCTCAGGAGGACCAGCCGGATCACCTCGCCCGGCGCCTCGGCGAGCGCGTCGCGGATGGTGATGAAGTTGCCGAGGGATTTCGACATCTTCTCGCCCTCCACGGTGAGCCAGCCGTTGTGCACCCAGTGGCGGGCGAAGGGCGGGCCGGGGCAGGCGCATTCGCTCTGCGCGATCTCGTTCTCGTGGTGGGGAAAGACCAGGTCGAGGCCGCCGCCGTGGATGTCGAGGGTCTCGCCCAAGTAGGCGCGGCTCATGGCCGAGCACTCGATGTGCCAGCCGGGCCGCCCGCGGCCCCAGGGGCTTTCCCACCCCGGCAGGGTTTCGTCGCTCGGCTTCCAGAGCACGAAGTCCGCCGGGTCGCGCTTGTAAGGAGCGACCTCGACTCGCGCACCGGCGATCATCTCGTCGCGGTTGCGGCCCGACAGCACGCCGTAGCGGGGTGCCGAAGGCACATGGAAGAGCACGTGACCTTCCGCCTCGTAGGCATTGCCGGCGGCGACCAGCGCCTCGATGAGCGCAATCATCTGGGGCACGTGCGCCGTCGCGCGCGGCTCCACATCGGGCGGCAGCGCGCCGAGCGCGGCAATGTCCTCGTGGAACGCCCTTGTGGTGCGCGCGGTGATGGACTCGATGGGCTCGCCGCTCTGGCGCGAGGCCTCGTTGATCTTGTCGTCTACGTCCGTGATGTTCCTGACGTAGGTCACCGAGGGGAAGAGCCGCTTCAGCAGCCGGTAGAGCACGTCGAACACCACGATGGGCCGGGCGTTACCGATGTGGGCGAGGTCGTAGACCGTCGGCCCGCAGACATATATGCCGACATGGCCGGGGCGTACGGGCTCCAGCGGCTCGCGCTTGCGGGTCAGCGTGTTGTGCAGCGTGAGCGTCATGGCTCAGTTGGCCCCGCGGTAGCGGTTGGTGATGGGGTAGCGGCGGTCCTTGCCGAAGGAGCGCAGCGTGAGCTTGATGCCTGGCGGCGCCTGGCGCCGCTTATACTCCGCGATGTCGAGCATGCGCCAGATGCGGGCCGCGGTCTCCGCCGCGTGGCCGCGGGCCACGATCTCCTCGGTCGAGCGTTCTTCCTCCACCAGGCCGCGCAGCACGTCGTCGAGCACCTCGTAGGGGGGAAGCGTGTCCTGATCGGTCTGGTCGGGGCGAAGCTCCGCGCTCGGCGGCTTGTCGATGATCGTCTCGGGTATGACCGCTCCCTGCGGACCCTTGAATCCCTCCATCCAGTTCTGGTTGCGCCATCGCGCCATCGCGAACACGTCGGTCTTGTAGACGTCCTTCAGCACCGAGTAGCCGCCGCACATGTCGCCGTAGAGGGTGGCGTAGCCGACCGACATCTCCGACTTGTTGCCGGTGGTGAGCACCATGTGGCCGAGCTTGTTGCTGATCGCCATCAGGATGACGCCGCGCACCCGCGCCTGGATGTTCTCCTCTGTCTCATCCGCCTCCCGGCCCGCGAAGATCGGCCCCAGCATGCCGCCGAGCGCGTCCACCGCCGGCTCGATCCCCACCACCTCGTGGCGAACGTCGAGCAGCCGCGCGCATTCGGCCGCATCGTCGAGGGAGGACTGCGCGGTGTAGCGGGACGGCATGGCGACGCAGAAGACCCGCTCGGCGCCCAATGCATCCACGGCGACGGCCGCCGTCAGTGCGGAATCGATACCGCCGGACAGCCCGATCAGCACGCCGGGGAAGCGGTTCTTCCCGACATAATCGGCAAGCCCCAGCGTCATGGCGCGGTAGGTCGCCGCGTGGCCGTCGGGCAGCGCCGCGCGCGGACCCGGCGCGCAATACCAACCGTCTGCCTCGCGAACCCAGCGGGTGAGGACGAGTGCCTCGTCGAAAGCGGGCGCCTGGGCGGCAAGGCCGTGGTCGACGTTGAGGACGAAGGAGGCGCCGTCGAAGACCAGCTCGTCCTGCCCGCCCACCTGGTTCACGTAAATCAGCGGCAGCTCGGTCTCGCCGATGCGGGCGACGGAGAGGCTGAGCCGGGTATCGCCCTTGTCACTCTCGAAGGGCGAGCCGTTGATCGCGATCAAGATCTCGGCGCCCGACTCGACCAGGCATTCGGAGACCTCGGGAAACCACATGTCCTCGCAGATCAAGGCGCCGAGACGGACGCCGCGAAACGGAATTGGCCCCGGCAGGCCGGCGCGCGCGAACACACGCACCTCGTCGAAGACGCCGTAGTTGGGCAGCTCGTACTTGTAGCGCCGCGCCGCGACCTCGCCGCCTTCGAGCAGGAGCGCGGCGTTGTAGAGCTTGCCGTCGTTGACCCAGGGGGCGCCGACGAGGAGCGCGGGCCCGCCGTCTGCCGTCGCCGCCGCGAGTGCCTCCACGATGGCGCGCGACTGCTCCTGGAACATGGGCTTCAGCACGAGGTCCTCGGGCGGGTAGCCGGTCACCACGAGCTCGGTGCAGACCACGAGGTCGGCGCCCTGGGCCGCGGCATTCGCGCGGGCGCGCAGGATCAGCGCCTTGTTGCCCTCCAGGTCCCCCACGGTGGGGTTGAGCTGGGCAAGCGCGATGGCGAGCGTGTCGGTCATGGTCGGCCGGTTATACACAAAGGAGCCGGCGCTTGCCGGCCCCGATTAGCAACGTGCGCCCGACGCGCACGGCCTCAGGCATTGGGCCCTAGCGCGAGCGCGGCGATCCGTCCGCGCCATTGCGCAACAGGAACTCGCGGCCGAGCTTGACCCGCGCGGTGCCGTCGTAATCCACCACGTCTGCGGTCGCGAAGGTCTCGGACCAGTTCTCGGGCAGGAACGAGCCCGTGCCGATCACGTCGATGGGCGCGCTCACGCTGGCCATGACCCTGCACTTGGCCGGGCCGAAGCCCGAGCTGGCCACGATCTTCACCTTCTCGAAACCGGCCTCGTCGAGTGCCGCGCGCAGGTGGAAGAGCGCCGCGGCGCTGACGCCCGTGCCGTTCAGCCAGCGCAGCTCCGCCTCGGTGCGGTACTCGCGCACGGCATTCGGGCTGTAGCGCTCCAGCACGGCGTAGGACCTGGCCATGTCCAGACCCTGGACGTAGCGGCTGCCGTGAGTGTCGAGGCGGATGCTCAGCTCGCCGCGCGCGGCGAGGTCGGGGAAGCGCCGGCACACCGCGAGCGTGTCGGTGATCTCCTCCCCGTAGTAGTCGACGAGCACGGTCATCGGCTCGCCTGCGAAAATCTCGTGATACATCTCGGCCGCGCGGAGGGTGGAGCCCGCATAGCCGATGAAGGCGTGGGGCATGGTGCCGTAGCCCCGTTGATTGCCGAAGTAGTGGGCGGTCGCGTCCGTGGCGTTGCCGATGAAGCCGACCGCGCCGCACTCCTGCTTCGCCGCCTTCGAGCCCACGCTCGCCGCGTAGGCCATCATCTCGGCCATTTCCAGGCCCGCGCAATGGCGCGCGTCCATCGCCAGGAACGCGACCTTGGGCAGGCTGCGCGACATGGCGTAGGCGTTGTAGGCGGCGACGCAGACGGCGCCCAGCCGCTGCAGGTAAAGCGTCTCCAGATCGACAAGGTGGCGGAAGGAGCCAGAAAGGTAGATGAGCGGCTCGCCGGCGCCGACCCACTCGCCTTCCTCGAACCGGCAGTCGATGGTGAACTCGGTACCCCGCTCGGCCGCGACCGCCTCCAGCCAATCGATCATCAGGCGGGGCGCGAAGCAGACCGGCCGCCGCATGAACAGCGCGTAGGTGACCTGGGCGTCGCCGAAGCGGCCGATCGCCTTGCGCGTGCGCGTGAAGTAATGGTCGGTGTAGCGGGTGACCTCGCGGTCGCGGGGTCCGTTGTGGGGCAACATCGCGACCCCCTTCCGCGCCTCTAGCCGTGCAGCGCTCTTGGCTGGGCGGTGGCTGCGCGTTCCTCCCTCAGATGCTCGGAAATAAGGAAGGCGAGTTCCAGCGCCTGCGAGGCGTTGAGCCGCGGGTCGCAGTGGGTGTGATAGCGGTCAGAGAGATCCTCCTCCGTGATCGCCTGGGCGCCGCCCAGGCACTCGGTCACGTCCTGTCCGGTCATCTCGAAGTGGACGCCACCGGGATGCGTGCCCTCCGCCCGGTGCACCGCGAAGAAGCCGCGCACCTCCGACAGGACCTGGTCGAAGACGCGGGTCTTGTAGCCGTTGGAGGACTTGATGGTGTTGCCGTGCATCGGATCGCAGGCCCAGACCACGTGCCGGCCTTCCCCTTGGACGGCCCGCACGAGGGGCGGCAGCTTGGCTTCGACCCCCTCGTGTCCCATCCGCGCGATCACCGTGAGCTTGCCGGGCTCGTTGTGCGGGTTGAGCCGGTCGATGAGGGCGAGCAGATCGTCCGGCGTGATGCTGGGGCCTGCCTTGAGCCCGATCGGATTGCCGACTCCGCTCAGGAAGTCGACGTGGGCGCCATCGACCTGTCGTGTGCGATCGCCGATCCAGAGCATGTGCGCGCTGCAGTCGTACCACCCGCCCGTGGTCGAATCGACACGGGTCAGCGCCTGCTCGTATTCCAGGATCAGGGCCTCGTGGGAGGTATAGAACTCGGTCTCGCGGATCTGCGGCGAGGTCTCCTCGGTGAGTCCGCAGGCCGCCATGAAGTCGAGCGTATCGCCGATCTGATTGGCCAGCGCCTCGTAGCGCGCGCCTTGGGTGCTCTCGGCGACGAAGCCGAGGTTCCAGCGATGCACCGCGTGGAGGTCGGCGTAGCCGCCCTGCGCCAACGCGCGCAGCAGGTTGAGGGTCGACGCAGACTGGCTGTAGGCCCGGAGCATGCGCGCCGGCTCAGGTGTGCGCGCTTCCTCTTCGAAGGCCATGCCGTTGACCATGTCGCCCCGGTAGGCCGGCAGCGTCATGTCGTCCACGGTCTCGGTGTCCGACGAGCGCGGCTTGGCGAACTGGCCCGCGAGGCGCCCGACCTTGACCACCGGCAGCTTGGCACCGTAGGTCAGCACCACTGCCATCTGCAGCAGCACGCGGAAGGTGTCCCGGACGACGTCGGGGTGGAACTCCGCGAAGCTCTCGGCGCAGTCGCCGCCCTGCAGCAGGAAGGCCCGGCCCTCGCAGACCCGCGCCAGGCGATCCTGCAATCTGCGCGCTTCGCCGGCGAAGACCAGCGGCGGCGAGGTCTTGAGGCGTTCCTCGGCCGAGGTGAGCGCAGCCGCGTCGGGCCAGGTCGGCTGCTGCTTGATCGGAAGCCCTTGCCAGCGGCCAGGGTTCCACGTGCCGGGCATGTCGTTCTCCCGCGGAATTTATCTCGTTGTTGCCGTGCTATACGCCCGAACCGCCCGTCGTGCCAGCATTTTCCTGCTTGGCGGCGGCGTCTGCGGGCGGCGCGTGCGCTGATGAGCTATTGGGCGGCGTCGGCAACGGTCTCGGGAACCGGCTCGTACATGGTGACGAACTCCTCCGCCGCGGTCGGGTGTACCGCCATGGTCGCATCGAACTGGGCCTTTGTCGCGCCCGCCTTGACGGCGATCCCGAGAAGCTGCACGGCCTCGCCCGCGCCGTCGCCTACCATGTGACAGCCGACCACCCGGCCCGACGCGCGGTCGACGACGAGCTTCATGAAGATGGTCTCCTCCCGGGACGTCAGCGTGTGCTTGAGCGGGCGGAAGCGGGTCTTGTAGATGTCCACCGCCGGGAAGGCGTTGCGGGCTTCGTCCTCGGTGAGCCCGACCGTGCCGAGCTCGGGCGTGGTGAACACCGCCGTCGCCACGTCGCGGTGATCGGGCACTTGGGGGTTGTCGTTGTAGAGGGTCTCGGCGATGCAGCGGCCCTCGTGGATCGCCACCGGCGTGAGGTTGATGCGGTCGGTGACATCGCCGATCGCGTAGACGTTGGCGACGCCCGTGTGCGAGGCCTCGTCCACCGGGATGGCGCCGCCCTGTGCGGGCTCGATGCCGGCCTTCTCCAGCCCGAGGCCGGCGACGTTGGGCTTGCGCCCGGTGGCGAACAGCACCTGGTCCGCCTCGATGATCTCGCCGGTCGTGGTCGTGACCGCGATCGCCGACCCGTTGCGAGCGAGTGAGACCGCGTTGGTGTCGAGCCTGAGGTCGACCCCGCCCTTGCGCATCTCCTCGCAGAGCACCGCGCGGAGGTCGTGGTCGAAGCCGCGTAACGGCAGGTCGCGGCGGTAGAGCTGGGTCACCTGGGAGCCGAGGCCCTGCATGATGCAGGCGAACTCGCAGGCGATGTAGCCGCCGCCCACGATCACCAGGCGCGCGGGCAGAGCCGGCAGGTCGAACATCTCGTCGGAGCTGATGGCGAGCTCGATACCGGGAATCTCGGGCATGGTCGGCCGCCCGCCGGTCGCGATCACGATGGTCTCGGCGCGATGCGTCTCGTCCCCGACGGCGACGATGTGGGCGTCGAGCAGGCGGCCGGTGCCGCGGATATGCGTGGCCCCGGCGTTGCGCAGCAGCCGCTCGTAGATGCCTTCCAGCCGGTCGAGCTCGGTCGACTTGGCCTGCACCATCGCCGGCCAGTCGAAGGAGCGCTCGCCCACGGACCAGCCGTAGCCCGCCGCATCCTCGAAGTCGTGGCTGAAGTGCGAGGCGTAGACCAGGAGCTTCTTGGGGATGCAGCCGCGGTGCACGCAGGTGCCGCCGAGCCGGTCGTTCTCGACCACCGCCGCCCGCGCGCCGTAGCCCGCGGCCCGGCGCGCGCAGGCCACACCGCCAGAACCGCCGCCGATCACCAGGAGGTCGAAATCCGCCATCGCTTGTCCTCGTGTTGAATCCTCAGTGCCATCGCGCGCTCATGCGCGCGTGAACGCGCGACGCGCTCGCTCCGCGTGTGTAGGGGCCGGTGCATATACGCTTTCGCGTAGGTTTGCACCGGCTGGGCGGAAGTTGGTGAGCCCGGAAGAACCATATCATTCTTGTCTCAACAGTCCTTCAGCCTGTCTAACCGCCTCAAAGAGGGGCTTTGATTCCACTGGCAGCCCGGCCAGGTGCGTTCAATTGACGCTATGCGCCGGCCGGGACTGGATGCGCGTGACGCGAACGGCAGGAGCACTGTGGAGCCGGTGGTGCGCCGCTCCTCGATGGCGCGGTGGACACCGTGCCGATCACGACAGCACCCAGATGCCTGGCCCACTGGCAGAGGATCAGCCCCATGCCGCCAGCCGTCGCGTGGACCAGCACCGGATCGCCCGGCTGCACCCGGTAGGTTCGGCGCAGCAGATACTGGGCGGTGAGGCCCTTGAGCGTGACGGCGGCGGCCTTCGGGTCGCGTCCAAGCGCCCGCCCGCGTCGTCGCGGACCCCAACCGTATTCCCCGATACGCTTTTTGGTCCGCTCCTTGCGGATCGAACGCCTGGACGCGACGCAGGCCGTGAACCTGGTAAGACCTGCGGCCTAGAGCAAGCAAGGGCGGTCCGGTGAGGAACCCAGGCTAATCGTGAGCGAAGATGTCCACCTCGGGCCAGCCCTCGAGGTCGAGGCGGGCGCGGTAGGGCAGGAAGGCGAAGCAGGCTTGCGCCAGCCCCGTGCGGCCTTCGCGGGCGAGCATCTCGTCGAGCCTCTCCTTGAGCGGGTGCAGGTGGAGGACGTCGTTCGCGGCGTAGTCCAGCTGGTTGGACGAGAGCCGGTCCGCGCCCCAGTCCGAGGATTGCTGCTGCTTGGAGATCTCGACGCCGAGCAGGTCGCGGCAGAGGTCCTTGAGGCCGTGGCGGTCGGTGAAGGTGCGCGCGAGGCGCGAGGCGATCTTGGTGCAGTAGACGGGCGCGCACCGGACGCCGAGCGCGTGCTCCAGCACCGCGATGTCGAAGCGGGCGAAGTGGAAGATTTTCAGCATCGCCTCGTCGGCCAGCAGCGCCGCCAGATTGGGCGCGTCGATGGGCTCGCCCGGCGGGAGCTGGACCAGATGGCAGTCGCCGTCGCCGCGCGAAAGCTGCACCAGGCAGAGCCGGTCCCGATGCGGATTGAGGCCCATGGTCTCGGTGTCCATGGCAACCGAATCGCCGAAGGTGAGCCCCGGCGGCAGGTCGCCGCGATGGAGGTGCTGCGCCATGGCGCGCTGCCTAGCCCGGAACTCTCACCAGGGTCAACATCTGTGCTTCCTTGGGCGCGTCGCCTCGGGCTTCGCGCGCGGCGTGCTGGACCGCTTCCGGGTGCGCATCCGCGCCCGCCCGCCGCCGCGCGCCGCCTGAGGCCTGAGCGCTTCGGCGGCCAACGCGCCGCAGACGGTCCCGACCCGGCCTGCGAACCACCGCCTGTGGCCCGACCACGGCCGTCGCGCGCCCATCGGCACCGTCCCGCCCGATCCCAGCGGGCGGAAGAGCAGACCTCGGCCTTCCAACCCGACAACCTGGAACCCCCGCAGCCAAAGGATACCCAAACAAACAAATCCCTTGCTCGGAGAATGAGGGAGCGCCGTGGCCGCCATTTTGCCCCTGTGAACCGCCGCGCCTTTTCGGGTAAAAGAGGGCGCCAACCCGCTGCTGCGGCTACAGGAGGAACCCCCCGCACATGAGCAGTCTACAATTCGAGGCGCCCGACACGGTCGAGGACGCCGTGCGCCTCCTCGCCGATGCCGACGGCGAGGCAAAGCCGCTCGCGGGCGGCACCGACCTCCTGGTTCAGCTGCGCACCGATTTCGTTCGCCCCGGCCTGATTGTCGACCTCAAGCGCATTCCGGCCCTCATGGACGTGACGGTGAACGGCGATGATATCCGCGTCGGCGCGGCGGTCTCCGGCGCAACCCTCGGCAAGAACGAGGCCGTGAAGGCCGCGTGGCCAGGAGTGGTGGAGGCGCTTGAGCTGATCGGCTCGACCCAGATTCAGGGCCGCGCCTCGCTCGGCGGCAACCTCTGCAACGGCTCGCCCGCCGCCGACAGCGTACCGGCGCTCATTGCCGCAGGCGCTGTCTGCGAGATCGCGGGCCCGAACGGCGCCCGTTCCGTCCCGGTCGAAGACGTGATTACGGGGCCCGGCCAGCTTTCCCTCACTCCCGGCGAGATCGTGGTCTCCTTCGTCATGCCGAAGCCGCCGCCGCGCTCGGGCGATGCCTACCTGCGCTTCATCCCGCGCACCGAGATGGACATCGCCGTGGTCGGCGCCGGCGTCGCGCTCACGCTCGACAACGCGGGCGTCTGCACCCACGCGAGGCTGGGCCTCGGCGCGGTCGCGCCCACGCCGCTCTTGGTGGAGGACGGCGCGAAGGCGCTGATCGGCACCACGGTGAACGACGACGCGCTGGCCAACCTTGCGGCGGCTGCGAGCGCCGCCTGCAATCCCATCGACGACAAGCGCGGGACCATCGAATACCGGGTCAAGGTGGCGGGAGTGCTGGCCAGACGGGCCGCGCTCATCGCCCTGGAGCGTGCGAGGAGCAACGGCTGATGGCGAAGTATCATGTAACCACCAGCGTCAACGGCGAGCCGACGGAGTTCCTCTGCTCGGGCGAGCAGACCCTGCTCGACGTGCTGCGCGACGAGCTGGACCTCACCGGCACCAAGGAAGGCTGTGCCACCGGCGACTGCGGCGCCTGCAGCGTGACCGTGGACGGCACCCTGGTCTGCTCGTGCCTGATGCTCGGCACCGAGGCCGAGGGCCGCGAGATCGGCACCATCGAGGGTATGGCCGACGGCGACACGCTGCATCCGCTGCAGAGCCAGTTCCTGGAGGATGCGGCGTTGCAGTGCGGCATCTGCACGCCGGGCTTCCTGGTCGCCGCCAAGGCGCTGCTCGAGGAGAACCCGAACCCGACCGAGACGGAAGCGCGCTACTGGCTGGCCGGCAATCTCTGCCGCTGCACTGGCTACGACAAGATCATCCGCGCCGTGATGACGACGGCGGCCGAGCTGAGAGGAGAATAAGCCATGGCAACCGCCAAGCAGGAAATCGGTAACGGCAACGGCTCGCTCAAGTACGTCGGCACGCGGCCGTGGCGCCCCGACGGCGTCGACAAGGTGACCGGCAGGGCCAAGTTCGGCGCGGACTTCTCGCTGCCGGGCATGCTGGTAGGCCGGGTGCTGCGCAGCCCCCACGCGCATGCGCTCATCCGCTCCATCGACACATCGAAGGCCCGCGCGCTGCCAGGCGTGAAGGCGATCGTCACCCGCGACGAGATGCCGGAAATCCCGAACCAGTGGGTCCCGGCTGGAGAGGTGGCGGTCAACTACCGCGACATGTCGCAGAACGTGATGGCGCGGGAGAAGGCGCTCTACGACGGCCACGCCGTCGCTGCGGTGGCGGCGACCACGACGGCCATCGCCAAGCAGGCGCTGGACTTGATCGAGGTGGATTACGAGGTGCTGCCGCACGTGATCGACGTGCGCGAGGCGATGGAGCCGGACGCGCCGCTGCTCCACGACGACATGTTCACCGAGGGCGTGGAGCCCACGCCCGACAAGCCTTCCAACGTGTTCAAGAAGGTGTACTTCTCCATGGGCGATCTGGACAAGGGATTCGCCGAGGCCGACGTGATCGTCGAGCGCACCTTCACCACCAAGGCGGTGCACCAGGGCTATATCGAGCCCCACGCGGTGGTCGCCAGCGCCGGCGAGGACGGACAGTGCGAGGTCTGGTGCTGCACCCAGGGGCAGTTCACCGTGCGCGCCTACTGTGCCAACCTGCTCGGCATCGAGATCGGCAACATCAAGGTGACTCCATCCGAGATCGGCGGCGGCTTCGGCGGCAAGACCGTGGTCTATCTGGAGCCGATCGCGCTCCGGCTCTCGCAGATCGCCGGCCGGCCGGTCAAGATCGTGATGTCCCGTGAGGAGGTCTTCCGCGCCAGCGGCCCGACCTCTGGCGGCGCCATGACGATCAAGATGGGCGCCACCCAGGACGGCAAGCTCACCGCCGCCAAGGCCTGGCTCGCCTATCAGGCCGGCGCCTTCCCCGGATCGCCGATCGGGCCCGGCTGCATGTGCGTCTTCGCTCCCTACGACATCGAGAACGCCGAGGTCGAGGGCTACGACGTGGTGGTGAACCGGCCCAAGGTAGCCGCCTACCGCGCGCCGGGGGCGCCGATCTCCGAGTTCGCCTCCGAGGGCGTCGTCGACGAGATCGCCAAGAAGCTCGGCATCGACCCGGCCGAGTTCCGCCTGATGAACGCGGCGAAGGAGGGCACCCGTGCTCTCTACGGACCCAAGTTCGGGCCCGTCGGTTGCATCGAGACGCTGGAGGCGGCGCGCGACAGCAAGCACTACAACACCCCGCTCGGCCCCAACCAGGGGCGCGGCATTGCCACCGGCTTCTGGTTCAACATCGGCGGCGAATCCTGCGCCACCATCAACGTCAACGAGGACGGCACGGCGACCGTGATCGAGGGCAACCCCGACATCGGCGGATCGCGCGCCTCGATTCAGCTCCAGGCGGCGGAAGCCCTCGGCATCCCGCCGGAGAAGGTGCGCCCGCTGGTCGCAGACACCGACTCCATCGGCTACACCTTCCTCACCGGCGGCAGCCGCGTCACCTTTGCCACCGGCATGGCGGCGATCGACGCGGCGGGCAAGGTCGTCGAGCAGCTGCGCGAGCGCGCCGCCAAGACGTGGGACATCCCGGTCGAGGCCGTGGAGTGGGAGGACGGCTACGCCAAGCCCTCCGGCAGCAATGCCGGCGAGTTCGAGCCGCTGAGCCTCGCCGAAATCGCGGCCCAGGCCGGCAAGACCGGCGGCCCGATTGCGGCGACCGCCTCCATCAACGCGCAAGGCGCCGGCCCCGGCTTCGGTACCCACGTGTGCGACGTCGAGGTCGACCGCGAGACCGGGCGCGTCACCGTGCTGCGCTATACCGCCGTGCAGGATGCCGGCAAGGCGGTCCATCCGAGCTACGTGGAGGGCCAGATCCAGGGCGGCGCCGCCCAGGGCATCGGCTGGTCGCTCAACGAGGAGTACATCTACGACAAGGACGGCCGGCTGGAGAATCCGGGCTTCCTCGACTACAGCATGCCGGTGGCCTCGGACCTGCCGATGATCGATGCGGTCATCGTCGAGGTGCCGAATCCGAACCACCCCTACGGCGTGCGGGGCGTGGGCGAGACGCCGATCGTGCCGCCGATGGCGGCGGTCGCCAACGCGATCGAAAACGCGACCGGTGTGCGCATGACCGACCTGCCGATGTCGCCGCCGCGCCTGCTCGAGGCGCTCGACAACGGCGGGGCCAACGGCGGCGCCTGACCCTCGGATCGAGCTGTTGGCACGGGTCGTCCTGCCCTCGAGCCTAGCCCGTTACACCGGCGGGGTCACCGAACTCGAGGTCGAGGCGACGAACATTCGCGGCGTGATCTGCGCGCTCGAAGCGCGCTACGCCGGCATCGGGCGCGAGCTGGAGGAGGGCATGGCGGTCGCGGTGGATGGCCACATCCACCAGGACGACCTGTTCGCCCCGGTTTCGCCCGAGAGCGAGCTCTGCTTCCTCCCCCGAATCGGCGGCGGTTAACCCGTCGCCGAGGACGGGCCTACTCGGCTGCAGAAGGGGCGGACGCTCGCCCGCTGAGCCCAAGCCAGGCGAGTCCCACCAGCACGATGCCGAGGAACGGCAGCACGGCGTAGTTCATCGTCTGCCAGCCCACGGCTTCGTGCAGCGCGCCGGAGAGCAGCGCCGCCGCCGCCACGCCGGTGAAGACGGTGAAGTCGTGGGCCGCTTGCGTCTTTGCCTTCTCCGCCGGGCTGTGGATCTCGGTCACCAGCGTCGTGCCGCCGGTAAACAGGAAGTTCCAGCCGACCCCCAACAAGACCAGGGAGAGATGGAAATTGATCAGCGCGATGCCCTGGATGTTGGTGGCCGCACAGAGGCCGATCAGCAGCGCGCCGCACGCCATGATCGTCTTCGTGCCGAAGCGCTTGATCAGATGGCCGGTGACGAAGGCGGGCGCGAACATGCCGAGCACGTGCCACTGAATCGTTTGCGCCGAATCGGAGAAGCCGAAGCCGCAATACTTCATGGCGAGCGGGGTCGCGGTCATCAGCAGCGTCATCATCGCGAAGCCGACGAGGGAGCCGAGCACTGCGATGATGAATGTCGGCTGGCGCATGATCGTGAGCAGCGGGCGGCCTTCGCCGCTGCGTTCTTCCTCGTCGGGCGGCGGGATGGTGATGAAGCGGAGAACTACGAGCGTGGCCACGTAGAGCGCGGCCACGGTGGAGAACACGCCTGCGAAGGCTATCGGCGCGAACAGGTCCTTGGACCAGTCGGCAAGCAGGGGTCCCACCGAGGCGATCACGCCACCTGCCAGCACCAGCGAGATCGCCCGGCTCTTGAAGGCTTCGCTTGCTGCGTCTGCCGCCGCGAAACGGTAATATTGGGCAAAGCCGTTGGCGGCGCCGATCAGTGCGAGAGCGACGCAAAAGAGCGCGAAGCTCCCTTCCATAATTGCCCAGAAGCCGATAAGCGCGCCGGCAAGCCCGATGGTGGAGCCCACGGTGAAGCCGTCGCGCCGCCCGATGCGCTTCATAAGGAGCGAGGCCGGCACGGTCGCTACCATCGTCATCACGAATTGGATGCCGATGGGGAGTGTTGCCAGCACCTTGGTATCGGCGAGGCCGTGGCCGATCAGGGCGGCCGCGGCGACCACGCCGGACATCGAGGTGAGGAAGAGCGCCTGGCAGGTGGCGAGGAGCGCCACGTCGCGGGCGCCGGAGCGGGTCATGACCCACGATAGCACATCCCGACGTCTTACCGCCGATTACACCCGCCCCCAAAGCTGCCCGCACGCGCGCCGGGAGGCGCTCAAACTGCCGCGCTGGATATATAAGTTGAACATATAGATTTTCAATTCCGCTATAATATCGCTACTGATATGGCATTAGACTGATCACTTAACTACTATTCGCGTTGGACCACCGGGCGGAGCCCCACTTTCCCTCGTGATCATCCAAGACCATCCTTCCGACGATGTCCGCCCACCCCCCGCGATTTAGAGGCCAGGACGGGGCGCTTTGCTCCCTGAACCGCGTTGAGGCGACCGACGGCGCCGGGCGCCGGAGGAGGGGACATGAAGATTAGCGAGGTTGTCACGACGCCGCTCTGGATCCCCTACAAGGAACCCTTTCACTGGTCCGAGGGCGTCACCCACGGCGCCGAAGTCATCATGGTCGAAATTCACACCGACGAGGGCGTAACTGGCTATGGTGAATCGATTGCGACACCATCTGCGGAGGCCGTCCGCGCCCATCTCTCGCTCGCGGCCGACTTTTGCGTCGGGCGTAATCCTTTCGAGAATGCTCGCTTGATTGGCGAGGCCTACGACGCATTGTTCGGGCGCCAGGAGGCCTGCAGGGCCCCCAAGTTCGTGGGCAAGGCGCTCGCCGGACTGGAGATGGCGCTGTGGGACGTCATGGGCAAGGCTGTGGACCGTCCCGTTCATGCCTTGCTGGGCGGTGCGGTTCGCGACGAGGTCCGCTACTTCGGCTTCCCGCAGGGCGAAACCGCCGCGGAAATCGCTGGCGAGGCGGCGCGGCTCGCGGCCTCGGGCCACGAAGTAATCTTCCTTGAGGTGGGGCGGGGCGACGATCTGGACGCCGAGGTCGTGGCCCGGGTTCGGGCCGCTATCGGACCGGACAAACGCTTGCGTATCGACCCGAGCGGGCGCTGGCACCCGGTCCGGGCCTCCCGCATGATGCGGAAGCTTTCCCGGTTCGACATCGAAGTGGTCGAGCAACCGATCGATGCGGAAAGCGTCGAGGCGCTGGCACGGGTTCGGGCCGCGAGCCCGATCTCGATCGCGGCGGACCAGGGTGTCATCGCGCTAGGCGACGCCTTCGACGTCTGCCGCCTGCACGCCGCCGACCTGATCGTCGTCGGCCTGCACGAGACCGGGGGCCTGCTGCGCTTCTGCAAGGTGGCGCACATCGCGGAGGCGGCCAATGTCGACATCTGCATCCACGGGCTGCACGAGACGAGGATCACGACGGTGGCGGCGTCCCACGTAGCGGCGGTGACCCCCAACTTGGACGACGGCAACCAGTACATGAACAATTTTCTGGCCTGGGACATCGTGAGTCGCCCCGACCTCGCGTTGCAGGACGGCAGGCTTCCCGTTCTCGACGGGCCGGGACTGGGCTTCGAGCTGAATTGGGAAGCCGTGCGCGAAGCGGCCGAGGCCTGGTGGAAGGGTGCTGACGGCGGCCGCCGCCATGCCCGCAGCCGTCCTTTAGTCCGCAGCCCGGCCGACCTCGCCGATCCGCAGCACGTCGACAATGACGCGCCGGATCGCGGGAGCGATGGCGACGACGCGCCCTCAAGCGCCGCCGATCGTCCCCAACGCGCTCCCAGGGATTAGACCCGCCGGATCAGCCGTCCGAATCGCGGCCGTACGCGGGTAGATGCCTCGCGGCCACGCGGAGACCGACACGCACTCTCCATCGCAGGCACTATCCGCAGCTCGCGACGCTAGGTATGATTCCGGGTTGCCATGAGCACGCGACCGCTGATCATCGACTGCGATCCGGGTCAGGACGACGCTGTCGCCCTGCTGCTCGCCTTCGCGTCCGCCGAGGAGTTCGATCTGCTCGGCATCACCGCCGTTGCGGGCAACGTGCCGCTTGCCCGGACCGAGAGCAATGCGCGCCGGATCAGGGACCTCGCCGGGCGGCCCGAGGTGCCCGTTTATGCCGGCTGCTCCAGACCCATGGTGCGCGAGCCGGAGACCGCCGAATACATCCACGGGCCGACGGGAATCGACGGCGCCGACCTGCCGGAGCCGAGCCGCCCTGTCGAGGCGGCCCATGCGGTGGATTTTCTGGTCGATGCGCTGACGGCGGCGACGGAGCCCATCACGCTGGCGACCCTCGGTCCCCTCACCAATGTCGCGCTCGCCATCGTCAAGAACCCGGCGATCCTCTCCAACGTGCGCGAGATCGTCACCATGGGCGGCGCCATTGGCCTCGGCAACGTCACGCCGGCCGCCGAATTCAATATCCACGCCGACCCCCATGCCGCGCATGTTGTGTTCGAGGCCGATGTGCCGCTCACCATGATCGGCCTCGACGTTACCCATCAGGCGATTGCGACGCCGCCTAGGCTGGAGGCAATCCGCGCGTTGGGTACGGCGCCGGCGGCCGCGGTCTGCGGCATGCTCGATCTCTACGGCAAGAAGAACGTCGAGGCCTACCACCACGGCGCCCCCATGCACGATCCCTGCGTGATCGCGTATCTTCTGGCGCCGAATCTCTTCGAGGGCCGCGATATGCGGGTCGATGTAGAGCTGGACGACGGCCACTGCTTCGGGCGAACGGTCTGCGACGTTCACGGCCGCACCGGCGCCGCTGCCAACGCCCGCGTGCTGGAGCGGGTCGACGCCGATGGCTTCTTCGCTATGCTGACCGAGCGCCTGGCAAGGCTGCCGGTCGTCCCCATATAGGCAGGGGAGCCCGCGATGAGTCGCGATCGGAAGCTGCCGACAAAGGGTCAGGGCGAAGGCGCTGACGTGGATGCCTTCCTGCGCCGGGTCGCGGCGACGCCCGCGCCGGTCAAGCAGGGGGAGACCGGGCGGCTTATGTTTGCGATGGACGCGACCGCGAGCCGGGAGCCGACCTGGGACCGCGCCTGCCAGATTCAGGGGGAGATGTTCGACGCCACTGCCTCGCTCGGCGGGCTCTCCGTCCAGCTGGTCTATTATCGCGGCTTCGGCGAATGCAAGGCGAGCAAGTGGGTGCGGGATTCGCGGGCGCTGGTCCGCGTCATGACCGCCGTCCGTTGCCTCGGCGGGCACACCCAGATTCGCAAGGTGCTGCGCCACGCCCTGGACGAGACTCAGGTCCAGAAGGTCCACGCGCTGGTCTTCGTCGGCGATGCCATGGAAGAGAACGTGGACGAGCTCTGCGCCATCGCGGGCGAACTCGGCTTGCGCGGTGTTCCCGCCTTCATGTTCCACGAAGGGCCGGACCCGTCGGCATCATTGGCCTTTCGCCAGATCGCGCGGCTCACCAACGGCGCCTATCTGCGCTTCGATGCATCGAGTGCGCGCCAGCTCAAGGAACTCTTGGGCGCGGTCGCGGTCTACGCCGCCGGCGGGCGCAAGGCGCTCAAGGACTACAGCCGCCAGCGCGGCGAGGCGGTGTTGCAGATCGCTCATCAGATCAAATGAGCCCGCCTCTCCTGCGCTTCCGCCGCCCGGCCCGCTAGACCGCGCCCTCCGATGATCACCTACGTCCTTCTCGGGATTGCGCTCCTGGTGCTGGTGGTGTTTCTCAGCCGCTGGTTCGCCACGGCCAATCCCTCCAGCCTCGCGAAGTGGGTCAAGTGGGGCTTCATCGCCGCCGGTGCCGCGGCCACCATCTTCCTCAGCGTGACCGGCAAGGCGAACCTCGCCTTTCTACCGCTCGCAATCACCGGGTTGCCCTGGCTCATGAGCCGCTTTGCCGCAGGCCGGATGAACCCGAATCCCACGGCCGGCCAGAAATCGGATGTCGAGACCCCCTATCTCCGCATGACGCTGGACCATGACAGCGGCGAGATGGAGGGCACGGTGCTTCAGGGCCGCTACGCCGGGGCTCGCCTCGACGAGCTCTCGAAGCCTCAGCTCATCGACCTGCTCGAGGAGTGCAGCCTGCGGGACGACGAGGGCCGGCGGCTGCTGGAGGCCTATATGGACCGGATCCTCGGCGCCGATTGGCGCGAGCGCACCGAGACGCGGGAGGAGCAGGAGCGGAGCGCCGGTGCCGGCTCAGGCCAGGGCTGGGGCCGCAAGAGGGCCGCCGGCGCCCGCACGCCGATGACCCGCGAGGAAGCCTACGAGATCCTCGGCCTCCAGCCCGGCGCCGGCTCAGAGGAGATCAAGGAGGCGCACCGCACACTCATGCGCAAGCTCCACCCTGACCACGGCGGCTCCAACTATCTCGCGGCAAAGATCAACCAGGCGAAGGAGCTGCTGCTCGGCGGTTGAGGTGCGGGGCGTCTGCCGCCCGGCTTGCCGCGCCGCGGGCGCCGTGGCACACCTCCGCCCCCACCGCTCTCGGTCAGCGTGGCGAGGCCCTTGGAATGGCGACATCGGTGAGGAAGGCCGTGCTCCCGGTCGCCGGCATGGGCACGCGCTTCCTGCCTGCGAGCAAGGCGGTGCCCAAGGTAATGCTGCCGGTGGTGGACAAGCCTTTGATTCAATATGCGGTCGAAGAGGCGCGGGCTGCAGGGATCGAAGAATTCATCTTCGTCACGGGCCGGGACGAGGCGACGATCAAGGACCACTTTGAGCGTGACGAAGCGCTCTATGCATATCTCGCCGCGCGCGGGGACGACGAGTCTCTGGCCGCGACCGCGAGCGCGGTGCTGGCGCCTGGCACCGCCGCGTTTGCGCGCCAGGAGAAGCCTCTGGGTCTGGGTCACGCGGTCTTCTGCGCGCGCGATCTGGTGGGCGATGAGCCGTTTGCGGTGCTGCTGCCCGACGAGCTGCTCCTCGGCGATCCACCGTGCCTTGCCGAGCTCGTCGAGGTTCACGGCCGGACCGGCGGCAGCGTCGTGGCGCTTGCCGAGGTTCCGCAGGCCGAGACCGGCCGGTACGGAATTGCTGAGGTCACAGGCGAGGATGAAGGGGAAGCGCTCGCGCTTGGAGGCATGGTGGAGAAGCCCGACCCGCCGCGCGCGCCGTCGCGGCTTGCGCTCATCGGCCGCTACATCTTGCAACCGGGGGTCTTCACATGGCTTGCCGCGCAGGTACCGGGCGCGGGCGGCGAGATTCAGCTGACCGACGCCATGGCCGCGATGGCGCAGGAGGAACGGTTTCACGGCGTTCGCTTCAACGGTCGGCGCTTCGATTGCGGCAGCCCGATGGGGGCCATTCAGGCGACCATCGCCTGCGCCATGGAACGGCCCGAACTGAGGCAGGAGCTGTTGTCGTTCCTGCGAGAGGTGACGCCCTCCTCGTAGGGCGGCCCTCCACGCGGGATCGCTGTCGGGGAGCATCGCCATGCGCGTTGCGATGATCGGGGCCGGTTATGTCGGTTTGGTGTCGGCTACCTGTTTCTCGGAATTCGGCTTCTCTGTCACCTGCGTCGATGCCGACCCGGAGAGGATCGCGGCGCTCCGCGCTGGACGAATCCCGATCTACGAGCCGGGGCTGGAGGCGCTGCTCACCGCCAATGTCGCTGCCGAGCGGCTCTCGTTCACCGAAGACATTGCGGAGGCCGTGCTGGCAGCCGACGTGGTGATGCTGGCGGTCGGTACACCCAGCCGGCGCGGCGACGGTCACGCCGACCTCTCGTTCGTGTTCGAGGCGGCTTGCCAGGTTGCGGACGCCCTCGACGGCTATACCGTCGTCGCGACGAAATCGACCGTGCCTGTGGGCACCGGGCGCGAGATCGCGCGCGTCATTCGGGAGCGCCGGCCCGACGCTGCGTTCGATGTGGTCTCGAACCCGGAGTTTCTGCGCGAGGGCTCGGCCATCGAGGACTTCATGCGCCCTGACCGGGTGGTCGTCGGGGTCGAATCCGAACGAGCGCAGGCGGTCATGCGGGCGCTCTACAGGCCGCTCTTCCTGATCGAGACGCCGGTGCTCTTCACCTCGCTGGAAACGGCGGAGCTCATCAAGTACGCCGCCAACTGCTTTCTCGCGACCAAGATTGCCTTCATCAACGAGATCGCGGACCTCTGCGAGCGGCTTGGCGCCGACGTGCAGGACGTCGCCAAGGGAATCGGCCTCGACGGCCGCATCGGGCGGTATTTTCTGCACGCGGGCCCCGGCTTCGGCGGCTCCTGCTTCCCCAAGGATGCGGCGGCCTTCGCCCGCATCGCCGAGGAAGCCGGCGCGCCCAGCGCCATCGTCGAGTCCGTGCTGCGACAGAACGCCGCGCGCAAGGCGGCGATGGCGGACAAGATCGTGCAGGCATGCGGCGGCTCCGTCTCGGGCAAGACCGTCGCCGTGCTCGGTGTCACCTTTAAGCCCAACACCGATGACGTGCGGGAGAGCCCGAGCCTCGTGATCCTGCCGGGTCTCATGGAGCGGGGGGCTCAGGTGCGCGCCTTCGATCCCGCTGGAATGGAAGAAGCGCGCGCTCTGCTCCACGGCGTCGTCTGGTGCAACGATTCCTATGAGGCCATGGCAGGCGCGGACGCGCTTGTTATCCTCACGGAGTGGAACGAGTTCAGAGCGCTCGACCTGGAGCGTACGCGTAGCCTGTTGCGGACCTCGCTGGTCGTCGATCTCCGCAACATTTACGAGCCGGCCGAGATGTCAGCCGCCGGCCTTCGCTATGTGAGCATCGGCCGGCCGGCGGTCTCCCCGTGAGCGCGGGGCACGTGCTCGACCCGGCGATCCTCGGCGCCTACGACATCAGGGGCATCGTCGACGAGACGCTGAGCGGCGCCGACATGGCTGCCATCGGCCGGGGCTTCGCCACCATCGCGCGGCAACGTGCAAGCGGCGATCGGCCACCCAGGATCTGCGTGGGGCGCGATGGCCGGCTGAGCTCGCCGGATCTGGAGACCCATCTCGTCGAGGGGCTGACCGATGCCGGCGCCGAAGTGCAGCGCATCGGCGTGGGCCCGACGCCGATGCTCTATTTCGCCGTCCACGAGCGCCGGTGCGACGGTGGCCTGATGGTCACGGGCTCACACAATCCACCGGCATACAACGGCGTAAAGATGGTACTGGGCGGTGGGCCGTTCCATGGTGCCGACATCGAAGCGCTGGCGCAGGTCGTGGAGGACGGCGCGCTCGCCGCAGGCGCCGGCAGGGCGACGGAGGTCGAAGACGTCCGCGACGCCTACGTCACACGACTTCTCGCCGAAGCCGTCGGGCACCCGTTCACCGTGGCGTGGGACGCCGGCAACGGCGCCGTCGGCGCGGTGCTGGGCGCGCTGGTCAGCGGCCTTCCAGGCCGCCACATCCTGCTGAACGATGCAGTCGACGGGACCTTCCCCGCCCACCACCCGGACCCTACGGTGCCCGAGAACCTGGCCCAGCTGATCGAAGCGGTGCAGGCCGAGCGCTGCGACCTCGGCATCGCCTTCGATGGCGACGGCGACCGCATCGGGGTCGTGGACGCGGACGGCGCAATCCTCTGGGGCGATCAACTGGTGGCTCTGCTCGCGCGCGCGGTGCTGCGCGAACGGCCGGGCGCGACCGTCATCGGCGACGTCAAGGCGAGCCGGGTCCTGTTCGACGAGATCGCCCGCCTGGGCGGCACGCCGCTGATGTGGCGTACGGGCCATGCGCCGATCAAGGCGAAGATGGCCGAGTGCGGCGCGCCGCTCGCCGGCGAGATGAGCGGCCATATCTTCTTCGCCGACCGCTACTACGGCTTCGACGACGCGCTCTACGCCGCTCTACGCCTGCTCAAGCTGGTCGCCGACGAGGGGCGCTCGCTCGCTGCGCTCGGAGCCGAGCTGCCGCAACCGGTGAGCACGCCCGAACTCCGCTTTCCCTGCCCGGACAAACGCAAGTTCCGGATCGCCGACGAGATCGGAAACCGGCTCGCGGCTGCGGGCGCGACGTTCACCGCCATCGACGGCGTGAGGGCCGAGAGCGCGGACGGTTGGTGGCTGCTGCGCGCATCCAACACGCAACCCATGCTGGTTGCCCGCTGCGAGGGTGCGGACGATGGCGCCTTGAGCCGACTGAAGGACGATCTTGCCTTCCATCTGCGCGCGTGCGGGGTCGAGCCACCCGAATTCTAGGGCGCGTCTCTCACAATTCGGCGTCCGCTCCGGCGGGCCAGAGAGTGCGCCGAATCAATAACTTCCGAACATTTTTTCACAGGTCGTGCTTGACGAACGTGGCGCTGACCACCCATAATGGATGTTTAGTCGATTCGCTGGCGGCGGGGCGGGCGTGAGAACACGGCGAAGAACAAGAACAATGCGTCCGGGCTCGATCATCCTCAGTCTCGCCCTCGCACTCTGTATCCTCGCAATTTCGCAGGTCTTCGCCGCCGAAGAGGTGCACGCGCGCTACGCTTCCATCGTCATCGACGCCGAGACCGGCGAGGTCCTGCGCTCCCGTAACGCCGACATCAGGCGGTACCCGGCCTCGCTGACCAAGATGATGACCCTCTATCTGCTCTTCGAGGCGATCGACAATGGGAAGTTCAGCCTCGATTCGAAGCTGAAGGTCTCGAAGCGCGCGGCGGGGCAGTCGCCGTCCAAACTCGGGCTGCGGGCCGGTTCGACGATCCGTGTCGAGGACGCGATCAAGGCGTTGATCGTCAAGTCGGCCAACGATATCGCCGTGGTGGTCGCCGAGGCGCTGGGCGGGACAGAAGTCGAGTTCGCCAGGAAGATGACCAGGAAGGCCAAGGCGCTCGGCATGTCCCGAACTGCCTTCCGCAATGCGTCGGGCTTGCCGAACCGAAAGCAGCGCAGCACGGCGCGGGACATGGCTCGCCTCGCCCAGGCGCTCATGCGCGATTTCCCGCACCGCTACCACTATTTCGACGACCAGCGCTTCCGCTACAAAGGCAGGGAGCATCGCTCGCCGAACCGGCTGCTCGGCCGCTATCGCGGCATGGACGGCATCAAGACCGGCTATATCCGCGCCTCCGGCTTCAACCTCGTGGCCTCGGCGGAGCGCGACGGCCGGCGGGTCATCGCCGTGGTCTTCGGCGGCAAGACATCGCGCTCGCGCAACGCGCACATGGCCAACCTTCTAGACCTCGGCTTCACGCGGATCGCCGAGAACGACGCCAAGCGCGGCCGGGTGCGCTACGCGGGCATTCCGCGCCCGCCCGCCGGCTCCGGCCTCGCTGCGCCGGCGCCGCGCTTCAAGCCGGCGGCAATCATGGTTGCTGCGGCCGAGCCGCCCGAGCTCGCCGAGGGCGATGCGGCGCCACCGCCCGAGCCCGTCGAAAGCGTGGAGGAACTGATCGAGGTCGCTCTCGGCCCGCCTCCTTCCCAGCCCCAGCCCCCGCCCCTGAAGCCTGGGGCCGCAGCGCCCGAGGTCGCCGCGCCGAAGGCCGCGGAGCCGGCGGTCGCGAAGCCGGTTTCAACGCCGACGAAGACGGTCGTGGCTGCCCCGGCGGAGGATGGCGTTTGGGCCATCCAGGTGGGCGCTTACGAGTCTGTCACGGTGGCCGAGATCGCCATGCGCCGGGCATCGGTGCGCGCCCCGCTCCTTGGCGACGCGACTTCAACTCTCGCGCCTCTGGCAGACGGACGCAGCACCCTCTACCGGGTGCGCTTCCTGGGCCTCTACAAGAACGACGCAAACCGTGCGTGCAAGGTGCTCCGCGCTGCGCCGATGCCCTGCAGCGTCATCCGCGGCCTCGACCCCGCCAACGACCCTGCGGTCGGCGCCCGCTCCTGACGGGTTGGAGCGCCCCTGTCGTCAGCTTTCCGCTGTCACTTCGGGGAGCGGACGAGGGCGGCCGTCGTCGTCGATGGCGACATAGATGAAGATGCCCTCCGTCACCCTGACCTCCACGGGCCCCCGCCGCCGACGTGCCCAGGTCTCGATGGCGACGGTGATCGAGGTTCGTCCGCTCTTCATCACTTCTGCGTAGCAGGTCACAAGGTCGCCGATGGCGATGGGCGCGTGGAAGCGCATGGCTTCCACCGCCACCGTGACCGTGCGCCCACCGGCCCGCCGCGCCGCCGCCACGCCGCCGGCGAGGTCCATCTGCGCCAGGACCCAGCCGCCGAAGATGTCGCCATTGGGGTTGGCGTCGGCGGGCATGGCCAGCGTCCGGAGCGCAGGCTCGGCATCCGGCGGCCGTTCGGTCTCGGTCATGGAGTTTCCTCTTCTGGTTGCCGCGTGCCTGCCGGCGTCACCTATCCACGCGCCTTCCGGCGACTCTTCCGCCAGGCACGAATATATTCCATGCAGTGCTCGTCCCGGCCCATCAACACGTCCTCGGCGAGCTTGAAGTTGGGGTCCGTGCGGTCGATGGCGAGGATCGCCGCGGGCGGGCTCGCCACCGGGTCGAGGATGCCGCTGTCGGCGCCGGCCTCCACCGCAAGCAGGACGAACGTATCGTTAAGGATCTTGCGGGCCGGCAGCCCGAACGAGACGTTGCTCATGCCGCCGGTGATGTGAATTTCCTCACCGAAGCGGGCGCGCAGGGCGCGGATCGCGTCGAAGCAGTGGTTGCCGAAGCGGGAATCGACCGAGATCGGGAAGACCAGTGGATCGATGTAGAGATCGCCAGTGGCGAAGCCCCTCCCCAAGGCTGCTTCCACCATGCGGGACGCGTTTGCCACCCGCTCGTCTGCGCCGTCGGGCATCCCCTTCTCGCCGGCGGCGGTCACCACCACGCGGCAGTCGTGCTCGCGGGCGAGGTCGAGCGCATCCAGCCGCTCCAGCGAGGCGGAGTTGAGCATCGGCCGTTCCTTGGCAGGCGCAATCGCCTCGAGCCCGGCGCGGATCACGTCGACGCTGGAGGAATCGATGGAGAGGGGCAGGTCCGTCAGCCCCTGCACAGTGGCGGCGAGCCAGGCCATAGCGCCGGTCTGCACGGCGAGCTTGGGTGCGATCTCGTCGACGTTGAGGTCGAGAAAGGCCGCGCCCGCCCGCTCCTGATGACGGACCAGCGCCTCGATATAGCGCAGGCCCTCGGCCGGATCGCCCGCCGCCGTTTCCATCGCCGTCTCGATCGCGACCTGGACGTGCTTGACCCGCCCTTCCTCGTAGTCCTTGGTCCGTTTCGCCTCCGCCGTGACCGGAAGCGCGCGTTCCTCGCCCTCTGCGGCCCGGTAAAGGATCGCCTCGACGCCATGGCGCTCCGCGATGCGCTTGCCCTTGCGAAGCGCGACGCGGGTACAGTGGATGTTCTCGCCGATGACGGTCAGCTGCGGGGCGGTCATGCGGCGGTTCCTTCCGGTACGAGGTGCGTGGGCATCGGCTTGAACTGGCAGCCGTCCACGAAGAGGTCGAAGAAGTCGGGCGTGGTCTCCAGCTCGATATGTTCGATGGCCTGGACCTCGCGCTCCAGTGCGCGCCGGCGGGTGGCCGAGAGCAGGATCGCCCGTGCGCCCCGCGCTGCCGCGTTGCCGGCCTTGACGACGCGCTCTTCCGGCACCGGCGCGAGCAGACCGATGGACTGGGCGTTGCCTACGTTCACGTAGTTTGCGAAGCCGCCCGCGAGGTAGAGGCTTTCGACCTCGGCCGGATCGACGCCGAGCGCGCGCATGACGATGTACTGCCCGCAGTAGTTGGCAGCCTTGGCCTGGCCGAGGTTGCTGGCGTCCTCCTTGGAGAAGGTAATCCCGTGCTCCGGCACCACGGCCATGTCCCGCTGCTTGCGGTCGGCGACGAAGACGCCCTTGGCCGTGAGTATCTCGCTGCGGCGCAGCTCCGCCAGCAGGTCGATCAGGCCCGAGCCACAGAGGCCCACCGGCGCTGCGCCACCGATGGTCTCGTAAGAGATCTCGCCGTCTTCGCCGAGGCGGACCGCCTCGATGGCGCCGTCGCAGGCCGGCATGCCGTAGCGCACCAAGCCGCCTTCGAACGCCGGCCCCGCCGGGCAGGAGGCGGCAAGCATGCGGCCCCGGTGCTTGAGCACGACCTCGGTGTTGGTGCCCATGTCCACCAGCATCGCCGTATCGGCCTCGGCGAATCCCTCCTCCAGCGCCACCAGCGCGGCGGCGGCGTCGCCGCCGACATGGCTCGCGATCAGCGGCAGACCGTAGACGCGGGCTGCGCGGTTGGCGCGCAAGCCCAACCGCAGGGCGCGGGCGTCGAGCGCCGTGTTCGCGCGCTCGCCAGCGAGGAAGGCGTGCTCGATGGACGACTTGTAGGGCTTCTGGCCGATCCCCTGTACATCCAGCTTGAACAGGATGTCGCGCATGGTGGAGTTGGCGGCGACCACGACCTCGTAGATCGCCTGGCGGTTGGTGCCGAGCCGGGCGCAGCCATCGACAATGGCGCGGTTGATGGCCGACGCCGCGGCCTTTTGCAACTCCCCGGCCTTGTCGTCACGGTCGTAGGAGATGCGGTGCATAACGTCGCTGCCGCCGAAGGCCTGCGGGTTCTCGAAGGCGGCGCTGTGAACGCTCTTCCCGGTCTCCAGATCGACGAAGTCCAGAACCACCGTGGTGGTGCCGAGATCGACCGCGAGCCCGAGTATGCACCCGCGGTAGCGATCTACTACCGCCCCGTCGTAGAGCACCTCGTCGCCCCGCCGGGTGACGAGCGGGTCCAACGCCTTGGGTGCGGCCGCTGCATCGGCATGAGCCCGCACCAGAATGCGCGGCCGGCGGCGGAGCGGCGCGAACGCCACGTCGATGTCGTCGCGCTCGACCGTCGCCTGGCAGGCGAGGCGGTAGGGCGCGCGCAGGAAACTCTCGGCCTCGGTGCGGGCCGAGAGTGCCGCATCGCCCGCACTCACCTCGACCACGCATTCGTGGCAGCGCCCGTTGCGCTGGCAGGAGGTCGGCACCTCGACCGCTAGCTCATCGGCGCAGTCGAAGAGCGTCATGCCGATGGCGAGCGGCTGCGTCTTGCCGTCGTGCGAGACCGTGCCGGGTCCCGTCGGCGGCGCCGCGCCTTCCCGCCGCGCGGCAGCGGCCCGCTTGATTGCGTCGAGCTTCGTCTTCGCCCGCTCACGGGTGGCCGGATCCGTCTCCCACGCCAGGCTGTAGTCGAAGGTGCCGTCGTGACCGCAAGTGGCCGGCTCGTCCTTCTCAACGGCGGCAATCTGGTTGCCGCACGAGAAGGCCGCGGTGCAGCGGTCGCGGGCATCGCGGTAGGGGCAGCGGTGCGAGGCCTGCTCGTCGGCATGGCTCACGATATCCGCGAAGATCTCGGTGAGCCGATCCAGCCGCTGCTGATAGTCCTCTTGGCTGATCTTCGCCAACGGCCCCGCCTAACCGCGCTCTTCCATCAGCTTCTTGGCGAGCGCTACGCAAGAGAGCGCGTCCTTGCCGTAGCCGTCCGCGCCCATGTCGTCGGCGAACTCCTGGGTCACCGGCGCGCCGCCTACCATCACCATCACGTCGTCCCGGATGTCGGCGTCGATCAGCGCCTCGATGGTCTTGCCCATGTTCGGCATCGTCGTCGTCAGCAGCGCCGACATGCCCATGATCGGCGCCCCGTGTTCCTCGAGCGCGGCGATGAACTCGTCCTCCGACGTGTCCACACCGAGGTCGACCACGTCGAACCCGGCGCCGGAGAGCATCATGATACAGAGGTTCTTGCCGATGTCGTTGAGGTCCCCCTTGACCGTGCCCATGATCACGGTGCCGATGGGCTCGACGCCGGACGCCGAGAGGATCGGCTCGATATGAGCCATGCCGGCCTTCATCGCCCGCGCGCAGGCCAGCACTTCGGGCACGAAGATGAAGTTCTCGCGGAACTTGATGCCGACGATACCCATGCCGGCGATCAGGCCGTCGTCCATGATCTCCAGCGCCTCGATGCCCTCCTCCAGGGCCCTGGTGGTGAGCGCGTCCACCGTGTGGTTGTCGCCCTCGATCAGCGCGGCGGCGATGTCCTGCATCTCGGACCGCACGCGCGCGAACAGCGCGACGTTGCGCTCGATCTCGTCGGGGCGCTCGAGAAACTCCTCGATCTCGTCGCGGATCACCGCGTTGGCGATGTCGGCAAGCTCGGGCATTGGGGACTCAGTGGTGGGAGCGGCGGGGCGTCAGTGGGTGAGGCCGTGCTCGGCATGCCAGTCGCGCACCGCCAACGGAATTTCGCGCAGGTTCTCGACCGAGGTCTGGAGCGGGATGGCGCATTCAGGGCCGACCCCCTGCACGCCAGCGTCGAGGTTGGCGTAGACCTCCTTGCGCACGTCCTCCGGCCCCTTGGCGAACAGCGTCTCGGGATTGTTGATGTTGCCGACCAGCGACACACGCTCGTCCATCGCCGCCATGGACTCGGACGGTGCGTTCTTGGAATCGAAGTGGAAAGCGGCGATTCCGGTCTCTGCGATATAGCCCATACGGTCCACGGTGCGCCCGCAGATGTGGAGGATGAGCGGCACCGGCAGGCGCTCCACGAACTCGATGTGGAGGTCCTTGAGGAAGCGCTTGTAGTAGTCGGCGCTCACCAGGTCGCCGGTGGCGTGGTCGGGGAGCGTGAGCGCGTCCGCACCCGCCTCGATCTGTGCCAGCCCGAAGACGATCGTCGCCTCCTTCATGCGGTCGAGCGCGAGCTTGGTCTTGCCCGGATCGTCGAGCGACATGAGCAGGAAGGGCTCGACCCCGAAGCAGTGGTAGCCGAGGGTCCACGGGCCCATGGTCTTACCGATGATCGCCACCTCGTTGCCGAACTCGCGGCGCAGCAGGCGGATCGCCTCGATCACGCAAGCCATGTCCGGGTGCAGGAGGAAGTCGTTGGGGATGCGGATGTCGTCCACGTCCTCCCAGATCGGCTCGCGCATGCGCACGGTGGGCCAGTTGTCCTTCTGCTCCCACTGCATCTTGCAACCGAGCGCGGACGATTCCTGGATGATCGAGAAGACCGGCATGATGCTGTCGAACCCGAGCTCGGTGTAGCTGGTGGCGGCGAGCCGCGCCATCAGCTCCGGGTCGCGGTTGGCGAACGGAAAGTTGGCGTCCACCAGGTCCATCAGCTCCACCGTCGCGACCGAGGTGGGGTTGCACACGGGCGTGCGATCCACCGGCTCGCGTCTCAGCGCCGCAAGCACCCGCTCGCGGCTGGTCATGGAGGGTACTTCGATCATCGCTTTCGCTCCCGAGCCTCAGGTCTGCTGTTGTGCGCTCGGCGCGGCGAGGACGCCCCGTGCCGCCGCGGCCTCCGCCTCGCGCATGGCGGCGCGGACGTTGAGCGACCGGCCGAGCAGGAGGCGCACCAGCTCGTCATGGGTCGTGCCGCAAGCGAAGCGGGCCTCGCCCGGCTCGGCGCCCGGCTCCATCTCGGCGAGCTTGATCAGCCCCCGGGTCACGCCGTCCACGCGCCGCGCCACCTTGTCGTCGGCCCCGCCATCGGCGGTCGCGAGCCGGTAGCCGCCGCCTCCGGTCGCCACGGCATCGATGGTGAAGTCGTTCTTCTTGTCGTAGATGCTCATGGGCAGCGCCGCGACCTCGGAACCTGGCGCCTTCTTGCAGGCTTCGAGGAAGAGCCGCTTCACCGCCGCCCGGTGTTCTTCGCCGCACGAGAAAGCGAGGCGCCCCGGCTGGCCCGGCGCCGGCACCATGCCGCCCATCACAGCCATCGCCCGCATCACGAACGCCAACCGCTCGGTGGTGCTTTCCTTCCCGCTGTAGCTGTGCGCGAGATAGCCCGAGGCGCCGCCTTCCCCGGTCTCGCGGTAGAGGGAGATGCTGATGTCATGGAAGTGCGGGTCCATGGAGACGAGCTCCACCCGCTCCCCGAGGTCCAACAGGCGGCCCATCGCCCCCTCGCTGTGCCGGCCCGGTGCTCGCCGGGCCTTTCCGATTGCCCCGCCAGAATTTCAGATCAGGTGCGCGGAAACAAGGCTACAGCCCCGATAAGAAATGGGGACTATCCCCAGAGTTCGGCCTCCGGCGGCGCCATGACCGCGCCGTCGTAGCCGAGGCCCGGCGAACGGTCGCGGGCAAGCAGCAGCGGGCCGTCGAGATCGACGTAGTCGGCGAAACCCGCGAGCAATGCCGCCGGCGCCATGCCGAGCGAGGTGCCGACCATGCTGCCCACCATGATGTCGAACCCCATGGCCCGTGCCTCCGCAGCGAGCGCCAGCGCCTCCGTGAGCCCGCCGGTCTTGTCCAGCTTGATGTTGACCATCGGATAGCGGCCGGCGAGCCGAGTCAAATCTTCCCGGGTGTGGCAGCTCTCGTCGGCACAGAGCGGGATCGCGAATTGCCGGCCTTCGAGCGCGGCGTCGTCTGCAGCCGGCAGCGGCTGCTCCACCATCTCGACGCCGAGGTCGGCGAAGGACAGCAGGAACTCCTCCAGCATCGGCACGGTCCAGCCCTCGTTCGCATCCACGATCAGCCGGGCACCGGGCGCGTTTGCGCGGACCGCCCGGATACGGTCAAGGTCGCCCTCGCCGGTGACCTTGAGCTTGAGCAGGGGGAGCGCCGTGTGGCGGGCGGCGGCCTCCCCCATCTTCTCCGGCGTGTCGAGGCTGAGCGTCACGGCGGTCACGCAGGGCTGCGGTGCCTGCAGGCCCGCCAACGCCCAGGCTGGGCGCCCGGTTTGCTTCGCCTCCAAGTCCCAGAGCGCGCAGTCAAGCGCATTTCGGGCAGCGCCCGGCGGCAGTGCGTCCTGCAGGGCATCGCGGGTCAGCCCGCCCTCGACGGCCTCGCGCAGGCCCTCGATCTCGGCGCGAGTCTGCTCGGGCGTCTCGGCGTAGCGGGGGTACGGCACCGCTTCGCCCCGGCCGGTGTGGGGACCGTCGGCGATCTCGGCGACGACGACGTGCGCTTGGGTCTTGGCGCCGCGGGAGATGCGAAAGGCGCTCGCGAGCGGCCACGTCTCCGGGCGCACGGTGAGGCGCCGGCTCACGAGGCACAGCCCTTACAGAACGCGGTCGGCGATCGGGCCCACGCCGGTGCGGATCGGATCGACGCAGGGCAGGCCGTGGGTCGTTCCCAGTTCCTCCAGCAGCGCGTCGGCCTCTGCCTCGCCGAGCGCCTCGGTGTTGACGCAGATCCCGGCGCAGACGACGTCGGGATTGGTGAGCCGCGCCGCCTGCAGGTTTGCCTCGATGCAGGCACCGAGCTCGGGCAGCGGCCAGTCCGGCAGGCCCCGCATGTTGGTCCGCGTCGGCTCGTGACAGACCACGATGGCGTCCGGCTGGGCGCCGTGGATCAAGCCGAGCGTCACGCCCGCATACGAGGGGTGGTGGAGCGACCCCTGCCCCTCGACCAGGTCCCAGTGATCGGAGTCGTTCTCGGGCGTGAGCCACTCTGCAGCGCCGGAGATGAAGTCCGCCACGACCGCATCGACCGAGACCCCGCGGCCCGCGACGAAGATGCCGGTCTGCCCGGTCGCGCGGAAGGTGCAGGGGACGCCGCGCCGGCGCCATTCGGCCTCCAACGCGAGCGTGGCGTACATCTTGCCGACCGAGGCGTCGGTGCCCACCGTAAGCAGGCGCTTGCCGGCCCTGCGGATGCCCGACCCCACCTTGAACTCCTGCGACGGGTGGCGCACGTCGAAGAGATGCCGGCCGTTGGCCTCCGCCGCATCGCGCACCGCCGGCAGGTCGCTGAGCCGCACGTGCAGGCCGCTCGCCACGTCGAGGCCCGCTTCCAGCGCCGCCACGAGGGTGGCGGTCCAGCTGTCCGAGACCACGCCGCCCGCGTTGGCGACGCCGACAATGAGACTCTTCGCGCCTTTGGCGCCGGCTTCCTCCACCGTCATCTCGGGCAAGTCGAGGCGGGGCTTGCAGCCCGGCAGCCTGAGTTGGCCGAGGCACCATTCCGGGCGAAAGACGAACACGCCGCGCGCGGTCTTGGCGGCGAGCGCATCGCGCGCATCGCCGAGGAAGAGCAGGTAGGGCGGGTCGATCTGCGGTCGTTCGCTCATGCCTGTTCCTCGTCAGTGCAGGCCGCGAGTCTGGCGAATAGCGCCTGGCGCCGCAAGGAAGGGGGCATGAGCCCGCTCAGACCAGCGGGTTCTCGTCGGTCATGTAGATCGTCACGCGCTTGAAGCGGTCGTCCTCGATCTGGAAGAAGTTGCAGTTGCGCATCTCCACGTAGCGGCCGTCGTCATAGTCGTTGCGGGCGACGAACTGCGAGGCGATCCACTGGTTCTCCACGTCGACGACGTGGCTGAAGTCGCCGTGGTAGATGATCTTGGTCCCGGCCATGAAGTCCTTGAACATGCGCCTGATCTGGTCGCGGCCGACGTGGCTCACGTGCGCCGACTGGATGCGGAGTTCGGCGTCTTCTGCGAAGCACGCGACTGCAGGCTCAAGGTTCTTGCCGTCGACGTTGGCGAAGTAGGCGTTTTCGACAAGCGCGATCAGTTCCTCGCGGTTGAGCATGGGCGGCCGTCCGTCCGTGGGTGAAAGGGCGCCGACTGTAGCCGAGGCGACTGCCTTTGCAACTGTTGCCGAGCCGACGTTAGTTTGGGTGCCCCTGGCCCGATTGGAGCAGCCGTGTCGATTACCGTGCAGTCAAACGCAACCGTCGCGAGGCGCGCATGCGGGTGTTGATCTGCGGCGGCGGCGTGATCGGTACGTCGATCGCCTACTTCCTGAGCCAGCGCGGCATCGAGGCAGTGGTGATCGAGCGCACCGGCATCGCCAACGCGGCCTCGGGCAAGTCGGGCGGGTTCCTCGCTCTCGACTGGTGCGATGGCTCGCCGGTGGAGCCGCTGGCGCGGCGCAGCTTCGCCCTGCACGCGGAGCTTGCCGAGAAGATCGACGACGAGTGGGGCTACCGCAGGCTCGACACGCTCGGCGTGGTTTCCAGCGCACGCCGGGATGTGCGTTCCTTCCGCCGGCTCGATGGGCCCGGCTGGCTGGCGCAGGACGCGGCGGTCCACGGCCAGCTTGGCAGCAGCGAAACCACGGCTCAGATCGACCCGGCGGCTTTCACCGGGGCCATGATGCACGCGGCACTCAGGGCAGGCACGCGCCTGCTCATGGGCACCGTCAACGGCCTCATGTTCGGCGAAGGCGGTGCCGTGCGGGGCGCCGTAGTGGACGGGCAGGAGGTCGCGGGCGATGCGGTCGTCATCGCCATGGGCCCGTGGTCGGTACTCGCGAGCCGCTGGTTGCCGCTACCTGCGGTCTACGGCTTGAAGGGCCACAGCTTGGTCTTCCGCTATACGCCAGAGCCGGTGCCCCATGCGCTCTTCGTGGAGCTCGAGACCGAGAAGGGTACCCTCGCGTCGCCCGAGGTGTTTCCCCGGCCCGACGGCACCACCTATGTCTGCGGCCTCTCCAGCGAGGCGCCGCTGCCGGTGGACCCAGCCGCGGTAGCGCCGGACGAGGGCGGCACGGCCCGGCTTCGCGCCATGACGACGCAGTTCTCGCCTGCGCTCGGCGGCGCGGAGGTGCTGACCGAACAGGCGTGTTATCGCCCCGTGGTCGAGGACGGCTTGCCGCTCATCGGCGCCGTCCCCGGCATAGACGGTGCCTACGCAGCGACGGCCCATAGCGTGTGGGGAATGCTGAACGCCCCGGCCACCGGCGAGGCGGTGGCCGAGCTGATCGCCGACGGCGCGAGCAGCACGGTTGACCTCGCGCCTTTCAGTCCGGCGCGGCTCACACCGCTGGCGGCGGGCGCCGTGCGGACGGAGGTCTGACCGCAAGGCCGGCTGCGGCGCCCGAGGCGCAGTCCCAAGCGTCGGAACAATCGAAGCGCGCCTTTGGGATGAGCATTCCCCGCCCGCCCTCTCGTCCTTCCGCCATTTCGTCTTGTCGGACCCCACCATATTTGGTAAGGCCAATGGAGTGGTGGACACCCCCATAAGAAGGGGTGAGCACCCGTGACGCCATCTGTGTCGGGCAACTCAGATGGCGGACTCGCAGAGCGCGTGGGAGGACCGCTCTACGATTCTCAATAATTCGTTGATGCGAGCTTGAAATTGGCAGCCCATCGTCTGTGTTGATGGCGTGCGCAAGCCGCGACTCAGGCCAATTGCCAAATCTCGCGACCGAGAAAACAAACCAAGAATTTAGGGGAGGCTAGCAATGAACTTTCTGAAACCAAAACGGATGGCCGCCGTCGGTCTACTCGCGGCATCCGTGGCGTTAGTTGGGTTTTCGTCGAATGGCACGGCTGAAGAATCCAGCCTGACGCCGGAGCTCAGGGCTGAACTCGAAGAGTTGATCGCCAGCTACCGGGGCGAGCCCGACTTCGTGGCACCGGGAGACCCGATCGACATCAAGGCAGCACTCGGAGGCAAGTTGATCTATGGCATCTCGGTGACCAGCGCCAACCCGTTTACCGAGGGCATCTACTCCAGCATTCGCAAGCTCGAGCCGATCATCGGCTTCCAGTTCAAGGACTGGCAGAACCAGGGATCGCTGGCCGAACATCAGCGTGGGATCGCGCAAGCCATCACCGATGGCGCTGCGGTCATCGACCTGACGGGAGGCTCGGATCCGCGGCTCCTGGGCCCGCAACTCGCGGAAGCCAAGGCCGCTGGAATCAAGGTGATGGACTCCCACGCGTCCGGGCTCACGCAGGGTATCTCGGCCAATGTCGAGGCGACGGTTGGGGCGCCCTACGAGATTTGCGGCCTCCTGCAAGCGGCGTACACCGCGTTGCATTCCGAGGGCAACGCGCATGTGCTGATCATCAAGTCCGACGAAATCACCGGTTCGCCGGTTCAGACCAAGGCGATCGTGGACGGGCTGGAAAAGTACTGTCCGAACTGCGAAGTCTCGATTGCGAACGCGACCGTAGCGCAATGGGCGACCACGGTGCCCGCCGCGGTGCGGGGCGCAATGCTGGCCGATCCGGAGCTCAACTACATCCTGCCGCTCTATGACCCGGAAACGCCCTACATCGTGCCGGTGCTCAGGCAGTTGGCGGATCCCGGCACGGTTCACGTCGTCACCTATGCAGGCACTCCATCGGTCCTCGATGAGATCGCCAAGGGCGATTACGTGCTGATGGATGTGGGCGAGAGCAACGAACACATCGGACTGTCACTCCTTGACCTGGCTGCTCGGCTCCTGCTCGGCGAAGAGAATCCCCCGGTCGATCGGAAGATACCGATGCGCATCTGGGACTCGTCGAACGTGACCGAAGCCGGCACTCCCGCAGCCTACTCGGTCGGCTATGGGGACAAGGTCAGGCAAGGGTTCTTCAAGCTTTGGGGGCTCGAGGAATAGGCTCTCGGGTCTTAGCGGGAAGCCCGATCGCGATCATCGGTCGTGACGTCGGCTTCTGAAGTCGCGCTGGGGATTGAGAGTCTATCCAAGACCTTTGGGAACAACACGGTTCTCAAGGACGTTGGTCTAGACCTCATCCCCGGCCAAATTCACGGCTTGCTCGGCGCGAACGGGTCGGGCAAGTCGACCCTCATCAAGATTCTCTCAGGCTACCACGAACCGGACCCCGGTGCGGCCGCAACACTGTGGGGTTCGCCGCTCAGCTTCCCGCTCAAACCGGGGGAAGCGCGCGGCCTTGGTCTGAGCTTCGTTCATCAGGACAAGGCCCTCATCCCGGAGATTTCGATTCTGGAGAACCTCTTCGTCTCCGAGATCGCTTCGGGAAGGCGAAAGCAGTCGCGGAAGCAGATGGCCCGCGCGACCAGAGAAGTCCTGGAGCGCTACTCGATCGAGAGACGGCCGGAAGATCCGGTCTCCACCCTCAGTCTGGGAGACCGCGCGTTGGTCGCCATTGCCAGGGCCGTCAGGGAGGTATCCGGATCCGATTCCGGTGGCCGCCGCGTCGATTCCGATGGCCGCCGGGTATTGATTCTCGACGAGCCGACCGCGGCCATGAGCCTGGACGAAAAGCAGGATCTTTACCGCACATTCGCCTCGCTTGCCGAAGCCGGCCATGCGTTGATGCTCGTCTCCCACGACCTGGACGAAATCATGGAGGTCACCACCGTCGCGACGGTCTTGCGCGATGGCGAAGTGGCCGGGAGGGTCGAGACGGCGTCGACGGAGCCCTCCGAGATCGTGCGAATGATCGTGGGGCATAGTCTCGACAAGGCCGGACCGAGAGAAGCACGTTCGGCTGGGGAGCCTCGACTGAGCGCGACCGATCTGAGCGCGTCCGGACTCGATGGCGTTTCCTTCGAGGCGAGGGCTGGCGAAATCGTGGGCTTCGCCGGGCTCGTCGGCTCCGGCTACGCCGATGTCAATCAAGCTCTCTTCGGGCTCAAGGAGAACGCATCCGGAGAGATCAGGGTCGAAGGGGAACGCGCCAGTCTCAAACGCCATAGTCCCGAGAACGCGGTCGGGATGGGGGTGGGCCTGGTTCCCCTCGAACGGGACAAGGCCGGCGTGGCGCTCGAGCTCTCGGTGACGGACAATCTCACGGTCCAGCTGCTCAAGCCGCGCGCAGGCTTCAATCCGTGGGTCTCGCGGCCCAGGCTCGGGGCGGCGGCGCGGGACACCGTTGCCCGTTACGGGATCATCACGCCGGCCATGAACGCCTTGCTCAAGACGCTGAGCGGCGGAAACCGACAGAAGGTCCTGGTCGCGAAGTGGCTGGCGGCGGGGAAGCGCGTGCTCCTGCTCGACGAGCCGACGCAAGCGGTCGACATCGCGGCCCACGAGGACATTCTGGAGCTGCTCGACCAGTTCGCGAGGGCAGGCGGCACAGTCCTCATTGCGAGCTCGGACTGGGAACAGTTGGCCGAAATTTGCGACCGGGTTCTCGTCTTCGGTGGAGGCTTCATCCGGGCGGAATTGAGCGGTGCGGAGGTCAACAAGCGCTCCATCGGAGAGGCTTGCTATGAATGGGGCTCGCGCCTGGCCTCGATGAACCGGCCGGTCGAAGCGAGGGTTTGAGCGTGGCAGGCAAAGCCACCCAGCGTGCGACGGAGTGACCGTGGAGCTGACGCGCCTCGATTACGGTCAACTTCTGCGGCGGCTCTCCGTGCCGCTGTGCTTCATCGCGATCATCATATTTTTCGGCGTGATGGCCCCCAACGCGTTCCTCGTTCCGAGAACGATGACCTCGATTCTGGCCTCTGCGGCGCCGATTGTCGTGCTGACCATCGCGACGGTGGTCACTCTCAGGGGCGGCGATTACGACCTGTCAGTGGCCGCCGTGATGACGCTGTCGAGCAATATCGTCGGTGTTCTCAACATCAGATACGGCATGGACATCGGGCCGGCGATCGGGATCGCCATTGGCATGGCAGTCACGGTCGGGCTGGTCAACGCCTTCTTCTGCATCCTCGTCGGCATCGACAGTTTCATCATGACGCTGGGCATGGGGACCATACTGGCCGGCATTGTCTTGTGGATCAGCAATTCGAACTCCTATACCGGCTTGTCCGACTGGCTGGTGGTCCTGATAACAAATCGCGACATCGGTGGTCTTCCGTTCAGCTTCTACATTGCGGTCGGAGTTTGCTTGATTGTCTGGCTCGTCTTCGAATTCACGCCCATTGGGCGCCAGCATTTGTTTGTCGGTAAATCGAGGGAAGTCTCGAAACTCAACGGTATAGCGGTCGGGCGGGTTCGGACGCTGTCTTTCGTGTCCTGTAGCGTGTTGGCCGCCGTTGCGGGCATCATGTATGCGGGCGCGGCCGGCGGCGTCGACCCCACCTCGGCGCTCACAATGTTGCTCCCGGCGTTCGCGGCGGCGTTTCTCGGCTCAACCACGATCATGCCTGGTCAGTTCAATCCGTGGGGGGCGTTTCTGTCCGTGTACTTTCTCGTCACGGGCATAACGGGGCTCGCCATCCTCGGACTGCCCACGTTCGTGCAGAGCTTTTTCTATGGTGGCGCACTCATCATTGCCGTGTCGCTTGCCCAGCTGAGCAGAACCGGCGGGCTCAACGTGCGCCGCCGCACGTGGCGTACCCGGCGGGCCGGTGACGACGGGCAGACGGCGGCCGGTGAATGATGGCCAAAGGAGAACGGAAAATGGCAGAAAAAGACATTCAGGTTTGCTTCAACCCCCACTTCGATGCGGTGTCCCTTTGGCTCGGTTCGTTCGGCGGCGCTGATTCGCCCTGCGATATTTCGCGCGGCGTCTTCGCGGCGAAGCGCGGCGTCCCCCGCCTGCTGGAATTCTTCCGGCGCTACGACATCACGACGACGTGGCACATCACCGGACACTCGATCGAGAGCTTCCCCAAGGCGGCCGAGATGATCGCGAAGGACGGCCACGAGGTCGGTGTCCACGGCTACTCCCACGAAAACCCGCTCGCCATGAGCCCCCAGCAAGAGCGGGACGTTCTCGAAAAGAGCATCGAGCTTTGCGAGGCGTTGACCGGCGAAAGGCCAAGGGGCTACGCGACGCCGTGGGCGGAATTCACCCCCATCACCGTGGACTTGCTGCTGGAATGCGGCTTCTCGCACGAGTTCAGCATGATGGAGGAGGACTGCTTTCCGTACTACCTAAGAACCGGAGACAGTTGGACGAAGATCGACTACACAAGAGATGCTGCTGACTGGATGAAGCCGTGGGTGCCGGGGAAGGAAGTCGACATCGTCGAAATTCCCCTGAGCTGGCATCTGGACGACGCACCCCCCACGATGTTCGTCAAGACCGCGCCCAACAGCCACGGGTGGATCACGGGTCAGGAAATCGGCCAGATTTGGCTCGATTACTTCGACTGGATCTACCGCAACCACGACTACGCCATTTATCCCCTGGCGCTCCATCCGGACGCTGCTGCCAAGCCTCACGTCATGCTGGCGCTGGAGCGGCTGGTCGATCACATCCTGAGACATCAGGGGGTCAGAATGGTGACGCACGCGGAGATGGCGGCGGACTTCCGCAGGCGCGTGCCGTTCGGATCGAACAACACGGTCGGTGGCGAAGCCGGGCTCTAACGAAATTCACGGCGCGACAGCGGCCGGCGTGTCAGAAGTAGTGGGTGGGCGCCGCTGACAGCCTAAGCCGAGAGCTTCGGCCGCAACTTGTGAAACTCGGTGCGCTCCTGGTAGGCGACGCCGGCACGGAACAGCAGCGGCTCCTGGAACCATTTGGCGGTCAACTGCATGCCGACCGGCATGCCTTGCGAATCCAGCCCGACGGGAACGCTGAGACAGGGCAGGCCCGCGTAACCGAAGCCGAAACAATTGCGCAGAATGAGGTGAGTTGACTTCTGCAGGTCCTCGGCATCCGTCCACTTCGGCGCAACGATCGGTGTCGTTGGCGTCAGCAACATGTCGACCTCTTGAAAGACGCGTTTGAACTGATGCTTCCATCGAATCTGAGTTCTCAGCGCGTTTGCATAATCCGTCCCCTTGAACGGCTCGCCGGAGCGAAGACGCCTTAACACTTCATCGCCGTATTCCTCGGGATGATTCTCCAGTCCGTCGCGGTGCATGTCCGCCATATCGATTGCCAGCAACGTGGGGCCCACGGCGACCCGTGCCTCCTCGGCACCCTCGATGTCGATGTCCACCAGCGTGGCGCCGCAGGCTTCGATGACTTTCGTGGCCTCCATGACGCGCGCAACCACGTCGGGTTCGCAGTTCTCGAAGTAGTAGGAGGTGGGAATCCCGACTCTGGTGTTCTCGATGCCGTCCCGCAGAGTGGGCAGAAAGTTTTCCAGGGGCACGTCCTCGCTGAGTGAATCGTCGGGATCGTAGCCGGCGATGGCGGCGAAGCCCCGCGCGACGTCCGGTACGGTCCGCGCCATCATGCCGATGGTGTCGGCGTGGATGGTCAGTGCCAGCGCGTTGGTGTTGGGGATGCGGCCGACGGTCGGACGAATACCCGAGACACCGCAGAGCGCAGACGGTCCCCTAACCGAGCCGCCCGTATCCGATCCGAACGCAACACGGCACATGCCCGAAGCAAGTGCCGCTGCGGTGCCTCCGCTCGAGCCGCCGGGAATCCGTGTCGTGTCCCACGGATTCAAGCAATTGCCGTAGTGAACGTTGTGAGTGGTCGCGCCGTAGCAGAACTCGGGCAGATTGGTTTTCCCCAGAAAAACCGGGCCCGAATTCCTGATCCGCCGGACCACTTCGGAGTCCGAGTTGGCGATATTGTCCCGATACATTCCGGAGCCGAACGTGGTCCGGGTTCCCGCGACGTTGAGGCAGTCCTTTATCAGCATTGGCACGCCGTGCAGGAGCCCGAGCCACTCGCCTTCATCGGCAGCCTCGTCGGCCTTGTGGGCCATTTCGAGCGCCATTTCCGGGGTCGCGGTGAGGACCGCATTAATTTCGGGATTGAAGCGCTCAATCACATCGAGATAGCGCTCCGTCTCCTTGACAGAGTTGCCAATTGCCATTGCTACGCCCCCTATGTTTGAAAGCCGAACCCAAAAGCCGCAAAGTTCTGTCTTGGAACATCTGCGCCAAACAAGTGGCGTACGTTACCTCAATTTCACCGTAGCGCATCTCGCTCAAAGCAAAGAGGGCGCCGCTCGGCTTTCCCCGAAGAGCCAATCGATCACGCGCCATCGTCGTCTTGCGGCTAGGTTGGCACTCTACCGGCCGGTGCGGTGGCCCGCAATAAAGGCGAAAGTTATTCCTGCGCTACAATGGACAAGCGCTGTCCCGCCCGACCAACGGGCTGCAAGGATCGGAGGACGCACGGATGGACGGACTGGAGATCGGACAACCAGCGCTCGCCGTGGTCGACATGCAGAATGATTTTATCGACGACGATGTCGGCTCCTACGCGATCGGGGCAGAGCGCATGGTGACCCGGATCGACCGGGTGATCGCCGCCGCGCGCCGCGCGCGAGTGCCGATCGTATTCAGCCAGGAAGTGCACCGCGCCGACGGGCTCGATGGCGGGCGCCTCCTCTGGGACGGACGGAGCGGCTGGGTCACCGGCAAGCATCCCCGCGCCGCGCCGGGAGAGCCGCCGGCGCCGCCCTGCATCGAGGGCACGGAGGGCTTCGAGATTGTCGACGAGCTCGCGCCCGAGCCCGGCGATATCCGCGTCCTCAAGCGGCGCTTCAGCATCTTCCTCGGCACCGAACTCGACATGAACCTGCGTCGCTTGGGTGTCGACACGCTCCTGATCGCAGGCGTCTGCAGCGACGTCTGCGTGCTGTGGACCACGGGCGACGCCTATCAGCGCGATTACAGGGTGTACGTGCTGGAGGACTGCGTGGCGGGCACCAGCGCGCAAGGCCACGAGGCAGCGCTTACGCTCATGCGGGCGTTGACCAACGCCGGCCGGCCGGTCACGGCCGCCGATGCCATCGCAGCACTGCAGCGCCGCGCAGACGGCCTGGACGCTTAGGGATCGCGTCCGGAGGGCTCGGCAGCGCATGTCGGGCCACCGCCGACGTGGCTATACTCTGCCGACGACGCACGGGAAGGAGCGGCCATGAATGTCCCCTTCGGTGGCGGGTGCGCATGCGGCGCGATCAGGTACGAGTGTGCGGCAGCCCCGCGCTACATGGGCAACTGCCATTGCACCGACTGCCAGCAGGCGACCGGCAGCGCCTACATGCCGGTCATCGTGGTGAAGGAGAGCGACTTTTCCCTGCTGCGCGGCGAGCCGAGCTGGTTCGAGAGGCCCTCGGATACGGGAAACCCGATGAGGCGGGCGTTCTGCCCCGCATGCGGCACACCGCTGTTCCTGACCAACGGCGCGCACCCGGGGGTTCGGGCGCTCTATGCCGGATGCCTGGACGACCCGAGCTGGTTCCGGCCGAGCCGGGAGATTTACGTCGCCAGCGCGCAAGCCTGGAACCTGCTGCACCCGGACCTCCCCAGGGACGAGGGCATGCCGGGGCGATCGCGCTGACCAGGATGTCGTGGCGGCCGAACTCCTGGGCGAGCGATACGGCAAGAGCATTGGTGGCGCCGCGCCGAAGGCATCGGCGCGTAAGGAGCTACGTCAGGACGATCCCGCGTCCAGTTGCGCCGCGTATGCCTTGTAGCGCTTGACCAGCCAGCGGTTGATCTGCGGCAGGGTCCCTTCCAACGGCGCATAGCGTCCGCGATTTGCGAAACGCGACCGCAAACCCTTGTGAACGGCGGTGTTGGCCTCGGTATCCTGGTCGTTATAGATGACGATGCCGTCGACAACGGCCTTGAAGGTCACGTCGAAGTTGTCCAAGGCCAGGGTCGAATGCGGAAACAGATATCCCACGCGCAAGGTCAGGCTGTTAGCCCCGTCAGGCAGGATCATGTAGTAGAGGCAGCCGTCCGGTACCGTACCGATGAAGAGGTTGGGCATTATGCTCGCGAACATCACTCGCTGACGCTCGTTATCGGTCAGCGTTTCGATGATCGGGAAAAGAGATTGGAATCCGGCGGTGAAGCCGCCGTCCCTATAGAGAAATCCTGTGGGATGATAGACTGCCCCGTCATCGTCCTCGTCCCATTCGACAAACGTTGCCAGCCGAGACGGCGCGAAGTCGTGCGGGCCCTTGTGCACGAACCACGTGTGATGCGGCTCGACGGCATTCTCCTGCATCGACTTCCAGTTCCACGGATAGCCGGAAAAGTCGCAGGTGGGCGTGGCTCCCATGTCGCCGAGGTGGTGGTTGGCGATTTCCTCCGTCAGCCGCTCAAGCCGCGAATTGAGCGGCGGCGCCTTGCCGTCCATGTTGATGAAGACGAAACCGTTCCAGATGTCCGAGCGCAGCGTCGGCAGGCAGCTGGTCTGGCGCAGCTCCTCCAGGGAGGCGTGCGCCTGCATCTGCGGTGCCCCGATCAGGGTGCCGCTGAGATCGTAGGACCAGCCATGATGCGGGCATGTGAATATCTTGGTGTTTCCGGCGTGCTCGCCGAGGATATGGCCGCGGTGTTGGCACACCGCCGTCATGACACGCACCTCGCCCGTCTCGTCTCGTAACACCAGCAAGGGGTCGTCGTTGATGGTGATCGAGAAATAATCGCCGACCTCCGGGATCTGTCCGATGTGGCCCAGGCAAACCCACTCGGGATCCCACACGGCGCGCTTCTCGAATTCGAACCAGGCCTCCGATGTGTAGACCTCTCGCGGCAGCGTGACGCAGGTCTCAATATCGGCGGTCGAAGCGTCGAGCCGGTCGAGAATCGAGCGCAAGTGATCCGTCAGCTCGACATCGGGCAACGTCTTCACGGTGTAGTCGCTCATGGTGAATGCCCTCGCTCGTGGCTTGCGCACGTTCGGTGGCCCGCCGCTGACGTTGGGCTGTGCCGGCTCCGGGGCCGCATCCAGCGACGGCGGCCAACGAGGCGTTAGAGGATGGCGAATCTCAGAATGCGCCTCCTCCTCGTCCGGTGTGTCTTCAGCATATCATGGGCCGAGTCAGTCAACGCCTGTTCACTGCCGGAGGCGCGCAGAGACTTCAAGCCCAGCCGCCGGCAAAGGGCATGACGTGGCCCGTGATGAAGTCGCTCTTGTCCGACGCGTAGAAGGCCACCAGCGCGGCCACCTCCTCGGGCTTGCCGAGGCGCTTCAGGGGGATGTTCCGGGTCATCTTGGCGAAGGTCTCGGGATCCTCGACCAGCTCGGGCGGGAAGTAGGTCGGACTTTCCACGTAGTTGGGCGCGATCGCGTTGACCTGGATGTTGTCGCGGCCGAGCTCTTGGGCGAGCGATACGGTGAGCGCGTTGGTGGCGCCGCGCGCGGTGACGTACATCGCGTAGTTCGGCAGGCCGCGCAGGGGCGTCGCCGAGGTGATGAACAGGATCTTGCCCTGCTTCCGCGCCTTCATCTGCGGCACGACGGCACGCGCCATCTCGAAGGGGAAGACCACCATCTCCTCCAGCGCTGCGCGCAAGTCTTCCGGGCGGGCCTGCTCGATGGGCGCGCGGATCGCGGCGCCGGCGTCGTTGCAGACGACCACGTCGATCCGCCCGAAGGCTTCGGTCGCGGCCGCGACGATCTCCGCCGGCGCTTGCGCCCGGACGACGGTAAGCGCGGGATTGGCCGCTTCGAACGCGGCCGCAGCGGCGACATCCACAAAGCTCTGGTCGTGGCAGACCACCGTCGTCCCCTGCGCGGTGAGCTCGGCGGCGACTGGTCGGCCCACGAAGTGCTCCACGTTGGTAATCAGGACGATCCGGTGGTTCATCGCACTCCCCCGCGCATTAAGGCACCGATGGATCGGTCGCCAATTGAGCGCTCAGTTCTTACCACGCGCGCGGCCCGTGGCACCCCTCCGTAGCATTTGGCGGAACAGTTAAGGTGGATGAGGACCGCCGGCGCGCGAAGCCCGCTGCTTCACCCGGCGGGACGGCAGAGTGACTGCATGACCCGGAGGCCCAAACGGCCGAGGATCGCCACCGCCAACGGCGCCAGCACAGGCAGCAATCGGAGCCTGCCGTAGTGCAGCCCGAAGTAGCGGAGAAAGCCACGGGTCTTGTACCACTCGATCAGCAGCGGGTGCGCGCGGCTCGTGCTCCCGTGATGGACCGCCTCCACGTGGGGTACGAAATAGGTGGGGACTCCGGCCCGATGTAGCCGTAGGCAAAGGTCGAGATCTTCGACGTGCAGGAAGTAGCCTTCGTCCATGCCGCCGGCTGCGCGATAGGTCGCGGCCGGCAACATCATGCAGGCGCCGCTGACAGCAGGTACGCTCGCGGTGCCCTCGGGGAGCGCGGCCTCGTGTTGGCTGAGCCGATGGTGCCGGAAGAGCGTGGGCGAGACCCTGTCGAGCCGGAACGCTTCGACCAGCGCGGTGACCGGGGTTAGCAACGCCCGCCGTGACCCGCGTTGGTCGGTGCCGTCGGGATTGCGCACGCGCCAGCCGAGCATCCAATCGTCGCCGAGCGCGGCAGCTTCCGCCAATAGCGACGGAACCGCGCCGGGATTGAGGCGGCAATCCGGGTTAAGCAGCAGCAAGTGACGTCCCCGCGCCTCTCGCGCTCCCAGGTTGCAGCCGCCCGCGAATCCGATATTGCCATGACCGCTGATAAGGCGAAGGCGTTGCGCCGTCTCCGCCCGGCGGGCGAGCGTCGCCGACACCGCCGGCGAGGACGATGCCCTTCATTCCGCGCCCCAACGCCTGACTATCGGTTTCGCGCATCCTGCGGCGATTCGCATCGTGCCCGCGGCCGCCTATCGCACGAGCTGCTGCGTGGCGCGCAGGTACCGCTCCAGTGCGTCCTGCCAGGCCGGCATGGCGCCGAAGGCCGCAACGACCTTGGCGTTGTCGAGAACGCTGTAGCGCGGGCGAGGCGCGCGCACCGGGTAATCCTCGGAAGTACAGGGCACGACATCCGCTGCCACGCCCGCGCAGCGAACCAGTTCCCGAGCAAACTCGAACCAGGTTGCCGAACCGGAATTGACGACGTGATAGGTTCCGGGCGCGCAACCTTCCGTCAGCATGCGCATCGCGACGCAGGCGACATCGGCCGTTGCAGTCGCGGACATACTCCGGTCGTCCACGGCCCGGAGCCGCCCCGTCTCCCGAACGGCGCGGATCATTGTCTCGACGACGTTGTCGCCGTTGCCACCCGCTCCCGCCACCCCGAACAGGGAGGCCGTACGAAGAATGACGACGTCGTCGGTTTCGAGGCACGCGCGGGCCTCTCCCATCGCCTTGGAGGCGCCGTAGACATTGACCGGCGCGGTCGGGTCGTCCTCCTGCAGCGGCCGACGCCGCGCCGCGTCGCCGCCGAATACGTAATCGGTGCTGACATGGAGGAGCCGGGCCCGCTTGCCGGCGCAGACCCGCGCCATCGCCTGCACTGCACGCGTGTTGACCGCGAAGGCGCCCGTGGCGTCGTCTTCGGCCAAGTCCACCTGGGTGTAGGCCGCGCAATTGATCAGGGCGTCGAAGCGCAGACTACCAAGGAGGCGATCGATCGACCCCGAAGCCGTCAGATTCAGCGTCTCGCGCGGGATGGGCACGAGGTCGAAGGGGTCCCCCAATTGCGCGTGCACACGAAGAACGTCGTGCCCAAGCTGGCCATGCGGACCGAACAGCAGCACCCTCCGACGCATCAGATCATCCGAACCGCAAACCCTGACGCCGGCGGTCTTCGAAACCCCCGTCGCGGATCCCCCGCCACCACCAGCGGTTCTCGAGATACCAGCGCACGGTGAGGTCCAGGCCTTCCTGCAAGTCGACGGCGGGCTGCCATCCCAGCTCGCGGCGCACGCGGCTGGAATCGATAGCGTAGCGGCGGTCGTGTCCCGGGCGATCTGCGACGAATTCGATGAGATCGGCGTGGGGACGATGGGGGCTCTCGGGCAACAGCGTGTCCATCCGAGCGCAGATCGCCCGCACGAGACGAATATTAGTCATCTCTGCCTCCGCGCCGACGTTGTAGACCTCGCCGGACATTCCCTTCTTCAGGATGAGCTCCAGCGCGCGCGCATGGTCTTCGACGAAGAGCCAGTCGCGCACGTTCTCGCCGTCGCCGTAGACCGGGATCGGTCTTCCCTCCAGGGCGGCCAGGATGACGACGGGAACCAGCTTCTCCGGCATCTGGTAGGGGCCGTAATTGTTGGAGCAGTGGCTGATCGCCACCGGCAGGCCGAAGGACCGATGCCATGCTCTCGCAAAGTGATCGGAGGCCGCCTTGCTCGCCGCGTAGGGCGAGTTCGGTCGGTGCGGCGTGCTTTCACTGAACGCTCCCTCGGAGCCGAGGGAGCCGCAGACCTCGTCGGTCGACACATGCAGGAAGCGGAATCGCCGCCGTGCCGTGTTCCCCAAGCCGCTCCAGTAATCGGTCGCGGCCTCGAGCAGCGCCACCGTCCCCTGCACGTTGGTGGTCACGAATTCCAGGGGACTGTCGATTGAACGGTCCACATGGGATTCGGCTGCGAGGTGGATCACCGCATGCGGCCGCGCCAGGCCCATGATCCGGCGCACGGCGCGGCGGTCGCGGATATCGGCGTGTTCGAAGCGATGGTTTGGCACATCCAGAGCCGTGCCGAGGCTCTCGGCGTGCCCTGCATAGGTCAGCAGGTCCACGGTCACGACCATGTTGCCAGCTTCCACCAGGCGCCGTACCACACAGGAGCCGATGAAGCCCGCCCCACCGGTCACCAGTATTCGTTTCACGCCTTCTCCCCTGCCGCTGCAATTGGTCACCGGCCGCTCGCGCTATGTGAACGGGCTCTCGAGTTCCACGAGCCCTGGATGGCCCCGATCCCTTTCGGAGAGCAGGACCTCTTCCACCGGGAGCGGCCATTGGATACCCAACACCGGATCGTTCCACAGCAGGCCCTTGTCGTGAGCCGGCGAATAGTAATCGCTGACCTTGTAGAGAACCTCGGTGTCGGCTTCCAAGGTCATCAGCCCGTGCGCAAATCCGATGGGAACGAGGACCTGATTCCACGTTGAAGCGGATAGAACGACACTCTCATGCCGGCCGTACCTGGATGAAGATCGTCGCAAGTCCACAACGACATCGAACGCTGCCCCGCGTATCACCCGCACCAGCTTGTGCGGGGCGAATGGCGGCACCTGAAAGTGCAACCCTCGCACCGTTCCTTTCTGCGCCGAGAAGGAATGGCTGTCCTGCACGAAGTCGATTTCGAACCCTGCCTCCGCGAACTCCTTTTTCTTGTAAACTTCCGAAAAATACCCACGGCGGTCGTAGTTCTTTCTAGGAGTCAGAATCTTTACGCCAAGCTGCGACGAACTAATCATGTGAATTTCCTCCTACTGCAAATCTCTGCGACCCAGAAAATTCGCGCTCGATCAGTTCGAGCACACGCATGACACGTTCCGGCCATGAGTTCTCCTTGAGAACCTTGCGTAAGCGCGGACGATCCATTGCGAGCGGGTCGTTGCGGAGGCAGTCGTCGATGGCGTGCGCGAACTCTTGCGGCGACCGTGCGACGCGTACGAACTCGCCGAAATTCCCGATATTCTCTATCGCTGTAGAGACGACCGGCACCATCAGAGAATGATAGACATACAGCTTTAGGGGATTCATGTGTCTCGTCAGTTCGTTATCCAGATGCGGCACGATTGCCACGTCGAAATGTCGAATGTAGCGAAGCGCTTGCTCGTAGACCCGAACCCCCAGGAAATGAACATTCCCGCATGTTTCCAATTCCCTGATCTCGTCGCCTTTATGCATGGAGCCGATGAAGACGAAATTCCAGCCAAGGCACTGACTCACCGCGTCTCTGAAGAGGGCAAGGTCGATGCGCGCGATATCCAGATTGCCGACGTATCCGATCACCGGACCCGACAAATGCCTGAGCTCCGGCGGTTTGGGCCAGTGCTTCGCCTCCTCTTCCAGCAGCTCGGCGGCGTTCGGCAGCAGATGGATGTTGTCCGAAAACGCATGCATGCTCTGAAGAACGCCTTGGCAGTTGGTAAGAACGAGGTCGCTTCCCGCCAACACCTCTTCATAGTTGCGGCTCAGCCGGTCCCTGTACGCTGAGGTGACATTCCAGGTTCGCTCGTCGTCGATGACATCGGCCACGACGATGTCCGGGTTAAACCGCTCCTCAATTTGCGAATAGAGAAAGTTCACGGGGCAAACCCAGAGAACGGTTTGCCGTTGCCCGACCCCATGACGCTTGAAAAATCGTCCCAGGAAATCCAAATAGTCCGCCTCCACCGGGAGCACTTGTTTGAACGCCCCTGTACCGTGGCGGTTGGAGAAGTGGATGAAGGTGCTGAATTTGATCTTGCCCTGATCGACGAGCCCGAGACGCCGTCTCAGGGTTTCCCGGGCCACCAGTCGCGCGTGGCTGTATCGTCCGCCACGCGCCGTCTTGGATGCGAGACGTGCAAAATGGAAAAGGCCCACCGGAGCGTCGAAGTGGAAGACTCGGCTAATCCGAGGGTCCCGCGCCAGGTACTTGACCATCATGTCCTGGCGCCTGCCGTAAATCCCCGTATCGTTCTGCTTCCAGAAAAAGACCACGTCCAATTTGTCATCGACGTACGATCTTTGCGTTCGCAGCGTCGCCCGTTCCGCTCTGCGCCGAACCGCTGCCGCCCTCGCGGCTGCTGTCGCCGAGGCCGGATCGCCAGGCAGAACGACGTTGGGGACAACTTGGCGAGGCGTAGTGGCGGTGGAAAATACGTTTCGTTGGTAGTCGACGAGATCGCGGAACGCATCCGGTACCGGTTTGGGACGGCCCGCGTGCGCCTCGATCAACTGCGTTAGCCTGGCAAGATTGCCCGCATAGCTGTAGTCACTGCGAAACCTGCTGCGATTCTCAGCGGCGTGTTTCTTCCGGCTTGCCCAGTTCGAGAATATTTCGTCGATCTTTTGCGCCGGCGTTGCGTTTCCCAGCAATTCCACAAGGCCGTCGTTCGCGGCGTCGATCAGGGGCGGTACGTTGCTCGCGACCATGGGAATGCCCATGGCCAGCGCGTCCGTGAACTTGGCGGGCATTTGAAAGGCCGACGTCGGGTCATCTTCGTCTTGAAGTAGAGGAACCAGGTCGGCGGCACAGAGATAACCGGGCAGATCGGAGAACGGAACGTCGTGAACCAGGGTGGTGCGGCGCGGGTCGACGCTCCGAAGCAGTCTGGCCGCGGTGCCATCGGTGTGTGAACCGACAACCAGAAGCTTGTACGTTGGCCGATCCAGCTCGCCCAGCGCTGCGATGACGCGCGCGAGTCCCTTGTGCTTGCGTGGGGTGCCTGCAAACAGGATAACCTTGTCTTCAGGCCCGAAGCCAAGCGCGCGGCGGATCGTCTCGCGAGGATATATGGCCGGGTCGAAGTCGGACTGGTCTCGCACATGGGGCAGAACGATGCCGCCGTACCTTGCCTTGAGCTGCTCGTTCGATACGGTAATGCCATCGACCAACGGGGTCAGCGTTTCACAATATCGGGTCCAGGCTTCGCCATATGGAACGCAGGTATCCAAGGTGCCGTTCCCAATCCTCAGCTGCTCAAGAGTCAAGGGGTATTCGTTCCCGAAGAAACTGAGCTCGTGGTCGTCTATGTCGAGGATAATCGGCCTGTTTCTCTTCAGCTTGGCCAGGACGGCCAGGTCCAGACTCGGAAGCCTCGGCTTTGACACGTAAAGCACATCGCCTTCGATATCCGAGGCAATGGCTTGCATCGTTCCGAAATAAGCAGGGAAGCGGGCGCCGGGAACGCATTTGATAGTAACGCGATTGCAATCACGCAAGGGCTTCCAGACATCGTCGCCGAAATCGGGAAAAATCGCGCCAATCAGCTCGACATCGTATTCGTGTCGCAGCATGTCGGCGAGCATATAGGCTCGACCCAAAGGATTATGTGCCAGGTCCCACGCGATAACGCTTACCTTGAGTCTCTTCCCCTGAAGGTGTGGAAGAGGATGCGAGAATTCTCTTGCGATATGCTGTCTTCTGCTTTCGCGAACTATTTCCGAGACAGGGTTCAGCAGTTCGATCGCGCGTTCGCTATGACGCGGCTCGACCCTCGCGCCCGATGTGACACGAGCGAAACGTGCGGCACGTGAAAGCCGTCCTGTGCCCAGCCGATATACTTGTTTGAGTGCCCTCCGAAGAGCGCGGCGACTCAAGCTGAGGGTGCGGGACGCGGTCCGAAGCGGGGCGGTGACCCTCCAACTGGTGGAGCTCAGGAGGTCGCGAATGGCGGCATCCCGGGCCCCTATGGCCGCCTCGTGGGCCTTGATGGTGGCTGCGTGAGCCTCGATTGTCGCTCGAAGGGCATGGATCGTTGCCTCAGGGCTATTGCACGTCGCCTGTCCGTCGTTCCGCCCTTCAGACCGCGCAGCGGTATTGGCACCGGCTCTGGATCGAGGCGCGTCAAGTGCAAGAAGCGCAGACCTGGAGCGAGGCCCATCGAGGTTGCTCTCACCGATTCCTGAAGGACTCAAGGCGGGTTATTCCGAGGATATTCGAGACATTATGAGACGCGCATCGTGTAGGATAAAAGTGTGCGTAGTCAATAGTAATTTGATTGGGATCATTGCATAAAATGCGCCACTTATTCGTGGAAATATGGAACATTACAACTGTGTGATTCCTGGTACATGCGCAGCACTTCGTCGATCGATCCGAAACATTTGACTCTTCCTCCGACGAGAAAGACGCCCGCGGAACAGACTCGCCGAAGCAGCGAAGTGTTCTGCGAGGCGAGCACCAGTATTCCGGCGCGCTTCACAAACTGTTCGAGCCGGCGTTTCGCCTTTTCGACGAACGCTCGATCGCCCATGCTCAACCACTCGTCCATCAGCAAGATCTCAGGATCGAAACTGGTGCACACCGCGAAGGCGAGCCGGAGCCGCATGCCCGCCGAATACGTGTGCACCGACATCGCCAGGTAATCGCCGAGCTCGGTAAACGCCGCAATCTCATCCATGCGCGCGCGCACCTGCTCCGGCAGGAGGCCCAAGTACAGGCCTCGGGTCATGATGTTCTCGTAGCCGGTCGCTTCGCCGTCCATGCCGAGGGACACGTTCAGAAGCGGCGCCGTACGACCGCGGCGCTCGACGCGTCCGCGCGTGGGCTCGTAAGCGCCCGCAAGAACGCGCAGCAGCGTGGTCTTTCCCGCGCCGTTGGGGCCGACAAGGCCGAGGCGGTCGCCCTGCTTCAACGCAAGACTCACATCCTCGAGAGCGCGCACCCGCAGCCCCTTGGCAGCGCCCTGCGCGATGCGCCCGCCCGTGCCGCGATGTAGCAGTCGCTTCTTCAGGGACCGTGCGCCGGGACTGTAGACGGGGAAGTCGACCGTGACCGCGTCGAGCCGGAGGCTGACCGTGGCGCTCATACCCAGTATGCGATCCGCCGGCGGTAGCGACGAAAGAGAGCGAAGGTCGCGAGCCAGCCCGCCGCCGTCACGATCAGCACCGCGATCCAGGATGCCAGCCCCGGCGCTTGCCCCAGCAGCGGCGCCCGCACCACCTCCACCAGATGGAAGAAGGGATTGACGTGCAGCACCAGGGGGCGCCCCGGCATCAGCTCCGGCATCCAGATGATCGGGGTCACGAAGAAGCAGATCCGCACGACGCTCGTCACGATCGGCGGCACGTCGCGGAAGCGGGCCGAGAGGATGCCGAGCAGCAAGCCCGCCCAGAGACCGTTGAGGCAGAGCAGCACGAGGCCCGGCAGGGCAAGAAGGCCCGTCCAGCCAGGCCAGACCGCGAAGACGGCGGCCACGACGGCGAACACGGCGGCATTGTGAGCAAGGATGATGAGGTGGTGCCAAAGCAGGCGATACACATGGACCGAGAGCGGCAGGCCCACCTGCTTGATGATGCCTTCCGCATTGATGAAGGCATTGCAGCCGTCGCCGATGACGCCCGAGATCAACGTCCAGACGATGAAGCCCAGCGCGAGAAAGGGCACGTAGTCAGCGCTGTCCACCTCGAACAGCATGCCGTAGAGCGTCCCCAGCACTCCCACCAGCGCGCCCATGCTGACGGTGAGCCAGAATGGCCCGAGGACGGATCGCCGGTAAAGCCGGCGGATGTCCTGCCAGGCGAGCAGGTACCAGAGATGATGCGCCCGCGCGCCCTGGGCGAGATCGAGCAAGGCCATGGCCGCCTGAGAGGGCGCTTCGGCGCGGTCCTGTTGCACCGCGGTTATCCGCCCCACGGGCCTGCTCTGCACGCGCTCAGCGATCCGCGGCGTGACGAACCCTGGCCGAAGTGCTCGACTCATCGTGCCCGTTCACCGTCAGTGACGGGAACGCCTTGCCGAGCACCGGTCGAATCTCATTCAGCCGGCACTCGTCGAGAAAGGCGAAGTACACGAAATCCGGTTCTCCGGTGACGGGATCGACGCATGGAACGCACAGGAACCCGGTTCCCGGCTTGGCTTCGGCGAAACGATCGATCAGGTCTCTCCCATACAACCGATAGTGACCGTGGGGACGGTCCGGATATCCCCACTCCTCCGTGACAGCGCGGGTCTGGGGAAGCGGCACCGTGAATTGAAATAGTCCCGAGGGCGCAAGAATTCGCATGATCTCTCGAAACGCGCGGCGGTCGTCTTCGATATGTTCCAGAACATGATTGCAGATGACGATGTCGTAGCTGCCAGACGGCCGGTCTATGGCCTCCCAATCCAGAGAGTTTCTTCTGCCATAGATCGAGATTTCGAACGACTTGAACCATTGCTTGTCTACGGACGGATCGAGGCTGAACTGAATTGGTAACTGCCCAGGTGGTTCATGGGCATAATTCCGCTGTTGGAGAGCCCTTGCCGGGCGGGCTTACGCGCACTTGACGGTGGCGATGAGCCGATCCGATGGGCTGGTCAGGGCTTCGATGATGTTCCAGCCCTGCTTTCT
>JAJEEP010000051.1 GCA_022820945.1 Alphaproteobacteria bacterium | reverse complement strand
CGCATCGCGCTGCTTCTGGGGTTCTCGAACCTGCTGATCGCCGGCCGCTACGCGACGCAATGACGGGGAAGCAGTCTGCCCGCCGCGGGCGGGACGGCGGGAAATGCGGCGGATCGACGCGGATATCGCCCGTTCGCTCCGTATCCCGTGACAAAAGCAACCCCGGCCTGTCGGGACTATCGTCGAGCTTCAAATCCAAGCTGCCTCTCCCCCTCGAAGCCGCCAAGATGGGGTTGTTCAGACTTTCCCTAGGAATCGGGAGGCGCCTCGATTGCCTCGTCGAGGGCGCGGATCAGGCGTTGGACTTCGTCCGCCGTGTTGTAGTGGACCATGCTGGCGCGGACCACGCCGCCTCGGGCTGCGAGACCCAGTGCCTCGATGCAGCGGGCGGCATAGAAGTCGCCTGCGCCGATGCCGATCTCGTGGCGCGCGACGGCGCGGGCTATCTCGCCGGCATCGCGCCCATCCACCGCAAAGGCGACCGTGGGTGCCCGCACGTGCCGGTCGGCGCTCGGGTTGCCGATCAGGCGGACGCCGGGCTTGACCGCGAGGAAGTCCAGCAGCGGCGCGACCAGCGCCTCCTCGTGCGCCGCGATGCGCTCGAAAATAGCGGCGAGGCGGCCGTGGAGCGGCAGGTTGCTCTCTCCCTCGTGGTGGGCGTGGAGCGTGTCGAGGTAGGCGGTGATACCGGCCAGGCCCGCGCTCAGCTCGTGGTTGGGGCCGCCGGGGTTCAGCTTCAGCGGCAGCTCGTCGTCGAGGAAGGCGTGGTTGAGCGGCGCCGCCCGCTCGAAGTGCGCGCGCTTGCCGTAGAGCAGCGCGAGGTGCGGCCCGTAGAGCTTGTAGGTGGAGCAGAGGTAGAAATCGACGTCCCACGCCTTCACGTCGATGGCGCGGTGCGGCGCGTAGGCGACGCCGTCCACGCACGCCAGCGCGCCCGCGCCGTGGATCGTGCGCACCAGCGCCGGCACGTCGGTGAAGCCGCCGGTTATGTTGGAGCAATGTCCGAAGCAGACCAGGCGCGTGCGCTCGTTCAGCAGCGCCGCGAGCCCCTCCGGCTCCAGCGCGAAGCTCTCCCGATCGAAGCGCCACTCGCGCACCGTGATCCCGTCCGCCGCGAGCTTGCGCCAGGCGCCGACGTTCGCCTCGTGGTCGAGGCTGGTGACGACGATCTCGTCGCCCTCGCGGAAGCCGGGCTTGAGAGCCTGGGCGAGGAGGAAGACGTTCATGGAGGTGGAGGGCCCGATCATCACCTCTTCGGGCTCGGCGTTGATCATCGCGGCCATCGCCCGGTGGCTTTCCGCGATCATCTCCGCAGCGCGGGCAGACGCGGCATAGGCCGCGCCCGGCTGCACCTGGTAGTCCGCCATGTACGTGCGGATGCGCTCCAGCACTTCGGTCGCGGCGAGGGTGCCGCCCGCGTTCTCGAAAAGCGCCCAGGAGCCCGCGAGCGCCGGGAAGTGCGCGCGGGCGAAGGCGGTATCGAGCGGCTGAGGGGCGGCTGGTGCCGCTCCCTGCATCATTCGGTGGGGCCGCCGGCCCCGGTCCAGGCCTGGAAGCCGCCGGTGAGGTTCGCGACCTCCGAATACCCCATGTCCTGCAGGGTCTTGGCGGCGAGCGCGGAACGCCCGCCGGAGGCGCAATAGATCACCAGCCGCTTGCCGGAGGAGAGCGCGGCATTGTGCATCGGCGTGGCGGGGTCGGCGATGAACTCCAGGAAGCCGCGTGGCGCGGCCACGGCGCCGGCGATGGCGCCGGCATCGTGCTCGGCGCGCTCGCGCACGTCGACGAAGACTGCATCCTCGCCGTCCACGAGGACCAGCGCCTCGTCCACCGAGATGCTGGCGACCTCGGCCAGCGCCTCGCCGATCAGTTGCATGGATGGCGTCACCATGATCTCTCTCCTCCCGCCGCGAATGCCGAGTGGCGCGCCCGCTCAGTCCACCTTCGCAGCCACCGCCTCGATCTCCACCAGCCATTCGGGGAGCGCGAGCGCCGGCACGATGATCCCGGTGGATGCCGGGCGAATGCCGCCGAGCGCCTTCTTCCGCGCCGCCGCGTAGGCCGGGAAGTTCTCGTGGCCTACGATGTAGCCGGTGATCTTCACAATGTCCTCGGCGCCCATGCCGCCCTCGGCGAGCAGCGCGAGCACGTTGGCCCAGGTTTGATCGGCCTGGGCGGCGAAGCCGTCTGCCGTCGTGCCGTCAGGCGCCACGCCCACCTGGCCTGCGGTGAACAGGAGCCGGGCGCCGGCCGGGATCTCCAGCGCCTGGCTGTAGCCGCCGCCGTAGGCCTCGACGACGGTAGCCGGGTTGTGCCGTTTCAGCATGGTGCGTCCTCCTCGGTCTGGTCCGCGTTCGTGACCCGCCACTCTAGTGTCGTGTCCCGGAAGTAAGTGATATATGTATGGGGTGACCCCTGCCAGGAGTTCGCCCATGCCCCGCGGTCGCCCCATGGAACCCCTCGTTCTCGCCGATGCCGAGGAAGCTCAACTCCTCAGCCTTGCCGGCTC
>JAJEEP010000020.1 GCA_022820945.1 Alphaproteobacteria bacterium | reverse complement strand
ATCGCGCCGCCTTCGGCCTTCAGGTCGAGAAGCCGCGCGGAAATCGCCAAACACGCGCTGTAACGCGCTACAATAGCCTCCAGTGCGCAGGGTTCATATATCGACGACAACCGTGTGTCGGTCTCGGCTGTATCGAGCCCGTGATCATGCGCGGCTACGGTGCCATCGGGATGGACGGCGTCGGCAGCCCCATCGAAACCTGTATTCCGGCCTGGGAGTGGGGCGCCTATCTCGGTGAAGAGGCCCTGGAGCGGGGAGTCGACGTCTGCGTCTCCTCCTGGAGCCGGGCTGCGCCCAACACCTTCCCCGGCATGGCCAAGGCGACTGGACACTACAACAACGCGCAGCTCATCAAGCTGGAGGCGATGGCCAACGGCTTCGTCGAGGCGATCGCGCTCACCCATGACGGGCAGATCAGCGAGGGCAGCGGCCAGAACCTCTTCGCGGTGATAGACGGCGCCGTGCTGACGCCGCCGATTGACGGCAGCAACCTCTCCGGCATCACGCGGAACGCGGTGCTGACCATCGCCGCCGACCTCGACGTGCCGGTGCGCGAATGCCCGATGCCGCGCGAGCTGCTCTACTGCGCCGACGAGCTGTTCTTCTCCGGGACTGCGGCGGAGGTCACGCCGATTCGCTCCGTCGACCGGATCACCATCGGCCCCGGCGGGATCGGCCCGGTCACGCGGCGCATCCAGCGGCGTTTCTCCGACATCGTGAATGGCCGCTCCAATGACGATCATCGCTGGCTCACCCTGGTTCCGCCCGCCTGAGTGAGATCGCGCATGATCGACAATCATGATCGGGCGGCAGCGCTCGCCGAAAGGCTCTTCGCCGAGAACGTCGAAGGCCGGCCGTTCCGCCGTCTGCGCGGCGCCGACTGCCCGGCGACTCTCGACGAGGGCTACCGCGTCCAGGACCTGCTCAACCGGCTCTTCGCCGAGGCCGGGCGGGGCGAGACCGCCGGCTACAAGGTGGGCCTCACCTCCGATGTCATCCAGACCATGTACGGGAGCGACCAGCCGATCAGCGGTGTGATCTTCGAGACCGGGGTGCACCGCTCGCCCGCCCGGATCGTGCTTGCCGACTACACCCACCTCGGCATGGAGTTCGAGCTTGCGGTCGAGATCGGCACGGCGTTTCGGGCCGAGGAGGCGCCGTTCTCCCGCGACGATGCGAGCACTCGCATCGCGGCCTGCATGCCGGCCTTCGAGCTGATCGAAGACCGCCACGCCGACCACAACGACATCGACGCTCTCGCCATCCTCATGGACAATTCCTGGTGCACCGGTGTCGTCCTGGGACCGCCCCGCACCGATTGGCGCTCGCTCGATCTTACTGGCACACCTGTCTCGCTCAGCGTCAACGACGCCCCGCTGGCTGATGCGGTCACTGGCGCCGCCATGGGGCACCCGCTCAACTCGCTTGTCTGGCTTGCCAACCATCTCGCCGCGCGCGGGACGACGCTCAAAGCCGGCATGATCGTCATGACCGGGAGCACGCTGGCCACGCAGTTCCCCGCTGCGGGCGATCGCTTTGTCTACGAGGTCGAAGGGCTGGGCGCGGTGGAAGCGACGATCGTCTGAGTCGGAGATCCTGCCTGTTATCCGGCCGAGCCGGGGCGGCGCGTGATGATCTCGTCGCGGTGGACGCCGACGCAGAGAAGAAGACCGAGACCCAGCATCAAGCTCAGCATGGCGCTGCCGCCGTAGGAGATCAGCGGCAGCGGCAGGCCGACGATGGGGATCAGGCCGATCACCATCGCGACATTGAAGAACACGTGGAAGAAGAACGTGACCGTGATCCCCATGCCGAGCAGCCGGCCGAAGTGGTTGTTGCTGCGGGCCGAGATCACCACGCCGTAAGTCGCGATCCCCAGATACAGCAGAAGGACGCCAGCCACCCCGAAGAAGCCCAGCTCTTCCGCCATCATGGTGAAGATGAAGTCGGTCTGCTTTTCCGGCAGGAAGTTGAGGTGGCTCTGGGTACCCTGCAGATACCCCTTGCCGAAGAGGCCGCCCGAGCCGAGAGCGATCTTCGACTGCAGTATGTGGTAGCCGGCGCCGAGCGGGTCCGCCTCGGGGTTAAAGAACGTGAGAATTCGAGCCCTCTGATACTCGTGCAGGAACTGCCAGACGACCGGTCCGGACCCGAGCGCGAGCACGACGGCGACGCCGATCTTCCACGCCTTGAGCCCAGCCAGGAACAGCATGATGCCGCCGCCGAGGCCGAGCAGCAGCGCCGTTCCCAGATCGGGCTGGCGCAGAATCAGTGCGGCGGGCGCGAGAATCATGACCAGAGGCAGGAGGTAGGTGCGGATGCGGCCGATCCCCTCGAGCGGGACGCCGTGAAAGTAGCGCGCGAGCGCGAGGATCAGCGCGATCTTCATGAGCTCCGACGGTTGCAGCTGGATCACACCCAGGTCGATCCAGCGCTGCGCCCCCTTTCCTGCCGCGCCGAGCAGCTCCACGCCCACCAGCAGGCCAAAAGCAAGGCCGTAGATCGTGTACGCCGCGCGCAGCCAAAAGCCGATGTCGATAATCGCAACGGCCAACATCAGCAGCAGACCCGCGCCGAACCAGACCATCTGGCGCGACGCCCACGGCTCGGTGGAGCCGCCGGAGGCAGAAATCAGCATGCCGATGCCGACCGCGCCGATGGTGCAGACGAGCACGATCAGGAACCAGTCGAGCCTGAGCAACCGTTCGGCAATGCGAACGCCCTGACGGCTGCCGATATCGAACTGTGCCATCAGGCGGTCTCGTGCGGTCGGAGCAGCGCCTCGAGGTTGCGGGCGCGCGCCGAGGGATCACGACGCTGCACCTCGCGCAGGATATCGCGGGCGATCGGTGCCGCCACGGAGCCACCGCTGCCGCCGTGCTCGACGACGACGGCGACACCGTAGCGCGGTCGCTCCAGCGGCGCGTAGGCGACGAAGAGCGCATGGTCGCGCTCCTCCCACGGGCGATCCTCGTTCTTTATCACGCCGGTGCGGTGCTCGCGTTCCGATATCCGCCTCACCTGCACGCTCCCGGTCTTGCCGGCCATGGCAAGTGCCGGCTCTTCGATGCGCGCGCCATAGGCGGTGCCCTTGGGCTCGTTCACGACGAAATTCATGCCCTTGCGAACGATGTCCAAATGGGCGGGCGAAAGCCCCATTGGGTCGAAGGTCTCGCTCTCCCGCTGCACCGGCTGCCCGTCGCGGATGACCTCTGCCAGAAGCCGGGGCTCTACCGCGATGCCGCCGTTGGCGATGCGCGCCACCATCACCGCGAGCTGAAGCGGCGTGGTGAGGAGATAGCCCTGGCCGATACCCACGACCAGCGTCTCGCCGCCCTGCCAGGGCTCGCCGATCATGGCGAGCTTCCACTCGCGCGTCGGCACAAGGCCCGGCTTCTCCCCCGGCAGTTCGATGTCGAGCTTGCTGCCGAAACCGAAGCGCTCCGACATCGCCGCAATGCGGTCGATGCCGACGCGCTTTGCCACCTCGTAGAAGTAGACATCGCAGGACTCCATGAGGCCCTGCACCATGGCGACGTGCCCGTGGCCGTAGCGCCGCCAGCAGCGGAACCGGCGTTTCCCGAGCTTTATGGAACCGTCGCAATAGAAACGCTGGTAAGGACTCACCTCGCCGCTTTCGAGCGCAGCCAGCGCCACGATCATCTTGAACGTTGAGCCCGGCGAGTATTGGCCGGCGATCGACTTGTTGCTGAGCGGGAAGCGCGGATGGCCGATCAGCTCCCGCCATTGCCGCTGGCTGATACCGGAAGTGAAGAGGTTGGGGTCGTAGCTCGGCATCGATGCAAGTGCCAGGATCTCGCCCGAATGGACGTCGAGGACCACGGCCGATCCGCTCTCTTCGCCGAAGCGCGCCTGGACGTACTGCTGAAGCCCGAGGTCGATGGTCAGCATGTGGTCGTCGCCTGGCCGGCCGGTCCTGCGATTGAGCTCGCGGATGACGCGGCCATAGGCGTTGACCTCGACCTGACGGGAGCCGGCCTCGCCCCGCAGCGAGCTCTCCAGAACCTTCTCGGTGCCGTTCTTGCCGATACGGAAGTCGGGCAGCGTGAGCAGCGGATCGTCCGTCCGCTCCAGATCCGATTCGTTGACGGCGCCCACATAACCCACGATATGGACCGTATCGGGCCCGAAGGCGTAGAGGCGGCGGCTGCCCACGTCGATCATCACGCCGGGCAAGTCGGGCGCGTTGACCTCGATTTGCGAGACCTCGTCCCAGGTCAAGTTCTCTCGGACCGTGATGGGGACGAATTTCTGCTTGCGTCTGGCTTCGCGCAGGACCCTCTCGCGGTCGTGGTCCTCGATCGGCACCAGCGCCGCGATTTCGTCCAGCGCCTTGTCCAGGTCAAGCGCCGCCTCGGGGACAACGACCAGCCGATAGTTCAGCCGGTTTTCCGCGAGAACCTGACCGAAGCGGTCGAAGATACGGCCCCGCGCCGGCGGTAGAAGCTGCATGTTGATCCGGTTCTCGTCGGCGAGCACCTGGTAGCGCTCGGATTCGACGACCTGCAGCTGATAGAGGCGCCCGGCGAGCCCGGCCGTCAGCAGCGCCTGGGCGCCGCCCACGATGATCGCGCGGCGCGTGAAGAGGTTGGCACGTCCCGTTTCGCCCCGCATCTCACTCGGGCCGCGCGGCGGCGAGCACGCCAAGGGGGCGGAAGAACAGCACGAAGATCGGGAAGAGCAGCAGCGTCAGCAAGACCTGCACGACGATGGGCAGCGGCGGCACCAGCGCGCCGAAGCAGGCGGAACTGATGATCCAGCTGAACAGCCCAACCGCCGGCATGACCAGGGAGAAGCCCCACCAGACGACGAGAAATGGCTTGCCGCGGAAGAAGGTGCGTTGCGAGGCGACGACTCCCTGAACGATGAGAAGCACCAGCGCCGTCATGCCGAGCGGCGTCGCGGCCAGGAGGTCTTGAAGCACGCCGACGCCAAACGTCGCCACATAGGGGAAACGCTCCGGCCGGTAGATGGTCCAGTAGAAGACCGCCATCACCGCGAAGGCCGGCGTGACCTCGACGAATGCCGGCAGCCGCCAGGGGAGCGACGCCGCAAAGACGAGAATCACCGTGACGGTCACCGGGATCGCACCGCGCAGGGAGCGGTCAGCCCATTGCAGCCAGTCGCTCGTCACTGCAGGCTCCCGGCGCGCTCGGCGCGGCGCGTTTCGGGCAAGACCCCCGGCACGACGTAGTCGAGGACGGTGACGTAATCGAGCCGCTCCCAGACCACGAAGGGCTGCACCGTCGCGCGGTCCTTGTCGACCGCAGACACGATCCCGACATCGAGCGCTGGCGGGAACATCCCGCCCTCGCCCGAGGTCACGACGCGATCGCCCGGCTTGACCCGGGCGTCGGTCGCGAGGAAGGCAAGGTAAGGATGAGGGCTGTTGTCGCCGCGCAGAATTGTCCGGTCCCGGCTTTCCTCGAGGACCACGGGAATACGCGAGTTCAGGTCCGTGAGCAGAAGGATGCGCGCGGTGTGCTTGCCGGTCTCCAGCACGCGCCCCACCAGCCCGTCGTGGTTGACCACCGCCTGCCCCTTGCGCACGCCGTGGGACTTGCCGGCATTGACCAAGACCATGTGGATGAAGGGCCCGCCCGAATCGGCAATCACGCGGGCCGTGACGAAGCTCGCCCGCTGGTCGGGCACGACCTTGAGGAGACGGCGAAACACCTCGTTCTCGTAGCCCAGCTGCTCGGCCACGGCCTGCCACTTGCGGAGTTGGTCGTTGTCGTGCGCCAGCTGCTCGTTGCGCTGGTGAACGGTCATGATGCCGTCCAGCTCGTCCAGCCCGCCGGAAATCGTCGCTGCCGGCTGGGAGAAGAAGCTGAATATCGGGCTCACGGCGTCGACCACACCGACGCGTATGGTCTCGACCACGCGCGGTTCCGCCTGGCTCAGGATCATCAGGGTAATCGCTGCGCAGGCCAGCATTGCGTAGCCAAAGCGCTGGGCGAAGACCCTGCCCGGCACGGCCAGGACGAGATTGCGCCCCCGGCCAACCCTCACTCAGACCTCCTTACGGTACCCGGTGTGCTGCGAATCGGGCCCGCGTAGCGGGATGTCTAATATGTCTCGTGAAGGGCGTGCTTCAAGGCCTTCATTTCTTCCAGACATCGGCCGGTGCCGAGAGCGACACAGCGGAGCGCCTGATCCGCGATCGAGACCGGCAGTCCCGTCGCGTGACGCAGCACGTAATCGAGGTTGCCGAGGAGCGCCCCGCCGCCGGTCAGCACGATGCCCTTGTCGACGATGTCAGCCGCGAGTTCCGGCGCCGTGTTCTCCAGCCCGACCTTGACCGCGTCGATGATGGCGCCCACCGGCTCCGCCAGGCTCTCGGAAATCTGCCTCTTGGAAATGACGATTTCCTTGGGCACGCCGTTCATCAGGTCGCGCCCCTTGATGTTGAGCGTCTCGCCGTCGCCGTCCTCGGGCGGGCACGCCGAGCCCAGGTCCTTCTTGATCCGCTCCGCGCTCGCCTCGCCGAGAAGCAGGTTATGGGTGCGGCGCACGTAGGCGATGATGCTCTCGTCCATCTTGTCGCCGCCGACGCGCACCGAGCGCGAATAGACGATGCCGCCGAGCGAGAGCACGGCGACCTCCGTAGTGCCGCCGCCCACATCGACCACCATCGAGCCGGTCGGCTCGGTCACCGGCAGGTTCGCGCCGATGGCGGCGGCCATGGGCTCCTCGATCAGGAAGACGCGCCGGGCGCCCGCGCTCTCCGCCGATTCCTGGATGGCGCGGCGCTCAACGGCGGTCGAGCTCGACGGCACGCAGATGATGACCTGCGGGCTCGCGAAGCTGCGCCGGTTGTGCACCTTGCGGATGAAGTGCTTGATCATGTCCTCAGCCACTTCGAAGTCGGCGATGACACCGTCTCGAAGCGGGCGAATCGCCTCGATGTTTCCGGGCGTGCGGCCGAGCATCTGCTTGGCCTCGTTGCCGACCGCGAGCACCTGCTTCTTGCCCTTCCAGGTGGTGAGCGCCACCACCGAGGGCTCGTCGAGGACGATCCCTTGCGACTTCACGTAGACGAGCGTGTTCGCGGTCCCCAGATCGATCGCCATGTCGGCGGAAAGGAACCCCAGCAACTTCGAGAACATGCGCTGCTTCTCCTCCTAAACGGCAGCGGGGCACGCAGGCCTGAAGCCGGCGCCCACCCCGTGGTTCAAGCTGACAACGCCTCCGGAGCCGTCTTCTGCCGCTTGACCAGAAGCTTGTTGAGCGCGTGCACATAGGCCAGAACCGAGGCCACGATGGTATCGATATGCGCACTGTGCCCGTTCACTGTTCTCCCGTTTTCCTCCAGCCGCACGCTCACCTCGGCCTGGGCATCGGTGCCCTCCGTCACCGCATGAACCTGATAAAGCTGTAGCTTGGCCTCGTGCGGATAAATTGCCTTGATGGCGTTGAAAGCCGCATCCACGGGGCCGTTCCCAGTAGCCCGCGCCTCCGCCTGCTCGCCGTCGACGGCGAGCGTGAGAGACGCCTCCTGCGGTCCTGACGAGCCGCAGGATACCGAGAGGGACCCGAAGCGGATGCGGTCGTTAGCGCCCGCGACCTCCGTGTCCACGAGCGCGATGATGTCCTCGTCGAAGAGTTCTTTCTTCTTGTCGGCGAGGTCCTTGAAACGCACGAACGCTTCCTGAAGCGCATTGTCGCCGAGCTCGGTGTAGCCCAGGCTCCGCAGCTTCTCGCGGAAGGCGTGCCGGCCCGAATGCTTGCCCATGACCAGGGTGGACTGGACGAGGCCGACCGATTCGGGCGTCATGATCTCGTAGGTCTGCGCGTCCTTGAGGACGCCGTCCTGGTGAATCCCCGCTTCGTGGGCGAAGGCATTGGCGCCCACGATCGCCTTGTTGGGCTGCACGACGAAGCCGGTCACCGCCGAGACCAGGCGCGAGGCACGCATGATGTTCTCGGTCTTCACCCCGGTCTCGTAGCTCAGCAGGTCGTTGCGCGTGCGCAGCGCCATCACGATCTCTTCAATCGCGGCGTTGCCCGCGCGCTCGCCGAGCCCATTGACGGTGCACTCCACCTGCCGCGCGCCCGCCTGCACGGCGCTCAGCGAGTTGGCGACGGCGAGCCCCAGATCGTTGTGGCAATGGACCGAGAGCACGGCCTTGTCGATGTTGGGCACCCGGTCGAAGAGCATGGCAATCAGCGCCGCGAACTCCTCGGGCACGGCGTAGCCCACGGTGTCGGGGATATTGATGGTACCGGCGCCGGCCTTGATCGCCGATTCGACGCAGCGGCAGAGGAAGTCGTGCTCGGTGCGCGAGCCGTCCTCGCAGGACCACTCGACATCGTCGGTGAACTTGCGGGCGTAGCTCACGCTGTCGATCACGGCCGCATGCACGTCCTCGGGCTCCATCTGCAGCTTGACGCGCATGTGGAGCGGGCTGGTCGAGATGAAGGTATGGATACGGCCCGACTTCGCCGGCGCGAGCGCCTCGGCGGCCCGGTCGATATCCCGCCGGCCCGCGCGGGCGAGGCCGCACACGGTGCTCTCGGTCACCACCTTTGCGACCTCGCGAACCGCCTCGAAGTCGCCGTTGGACGCGATAGGGAAGCCGGCCTCGATCACGTCGACCCTCATCTCCTCGAGGATCTCGGCGATGCGGAGTTTCTCCTCCAAATTCATCGACGCGCCTGGCGATTGCTCGCCGTCGCGCATCGTCGTATCGAATATTCGGACTCGGTTTCCTGTCTCGGTCATAACGGGCATCCTTTCACCCTGGCGGCTACGACGGTCATCGCACTCCCCTGGTCGGTCGGCCGATCACGCACGGCGAACCGCTCAGGGGCAGCTAAGTCGCAGCCCGCGCAGGGTGGAATGTGCCGTGGCCGCTGCGTCGCGCAATTGATGCGTGCCCGTCGGCTCAGTCTCCGTCGGCACCGTCATCGGATCATCGCCCTCGAACCCGTTCGCACGACACAAGCAGCCCTCCGGTGCGGCACAAGTTCGATTCGCCGCCCGGGTTCTGGAAACTTGTACGCCCAACTCCTTGGGCGAAGCAACGAATTTGTCGCCTTGCGGTGGTGCCCCTGCTTGTGCCGAGAGTCGTCAATTCTTGCTGCGATCGACCAGCCGGGCCTCGGCGATCCACGGCATCATCGCCCGGAGCCGCTCGCCCACCTCCTCCAGCGGGTGCTCGGCCGCCCGCGCGCGCATGGCCTTGAAGGAGGACTGGCCCGCCGCGTTCTCGGTCATCCACTCGGTGGTGAACCGGCCGTTCTGGATGTCCGCGAGGATCGTCTTCATGCGCTCCCGCGTCGCGTCGTCGATCACCCGGGGCCCGCGCGTGTAGTCGCCGTACTCGGCGGTGTTGGAGATCGAGTAGCGCATGTTGGCGATACCGCCCTCGTACATCAGGTCGACGATCAGCTTGACCTCGTGCAGGCACTCGAAATAGGCCATCTCCGGCGCGTAGCCGGCGTCCACCAAGGTTTCCCAGGCGGCGGTGATCAGCGAAGTCAGGCCGCCGCAGAGCACCACCTGCTCGCCGAAGAGATCGGTCTCCACCTCCTCGCGGAAGCTGGTCTCGATGATGCCGGCGCGCCCGCCGCCGATGCCGGACGCGTACGAAAGGCCGATCTCCTTGGCGTTGCCCGAGGGGTCCCGCGCCAGGGCGAGCAGGCAGGGCACGCCGCCGCCCCGCTGATATTCCGAGCGCACCGTGTGCCCCGGCCCCTTGGGCGCCACCATGAAGACGTCGAGGTCGGGCCGCGGCTCGATCAGGCGGAAGTGGATGTTGAGCCCGTGGGCGAAGGCCAGCGCCGCGCCTTCCTTCATGGAGCCGTGCAGCACGTCGGCGTAGAGCTGGCGCTGCAGCTCGTCCGGCGTGAGCACCATCACCACGTCGCCGAAGCGCGCGGCCTCCTCGATGTCCATGACCGTGAGCCCGGCGGCTTCCACTTTTGCCGCGCTCGCCGAGCCCGGCCTGAGCCCCACGGCAACGTCCTCGACGCCGCTCTCCTTCAGGTTGTTCGCGTGCGCGAAGCCCTGGCTGCCGTAGCCGATGATCGAGACCTTCTTCGACTTGATCAGGTTCAGATCGGCATCGCGATCGTAATAGACTCGCATCCTGCTCTCCCAAGTTTGGCGTTGCGTGCGGCCCCAGGCCGCGTCAGATCGATTCCTTGCCGCGCGTGATCGCGACCACGCCCGTGCGCGATATCTCGGTCAGCCCGAGCGGCGTCATCAGCCGGATGAAAGCATCGATCTTGGTGCCCTTCCCGGTCATCTCGAACACGAACGAGTCGATTTCACTGTCGACCACATGGGCGCGGAAGATATCCGCGATTCGAAGCGATTCGACGCGCTTCTCGCCGGTGGCGACGACCTTGACCAGCGCGAGCTCGCGCTCGATGTAGGGGCCCTCGCTACCGAGGTCGGAAACCTTGTGGATCGGCACCAGCCGGTCGAGCTGCGCCTTGATCTGCTCGATCACCATGGCCGAGCCCGAGGTCACGAGATTGATGCGCGAGAGGCGCTTGTCGTGCTCCACCTCGGCGACGGTCAGGCTTTCGATGTTGTAGCCGCGGCCCGAGAAGAGCCCGATGACGCGCGCCAGCACGCCCGGCTCGTTCTCGACGAGCACGGAGAGCGTGCGGCGCTCGGCAGAGTTCTCCACGGCCGTTCCCTCCGGGCCGCCTAGAGGCGGATGTCCCGCTGCGGCCGGCGGTCCGGCGCGCCGGTCGGCGGATTGGCGATGTGGATCATGGCGCGGCGCGGTCGGCGTAACGGGGCCCTAGACGAGCACCATCCCGTCTTCCGAGCGCTCCTCGAGCTCACCGTGCTCGGGCCCGAGCTTCATCTCGTAGTGCGCGGCGCCGGCCGGGATCATCGGAAAGACGTTCTCTTCCTTGTCGACGAGGATGTCGGCGATCACCGGGCCGGGCGTCTCGATCATGGCCGCGATCACGTCGTCCACCTCCTCGGGCCGGCGTGCCCGCAGGCCGGTGGCCCCGAAGGATTCCGCCAGCTTCACGAAATCGGGCAGCGAATCCATGTAGCTCTCGGCGTAGCGCCCGCCGTGGAAGAACTCCTGCCACTGGCGCACCATGCCCATGTACTCGTTGTTGAGCAGGAAGGTCTTCACCGGCAGCCGGTACTGCACCATGGTCGACAGCTCCTGGATCACCATGAGCAGCGACGCCTCGCCCGCGATATCGATAACCAGCGAGTCCGGATGGGCGACCTGCACGCCCATCGCCGCGGGAAAGCCGTAGCCCATGGTGCCGAGGCCGCCCGAGGTCATCCAGCGGTTGGGCTCCTCGAACTTCAGGAACTGCGCCGCCCACATCTGGTGCTGGCCCACCTCGGTGGTGAAGTAGGCGTCCCGCTCCCTGGTGGCCTCGTAGAGCCGCTGCAGCGCGTATTGCGGCTTGATGGTGCTGCTGGAGTTCTTGTAGCGCAGGCAATCGCGCCCGCGCCACTCGTCGAGCTGCCGCCACCACGCTGCCACCTTGGCGTTGGGTTCCGCGCCGCTCGCGTCCCACTCGGCCAGGATGGCGTCGAGCGCGAGGCCCGCATCGCCGACCATGGCGACGTCCACCGGCACGTTCTTGTTGATGGACGAGGGGTCGATGTCGATCTGCACCTTGGTCGAGCCGCGCGAGAAATCGGCGAGCCGGCCGGTGACGCGATCGTCGAAGCGCGCGCCCACCGCGATCATCAGATCGCACTCGGCCATCGCCATGTTGGCTTCGTAGGTGCCGTGCATGCCGAGCATGCCGAGGAAAAGCGGGTCGGAGCCCGGATAGCAGCCGAGGCCCATCAGCGTGTTGGTGATGGGATAGCCCGTGCGCCGCACCAGCGCCGTAAGGCTCTGCGTCGCGTCCCGTCCCGCGTTGATGACGCCGCCGCCGGCGTAGAAGAGCGGACGCTTGGCGCGCGTCAACAGCTCCACCGTGCGCTTCACCGCATCGGCATCGGGCGCGCGCTGCGGCCGGTAGGAACGGTGCTCCAACCCGTTGCCCGGCGCCTCGCCATCGGCGACGTAGGGCGCCTTGGCCATGACCACGTCCTTCGGCAGGTCCACGACCACAGGGCCGGGCCGGCCGGCGCTCGCGATGTAGTAGGCCTCGCGGATCACCTGGCAGAGATTGTCGACGTCCTTGATCAGGTAGTTGTGCTTGGTGCAGGGCCGGGTGATGCCCACCGTGTCGGCTTCCTGGAACGCATCGTTGCCGATCATGTGGGTCGGCACCTGCCCGGTCAGACAGACGACGGGGATGCTGTCCATCAGCGCGTCGGTGAGGCCGGTGACGCTGTTGGTGGCGCCGGGGCCCGAAGTGACCAGCACCGTGCCCACCTTGCCGGTGGAGCGCGCATAGCCTTCCGCCGCGTGGACCGCGCCCTGCTCGTGCCGCACCAGAATGTGGCGCAGCTCGTTCTGCTTGAAGATGGCGTCGTAGATGGGAAGCACTGCGCCGCCGGGATAACCGAACACGACCTCTACGCCGAGATCGACCAGCGTGCGAACGACTAGCTCGGCCCCGGTCAGCTCTGCCGGGGCGTGATCCTCGGCATCCGTTGTCACGACGTTCTCCCTTCCGCACAAGCGCAAACGGCCCACCCTAGCGGCAGGGTCGGCCGGCCCGCATCGGTGCGCCTGTGTGCGCACCCGTGATTGGAGGGCGGACAGTAGTCCCTCGCCCTCAGCGGGTCAATAGCAGGCGTTCGACGAGGGCGATAAATTCCCGTTTCGATTCCGCGCGATAACGGTCGGGCATACGGGCTTGGCCCGGCATCTGGGTGCGGAACCAGGTGGTCTGACGCTTGGCGTAGCGCCGCGTCGCCTGCCGCCCGAGCACGATCGCGCGCTCCAGTGTGGTGACGCCGCTCAGGTGATCGAGGAGCGCGCGCACGCCGACCGCCTTCATCACGGGCAATCTCGGATCGAGCCCGCGCTTCCGCAGCCGCGCCGCCTCGTCGAGCACGCCCGCCGCCATCATGCCCTCGAAGCGCTCATTGCACGCGTCGTAGAGCGCATCCCGCGGCGGCTCGAGCACGAGCACGACCGCGCGGCCGGTGTAGCGATCGTGCCGCTCCTCCTGCCACGCGAGCAGCGAGCGACCGGTCGCCTCGATCACCTCGTAGGCCCGCATCACGCGCTGGCTGTCGCCGGGTTCGAGCCGGCGGGCCGCCTCGGGATCGCGCACGGTGAGGCGCGCGTGGAGACCGACGCTGCCTTCTTGCTCATGGAGCGTGCGGACCTCCTCGCGCACCGCCTCGGGAATCTTCGGCACCGGCGCCAGACCTTCGAGCAATGCCCGCAGGTAAAGCCCTGTTCCGCCCACCAGAATCGGTAACGCGCCATCCCCTTGTGCGCGCTCGATCTCCGCCATCGCCATGGCGCGCCAGCGGCCGGCCGAGCAGCGCTCGGCGCCGTCGAGCACGCCATAAAGCCGGTGCGGTGCGCGCGCGCGGAGCGCTTCGTCCGGCCACGACGTCAGGATGGGCAGATCGCGGTAGAGTTGCATGCTGTCAGCGTTGACCACCACGCCGCCAAAGCGCTCGGCGGCATCGGCCGCGAGCGCCGACTTGCCGCTCGCGGTGGGGCCGCCGATCACCAGGATCGAAGGAGAATCCTCGGTTGGTGAGTGCGCACCCACCGTCAGGACGTGACCAGCGAGACCAGTCCGTCGGCGAGCTTGGGCTCGAACCAGGTGGTTTTCGGCGGCAGGATCGCGCCGGCATCGGCGACCGCCATGAGGTCGTCCACCGAGGTCGGATAGAGCGAGAAGGCGACCGAGGCGTCGCCCCTATCCACCGCCGCCGCGAGCGCGGCCACCCCGCGCCCGCCGCCCACGAAGTCGATGCGCGGATCGAGCCTGTGATCGCCGACGCCGAGGATCGGCGCGAGAACCAGGTGCGTCAGACGCGAGACGTCGAGCCGGTCCACCACGGCACCGGCAGCGGGCGGGTCTTCGGCGGCGAGGCGATACCAGCGGCCCTCCAGGTACATGCCGAAGGTTGCGGGTTCGTCGGGCGCAACCGGCCCGTCCGCCGGCTCGCAGCGCAGTGCCTCACCGATCGCTTGCAGGAAGGCCCCAGTCGTCAGTCCGTTCAGGTCCCGCACGATGCGGTGATAACCGAGGATACGCGCCTCGTCGGCGGGGAAGCTCACCGTGAGCATGCGGCCGGCCGGCCCGTCAATTTCATGGGCTGCCATCTGTGCAGCGGCGGCGCGGTGATGGCCGTCGGCGATGTAGAGCGCTTCGATCGCATCGAAGCGCGCGGCCAACGCCTCGATCCGCTCCGCCCCGTCGAAGGGCCAGAGCGTGTGCGCCACGGCACCGTCGAGCACGGCACGGCAGAGCGGCAGTCCCGCGCACGCCGCTTCGAGCATGCGGCGCACCTCCTTGTCCGGCCGGTGAATCAGGAGCAAGGGGCCCGTCTGCGCGCCGAGCGCCGCGATGTGCCGGGCACGGTCCTCCACCTTGGGAGGCCGGGTCGATTCGTGGCGCTTGATCGCGCCGCGCTCGTAGGCCGCGAGCGAGGCCGCCGCCACGAGTCCCGTCTGCGCGCGGTCTTCGGCCTCCATTCGGTAAGCGTAGAAGCGGGGGGCGGAATCGTGGACGAGCACTCCACGCTCAATCATCCGCGTGAATGCCGCCGCGGCCCCGTCGTAGAGCGCGGGCGCGCCGTCGGCCGTACCGGGCGGCAGATCGATTTCCGGCCGGGAGACGTGGAGGAAGCTCCAGGGCCGGTCCTTGGCGGCGGCGCGCGCCTCCGCCTTGGACAGCACGTCATAGGGCGGCGCGGCCACCGCATCGGCTTGCTCCTGGGCTGCGCGAAGCCCCGCGAAGGGCGCCAGAAGCCGATCGCTCATCTATTGCGGCCCTTGCTCATCACGTCCGGCATCGCCGCCCTTAGTTGACGAGCCAGACCAGCAGAAGTCCGGCCAGAGCCGCGCCCATGCCGATGGCGCGGATCCGACCCGAGGGTTGGGCGAGCACACGCGCGATGCTGCGTCGCATCGCCTCCGGGAACAACGCGTAAAGACCGCCCTCGATAACGAAGATCAGCCCGATCGCAGTCAGGAATGCGGTGAGCCCGTCGCTCATGGCTGGATGGTTGGGAGCAGCCGCGGAGCCGCCCTGCACCGGCCCGAGGCCGGGGCGCGTCACTCAGTCGCCGCCGGAGCGGGCATCTGGCTGTTCGCAATCTCACCGAAGAAGCGGAAGAACTCGCTGTCCGGCGACAGCACCATGCTGGTGTCCGTATCGCCGAGGGCCTCGCGATAGGCCTGCATGGTCCGGTAAAACGCGTAGAATTCGGGGTCACGGCCATACGCGTCGCGCGAGATGCGCAGCGCCTCTTCGTCGCCCTCGCCGCGCAGGGTCTGGGCCTCGCGCTCGGCCTCGGCCAGGATCACCACGCGCTCGCGGTCTGCGCGCGAGCGGATGCGTTGCGACTCCTCCTCGCCCTGGGCCCTGAACTCCTTGGCCTCGCGCTCACGCTCGGTCTGCATGCGCTGGTAGACGGCCTGGCTGTTCTCCTCCGGCAGGTCGGCGCGGCGGATACGCACGTCGATCACATCGACGCCGAAGCCGGTGGATTGCCGGTTCACCTGGTCCCTGATCTCGGTCATCAACTGGGCACGTTCGCCCGAGAGCACGGTGATCAGCTCCACCGTACCCAGCACTTGCCGTGTGCTGGCGTTGAGAATCGCGCCGAGCCTGGCACGGGCCACCGCTTCGTTGCCGACGGACTGGAAGAACTTCAGCGGATCGATGATCCGGTAGCGGATGAAGGCGTCCACCACCAGCCGTTTCTGGTCGCCGAGGATCATCTCTTCGGCCGGCGCGTTGAAGTCCAGCACGCGCTTCTCGAAGTACTCGACATTCTGAACGAAGGGCGTCTTGAAGCGGAGCCCCGGCTCGTCCGTTCCCCACTGGTTCACCACCTTGATGGGCTCGCCCAGCTGGAGAAGGATCGCCTGCTCGTCCTCACGCACCTTGTAGGTGGAGATCAGGATCAGGATGATCGCCACGAGGATGACCGCGGCGGCGATGATGAATTTGAACCGGGTACTCATGGTCTATTGCGCGCCCGTGGTGTCCTGCCGGCGCTGAAGCTCGGGCAGGGGCAGGTAGGGAACGACTCCGGAGGATCCTTGGGCCGAGGAATCGATGAGAACCTTGTCGATCCCGCCGAGCACCTCCTCCATCGTCTCCAGGTACATGCGACGGCGAACGACATCCATGTTTTGCTCATACTCGCCGAAGACCGAGAGGAAGCGCGCCGCCTCACCCTGGGCCTTGGCGACCACCTCTTCCTTGTAGGCCGTGCCCTCCTGCACGAGGCGCTCGGCGGCGCCGCGCGCCCTCGGGATGATGTCGTTGCGGTAGGCTTCGGCTTCGTTCTTGGCCCGCTCCTGGTCGGCGCGCGCCGCCTGCACGTCGCGGAAGGACGCGATCACGGCCTCCGGCGGGGCGATGTCCTGCGGCTCGACCTGGGTGATCTCGATGCCTGCGCCGTAATATTCGAGAATCTGCTGCGTGAGCTCGTGGGTCTGCTGGGCAAGCAGCAGGCGTTCCTCGGCGAGCGCGGACTGCAGGCGGGACTTGCCGATCACCTCGCGCATCGCGCTCTCGGCCGCGTCCTTCACGGTGCGCTCCGGCGCCTGGATGTTGAACAAGAACTGCCCGGCGTCACGGATACGCCAGAAGACGGTGAACTTCACGTCGATGATGTTCTCGTCGCCGGTCAGCATCAGGCTCTCGTCCGGCACCGGTCGCGTGAACGCCCCCCGCTGGGAATCGACCAAAGTCCGATAGCCGATCTCGGCCCGGTTGATCTTCGTCACCTTAGGTCTGATGACCGTCTCGAAGGGCCATGGCAGGTGGTAGTTGAGGCCCGGCTGGGTGGTCTTGGTCCACTCGCCCCAGCGCAGCACCACGCCCTGCTCGTCGGGCTCGACCCGGTAGAACCCTGTCAGCAGCCAGATGCCGATGGCAACGAGGAGGAGAAGGATGAGCCCGCGGCTGCCGCGCAGCCCAGGCATCCAACGGCGAAAGCGATCCTGCCCCCGTCGGAGCATTTCCTCGAGATCCGGTGGTGGGGGTTGCCCACCGCCACGCCGGCCGCCGCCGCCCGGCGAGCGGCCCCACGGACCGCTGTTGCCGCCGCCGCTCTGCCAGCCACCTCCGCCGCCTTGGCTAGACCAGGGCATGGATGAGCCTCTCTCCCAAGGCTTTGCAAGTCGCCATCGGCGCCTTATATGTCATGCGCTTGCCGCACGCAACGCCGCTAGAGCAATGGCACGGCAACCCGCGGCGCGTCCCCTGGGTCGGAGTGGAACGATGGCGTCGGTCACCAAGGATCAGGTTCTGGCGGCGCTCGCCGACGTCCTGGACCCGGACAGCGGACAAAATGTCGTCGCGAGCGGCCTCATCAGCGGAGTCGTGGTGAGAGACGGCAACGTGGGCTTCGCGCTGGAGGTCGATCCGGACCAGGGCGCCGCCAAGGAACCGCTGCGAAAAGCCTGTGAAACTGCGGTGGAGCGCCTGTCAGGCGTGCTCTCGGTGACGGCCGTGATGACCGCCGAGAAACCGGCAGGCGGCCAGGCAGGAGGACACGCGCAGGGACATGCCCACGGCCACGCGGCAGGCCACTCACACGGCCACTTACACGGCGGACAGGCCCAGGCACGGGCGCCGCAGGCCGATCAGCTCCTGCCCAGAGTGAAGAGTGTCATCGCCATCGCATCCGGCAAGGGCGGCGTGGGCAAGTCGACCACCGCCGTCAACATCGCGACCGCGATGGCCGCCCAAAACGTCCGAGTCGGCCTGCTCGACTGCGACATTTACGGCCCCTCGATTCCGCGCATGCTGAATCTGAGCGGACAGCCGGAGATGGTGAGCGAGCGCACTTTGCGCCCCATGGCGAATTACGGGATCAAGTGCATGTCCATCGGCTTTCTGGTTGCCGAGGACACGGCCATGATCTGGCGCGGGCCCATGGTCATGCAGGCGCTGGAGCAAATGATGCGGGACGTCGATTGGGGCGAGCTCGACGTGCTGCTCTGCGACCTGCCGCCCGGCACCGGCGATGCGCAGCTCACCATGGCGCAGCGGGTGCCGCTTACCGGCGCGGTCATCGTCTCGACCCCGCAGGATATCGCCCTGCTCGACGTGAGCCGGGGCATCAACATGTTCCAGCAGGTCAACGTGCCGATCTTCGGGGTCGTCGAGAACATGAGCTACTACGTCTGCCCCGAGTGCGGCCACCGGGCCGAGCTTTTCCACCACGGCGGCGCGCGCGAGACCGCGCGGCGGCTCGGAGTCGACTTCCTGGGTGAGATTCCGCTCGACATCTCGATCAGGACAACGTCCGACGCGGGCCGGCCGATCGTGGTCACCCAGCCCGAGAGCCCCCACGCCGAATCCTATCGGCAGATCGCTGCCGGCCTCGTCGACAAGGCCACCTCGGCGGTAGGCGGCGCGGGCCGCGCCCAGCCCCGCATCGTCATGATGTGAGCGCGCCCGCCGATGGCGAGCAGGCAAAGCGACGGCGTCCTCTCACGTCTGACGGCACGCCTGAGCCGCCGGCGCTGGATCGGCGCCGGCATTGTCGCCCTGCTCTTGGCAGCGCTCGTGGCGGCCGGATGCACGCCTTCGGTTCCGGACCGACAGCAGGACCTTTGCGCCGTCTTCCACCAACATCCCGACTGGTACGACTACGCCAAGGAGGCGGAGGATACGTGGGACGTGCCGGCTCACATTCTCATGGCCTTCGTGCATCACGAATCGAGCTACCGGAGCGATGCGCGGCCGCCACGCAAGTACGTCCTCTGGTTCATCCCGTGGGGGCGCGTGTCGTCAGCCAAGGGGTACGCCCAGGCGCAAGACCCGGCCTGGGAGGACTACACGAACGAGCGCGGCTCCTTCTGGCGCAGCCGCTCGGACATGGAGGACGCCCTAGACTTCGTCGGCTGGTACAACCACGGGACGTCACGGGAGCTCGGCATCGCCAAGACCGACGCGCGCAACCTCTATCTCGCCTACCACGAGGGGCGCGGCGGCTACCGGCGCGGCACCTGGAAAAAGAAGCCAAAGCTGCAACAAATCGCGAAGCGGGTGGCCGAGACCGCCAGCCGCTACGAGGCGCAGCTCAAGCGCTGCGAATCAGAATTCCGCTGCGATTCCTGGTGGGAGGTGTGGCCCCTCTGTAGCTGATCGCCAGCCCGTCATTCCTGCCACGCTCCTGATGCTCTCTTCCGATGCCCCGGACCATGGTGCGAGGTGCCGGCCAACGGAGAGGCGACATCAAGAACACGGCAGGAAAGTGACTTTATTCGTGTCCAATAGTAAGTTAAGAGTTAACCCCGTCCGACTTAGCCTCAGTGGCCCATGTGGTGGCCACAATAAAGGCACCACTTCAACGGCGATTGCTGCGCCCCTTGTCGGTGTCTCCAGAAAAATCAGATCGGTCCCCCGTCACCGCACGCCGGAACGATCGCAGCCAATACGCCTCGCAACCAAGGCAGCCGATACAATGGCGCCCACCGGGGCGACGGCAAAGGTGGCGAACAACCAGACTGCGGCGCTGCGCGCGCCGGATTCACCGCCCGGCTCGGTAAGACCGGCGAGGTTCGCGGTCATGCCGGCTAGTGCAGCACCGAGCGCCGTGGCAAAGAGCTGAACCGTCGTTATTCCAGCCGACGCCTGCTCCGCCTCGTCTCCGGGTGCGACGACCAGGACGCGGGTGAGTAAGTGCGGCCACGCCGCGCCGATGCCGAACCCGGTGAGAGTGAGGCCGATGCCGGTCACGATGAGCCCGCCGAGGTCTTCGACGACCGTTCCCGGCATGACGATGGCGAGAGTTATCAGCGAGGCGAGGACGATGAAGGGGCCCGCGACAATGGCCCACCTGGTGGCTCCCTTGCCGGCTCCCGACCAGACGATCGCAGAAACAGCCCAACCGGCCGCCATCAACGCGGCCATATACCCCGCGATCAGCGGCGTCACGCCGTGCAGAACCTGCAGGAAGTAGGGAACGAAGATCTCGGGTTGCATGGCGATGACGAGGAGGCTCATCGTCAGATAGATCGGCCCCAGGGCCGCCGCCATGCTGAAGGAGCCGGCCGGGAGAAGGCGCGTCTGGGCTCGGTGCTCGACCACGATCAGAATGGCCGAAACGATGACAGCCGCAGCCAGGCCGATCCCGTTGCGGATCGGGTCGTCGCCGACGCTGCCGATCGAAATCGCGAGCACCGCCGCGGCCAGGAGAACGAGCTGCCTGAGCGGTAACGCCCCAGTGGCGCCGCTCTCGTGGTCTTCTTTGCGGGGCAACGCAAAGTTGGTCAGAAGCACGTAGGGGACTGCGAGAACGGGTAGAGCCCAGAACGCGCCGCGCCAGATATCGAACTCGGCGAAGATGCCGCCGAGCGCAGGACCGAGCAGAGTTGCCGCACCCCACATGCTCGAGATGAGCGCCATCGCCCGGGGCCAGAGTGGCTCCGTGAAGACGACCCGGATCATGGCGTAAGACAGTGCAAACAGAATGCCCCCGCCAAACCCTTGTACGGTGCGGCCGATCAACAGCACGGGCATGGAAGGCGCAATCGCGCAGATGACGGCACCCGCCGCAAAGACAACGGTTGCGAACCGATATCCACCGCGAGGGCCCAGAGAGGCGAGGACGCGCGGGCTGAGGGCCGAGCCCATGATCGACGCGAGGATGAACAGGCTGGTGTTCCATGCGTAGTAATCGAGGCCGCCGATGTCCGCGACGACTGACGGCAGGATGGTGATCGTCACGTAGACATTCACCGCATGGAGGGCGACGCCGCCGGCCAATGCGAGCGATCGAAGGGCGTTTCGTCCGCGCAGGAGGTCACCCCAACCGGCGGCGGCTTGATCAGCCAATGCTCTCGTCCTCTGCCTTGGTGCTAACCCGGAGTCAGGGTGTGGCCTCGGGCGACGGCGGCCGGCCTCCCCCTGTTGTGGATGAATGGCGCGGACTCAAACTCAGACCACGGCAAGCATTCCAGCAAATGCCCCGAACCATGGTGCGATGCAGGGCTCGCGGCTTATGCGCCAGGATCGCACCATGCAACGTGAGGGTGCGCGGGCCACGGCGGTCATGCGCAGGACCGACAGGCAGGCGCAATGCGATCCGGTGAGTAAGACCATGCTCCCCGCGCGTGGCCGCATGAGGCGCGCACACGACGCGGTCTCAACGCACCACTCGGCCTCCTGTGCGCGAGACCTTTCAGGCTCAAGCAACCTCCCACTTTTCCCACCCGACTGCCCTCTATCCCGCACAATCCCGCCAAATCCCGCCCAAAAATTTTCTGTCTCCATCCCGGATGGCGGGTCGGGATCGTGACTGCGACGCTAAGGCTCCCGCTCCAGCACCGCCATCAGCTCGCGCCACTCGCGCTTGGAGAGACCGCTGTTCTCTTGATCCACCGCTTCGCCCGCCAGCAGGCGCTTGACCACGTCGAGCCCGCCTTTCGAGAGCGACGCGGCGTCCATCCCATAGTCCCGGAAGGCCTCGTAGGTCGCCGGCACCCAGCGCGCGACGATCTTGTCGAGGATCACCTCGGCATAGGCGCGGATTTCGTACTGGGCATGGTCGTCGGCCCGCAGCGACAGGAAGTGCAGCAGATTGTGCAGGTCGATCTTCCAGTAGAACTGGGTGTAGTAGTTGACCGGCAGCGCCGCGCGGGCGAGCTCACGGGCAAGCCCGGCACGGTCGGGGTCCTTGGGCTCGCCTGAGTCGTCCTCGTTGAGCAGGTTTTCGTAGACGCCGTAAGCGTTCTTGGAAATCCAGTCGATGCGCGAGAGGGCCTCCTTGGCCTCCTCGTCCGTTAGCACATCGTCCCGACCCTGCTTGTTGGCGCCGGACTGGGCGGCTAGAGCCGAGCGTTCCTCCGTCGACTTCGCCCACTCGAACAGGTCATCCATGTCGCCGCGGTATCGGCGCCGGTAGCGTTCGTCGAGTATCGGCTTGAGATGGGCCGGGTCGGGCACGTAGAACTCGCGGTCCAGCCTGGAGTAGCGGGCAGAATACTCGTTGACGCTGGCGGTACGGTGACGGAGCCACTGCCGGGCGACGAAGATCGGCGCCTTGATGTGCAGCTTGAGTTCGCACATCTCGAAGGGCGTGGTGTGGCGATGGCGCAGGAGGTAGCGGATCAGCGCGCGGTCCTCCCGCACGCGCCGCGTGCCCGCGCCGTAGGAGACCCGCGCCGCCTGCACGATGGCGGAATCGTCGCCCATGTAGTCGATCAAGCGGACGAAGCCGTGGTCGAGCACGTCGAAGCGCTCGTAGAGGATCGACTCCAGGGCCGGCACCGAGGCGCGCCTGGTCTTCTCCCAGGCGGCGCGCTGGGCCTCGATCTCCGCCCGCTTGTGGTCGTCGATCGGCATGGGCGAGGGACGGTCTCCGGTGGGGTCGAACGGCAATCCGCGTTGCGATCATACCCCGTCCCGCAAGCGCGTGCAGAGCCGCTGCAGCCCCTTCCCATGCGCACTTCGAGCACCTATATTGTCGGGGTCGGCGGGAGACCGTCGACTATGGCGATAAACGCTGCTCGAAATAAGCGTTGCGGACCCGGGGGCAGTACCCGGCGCCTCCACCACTCCTTGGGCCGGCGGCCCGCGTTATGGGGGCGAACCAGGATCGACGTGCGTGGTAAAGGTGTGGTTTTCGCCCGGCATGGTACCGCCGTTATCGGGCCAACTCAGAGGTGCGAACGACAACGAAGTCGCACTCGCTGCTTAGCACCGCTAGGTAAGCGCGGCTTGGGGGGCGCCGGGCAACAGAAGCCCCCCGCTAACCCGCTATTCCTGATGGGGCCGTGACCGCGGCGCGGCATCCGGGCTAAGCTTGCAGGCGGCGCAAGGCTATCGCGGCTTGCGGGAACCGGGCGACGGAAGACCCGGATGAACGGGCGAAGACGGACGCGGGAATGAGTAAGGATCTCATCGGCTACAACGCGCTGGTCGAGAACGGCCTGCGCTCGGTAGTGCGCGAGGCGCTCCGCCGCGTCGCCGAGGAGGGCTGGCCCGGCACCCACCACGCCTACATCACCTTCAAGACCGCCGCCCCCGGCGTCGAGGTGCCGGACTTCCTGCACACGCGCTACCCGGACGAGCTGACCATCGTGCTTCAGCACCAGTTCTGGGGCCTGGAGGTCGAGGACGACTCCTTCGCCGTGACGTTGAGCTTCAACAAGGTTGGCCAGCGCATCGTCGTCCCCTTCGCAGCGCTGACCAGCTACGCCGACCCGTCGGTCAAGTTCGGCCTGCAGTTCGGGGTCGCGCCGGAGGCGCGCGGAGAGACGACCGCGCCAGAGGCGCGCGGAGAGATGACTGCACCGGAGACGGGAGAAAAAGCAGCCAAGCGGAGAGCCCGCAGGAAGAAGGCTGAGCCGGAAGCGCGCGCAACGGGGTCGGTGCCGGCAGCGGGCGGAGAAAAGGCCCCGCCGGAAGCGGAGGACGATACGGACGAGCCGGAGTCGAACGGCGAAAAGGTCGTGACGCTCGACCAGTTTCGCAAGAAGTAGCTGGCTGAAGCGTTTCCGTTTGACACGGAATCACTCCAGCCCTCTTTTTCGCTCACGGCAGCCGACCTCCGGCCGGCGCCTGCGCGGACGCGCCGCAGGGGCGGCGGGCCGCAGTCGCGGCCTGTCGCGAGTCCGTCGTAGACGGACTCGCTCTATTCTTCCCACTCCAGGTTGCCGCAGACCCCGATCAGCTGCCCGGTGATGTTGCGCGCCGAGTCCTGCGCCAGGAAGAACGCGGCGTCGGCGACCTCCTCGCAGCCAATCAGCGAACGCGTGGAGATGAAGCTGACGTAGCGCTCGTGTGCCTCCTCGACCGTCTGCCCCCGCTCCTTCGCGAGATGCGTGATCAGGCGCCGCCCGCGCGGGTTGTCGATGATGCCGGGCAGGATGGCGTTGCAGCGGATGCCGGCGGGGCCGAGCTCGCGCGCGAGGTTCATGGTCATGCCGTCCACGGCGCACTTGGTGGTGATGTAGGAGGTCCTGAGCGGCATCCCCACGCGGGTGGAGGCGGTGGATATGTTGACGATCGCGCCCGAGCCCTGCGCCTTCATCACCGGCACGGCCCGCTTGATGCAGTGGAACATGCTGTTGAGATTGACGTCGATCACCCGGTACCAGTCTGCGTCCTCGATCTCCTCCACCGGCGCGCGCGGGCCGCTGATGCCGGCGTTGTTCACCAGCACGTCGAGCCTGCCAAGGGTCTCCAGCCCCTCCTCGAACCAGCGCGCGACCGCGTCCGCCGAGCCCACATCGGCGATGCTGCCGGACATGCCGGGATTGGCGCCGAGCACGTCCTCCAGGCTCTTCTCGGTGAGGCAGCACATGTGGACGCGGGCGCCGGCGGCGTGGAAGCGCTCGGCCACGGCGCGGCCGATGCTGCGGCCTGCGCCGGTGACCATCACGGCCTGGGGGATATCGCTCGCCATGGCAGGCTCCTGGGCTCGCGGGAATGACGGCGCGAGGATAGGGCGGCGGCGGGCACGCGCCAAACTCTTCGGCACACCGGGCGTCAACGGGGTTCACGTGGGCGTGACCCCGGACGGCGGCCGATTGCACTGCGCGCCGGGTGCCACTACGTCATCGTTATCCCGCTGTGGCCTATGGCCCGCGGCGGTCAACGCGAAGGGCTTCCCCATGGACGAACCCCGGCACATGACGCCTGACGAGTTCCGCCGATGCGGCGCCGCGCTCATCGAGCGAATCGCCCGCTACATGGAGGAGGTGGAGCAGTATCCCGTGCTCTCGCAGGCGGAGCCGGGATCGGTCCGTGCGCGCCTGCCGAGCGCCGCGCCCGAGCAGGGCGAGCCCTTCGCCGACCTGCTGCGCGATATCGACGAGATTATTCTTCCCGGCCTCACCCACTGGCAGTCGCCCAACTTCTACGCCTACTTCCCGGCCAACGCCTCGGGCCCGTCGATCCTCGGCGATCTGCTCTCGTCCGGGCTCGGGGTGCAGGGCATGCTCTGGGCGACGAGCCCGGCGTGCACCGAGCTGGAGACCCACGTGCTCGACTGGCTGGTCGACCTGCTCGGGTTGCCTCAAGAGTTCAAGTCGAGCGCGGCCGGCGGCGGCGTAATCCAGGACAGCGCGTCGAGCAGCACGCTCACGGCGCTCATCGCCGCGCGGGAGCGCGCGAGCGCCGGCGCGGTCAATGAGCATGGTGCGGCCCGCGGCCCGGATGGCGCGAAGGAACCGCGGCTCACGGTCTACACCTCCCGCCACGCGCATTCCTCCATCGAGAAGGGGGTGAAGATCGCGGGCCTGGGGCGGGAGAACCTGCGGCTGGTCGAGGCCGACGAGTGCCACGCCATGCGCGTGGACGCGCTGGAGGCCGCGATCGCTGCGGATCGCGCGGCCGGTGCCGTGCCCGCGATGGTGTGCGCGACCGTGGGCACCACGTCGTCGGGCGCCGTTGACCCGCTCCCCGCCATCGGCGCGCTCTGCCGGCGCGAGGGCATCTGGCTCCACGTCGATGCAGCGCACGCCGGCAGCGCCACCATCTGCCCCGAGCACCGGGAGCTGATCGACGGGCTGGAGCACGCCGACAGCTACACCTTCAACCCGCACAAGTGGCTGCTTACCAACTTCGACTGCAGCTGCTTCTGGGTCGCCGACCGCGCCGCGCTGATCGAGGCGCTGAGCGTGCTGCCGGAATACCTGCGCAACCGCGCAACCGAATCCGGTGCGGTGATCGACTACCGCGACTGGCAGATACCGCTCGGACGGCGCTTCCGCGCGCTCAAGCTCTGGTTCGTGATCCGCCATTACGGGGCGGAGGGCCTGCGCGCCCACGTGCGAAACTGCGTCGCGCTGGCCGACTGGTTCGCCGCGCAGGTGGAGGCGCACGATGCGTTCGCGCTGGCCGCGCCGGTCTCGGCCGGGCTGGTCTGCTTTCGCCACCGCGCGGGCGATGCGCTCAACGAGGCCCTGATGAACCGGCTCAACGAATCCGGCGCGCTCTACCTCACCCACACCAGGCTCGACGACAGGCTGGTGCTGCGCCTTGCAGTGGGCGGGACCGCGACCCGCCGCGCGCATGTCGAGAGGGCCTGGGCGCGGATCGTCGAGACCGCGGGCGCGCTTTCCGCCGAGGAGTTTGCCGCCTGAGCGATACGAGGGCGGGCGCCGCAGGCCGCCGGCGTGGTAAAGGAGGCCCGCAACCGGAAAGGGCACGGCCATGACCGACACATCGGCGGAGACCCGGCGCGAGACGGACTCGATCGGCGCGATCGACGTGCCGGCCGACGCCTACTGGGGCGCTCAGACCCAGCGCAGCCTGCAGAACTTCAGGATCGGCGGCGAGCGCATGCCGGCGCCGCTGATCCGTGCGCTCGGCATCGTCAAGCAGGCGGCGGCGCGGGTGAACGTCGAGGCCGGCCTGTTGGATGCCGACCTGGGTGCGGCGATCGACGAGGCGGCGGGTGAGGTGATCGCGGGCGCGCTCGACGCTCACTTCCCCCTGGTGGTCTGGCAGACCGGCTCGGGCACCCAGAGCAACATGAACGCCAACGAGGTGATCGCCAACCGGGCCTGCGAGATGCTCGGCCAGCCCATGGGCCAGAAGACGCCGGTCCACCCCAACGACCACGTCAACCGCAGCCAGTCCTCCAACGACACCTTCCCGACCGCGATGCACATTGCGGCCGTGGAGCAGTGCCACCACCTGCTGCTGCCGGCGCTGGAGCATCTGCAGAGCGCGCTCGCGGCGAAGTCGGAGGCCTTCGCGGAGATCGTGAAGATCGGCCGCACGCACCTGCAGGACGCGACGCCGCTCACCCTCGGCCAGGAGTTCTCCGGCTATGCGACGCAGGTGGAGTACGGGATCGAGCGCGTGAAGGCAGCGCTGCCCAGGCTCTGCGCGCTGGCCCAGGGCGGCACCGCCGTCGGCACTGGGCTCAACACCAACGCGGGCTTCGATGCCCGCTTCGCGGCCGAGGTCGCGGCGCTCACCGGGCTGCCGTTCCGCACCGCCGAGAACAAGTTCGAGGCCATCGCCGCCAACGACGCGGTGGTCGAGATGTCGGGCGCACTCAACACCGTGGCCGCCAGCCTGATGAAGATCGCGAACGACATCCGCCTGCTGGCCTCGGGCCCGCGCTGCGGCCTGGGCGAGCTGGAGCTGCCGGCCAACGAGCCCGGCTCCTCGATCATGCCGGGCAAGGTGAACCCGACCCAGGCGGAGGCGCTCACCATGGTCGCGGCCCAGGTGATGGGCAACCACGTCGCCATATCGGTGGGCGGCGCCAACGGGCACTTCGAGCTCAACGTGTTCAAGCCGGTGATGATCTACAACCTGCTGCAGTCGATCCGCTTGATCGGCGACGGCGCGCGCAGCTTCACCGACAACTGCGTGGCGGGCATCGAGCCCAACCGCGCGCGCATCGACCAGCTGCTGCACGAATCGCTGATGCTGGTGACCGCGCTCAACCCCCACATCGGCTACGACAACGCCGCCAAGGTCGCGAAGAAGGCCCATGCCGAGGGCACGACGCTGAGGGAGGCCGCACTCGCGCTCGGCGTGGTGAGCGAGGCCGACTTCGAGCGCTGGGTCGACCCCGCCAAGATGACCGGCCCGACGCCTTAGAGCGCGTCCGTCAGAGACGGACTCGCTTTAGCCCGGCACGATCATGGTGCCGGTGCCGTGCTCGGTGAAGAGCTCCAGCAGGATCACGTGCGGCACGCGGCCGTCGAGAATGTGGGCGGCGCCGGTCGAGCGTTCGATCGCCGCGAGGCAGGTCTCGAGCTTCGGGATCATGCCGCCGCTGACTGCGCCGCCGGCGAGCATCCGCTGCGCCTCGCCGGTGGTCATCTGGCTGATGAGCGCGCCGTCGCCGTCGAGCACGCCGGGAACGTCGGTGAGCAGCAGCAGCTTGATGGCGGAAAGCGCCGACGCGATGGCGCCGGCTGCGGTATCGGCATTGATGTTGTAGGTCTCGCCGCCGGCACCCACGCCGATCGGCGCAATGACCGGGATGATGTCGGACTCGCCCAGGTGGTCGAGCAGCTCGACATTGACGCGCTCCGGCTCGCCGACGAAGCCGAGGTCGACCACGCGTTCGGCGCCGGTTTCGGTATCCCGCGTGCGCCGCTTGAGCGGCGTCGCTTCGATGAGCCGACCGTCTTTGCCACCGAGGCCGATCGCGGTGCCGCCCTCCGCGTTGATCGTGGTGACGATCTGCTTGTTGATGGAGCCGGCGAGCACCATCTCGACGACCTCGATCGCCGCCGCGTCAGTGACGCGCAAGCCGTCAACGAAGTCGCTCTCGATGCCCAGGCGGGCGAGCATCTTGGCGATTTGCGGGCCGCCCCCATGGACCACCACCGGGTTGATGCCGACCTGCTTCAGCAGCACGACGTCGCGCGCGAAGCTCTGGGCGAGCGCAGCGTCGCCCATGGCGTGGCCGCCATACTTGATCACCACGCTGCGGCCCGCGAAGCGCCGCATGTAGGGCAGCGCTTCCGAGATCGTGGCCGCGGTGCGCAGCCAGTGCTTGGTGTCGCTGATGCGCTGCATGGGGAGCCCGGTCAGTCGCAGGCCCGGCGCGCTCTGCGGCGCCGGCGGCCGCGGATCACTAGCCTATTCTCCCCGCCGTGGCCAGCGCCGCGAGGTGGCTCCGGAGCGCCGCGATGCCGTCGCCGGTGCGCGCGCTGGTGGCGATCAGCGAAGGATACGCGGCGACATGGGCGGAAAGCGCCGCCTCGATGGCGGCGGTCTGCGTGGTCAGCGCCTCGGGCGCGAGCTTGTCGCACTTGGTCAGAACCGCGAGAAAGGACACCGCGCTTTGATCGAAGGCAGCCATGACGGGCTCATCGGCTGCGGTGATGCCGCGCCGCGCGTCGAGCAGCAGGCAGACCCGCCGGAGCGTCGGCCGACCGCGCAGATAGGCCTCCGCCAGCCGGGTCCAGGCCTTGATCCTGGTCTTGGAAGCGGCAGCGTAGCCGTAGCCCGGCAGGTCGACGAGCATGAGCCGGCCGTCGAGGTCGAAGAAATTCAGCTCCCGCGTGCGCCCCGGCGTGTTGGAGGTGCGCGCGAGCGCTCGGCGGCCGGTCAGTGCGTTGACGAGGCTCGACTTGCCGACATTGGAGCGGCCGGCGAAGGCGATCTCCGGCAAGGCGGGCGTGGGCATGCCCTCAAGCCCGGCGACGCCCGCGACGAAGCGGCAGGGCCGCGCAAAGAGCCGGCGACCCTCCTCTAGCGCCGCCTGGCGCGCTTCCGCGTTCTCTGCCGCCGGGGTCTCGGCCGGTCCTGGCTGGTCCATTCGCCGCCGTCGCCGGTCGCGCCGGGGGATGATTCCTGCGTGGCCGCATCGCCGTTCCCGGCCGCATCTCCACTCACCGCCTCGGTCGGAGCCTCACGGGCTGGAGCCTCATCAACAGGGACCGTGTCCGCAGGCGCCGCATCGCTGTTTGCGTCGGTGGGAGCGTCTCTCTCCTCGGTGGCGCGGGCGGCGCGCTCCGCCCTGCGCTGCCTGCGCGATTTCTGGGGCTTTGCCTTGGGCGCGGCCGCGGGCGTCGGCCTGGACGCCCCCTCGGCCGGGGGAATCCCGAGGCCAGCCTTCAGGCGATCCATCAGGCCCGCGGGCTGGTCGGCGGCCGGTGCGGACTTGCGCTGGCGTGCGGCCTTTTGCCTCTGCTTGCGGGCCAGGGCCTTCTTCCGCGCGATGCGTGCCCGCTCGAGTGCGGCGCGCTTGGCCGGCGACATGGTGCTCCGGCTCTCGCTCTTCGCTTCGCTCTTCGTCCCGCTCTTGCGCTCGGCGCGTGGGCGGTCGCCGCTCTTGGCGCGAGGCTTCTGCCCACCGCCTGCTTCTGAACGCCGGGTCCGCGTCGAACCCTCCGCCTTCGCGTTGCTACCCGATGCCTGCGTTGCGCCGGACTTGCGGCGGGGTGCCTCACCCTGGCGCGCGGGTCGGTCGCTTCGCGTTTCGCCAGCCTTGCGCGCGGCTCCCTCGCGGCGTGGCTCTCTATCCTGGCGCGGAGCGCTGTCACGCCGCGCTTTGCTTGTCCGGGGCTGGGACTTGCGGGCTCGTGCGGCGGTGTCCCGCTGCGTCGTCCCTTCGCTACGGGCCGTGTCCTCGCCCGCGGCACGCGCGCTTTCCTTGGCCGGATCGGGGCGCTTGGTCTTCTTGCGGGAAGAGCGGCTGGGCTTCAGCAGCGTGCCCTTCTCTGCCGCCTCCTTGATCTTTTTGATCTTCTCGGCGTCTTCGGCGAGGCTCTGACGGGTGATGCCCATCCGCCGCATGATCAGCCACTGCTGGCCGATGGAGAGCACGTTGTTCCAGGTCCAGTAGACCACCAGCCCGGCCGGGAAGCGCGCGAACAGGAAGAGGAAGATGATGGGCAGCGCCATCATGATCTTCTGCTGAATCGGCTCCATCGGCTGTGGGTTGAGCTTCATCTGGAGCCACATGGTCGCACCGAAGATGAGCGGCCAGATGCCCACCAACAGGAACTCCGGCGCCGGCCATTCAAGCAAGCCAAAGCCGGTGATGAAGGTCATCGGGTCGGGCGCGGAGAGGTCGTGGATCCAGCCGAAGAAGGGCGCGTGCCGCATCTCGATGGTGACGAACAGCATGTAGTAGAGGGCGAAGAACACCGGTATTTGCGCGAGCAGCGGCAGGCAACCGGCTACCGGGTTGGCCTTCTGCTCGCGGTAGAGCTTCATCAGCTCGCTGTTCATCCGCTGCTTGTCGTCCTTGAAGCGCTCACGCAGGCGGATCATCTCCGGCTGGAGCTTGCGCATGCGGCTCATGGACGCGTAGGCCTTGTTGGCCAGTGGGAACAGCAGCACCCGCACGCAGATGGTCAACAGCAGGATGGCGACGCCGAAATTGCCGGTCACCCGGTTGAAGAAGTCGATGACGTAGAACATCGGCTTCGACAGGAACCAGGCCGGCCCGAAATCGACGGAGAGGTCCAGGCGATCCGCGCCCAGCGTCTCCTCATAGTTATCGAGGAGGCTGATCTCCTTGGCGCCGGTGAAGAGGTGCGAGGTGAGCGAGATCGCCTGCCCCGGACTCACCGTGAGCGGCTCGGCCTCGTAGATGGTCTGGAAGGAATCTTCCGTGCCTCCGTCGACCGGCACGTACTCGAAGCTGCCGTGGAACGGCACCTGCTGATCGGGGATGAGCGCCACCAGCCAGTACTTGTCGGTTATTCCCATCCAGCCGCCCGTCGCGTCGTAGCGGTACTTGGCCCCGGCGCGGGGGTTCTCCACCTTGGCGTCGTAGGCGTCGCGCATGTCGTCGTAGTCGGCGTCTTGATAGTCCTCGCCGAAGACGCCGAGGGCACCGTCCTGGAAGATGAAGAGCGGCTTGAACGGCAGAATTGACTCGGTGGCGTCGCTGAACCGTGCGATCCGCGAATAAGGCGTGAGCGCCACCGGCGCGCCGGTGGTGTTGAGCACCGATTGGGTGATGGTGAAGACGAAATTCTCGTCGATGTCGATCTTGCGCGTGAACTTAAGCCCGGCGCCGTTGTCCCAGCGGAGCGTGACCGGCCGGCCGGGCGCGAGAGTGAGCTTGTCGGCATCCCAGAGGGTGTCGGGCTGCGGCAGGGCAATGCCCTCGTTGGCCGTAATCCAGCCGAAGTCCGCGAAATAGGGACGCACTGCGTCGCGGGGCTGGAGCAGCACGATGTTCGGGCTCTCCTCGTCCGCCTCCTCGCGATAGTCGAGCAGCGTGATGGAATCGATGCGCCCGCCGAGGCGCGCAATCGAGCCGCTCAGCCTGGGTGACTCGATCTGGATGCGGGGGCTGTCGATGCCCGCCTGGCGCAACTCCACCTGGGCCGGGTCGTCCACGTCGGGCACCACCTGATCGAGCGATGGCGGCGCCGTCCCCGGCGCGGGCTGCTCTGCGACGCGCCGCGGCCGCTCATCCGGCGGGAACAGCGCCGGCATGAGGAACTGCCAGCCGACGAGGACCACGAAGATCGCGCCGATCGCGATGATGAGATTGCGCTTGTCTTGGCCGCTGCCGAACATGGATCGCTCGCCCGCCCCGCTCAGCGGGGGGCGCGCCTCCAAGGAGTGCCCCAGATACGGAGCGGGCGCTCGGGCACCTCATCGACCCCGCCCGAGCAATAGGGATTGCACCGCAAGATCCGCCATGTCGCGAGCGCCAGGCCAAGGACAACGCCATGCCGCCTCAGCGCGGTCATCGCATAGTGCGAGCAGGTCGGCTCGAAGCGGCAGCTCGGCGGCAGGAGGGGCGAGATGAAATACTGGTATCCGCGGATCAGGCCCACGATCAGTAACGCGATCGGTCTCATGCGTCTCCCGCTCTCGGGCCCGCTTCGCGCGACCGGCTGGCGGTGGCCTGCCGTCTCCGGTGCGGTGCTTGATCCCCCATCCGCGCGCCAACACGCGCCAACGCCGAGGCCAAGTCTCCGACCAAAGCGTCGAACGGGCGGGTCAGCGTGGCGGCACGCGCGATGACGACGTAGTCGCAGCCGCATTGCGCCGAAGCCGGCATAACATGGGCCACCGCCGCGGGCCAAAGGCGCTTGGCGCGATTGCGCGCGACTGCGTTGCCGATCCGCCGGCTCGCGGTGTAGCCCACGCGCACCTGCCCCTGCTCGGTGTCCGCCTCGGGCATGGGAGCCGCCTGCAGCACCAAGCCGGGCACGGCCCAGCGCCGCGCCGCTGCCCGGACGCGCAGAAAGTCTTGCCGCTTCTTGAGCGTGGCGATCCGCATCGATGTGGCTTCGGGTCTGGCGCTAATCTTCGTTGCCGTGACAGGGAGTGGCGGACAGCGCAACACAGTTGACCTGCGTGCATCCAGCGTCCGGAATTGTGTGACTGGCGAGGCTATGCCCCGCCGGGCTAGACGGCGAGGCGCTTCCGCCCCTTGGCGCGCCTGTGCGCGAGCACGCGCCGACCGGCCACGGACTTCATGCGCTGCCTGAAACCATGGCGCCGCTTGCGCACGATGTTGCTCGGCTGATAAGTCCGCTTCACGCCCCGTCTCCGTCCCCGGCTATATCGATCTTGGGCGCCGGGGCCGCCGCTGTATAGGCGCGCGCCCAGCCTCTGTCAACGTGCTGTCCTAGTTCAGGGCGGGATGCGGCCGGCGAGCCAGTCCTCGATCAGCCGGCGGGAAATCGAGTAGCGCCCCGGCAGGCGAAACTCGTCGCTGTCGCGGAGGCCGAGCAGGTCGCGCCGCTTGTACCAGTGGGCGTACTCCAGCTCAGTCTCGTCGACTGCGATCTCGCGGGAGAGCGCCTGCGCCATGAAGCCCACCATGAGCGTGCCGGGGAAGGGCCATGGCTGCGAGGAGTGGTAGCGGACATCGCCCACGCGGATACCGCTTTCCTCCTCGATCTCGCGGGCCACGCACTCCTCCAGGCTCTCGCCCGGCTCCAGGAAGCCTGCAAGGGTCGAGTGCATCCCCGGCGGCCAGCGCGACTGGCGGCAGAGCAGGCACTCGTCGCCATCGTGAACCAGCGTGATGACCGCTGTGTCGGTGCGCGGGAAGTGCACCGCGCCGCAGTCCTCGTTGCTGCAGCGCCGTTGGTGACCGGCCTCGAGCGCCGCCGCCGGCGACCCGCAGGCGCCGCAGAAGCGATGCCGCTGGTGCCAATAGGTGAGCCCCCGCGCGTAGGCGATGAGCGCGGAATCGGGCCCTGGCACGATCTGCACCAGCTCGCGCAGGTCCATCATCTCGCCGCCGGGCGAGCGCGCGAGCAGGGCCCCAGCCTCCACATGCGAAAGATCGACCACAAAATGCGCCGCGCCAGCGGTGCCGTCCTCGATCTCCACGCCCAGAAGCGTGGGCTCGGCGCTGCCGTCGAGCAGGCCGTCGAGGGTCTCGCGGTAGTGGACGACGGGGCGGGGCTCGGGACCCAGGCGGACCACGGCATTCTGCCGCCAGATCGCGATATAGCGGGTGGACGGGTCGTCGAAGCTGGCCTTGAGCCAGGCCGCGTCGACCCGCCGGTGCGCGGCCCGGTCCAGCGGCATGCCCGAGAGCACGTTGGAGCCGATGCGAGTGAGATCGGTCATGCTTCAACCTCGCACACCGTCAGACCCTTTCATACCCCTCAGCCCGCCCAGCGCTTGGACCGATGGCTGCGGGGTCTATAGTAGGTGCCAGTTGTTCCGGACTGCGGAAACCCTGAGTTCCTGGCCATGAGCACCCCTCTCTATGTCCCGCTCGACGACCGCGGGATCGTCTCCGTGGACGGTCCGGAGGCCGGCCCCTTCCTCCAGGGGCTGATCTCCAACGATATCGAGCATGTGACCGAGGCGCGCAGCATCTATGCGGCGCTGCTGACGCCCCAAGGCAAGTTCCTGCACGATTTCTTCGTGCTGCGGCAGGAGGATGGCTATCTGCTGGACTGCGAGGGGCCGCGCGTCGGCGACCTCGGAGGCCGGCTGGTGGCCTACCGGCTCCGTGCCGATGTGGCGCTGGCCGACGCGACCGAGGATTTTCGGGTGGTCGCGCTCTTTGGGGGCGAGGGCGCCGACGGCGCGTTCGACCTGCCACCCGGCGAAGGTGGCGCGGCACGGTACGAGGGCGGCACCCTCATGCGCGATCCCAGGAGCACGGCGCTCGGGCTTCGCGCGGTCCTGCCGCGCGGCGCGGACCTCTCGTTCCTGGAGCAGGCGGGCTTCACCAGGGGCCACGCCGCCAACTACGAGCGCCACCGCATCGCGCACGGCGCGCCCGACGGCAGCCGCGACATGGAGGTGGGCCGGGCGACGCTGATGGAATGCGGCTTCGAGGCGCTCAACGGCGTCGACTTCGAGAAGGGCTGCTACGTCGGCCAGGAGCTGACGGCGCGCACCAAGCACCGCGGCCTGGTGCGCCGGCGCCTCGCGCCGGTCGCGCTGGAGGGGCCGCTGCCGCCGGCCGGCACGCCGATCATGGCGGGCGAGCGGGAGGTGGGCGAGATACGCTCGGGCCTGGACGATGCGGCGCTCGCGGTGCTGCGCCCGGAGAGGATCGCCGCCGCCGCCGAGGCGGGAGAACCGCTTACCGCCGGGGAGGCGCGGGTTATCCCTCCCGATCTTCCTTGAGGGTATCGGCGTCGACTTCCCGTGCGATGGCGGCCTGGGCTGCGGCGAGGCGCGCCACCGGCACGCGATAGGGCGAGCAGGAGACGTAATCCAGGCCGACCTCCTCGAAGAAGGCGATGGAGGCCGGATCGCCGCCGTGCTCGCCGCAGATGCCGAGCTTCAAGTCGGCGCGGGTCTCGCGCCCGCGCTCGACCGCGATGCGGACCAGCTCGCCCACGCCGTCCGGGTCGATGGTGACGAAGGGATCGCGCGGCAGGACCCCGGCCCGCTCGTAGTCGCCGACGAAGCTTGCCGCATCGTCGCGCGAGATGCCGAAGGTCGTCTGGGTCAGGTCGTTGGTGCCGAAGCTGAAGAAGGACGCGCTCTCGGCGATCTCGGCGGCGCGGAGCGCCGCGCGCGGCAGCTCGATCATGGTGCCGATGACGTAGGCAATTGCGGCGCCGGTCTCCCGCTCCACCCCCTCGTGGACGCGCTCGATCGCGGCCTTGAGAATGTCGAGCTCGCGCCTGGTCGCCACCAGGGGGATCATGATCTCGAGCGCGGCCGGCCGCTCGCCCCCGGCCTCGGCCACCGCCTCGAAGATGGCGCGGGCCTGCATCTCGTAGATTTCGGGGTACGAGATTCCGAGACGGCAGCCGCGATGCCCCAGCATGGGGTTGGTCTCGTGCAGCTGCGCGATGCGCGCGCGCAGCGCCTCGAACGTGACCCCGGCGGCCTGGGCGACGCCTGCGATCTCGGCGTCGGTGCGGGGAAGGAACTCGTGCAGCGGCGGGTCGAGCAGGCGGATCGTCACCGGCAGGCCCGCCATGATGCGGAAGAGCGCGACGAAATCGGAGCGCTGCGCCGGCAGCAGCTTGGCGAGCGCGGCGCGGCGACCGTCCGCGTCCTGGGCCACGATCATCTCACGCACCGCGACGATGCGCGCGTCGTCGAAGAACATGTGCTCGGTGCGGCAAAGCCCGATTCCCTCCGCGCCGAAGCGGAGCGCCGTCTCGGCATCCTCGGTCGTCTCGGCGTTGGCGCGGACACGCAGCCGCCGCGCGCGGTCCGCCCAGCCCATGAGGGTGGTGAAGTCGTCGGAGAGGGCGGGCTCGATGGTGGGCACCGCGCCCTCCAGCAGCTCGCCGCTGGTGCCGTCGATGGTGACGACATCGCCTGCCGCGATCACCGCATCGCCGGCCCGGCACTCCCGCGCCGCCTCGTCGATGCGGAGAGCGCCGGCGCCGGTGATGCAGGGGCGCCCCATGCCGCGGGCGACCACGGCGGCGTGGCTGGTCATGCCGCCCCGGCTGGTGACGATGCCCCTGGCGGCGTGCATGCCGTGGATGTCCTCGGGGCTGGTTTCGGTGCGGAGCAGGATGACGGCCTCGCCGCGGTTGGCGCGATCCTCGGCCTCGTCGGCGTCGAAGACCACCTTGCCGCAGGCCGCACCCGGCGATGCCGGCAAGCCGCGCGCCAGCACCCGGCGGGGCGCGTCGGGGTCGAGGGTGGGGTGGAGCAGCTGCTCGAGGGCGAGCGGGTCCACCCGCGTCAGCGCTTCGGCCTCGCTCACCAGGCCCGCGCCTGCCATGTCGACGGCGATCTTCAGCGCGGCCTTGGCGGTGCGCTTGCCGGCGCGGGTCTGCAGGATCCAGAGCGTGCCCTGCTGCACGGTGAACTCGACGTCCTGCATGTCGCGGTAATGGCCTTCGAGCCGGCCTAGCGCCGCCTGCAAGTTGGCGAAGGCCTCGGGCATGGCGCGTTCCATGGAGGGCGCGTCAGTGCCGCTCGCCTGGCGCGCGGACTCGCTCACCGGCTGCGGCGTGCGGATGCCGGCTACCACGTCCTCGCCCTGCGCGTTGACCAGGTACTCGCCGTAGAGCGCGGCCTCGCCGTCCGACGGGTTGCGGGTGAAGGCGACGCCGGTGGCGCAGTCCTCGCCCATGTTGCCGAAGACCATGGCCTGCACTGTGACCGCCGTGCCCCACTCGGCCGGGATGCCGTGGAGGCGGCGGTAGGTGACGGCCCGCGCATTCATCCATGAATCGAGCACCGCGCGGATGGCGCCCCGAAGCTGCTCCCCGGGCGCTTGCGGGAAGTCGCTGCCGGTCTCGGTGCGGACGAGGGCCTTGTAGTCCTCGATCAGGCGGGACCAGTCGTCCGCCTGCATGTCGGTGTCGAGGCGGTAGCCGCGCGCTTCCTTCTCGCGCTCCAGCAGCTCCTCGAAGGCGCGGTGCCCGACGCCGAGCACGACATCGCCGTACATCTGGATGAGGCGGCGGTAACTGTCGTAGGCGTAGCGGGCATCGCCGCTGGCGCGCGCGAGACCGTCGGCGGTCTCGTCGTTGAGGCCGAGGTTGAGCACGGTGTCCATCATGCCGGGCATCGAGGCGCGGGCGCCGGAGCGGACGGAGACGAGCAGCGTGCGGTCGGGGTCGCCGAAGCCCGCGCCCGCGATCCTCTCGATATGGGCGAGGCCGGCATCGATCTCAGCATCGAGGCCGTCGGGCAGCGCGCGCGCTTGCGCGTAGTAGGCGTTGCAGAGCGCGGTGGTGATGGTGAAGCCGGGCGGGACCGGGAGGCCGATGGAGGCCATCTCGGCGAGGTTCGCACCCTTGCCGCCGAGCAGCGCGCGCATGCCGGCGTTGCCGTCCGCCTCGCCGCCGCCGAAGCGGTAGACCCAGCCGGCCACGGCCTAGCGTCCCGCGCCGGACGTGCGTGTCGCCCGAGCAACCTTCTCATCGTCATGGCCGGGCTTGACCCGGCCATCCAGGGTCACGCACCGCCTCGCCCGGCCCGACGAGATGCCCGGATCAAGTCCGGGCATGACGAGAAGGGGGACGCGGGAAGCGGTCATGTCCGTTGCCGGGGCCACCGCACTAGCCCTCGATTTTCGAGAAGTCGGCGACGCGGTCCAACGTGGCGCGGATTTGGCTCAACATCAGGAGTCGGTTGTGGCGCAACGCGGGGTCGTCGCAGTTGACCGTGACGTTGTCGAAGAAGGCGTCTACGGGCGCGCGGAGCGTCGCCATCTCCGTCATCGCTTCTTCGAACGACTCGTTTTCAAGCGCGGCGCCCGCCCTCTTGCGCGCCTTGCCGACTCGCTCTTGAAGTGTGCGCTCTTCGTCTTGGGCGAAGAGTGCCGGTTGGGCCGGGCCGTCATAGCGCTCGCCGTCCTTCTTCTCCTCAATGCGGAGGATATTGGCGGCGCGTCGGTACGCGGTGAGCAGGTTGGTGCCGTCTTCCGTGTCTAGAAATAGCGCCAAGGCGTGGACGCGGTATAGCAGTTGTACTAAGTCGCCCTCGTCCCCTACTTCGATGACGGCACTAATAAGGTCGTGGCGGCGGCCCTTCTCGCGCAATAGCACCCTCAGCCGGTCGGCGAAGAAGGTGAGCAGCGCGTCCTTTGTGGCGTCAGTCCCCGGCTCCGGTGGAAGTAAGTCGCCGTAGCCAGCGAGCGCCTCTTCCACTGCTATGCCAAGAGGCAACCTTAGCGGCGGCTCGTTTTTATTTAGCAGTCTGTACTCAATGATAAGCCGGATCACGCCGAGGGCGGCGCGGCGCAACGCAAAGGGGTCCTTGGAGCCGGTCGGGCGCTCGTCGATGGCAAAGAACCCGGCGAGCGTATCAAGCTTGTCGGCAAGAGCCACGGCAACGCTTACCGGCGGTTCCGGGCAAAGCGCATCCGGCCCCTGGGGCTCGTAATGCGTGGCGATAGCTGCGCTGACCGCCGGTTGCTCGCCGTTAGCCTCCGCGTAAAGGCCGCCCATGAAACCCTGCAGATCAGGGAACTCGCCCACCATCTCGGTCACGAGATCGGCCTTGCAAAGAAGACCCGCGCGTTTTGCCTCGTCTGGGTTGGCGTCGTCAATCCATCGGCAGAGAACGCGCGCTAGCCTCGCAACGCGCTTCGCCTTCTCGTGCATGGAGCCCAGGCGTGCATGGAAAACCACACCCTCAAGCTGCGGTAGGCGGTCGATCAGTTTCTGGCGCTTGTCTTGCTCCCAGAAGAACTGGGCATCAGCGAGGCGGGCGCGTAGCACCCGCTCGTTGCCGGTGACGACAGCAGCTCCACCATCCGCAGTCTCGGTATTGGCAACCATGATGAAATGGGGCGGCGGCCGGTCGGCGCCCCCACTCAGACCGAAATAGCGCTGATGGGTGCGCATGGCCGTACGCAACACTTCGCGCGGGAGGTCCAAGAAGCGGGAGTCAATGGTGCCCATCAGCACCACGGGCCATTCCACGAGACCGGCGTTTTCCGCTTCTAGCCACGCGTCTGGCGCGCGCAAGAAACCTGCACGTCGCGCCAGCACCCGGGCGCGATCTTCGATACTCCGCCTCCGCTGCTCCGAGTCCAACATCACCTTGGCGGCTTCGAGCGTCGCCGTGTAGCTATCGGCGTCCGCGATGGTGTACGGGCCGTCGGAGAGGAAGCGGTGGCCGAGGGTGGTGCGGCCGCTCTCGACCGCGCCGAAGCGGAAGGGAACCACCGCATCGTCCAGCAGGCAGAGGATGGAGCGGATGGGGCGGACCCAGCGCGTGCCCGACTCCTCCCAGCGCATGGACTTGGGCCAGGAGACCGCAGTCAGCGCCTCGGGCAGCAGGTCGGCCAGCAGGTCGCCGGTGGGGCGGCCCTTCTCCTGCGTGACCGTGAACCAGGCCGGGCCCTTGGGCGTCTCCCGCTGCTCGCAGTCGTCAAGCGTTAGGCCGGTGGATTTTAGAAACCCGTTGATCGCCTTCTCGGGCGCATCCACGCGCGGCCCCTTGCGCTCCACCGTGATGTCCGGCTGCACATCCGGTAGGCCGGGCACGATCAACGCAAGGCGACGCGGCGTCGCGAAGGATTTCACGCCCTCGGCGTCGAACGCGAGGCGGGCATCTTTCAGTCGTCGCGTTACCTGCTCCTTGAGCGCCTCGGACCCACCCGCCTGCATCCGCGCCGGGATCTCTTCGGAGAGCACCTCCAGCAGCAGGTCAGCCATGGCCTATTCCGACCCCGCCAGCCAGGCCTCGCAGCAGGCCTTGGCCAGCGCGCGCACGCGCCCGATGTAGGCCGCGCGCTCGACCACGCTGATCGCGCCCCGCGCATCCAGCAGGTTGAAGAGATGACTGGCCTTCATGCACTGATCGTAGGCCGGGAGCGCAAGCGGCCTCTCGCCCGCGAGCAGGGCGCTGCATTCGGCCTCCGCATCCTCGAAGTGCCGGCGCAGGCGGTCGATATCGGCGTGCTCGAAGTTGAAGGCGGAGAACTCGCGCTCGGCGCGCAGGAACACGTCGCCGTAGACCGTGCCGTGACCGTCCCAATCCAGGTCGTAGACGTTGTCGACGCCTTGGACGTACATGGCGAGGCGTTCCATGCCGTAGGTCAGCTCGACCGGGACCGGGTCGCAGTCGATCCCGCCCACCTGCTGGAAGTAGGTGAACTGGGTCACCTCCATGCCGTCGCACCAGACCTCCCAGCCGAGGCCCCAGGCGCCCAACGTCGGGCTCTACCAATCGTCCTCGACGAAGCGGATGTCGTGGGCGTGGACGTCGATGCCGAGCACTCCCAGGCTGCCGAGGTACTGGTCCTGCACGTCCTCGGGCGCGGGCTTCAGGAGCACCTGGAACTGGTAGTAGTGCTGGAGCCGGTTGGGGTTCTCGCCATAGCGGCCGTCGCCGGGCCGGCGGGAGGGCTGCACGTAGGCCGCGTTCCAGGGCTCGGGCCCCAGGCTCCGCAGCGTGGTCGCGGGATGGAAGGTTCCGGCGCCGACCTCCATGTCGTAGGGCTGCAGGATGACGCAACCCCGCTCAGCCCAATAGGCCTGCAGGCCAAGGATGAGCGACTGGAACGACCGGTCGCGACAAGTGGCGTCCATCGATGGTCAGCGATTCGGGTGAATGGGCGGGCGGACAATGCCCCCCGCTTGGGCAGCGGTCAACCGCGCGGATGCCCCGCGGCCGCCGCGGGAGTGTGCGTTAGCGGCGGTTGTCGTCGATGTTCTGATGCTCCTCGTGCTCGAGCGGCTCCGCAGCCTTGGCCTTGGCGCGGACCCGGCCGATTGCCTTGAAGCCGAACCAGACGGCCGCAATCAGCACCACGAGGATTAGCAGCTTCATCGGGCTGAACATGTCTCACGCTCCCGTCACGCGGCGAGCCGCGCGGCGACAACCGCCGGCGCGCCGTCCTGTTTGACGGTCACTCTGAAGCCCCGGTGCGGGCAGGTCAAGCTTTCTCTAGCTCATTCCCTCAGGCGCCGGGCGCTCGCTCCGCTCGCTTGGCTACGCGCCATTCGGCGCGGCGCGCGGTCGCGCGCTCCGGGCCTGCGGCCCGGCCTCCTTTCAAGTTCCACACCATATTGTTACCGAGCCAGCTCACGGTGGGATTGACGGTAGGCCGGCGTGCGGCCATCGTCCGCCCCGTGCCGCCCGCCCTCAGTATCGTGATTCCGACTCTCGACGCCGCCGGCGTACTTGGCGCGACTCTTGCCGATGTCGCGCCCGGCCTCGCGCGACTGGAAGAGCGCGGAGTAGCGGCTGAAGTCGTCGTCGCCGACGGTGGCTCGCGGGACGGCACCACCGCCGACGCCCGACGCCACAGCGCGCGGGTGGTGGAGGCAGAGCCCGGCCGGGGCCGGCAGCTTGCGGCCGGCGCGGAAGCGGCGGCGGGCGCGTGGCTGCTCTTCCTCCACGCCGATACGCACCCGGCACCCGGCTGGGAGGAGGAGGTGAGCGCCTTCATCGCCGAGCCCAGCAACGAGGCCCGTGCCGCCTGCTTCCGCTTCGCCCTCGACGATGGAGCCACCGCCGCACGCCTGCTGGAGCGCCTGGTAGCGCTGCGGTGCTCCCTGTTCGCGCTGCCCTACGGCGACCAGGGGCTGCTGATCCACCAGAGCCTCTACAAGGCGCTGGGCGGCTTCCGCCCGCTGCCGATGATGGAGGATGTCGATTTCGTGCGCCGCGTCGGCCGACGGCGGCTCGCCTACCTGGCGACGCCGGCGGTGACCTCGGCGGTGCGCTTTCGCCGCTCAGGTTACGTGCCCCGCATGCTCCGCAACGCCTGTTGCTTGATGCTCTTCTCCCTCGGCGTGCGGGCCGAGACGGTGGCGAGGCTCTACGGATGAAACCGCACGAGCGCCACCTCGCGATCTTCGTCAAGGAGCCAAGGCTCGGCCGGGCCAAGGCGCGCCTCGCCCGCGATGTCGGGCACGGCGAGGCCTGGCTCTTCTATCGGCGGCTGGTGCGCCGGGTGCTGCCACCACTCGCGTGCGATGCGCGCTGGACGACGTGGCTCGCGACGACGCCTGATGGCTGGCGCGGGCGGGAGCCCTTTTGGCCCTTCGCCCTGCCGCACCTCGAGCAGGGCTCGGGCGATGTCGGCCAACGCATGCTGCACGTCTTCCACAGCCTGCCGCCGGGACCCGCGATCATCGTCGGCAGCGATATTCCGGACCTGGCGCCGGAGCACGTGGCGCGCGGGTTCGCGGCGTTGGGCCGCGCCGACATGGTGCTGGGGCCGGCGACAGACGGCGGCTTCTGGCTGATCGGGCTCAGCGCGCGGGCGCGGGCGATCGACCCCTTCCAGGGTGTGCGCTGGTCGAGCCCGTGGGCGCTGGCCGATACCGAACGCGCTCTCCCTGCCGGCTTTCGGCTCGCGCTGGTCGACCGCCTCGCCGATGTGGACGACGGCCCTGCGTATAGGAGGTGGCGCGCCGGGACGCGCGGGACTTCAATCCCCTGCACTCACGCCAGCACGACTTTGAATTTGCGCGCTCAGGAGAGCGCGACTTCCGATCCGCGCGCTCAGGAGAGCGCGACACACTCGATCTCGATGTCGAACTCCATCGGCCAGGACGCCATGGCGACGAAGGTCCTGGCCGGCGGGTCGTGAGGGAAATAGCGCCCATAGATCTCGTTCACGATTCGGTAGTAGGCCGCGTTGGTGATGAAGACCTGGCACTTCACCACGCGGTCGAGCGACGAGCCCGCGCTTTCCAGCGTGTGCCTCAGCACCTCCATCACCTGCTCGGTCTGCACGTCGATCGTGCCCTTCACCATTTGGCCCGTGTCGAGGTCGAGCGGCGGCAGGCCCGAGACGTAGAGGAAGCCGCCTGCGCGCACGCAGGGCGAGAGCGGCACGCCGATCTTGCGCAGCGCGTCGGACAGCTTGGGGATCTCGACGATTTCCTTCTCCACCTTCTCCTCCTCTCGGGCCATGGCCGTAAGTGTCAGGCAGCCCCCCGACGTTCGGTCTCCTGCAGGCGCGGCATCAGTTCCACCAGGTTGCACGGGCGCCAGCGGTAGTCGAGCTGGTATTGCAGGATCTTGTCCCAGCCGTCCTTGCAGGCGCCGGGCGAGCCCGGTAGCGCGAACAGGTAGGTGCCGCCGGCAACGCCGCCGGTGGTGCGCGATTGCAGGGTGGACGTGCCGATAAGGTCGTAGCTGAGCTGACGGAACAGCTCGCCGAAGCCAGGAATCTCTTTCTCATAGACGTCGTGGAAGGCCTCCGGCGTCACGTCGCGGCCGGTCACCCCGGTGCCGCCGGTGGCGATCACCACGTCGATCTCGGAATTGGCGATCCAACGCTCCAGCGCAGCGACGATCTCGCCCCGCTCGTCGGGGATAATGCGGCGGTCGGCGACGCGGTGGCCGGCACCTTCGATCCGCTCCACCAGCACACGGCCGGAGCGGTCTTCGGCGAGCCCGCGGGAGTCCGACACCGTGAGCACCGCGATGTTGACGGCGCGGAAGGGCCTCTTCTCGTCGATCCCGATCATGGCGCTGTCTCTCCGCTCTTCATCTTGTCCTCGATATCCAAGAGGTCGCGCCAGACCTCGCGCTTCGCCGACGGTGTGCGCAGCAGGTAGGCGGGGTGAAAGGTCGCCGTGGCCTGGACCGTCCCCTCCATGCGCGGCGTCGAGAAAGGAAACCACTGGCCGCGCAGGCGGGTGATCCCCTCCCGCCGGTTGAGCAGGGCTTTCGCGGCGATGCCGCCCACCAGCAGCAGGATACGCGGCGCGATCAGCTCGACCTGGCGTTCAAGGAAAGGCTGGCAGATGGCGAGCTCCTCGGCGGTGGGCGAGCGGTTGCCGGGCGGCCGCCAGGGCAGCATGTTGGTGATATAGACGGCCGAGCGGTCGAGTCCGATGGCGGCAAGCATCCGGTCCAGCAGCCGGCCCGCCGGCCCGACGAAGGGGAGGCCCTGGCGGTCCTCCTCGGCACCCGGCGCCTCACCCACGATCATCAGCGCGGCCTCCGGATTGCCGTCGCCAATCACAGTGTTGGTGGCAGTGCGCTTGAGCGCGCAGCCATCGAAGGCGCGCACCGCCGCCGCCAGCTGGTCGAGGCTGGTGCAGGCGGCTGCGATTTCTTGGGCGCTCCAGGTGGCATCGCCCGGCGGGAGGAGAGTGTCGGTTGGCGGCATCGGCGGAGGAGACGCTGGCGCGGTCTCGCGCGCGACTATGGGCTCGGGTTCAGTGGTTGCCGGGGGCTTGGCCGCAGCCGACAGCGTATTGGCCGCCTCCCGGTAGCGATCGCGCGGCGTGTTGTCGATCGCCTGGTCGACACCGGCGAGCGTGTACCACTCCAGAAGCGCCCGGATCGCCTGGTCACCGCTCATCGCCGGCACGATATCAGACCCGCCCCTTACGGGCGATTGCAACGCCCGACCCGGCGGCTCAGGATGGGGCAAGTCGGCCACGCACATGCGGCAGGGAGAGGGAAGGATGAGCGACTACGAGATTTTCGACGCGGGCGATGTGGTGCTGCAGAAGGGCGCGACGCTCAGAGACGCCAAGCTCGCCTACAAGACCTACGGCACGCTGAACGCCAAGAAGGACAACGTCATCATCCAGCCGACCTGGTATTCCGGCCACCACACCGACGTGGAGTGGACCATCGGGGAGGACCAAGCCCTCGACCCCCGGCAGTACTTCATCATCGTGCCGAACATGCTGGGCAACGGGCTTTCATCGTCTCCCAGCAACACGCCGGAGCCGTACAACAAGGCGCGCTTCCCCAACGTGACGGCCTACGACAACGTGCGCCTGCAGCACAGGCTGGTCACCGAGGTGTTCGGGATCGAGCGGATTAAGCTGGTGACCGGCTGGTCCATGGGGGCGCTTCAGACCTTCCACTGGGGCTGCCTCTACCCCGACATGGTGGAGCGCATCGTGCCCACTTGCGGCTCGGCCAAGTGCTCGCGCCACAACTTCGTGTTCTTGGAGGGGGTGAAGGCGGCGCTCACAGCCGACGACGCCTGGAACAACGGCTGGTACGACGCGCCACCCACCAAGGGCCTGCGGGCCATGGCGCGGGTCTATGCCGGCTGGGGCTTCTCCCAGACCTTCTACCGGGTGGAGGAAGACCTCAAGCTCGGCTTCTCATCGCTCGAGGATTTTTTGATCGGTTTCTGGGAAGGCTTCTTCATCCACAAGGACGCGAACAACTTGCTCACCATGCTGTGGACCTGGCAGAACGGCGATATCGGCGACAACGAGATCTACGGCGGCGATTTCAAGAAGGCGCTCGCCGGGATCAAGGCCAAGGCCATCGTCATGCCGGGGCGTACCGACCTCTACTTCCCGCCCGAGGACAGCGAGATCGAGGTCGCCAACATGCCGAATGCCGAGCTGCGCGTGTTCGAATCCTACTACGGCCACTTCGCCTCGAGCTTCCTCAACCCCGCCGACGTGGCGTTCCAGAACGAGGCGATCAGGGAGATTTTGGCGAGCTGAGTCGCGCGCCGGCAAAGCCTGGCGCGCGGAGCAAGTGTCGCGTTCCCGATGTCCTCGTTGCCGTCTGTGAACGGCGGTCTCGGGCGTGATCGTCGGCGAAGTGACGTCGCGGTCAGGCGGCGTCGCGGGGGCCGGAGCGCCAGGTAATGGCTTCGCGCAGGCCGTCGAGCAGCCCTTCCAGCTTGGCCATCTGCTCCCGCAGCTCTGCTTGACCTTCGCGTAGCTCGGTCTGGCCCTCACGCAACTCCGACTGACCTTTGCGCAACACGGCGATATCGTCCTTCAACTCTTTACGAAGGTCGGCAATGTCGCCTTTCAGCTCTGCCCGCAGGCCGGCGATACCACCATTCAAGTCCGTCCGCAGATCGGTGATGCCGCCCTCAAGTCGTCCATTATCGCCCTTAAATTCCGTGCACAGGTTAGCGTTGTCGCCCTTCAACTCAGCACGCCACGCTCGCATGTCCCCGCGCATCCACGCGAAGAGCCCGATTACCAGGGCGGCGAGGCCCACGAAGCCGCCGATCTCGACCATGACTCCCGTGCGGTTGAACGAAGCCGCTACGCGGAGTTGGCGTCGTAGGGTTCGCTCGTCAGCGTTCCCGTGAGGTGAGAGAAGCCGGCAGCCTGGCGATCACCAGTAGTTAGCATCGATCTCCGAGACGATCCGCCGTCGGAACGGTTC
>JAJEEP010000155.1 GCA_022820945.1 Alphaproteobacteria bacterium | reverse complement strand
GTAGGCCGCCTGGGCAGCTTCCGCCGTGGTGGCTGCCATGATTGCCGCCTTCCCCGCCTCGTACGCTGTCGGCGGCTCGGGCTCAACCACTGGCGGTGTATCGTCGCCATCGCCGTCGTGGACGCAACCGTACATGACGGCGGAAAGGGCGACGATCGAGACCGCCGCCAGCAAGCTGCGAGTCAGCTTCGTCTTCTTCATGGCTTCGAGGCTCTCCTTTGCATCTAGGAGGCCTCGGCCGAGGCCTCGCTGGGTTCAACAAGTCGGCCGTCAACGTACCTGACGACTCAGCAACTGTCCATAGCCCGTGAACTTCACCATACCGGCGCCCGCTTGTCTACATCGGAAAAGCGGCCATGAGCCATGAAGCGATCCCAAACCGTCATGGGGACTCCGCCCCTCGTCGCTGCTGCCTCCCTGCACATCCGCAGACCTCCTTCGTGCCGCGCGATGTGCTGGGCCGAATTCTCGCCACAATTCCGCGCCCTTTGCAAGCCCGAAATTCGACCGAATTTCAACTTGCCGAACAACGCCTTACAGCCATGCCCCCCGCGCCCCTCGCCGCTCCCGGCCCCTCGCAGGAACGCAGCCTGCAGCAACCGACCGGGCCGGCCTTCGCACGGAACGCGAGGCTTCCGGTCGAACTGCCGACGCCAGACGCCGTATCGGGGCCGTCGGCACAGCGGCATCGCCATCCTCGGCGGGGTCGCGACGGTGCGCGTGGTGGAGCCAGCGACAGTGGTCACGCCAGGTTCCCGCAGCCCGCGATGTGAACGTCGACACTCAGTTAAATATGGAACGGGAGCGGCAGGCTGGCGAACTGCCCGGATGCGGGAATTTGACTGTCTGGGGGGCTTTTTCGGCCTCCGGCGGACTCCTTGATGACGGTAGATTCCGGTGATTCCAGGGCTGCGACGGCGAAAACCGCCAACAGCGCGCGCCACGAAGCGGAACGGATTTGGGCTCGGACGCCAAGCGTGATCCGCAGATGGCCTTGCCGGTTGCACCAGACGCGGCGCTGACATGGAGTCGGTTCGGTCGCCGCGCGCTCGTGGCATCCCGCCAGGCCCTCCGCTACTATCCTGGCCGACGGTTGCAGCATGAGCACGCGGCTGCCCGAAGAGGATGCAGCCATGCGGCACGACGAAGCCTTCAAAGCCATTTTCTCCCACAAGATTTCGGTCGAGCACCTGCTCCGCTTCCTCGCCGGCACGATCGACGACGGCCCGGAGTGGATCGCTGCCTTCGACCCCGAGACCCTGGAGCCGGTGCCCACCGAGCGCATCGACGAGACCCTGCACCGCCACCTCAGCGATCTGGTCTGGCGCATGCGCCGGCGCGACGGCGGCGAAGAGGATTGGGCCTACCTCTTCGTGCTGATCGAGCTCCAGTCGTCGGTGGATTATCTGATGGCGTTCCGGGTTCGCACCTATGTCGACCTGCTCTATCGCGGGCTCCTGGCGGGTCGCCGCTTCGGCGCGTCCGACCGTCTGCCGCCGGTGCTCCCCGTGGTGCTCTACAACGGGAAATCTCCATGGACGGCGGCGACGAGCGTGGAGGAGCTGGTTGCACCGGCGGTCCGCCCCTCAGGCCCCGTGGCCCCGGTTCCCTTCTACGCCGGCTCGGCTTACGTGACGCTTGACGTTGGCCGGGTTGGGGGCGGAGACTCGCCATCGGACGATGTGCTCTCTCTCGTGATCGGCATCGAGCGGATGTCATCTTATAGTGAGGGACACGCGACGCTGCGTGAGGCGTTCTCCGTCCTGCGCGGTGCCGAGCACCGGGAGTTGCGCCGGACGTTTTATGAGTGGTTCACCATGCTTGCCGGGAAGGGCGCCGAGGGCACCTTGATCGAGGAGTTCGAGGAGATGGAACGGATCCCTGCAGAAGGAGAGATGCGGACGCCGGTCCAGGACCGCGTGCGCGCGTGGCGCGAGGCCGACCGTGAGCAGGGCCGCGAGCAGGGCCGCGCGGAGGGATTCGAGAAGGGCATCGAGCAAGAGCGGGCACTCTTGCTCCGTCAGATCGAGCGGAAGTTCGGCGCGGACACCGCCGGGCGTGCTGCCTCCCTGCTGACCGGGATCGGGGAGCCGGAGCGGCTGGCCGACGTCGGCGACTGGATCATCGACTGCGCCTCGGGCGACGAGCTGATCGCGCGGCTGGAGCGCGCAGGCTAAAAAGTGCTTCCGCCCCCTCGCGCGAAGTCGAGAGGGGGCGATGCCGCCTCGCGCTGCGCCGCCCGAAGGCGCTCCTGCTCTCTCTCCCATTCAGGCCATGTGCGCGTGCTCTCGCCGGTCCCCCGGCAGAAGTGGCACATTTCCGCACGATAGCTGGAGGGCAGGCGCATGTCGGCCATCATGCCGGCGAGCAGGACGAGCCGTCCCGTGCCGGCGCAAAGGCGGCACTCCATCACGCGGGCCCGCTCCGGTCGCTCCCGCCCGGCATGATATCGGCGAAGATGCTGGCGGCCACCAGGGCGGCGGATTCCTTCACCGAGTCCCGCGCCAGGTGCGCGTACCGTGAGGTGGTCTGTATCTTCCGGTGACCCAGAAGCTTGCCGATCATCGTGAGGTCTTCGCCCAGCGCCAGGGCGCGCGACGCGAAGGAATGACGCAGGTCATGAAGCCGCACGTCGTCGAGATCGGCGCGCTCCCTGACCCGATACCAGTAGTAGGCAATGTGCTTCTGCCGCTCGCCGTGCTCCCTGCCCGCGATCACCCAGGGATTGTCCGCGAGACGCGGCAGCCCGGCCAGAACACGCGCCGCCGCCGGCGACAGCGGAACGATGCGAGGACCGGTCTTGGAGTCGCGAAGCTGGATCTCGTTCCGGTGCAGCGCCACGTCGTCCCAGAGAAGCGTCAGCACCTCGCCGGACCGGCACCCGGTCAGCATCAGGAGCTTGATCGCCGCAGCCGCGTGAACCGGAACCCGGCCCTCGGCTTCAAGATCTTCCAGGGCCTGACCGAGACGGCGGAACTCGTCCTCGGTCAGGAAGCGCTCCAGCCGCCGCGTCGGGTTGCGCGTCACGAAGCGGCAGGGGTTGCTGCCCGCAGGCAGCAGGCCCCACGCCTCCGCCCGGTTCAGCATCCGCGATAGCGCGCCCACCGTGTCGTTCGCAGCCACCGGCGTCTTGCGCAGGCGGTAGTGGAGCTCGGCAACGTGCGTGCGGTCGAGCTCGGCGATCGGCACCTTGCCCAGCTTCGGCAGGATGTGCCGCTCGATCGATTGCCGGTAGCCCTTGACCGTGTTCGGCTTGCAGCGAACCGCCACGTGCTCGCGGAGGTATCTATCCGCGAGCTCCGCCACCGTCGGCCCGCCGGCTGCGTCCCGCCCGGCCCCCGGCTCGTCGCCCGCCTCGATACGGGTGAGAACCACGGCGCCCTCCTGGCGCGCCTCGTCGGCAGAGATCACCCCGTGCCGGCCGATCGAGATCCGTTTCGTGCCCCGCGGGCCCTTGCGCTGCACCATGTAGCTCTTGCACCCGTTGGGATAGACCCGGACCCCGAAGCCGGGAAGCTCCCGGTCCCAGCACATGAACTCCTTCTCCGCGGGGGTCAGTGCGTCGACCACCCGGTTGGACAGCGATCTCTTCTTCAGTCGCGGCATGTTCCGGTCCTCCGTCCCTTACGCCGCCTCCGCCGACGGCATGCCGTCGGCGGAGGCCTGGGTGGCACCCTCCGTGCGCAGGATGTCGTCCTCGATGCTGCCGCCCACGCGGGCAACGGCAACCTTCTCCGCCTCCTGCGACAGGTGCGCATACCGCGCCGTGCTGCTCACGTCCGTGTGGCCGAGAAGACGGCCGATCATCGGAAGCTGAAGACCGAGGGCCAGGGCGCGCGAGGCGAACGAATGACGCAGGTCATGAATGCGCACATCTTCCACTTCGGCACTCTCCCGCACCCGGTGCCAGTGGCTGGTCAGCGTCGCCAGATGGCGGTTGGGCTTGCCCCCCGTGATCACCCAGGGGCTGCGTCTCACCCGCTTGATCCCCGCCAGGATCTCCAGCACGGCGGGCGTCAGCGGCACCATGCGCGCTCCGGTCTTCGAGTCGCGCAGGCGAATCTCGCCTGCCTTGCGGTCGATGTCGCTCCACCTGAGGGTCTGAATCTCCCCGAGCCGGCAGCCCGTCAGCATCAGAAGCCGCAGCGCCGCCGCAGCCCGCGCAGACACCGGGCCCTCGGCCTCAAGCTCGCACAGCGCCTCGCCCACCCTGCGGTACTCGTCCTCCGTGAGGAAGCGCTCGCGGCGGCCCTCCTTGTAGCGCAGAACGAACCGGCACGGGTTGCCGCCGGGGGACGCAATACCCCACGCCTCGGCCAACGAATACATCTTTGACAGCACCATCAGCGCCCGGTTCGCAGCGCGCGGCGTCTCCCGCAGGCCATAATGCAGTGCTTCGACCTCGGCACGCCCCACCTTGTCCAGAGACATCGCGCCCAGCGCCGGCAGGATGTGGTTCCTGAGCGAGCCCTTGTAGATCCCCTGCGTGTGGGCGTTGCAGTGCACCGCGACATGGGCCTCGAGGTAGCGCTCGGCCAGTTGGGCGACGGTGAGCACAGGCTCGGACTCCGCCTTCGCCGGGTCCTCGCCCTTCTTGATGCGGGCGATGGCGGCAGCAGCCTTCTTGCGCGCCTGATCGGGGGTAAGATCGCCGTGGCGTCCGAGCGAGACGCGCCTGATGCCCACCGGCCCGCGGCACTGCGCGACATAGATCTTGGCGCCTGAGGGGTAGACCCTGACGCCGAAGCCGGGCAGTTCCCTGTCCCAGAAGGTGGCGTCCTTCTTCTCTACTGCGAGCGCGTCGACGGTGCGCTTCGAGATCGAGAGTTCGCTTCGTTTAGGCATCGTCAAGCTCCGCGTTCATCATACCTTCGTTCACCGGTTGGCGCAGTCACCGGGGGCCTGAGCAGCGCCGAGCGCCGCCTCGCCACGAACGGCCCATCTTCGTCGTGTCCTCACGGCCATCACCCCCTCTGTCACCCGAGGACCGAATCCCGGCCGCCGGCGGCAAATTCGGGGTGGGTGAAATCAGCCGAATTTACCGTCATCACTTCGGTAATCTCCGACATCAAACTCCAGCGTACTGGATCGTACATCTGACGTATCGTAGAGGCATGTGGGCGAGTAGTCAACCCACTGTACCAACACTTATTATCGTACTCCTGCGTAGCTCTACGTAGGTCTGACGGCGAAAGTGGGGAAAACGCTACACCGTACTTTTACAAGAGGAGAGCCTCGAAGCCATGAAGAAGACGAAGCTGACTCGCAGTTTGCTGGCGGCGGTCTCGATCGTCGCCCTTTCTGCCGTCATGTACGGTTGCGTCCACGACGGCGATGGCGACGATACACCGCCAGTGGTTGAGCCCGAGCCGCCGACAGCGTACGAGGCGGGGAAGGCGGCAATCATGGCAGCCACCACGGCGGAAGCTGCCCAGGCGGCCTAC
>JAJEEP010000112.1 GCA_022820945.1 Alphaproteobacteria bacterium | reverse complement strand
GCGCTTCCATCCAAGCCTGTTCTACCGCGACGGCGGCGGCATGCGCCGCCTGCCGGCCCTCGTCGCCGCCGTCACCGCCCACGCGGAGGAACACTCCGGTCCAGGGGAACACCCCGGTCCGGAGGACCGCTCCGGTCCAGGTGAGTGCCTCGATCCGGGTGAGCGCCGCACGCATGGCGCCATCGTAGGCGTCCATCGCACATGGCTCGATCCCCGACACCCCGCGAAGGCAGACGTGTCGTTCCCGCGCAAGACCCTCGGCCGTGTCCACGGCCATGCCGTCCGCTTCGGCGACCCCAGCACCGGCACGCTGCTGGTGGGCGAGGGCATCGAGACCATGCTCTCCATCGTCACCGCCGTGCCGGCCGTCATCGCCGCAGCCGCGCTCTCGGCCGGTGGCCTCGGCGCCTTCACGCCGCCGGCTGGCATCGCCCGCCTCGTCGTGGCCTGCGACAACGACGAGGCGGGCGAGCGCGCCGCGCTTCGCCTCCGCCGGCGATATTTTGCTCTGCGCATCGAGTGCGCCGTCGTCGTCTCCGAGACCGGCGACTTCAACGAGGACATCGTGACCCTCGGCCCGCACGCCCTGGCCGCGCGCATCGCGCCCCTGATCCGTACCGGCGCGGCGCTGCCGGCAGGCAGGAAAGAAACAGGAGGCCGTGCGTGACGAATTGGAATCCTCTTCCGTCGTGTCCTCCGATTTTTCCACGCGTGCTCGCACCAGCAACCCTGCGGGTGTTCCACCCTCCGGGTGCTTCGGTCGCTCCGCTCCCTGCGCCCTGGCCCAAGGAACTGTAAGGGCGGGCCGTGAAGTTCGGCGACCGTGAAGATGGCTTGCGTGTAATCACCAACCGCCTCGTCTCGCAGCGCGCCGGCCCCTCGCGCGGGGCCGACGCGTCACGCTGCACCGCATCAAATCCATTCGCGGAACCATTCGTCGCGGCGCCTAGACGCCGGGCAGGCCCAAGCGGGCCTACCCGGCACGGCGCCGTAATGACCACTGGAATGGATTTGCTGCGGAGCACCGTTCCCACCGGCACGGCGGCGCCATCTTCCGCACCAACATCGCCGAACTTCCGCACCACCCCGCCCAAGAGTTCCTAAGGCCAGGTGCCGATCCTGCGCGCGCGTGAAGAAGGAGGACACCACGACGGGGCACAGGGTCCCGGAGGATGAACATCCAGAGGGATGAAACAAGGGAGATCGTCATGATCGACACCACAAGCGCTACCGCTTCTGCAACTGCTACGGTCTGCGAGAGCATGGCCCTCTACGGCACGGCGCCCGAGCGCGGCGAGCTCGACAGCAGGGTCGTCTGGGACGAGGACGACGCCACCGATGCACTGTCCGAGGCCATCCGCGTCATCGTGGGCGGGGTCACCGTCGACGGCACGCAGATGGCCGACGAGCGCGAGCCGCTCATGTGGGGCTTCGTCAACATGCTGCACAGCCAGGTCGCCAGGCTCGACCGCGCCGTCGACCGCATCACCCCAGAGATGCGTGACCTCGAGACCGCGCAGGACGGATCGGAGGTGAAGGCGTGGGAGTTGCAGACCCTCACGGACCGGGCGCAGAGCCTCGGCGACCGCCGCGACGCCTTCGAGAAAATGCGCGACATCGCAGCAGACGCCTATCGCGTCGAGACCGGCGACACCTGGCGCCCGAGGCACGGCTCGCACACGAGCCGGACCGGGACGCTGACCTCTGCCGCCATCGATGCCCGCGACTTCCGCAGAGCACGCAAGGACCGCGAGACGAGAGCGCACCTGCCCGAGGGCACCCTGGTCGCGATCACCGGCGGCAAGACCGTCGCCGATGCCGACGCGGTCTGGAGCACGCTCGACATGGCCCGCGCGAAGCACGGCGACCTGGTGCTGGTCCACGGTGGCGGTCCCGGCGTCGAGAAGATCGCCGCGAGCTGGGCCGAGGCCAGAGGCGTCAACCAGGTCGTCTGCCGCCCCGACTGGAACGCCCACGGCAAGGCCGCGCCCTTCCGCCGCAACGACGAGCTGCTCAACCTGCTGCCCAAGGGCGTCATCGCATTCCCCGGTAGCGGAATCACCGGCAACCTCGTCGACAAGGCGAAGCAGCTCGGTATACCCGTCCTCGAGGTCAAGGCCCCGTAAACGGCGCACGCTTCCTCGACAGCGGCCGATCCCCGATGCGGGATCGGCCGCTTCGTCATGTTTCACGACGGGCAGCATGTGCGCAGTCCGGTGCGCCCGCTCGTCGGAGCGCGCACCGCCAAACCGAGTGCGCGCGCGATGGCCGGCGACGCCGCGCTTCGCGCCGGCGCCGCTCGCGGCCGCTCCAGCGACCGTGCTTCCCCGCCTTCTCTCCGTCGCCGTGCATCCGGCTCGGCGCTAAGCGCCATCGCCGGCCGCTGTCGCTGCGAAATCCGAACGGCCCTCGTCGCGAGCGCGCGCGACTCCGCCATCGTGATGATCGTCATCGCCGCGAGCAGACCGTGCCGACGATGAGCGTCGTCCGGAAATCCCGTACCTGCAGCATGGGCATCACCAGGAGCCGCACCAGCGCGAGCACGAGTGCGACCACCTCTGTCCGGTGCCCGTGCCCGTGCCGTCGTCAGTGCCGTGGTCGGTGCCGATGCCTCGCGCGTCACCAGCCCGATCGCCGATGCCGCGGTTTCGATCCCTCATCCGTCGCTCCCCTCAGCACGACCATCGACAGAAGTGATCCGTCAACTGCGCCGACCATGATCGCGTGCCCCGCGCCTGCCGTCGGCAGCTCCGATGATCACCCCGACCGCTTGCGGTCAGTCATGCCGGCAACACTGGTCCGCCATGTGCTCTCCCCGCCCGTCACTCGCGGAAACAATCCTGTTCGGTCACCGGTACCGACCATCGTCGCTTGCCTCATTTCCGCCGCATTCTCGAGCGCCGCCAAGGCAGCGAGAACATGCCCCTGCACGAGCTCGGCAGATCGATCCCCGCGTGCATCCCGAGCCGTGCCGAGCGCTCCGGCATCGCCACACACGGACAACACAAGTCGCAGCTTGTGTTTCTATGCAAGCGTGCCATAGGAAATTCCCGTGTTCTCCGGCATACACGCCCGAATTCCCGGATTCCTGGCCTCACCAAGCCTCATGCGCCCCCTAAGTGGCTGGGCCTAATAGCTTTTCTGCGGACCCCTGGACCTGTCCTACGCCTTGAGGCGTTTTTTGCTCTCACACCCGACGCAGCCCGCTGCACCCCTACGACTACCCTACGTTCAGGTACGCGGGGGATACAGTCTGCTACGAAACTTCGTAGAAGAGCGTAGCTCAGAGAGGCCGGAATAACTGCGTCGCATTTTGCGTCGCTCTGAGCTATGCAAGAATTCTACGTTACAAACCAGTGAGTTGAGTGTCACATTCAATAGAGCTGGGATGTCGTTTCCCGATATCCATAGCCCTCTTCCTGTGCCCGCATCCCGTTGCACTCGCTTTAGGGCATGAGCAAATGGCGGAGAATTGCGTTCGGGAGCGCGCAATCGAGGCAGAATCGATACCGATGTCTCCGTCGGACGTTCTCGATTTTATCAGAAAGATCCTTCGTTGAAGGCTTCAGTGTTCTGCGCTGGAGGAGGCTCTAGCGTCGCGCTGAATACACAAATCGCCGTCGCGAACATGCGCGACTTCACGGAGAATGGTGCGCGCGTCGGCTCAGAAGAGGGATCCGGAACCATGCCGGGGACGATCAGCAAGCACATTCGCATCGACGAAGAGCTCTGGAAAAGCCTCGAAGCGGCCGCCGGGGAAGAGGACATCACTGCCAATCTTTAGGGTTGGGCAGGTTCGCCAGAGCCTGCTCAACCTGATTGAGCGAAGCCGCCTTCTCGCCGAGCTTGTCGAGCGCTGGCTGGAGACCAGGGAGTGGCCGCAATCCGAGGTGCAAGTCCGCGTCGCGCGTGCTTCGCTCTTCGCCGCACAGGCCATTGCGCTCGACATGATCGCCGCAGGTCGCAAGACCGAGTTCGACCAAATCCTCGAGCACGTCGCTGTCATCGTGCCCGGTGTCGCTCCCGAACCATTGGCGAAGGAAGAGGCGGTCTCCCAGAAACGTGATCCAGACCGGGAAAAATCGTAAACTTCGCGCGCTGTCAGCCGCCGACTGAGGGCGTGCTGTTGCCTTCGCCGCCCTACGGAGGCAAGCATTCCGTCGCCAGCCCACTCGACTTTCCGACAAGATCAGCGCGGATTGTGACTATGTTTTCCGCTCCGGTGCGCCGCCTTTTCGCTGCGACTAGAGTGACCGGCCCCCCCCCTCCCGTCACCGGAGCCATCTATCAACTTGAAGACGAGACCGCACCGTTGCTTTGGGATCATATGCCTTAGTGCCTCGCGCGGGAGCAAACCTGAAGAAGCGATTTCACCCAAGTGAAGCGGCGAGCGCACTCGACGAGGGCGCGGGTGCAGGGCCCGCGCGGGTGATCCCCGCCGCTCGCGCACGATCCGCTTCTCCGATTCCGAGTGGCGACTAATCGAGGACGAGGCCCTGCGCCAAGGGATTCCGGCCGGGCAACTCGTGCGAACCGGGATGCTCGCCGCGATCGAGGAGCGTCTCGAACGGCCCGCCCGGGGCGGCGCTTACCACCGGTCACCTCGCGCTGTGCGAGGCGACCTACCGCGCCGTCTGCATCCTCACCACGATCAACCGGGAGGAAATGCTCGACGCCGAGCGCGAGAAGGAACTCGACGAGATCGTCGAGGAGGCCCGCAGCGCTCAGCGCGAGACCATGGACGAGGGCTCGGGGTGACGGGGCGCATGTGAACTCAGCCCCCGATTTCCTCGAAGTAGGCCAGCGCGGGCAGATTGCGGCGCTGATGGACGATGCGAAGAATCACCGGCGCATCGTCCGCGGCGGTAATCCGTGCAAAGAAAACCAAGTGCCGCCGATAGGTCAGGGAGCGCAATCCGGGCGCGAACAGGCTCCGGTCGCGCCCGCCATCAGGGTCAGCCGCGATCCGTTCGAACGTTCGCACCAGCCCTTCGTAGTAAATGAGCCACTGTTCGCGTCCCCATGTCTTGATCGTATAGCGCCGAATCTCGTCCAGATCGCGGCGCGCCCGGCGCGACAGCCGGATCGTCATGGCGCGGCGGCTATCCCGATTCCACGCCCGGTTCGTAGGCCAAGGGGTCGAACTCGTCGAACCCGCCGGCCTCGGCTTCCCGCACTGCCGCCTCCAGTTCCCCCTTCAGCGCGTAGAATTGCCGTGCGCCGTCGCGCTCCATGAGCAGCCGCAGACCGGCGCGCACGACCTCGCTCAAGTTGGCGTAAGCGCCAGCGTCGATCTGCCCTTGGGCGTAGCGGTGCATCTGGTCGGTCAAATGAACGTTCGGCATCGTGGAATCTCGCCATGTCCGTTCATGTCCGATACTGACATCGCCCACTGAATCGGTCAAACCGCGCGGAGCGAGGTTTCGATCTCGGCACCGGAGCCTGTGATGATCGGCCAGGAATTAGGCGACACATCTTCCGTTACAGCGCGCATCCCAAACGGAGAGACCGGTTCCGAGGAAAGACCGCGTCTTCCGGCGCTGCGTTCTTGAGCGTCTTGATCCCCCGCGCCAGCAAGATGTGGCGCTTGATGGACATCCGATATTTCCTTGTCGGGACACCTCCGATAGACTCAGAGTCGCATTCGACCACTGCGAGCGGTGAAGGTCGTTCGAGCGAGTTTAGAGGTGAGCCATGCCCGACACGACCACATATCGTGGCAACGAGCTTAAAGTAAAGAAGACGAAAAGAAAAATTCGGCTCTCCATCAACGGGGAAAACATCGCGTCGTTCACAAGCGACGAACTGAAGCAGGGAGTAACGTCCCAGTACAGCTATCTTCCCGCGAACGACCCAATCGAACTTGGGAAGCTGATTGTCGATCAACAGTTGTCGCTAACCAATTCGAAGATTACCGGATTACAAGACGCATGAGCAGTCTGAGTTCGAACTTCCACGGGTTCGTGGCCGACCTGCCCCCACCGACGCGCCCCAGAAAGCGACGGATGCCGACACAAAGGCTGCGGAGGGGATAATGGCTGTTTATTGCAGGCGCAATGTCGCGAATCTGACACCCGCCGAGAAACAACGCTTCCGGAACACGGTGTTCCAGCTGTACGAGCGCGGTGCCTATCAAAAGTACGTCCGGTTTCATGGCTTTGTTTCCAATCTCGGGCATTCTGGCCCTGCCTTCCTGCCGTGGCACCGCGCCTTCCTGAAGAAGTTCGAAGCAGAGTTGCGGTCGATCAATCCCGATGTATCCCTGCCGTATTGGGACTTCACCAGCCCCAACGTCGACCCCAATGGCAACAGCCTGATATGGACCGACGATCTGTTCAAAGGAGCAGCATCCTCGACACCGGGCCCCGTTATCTTCGAATGGACCGGAGAGCGCGGGAAGCCCTTCAGATGGACGGTGAATCGTCAGATCTTCCAGGACTCAATCCCCGTGAGTACACAGAGCGTGGAAGACTCTCTTGCCTTCGATACTTACCAATCGGTGTTGAGCGACGACGGCGCGCTGGTCGAGCGCGGCTTTCGTAATCACTTCGAACGAAACGGCCACGGTGCGGCGCATGTGTGGCTCGGCATTCCGGGTGACCAAGGCAGCTTCGCCACCGCGGTGAACGATCCAATGTTTATGTTGCTGCACGCCAATGTTGATCGCATCTGGTCCCAGTGGCAGCAGCGTAAGAAGCGGGACTGGGCCTCGGCTAATCCTGGTCTGACCTATCCCGCTACTCAGCCCGCTCTCGACTACTTCTACGACGGCCGTAAATCCGAGACCACGTGGCCGGACGCGACGACACGCACAATCGAGAGAGGTGATTCCGGAGCGCCCAGCCGGCACAACCTCGACGACGTGATGTGGCCGTGGGACGGCACCGCGGCCAGACCGGGCAATCCTGACAGCTCCTTCGCGCCTTGGAACATCCCGGGCAACGAGTTGTCGATCAAGCCGCGCTGTATGCTCAGCACGATCGATCTGGGTTACGTCTATGACACCGACATGCCGAAGGTGACCCTTACCACTCCCGGAATTGTATTCAACGCGGTGCCGACAGGCGAGACCACGGTGCGCGCGGCGGCATTTGAGGTTTTGACTTGCGCCAGCCAGGCGACGCTAGAGATCGTCAGTGGTCCGGGCTTCGACTTCGGCGTCCCGTTCGGCGCCTCCGACGTGTTCTCTGGCAGTCCTGGCGACGAGGAGGGCGAGGTCCGAATCTGGTTCTCCTATAAGGGAACCACCGCAGGGGCATCCGCTAACGGGTCGGTGCGTATCCGTTGCGCAGAGACCAAGGAGAGCTGGGACATCCCCATTACGGCAGACACGATCGACAAGCCAACGGTTTGCACGGCTCTTGTCCTTGATCGTTCCGGCAGCATGGGCCAGACCGCTGGCCTCGGCGGTCGGCGCACCCGGATGGACGTACTCAAGCATTCGGCGTCGATCTTCATCGACGCGATAGATGATGATGACGGTATTGCGGTCGCCAGCTTCAGTGACGACTCAACGCCCGAAGTACCGGCGCAGATCGCCGGGCCGCCGCTTGTCGGTGCCGGCCGAGTTGCCGCCAACGTCGCCATTGCAAACCTCAACCCTGGCGGTAGCACCTCGATTGGCGACGGCATCGAGCGAGGGCATCGTCTCATTGACCCGGTCGGAGGGTTCGATCAAAAGGCCATGGTCGTGTTCACCGACGGCCACGAGAACTCACCGAAGACGATCACCGAGGTCGCCGGGCTCTTGCACTCACGGGTTTTCGGGATCGGCCTCGGTTCGCCCAGCCAGCTCAACCCTACGGCGCTTAACGCAGTGACGTCGGGCTCCGGCGGTTACCTGATGATGACCGGGGATGCGGAGGTTGACGAGCTACGTCTCGGCAAATTCTTCCTCCAAGTGCTGGCTAGCGTGACGAATGCCGATGTGGTGCTTGATCCCGAGGACAGCCTGAGGCCCGGTGACACCCACCAGGTCAAGTTTCCAGTGACCACTTTGGACTACCGCCTCGACGTGTATTTGATTCTTCCGCACCGCGAAATCATCGGGATGGAGTTGGAGACTCCCAGTGGAACCACGATTTCGCGTGTCAACGCGACTAGCGTTCCAGGCACCCGCCACATCGCCGGAGCGCAATTGACCTACTATCGCTGCACACTGCCGGCGGTGGTGGACGCCATCGACGCGCATGGTGGGTCGTGGGTTGCTCGGATCAGAGTAGACGCCCAAGTACTTGGCGCCTATCGCGACGCGCTCCATGAGCGTGAAGACACCAAGCGGCTCCGCCACCTGGATTTGCACGGCGTCCCCTACCGTCTGATTGTCGGGATGCGCTCAAGCATAAAGATGCGCATCTCGAAGCGTCAAACGAGCAGGGAACCCGGCGCCGATGCCGTATTGGAAGTCGTTATCACCGAGATGGGCGTGCCAATGCGGCACCCCGCGCGCGTGCTTGGCCGAGTGACATCGCCTTCGGGCATCGTCTCAAGCTTGGGGTTCTCGCCGGTTGATCCGGGACGCTACCGGGCCATATTGCAGACGTACGAGGCGGGCACCTACGCCATGGTCGTGCGGGCCCGCGGCGCCAACTTCCGTGACATGCCGTTCGTCCGCGAGCAGTATGTCACCGTTTCGGTCTGGGAGGGCGGCGACAATCCAGCGCCGCGGGACAAGAGCGACCTGCCGCCGCCAATCGAATCAGAGGGACGCGTCGACGACTAGAGTGGAACTCTCCTCAGCTGGAGCACTGTCCAGAGTTGGTTCGGTATGTCGGAATTTGCACAGAGGGGCCGCCCGCTGAAATGCGCCCCACACATAATGCCGAAGGGTGTAATGCCGAACGGGTCGTAGGGATCGGCTTAGCCCTGCCGTTTCGCTCGGCATTAATCCTTGGGGGCAGTTCACCGTCAGTGTCGTCCTCCCTTTCAATCGGATGGAGGACGATCAAGTATGTCTTCGACACCCAACCGCCGGTCTCTGCTGGAAACCACAGCACTGGCCGGCTTCGACTCAATCATTCTTGAGTTCATCAACGATCTGCGCCATCGGGGTGGAACTGCCAAGGGTCAGCTCCCAAAGTACCGGTATGCCGCTCGTCACTTCCTGATCTGGCTTGACTAATCTTCGACAGTTTGGAATCTAAATCTCTTTTGCATCAGTCAGTTAGCAGGCAATTTTCGGCGCGTGGCACTACATTTCGCAGCACGCCCGAAGCTCGCCCCTATGTGGATGGTCAGGCAGCGGCAGGGTTTC
>JAJEEP010000059.1 GCA_022820945.1 Alphaproteobacteria bacterium | reverse complement strand
AAGCTCACCCCGTTCGGCATCGCTCAGAACAATCGCAACCGCCTTGCCCCGCGCCATGGCCCCCTCCGAATCGATGACCCGAAGCACAGCGAATCACAGGCCAACAGCTTTGGCTAGTAATTTATGAAACAGGACACTAGCTTGCAGAACGACTATGGTAGGGCTTGGTCTGACAAGGTGTTGCCGGTACTGCTCGCCTCCGTCATATGGCAGTCACTCAGGGCGGGAGAGGTCAGCGCGGGGTTGTCGAGTCAGATCGGTTTGGTCAGGACGGTTCATAGGTGTTGTGGCAGGATCGAGTACGGTGCGCCGAGGTTAGGCGCAGCACGATCCTAGGAGCCGTCCTGCGCAAGCCGGATCATATAGGAAGACTGGGCGGGAGAGGTCGGCAAAGTGGCTTTCAAGTCAAGTATATAAGCCCCTTCTGCTTCCTACTAAACCGGTAGTCTTGCCGCGGATGGCCCCTCGTTGGGGGCACTTGGTATTTTTCGCCGACGGAACAGCAGTCGCCACATCAGCCCGCGGCGGTGCCTGCCGGCCCGAGCGCCGGTGGCGATCAGCGGTCGCCGCCCTCTCCGTGCGAGACGGGCCTGCCGGCGGCCCACTCGTCGAGGTCCGCCACCCGCCATCTCACGCTGCGCTTGCCGATCTTCACCGGCTCCGGGAATCGCCCGGCGCGCATCTCGCAATAGATCCAGCTTCGCGAGACGCCGAAGCGCTCCTCCACCTCCTCGCGGCGCATCAGCTCGCGTACCATGGTGTTGCCCATCACAGGTTTCCTCCTGTTTCGTCGCGGCGGGGTCCGCATTTCCCTCCGCTTTCTCTCCACCGCGGTCACGGCCGCACCGTCAGCAGACAATCGACAACCGTGTCCGTCCGCATCGCCCCGAGCTCGCAATCGACGATGGTCCGTCCGTAGGTGTTCCAGATGTGCTCGCCCCAGCCTCGGGTGGGATCGTGCAGGGGGACGACCTCGAACTGCGTCTGGACCAGCAGGCCGAGAAGGACGCAGGCGGGGAAGCCCGCGGCCATCGCGAGACCCGCCCAGCGCCGGCGCCGGCGCCTTTCGTTGTCGGCCCAATGCACGAAGTCGGCCTTGAAGGCGCGGAGCGCGGCTGACAGCTCCGCAGCCGCGCCCATCGCCGCGTCCCGGGGCTCGTGAGCCTCGTCCGGCGATCGCTCGGGCTCCGCTCCTGTTCCGGCGGCGCCCCCACCGTTCGGGTCGCCCGGCGCATCCGCGTCTTCCTGCGCAGCCTGCGGCGATTCCTGTCCACGCCCTTCGTATTCGGCAATCTTCTCCGCGACATAGTGCGCGAAGAGCCAGCTTTCGCCGCCTGCCTGCGCATCGCCGGCACGTTTCTTCGCTAGGGCGGTATCCGCCCCGGCATCGGGCGCCGACAGGGCCGGACCGTCGCCGGCAGGAACACAGCCTGAGCCCGCGGAGTCATCTTCCCCAGGGCCGTCAGTGCGGGATTCATTCCACGGCTCATGCCGCGGCCCGTTTGCGGGCCACGTCTCCTCATGGTCATGATCCAGGTCGACGCCGTCCGGCATCGTGGGCCTCTTGACAGTCATTCCGCACCTCCCATGATCGTCGTCGGCCGGCGCGTTCCGCCGTCCGCAGCGGCGTTGGCCGCCGCCATCTCCTTGCGCAGCACGTACGGGTTGGGATCGGCCAGGAAGCACGTGTCAGGCCGCTCCCAGTAGTTCGCGTGGTGGAGATGAAGCGCGTCGCGCTTGATATCCTTGGCCGCCCCGATCACGTACTGACGGTCCGGCCCCATCGTCATCAGCTCGTCGGGCGTCACCAGCCGCTCGCGCACCAGGCTGAACGATTCTCCGGCCTGCCACTGGGTGTTGCCGGCAACCACGCGGCTGTCCGAGACACTGCCCGAGCGGCTCTCGGTCCGGCCCTCGAAGGTGGCGGTGCCGATGGCCTTCGACATCTCCTCCGCACCCTCCGCGTCGGTGCGCGGAAAGCCGAGGATCTGGACGACCTCGGCAAGGTCCAGCAGCGTCTTCCGGTGCTCCTTGCCCCAGGTCGAATCCAGCGCCGAGATCGACTGGGCGAAGCACCAGAAGTGCACCCCCTTGCCGGCGGCCATGGTATAGCCGTCCATCACCGGCTTGAGGTATCCGAGCCTCGGCATCTCGTCGATGACGATCAGCATGTCGCGCTCGAGCGGCTTCCTGCCCGCCACGGCGTTCGGGATGGCGACCCAGAGGCGGAGCCAGCCCTTGACGTGCTCGACGGTCTCCTCGGGCACGACGACGAACAGGTCCGTGTCGCCGTAGGCCAGCATCAGCGGGTTGAAGCCCCTCTGATCGGAGGTGTTGGCGAGCAGCTCCGGGTAGTTGAGGAAGGAGAGCTGGTTGGCGATTGTGCTGAAGTTGGACCCGCCTTCCTCCTTACCCACCTGCGCCTGGCGCTCGACGGCGAAGTGCGTCAGACCGCCGGCGAAGCGCTCCGTGCGCCGGACATGCTCGGCAAACTCCTCCCGCTCGCCCGGCCCCATGGAGAGCAGGCGATGGACCATGCCCAGGGTCTGGAACTCGGGCGGCTCGCGGAAGCGCACCCAGGCCATGTACCCGGCGACGATGGCGCGGGCGGACTCGTAGAAGTGCCGGCTGTTCTCGGGCGCGCCCGGACGCGGCGGGGTCAGCAGGGCGTCGAGCAGCACGTTGATGTCGCGCACCGCGAGGCCCTCGTCCTCGCGGATGAACGAGAGCGGGTTGTAGGTGAAGCTGACCACCTCCGGCAGCCGGCACCCCGCGAAATCCTCCCTGTGCTTCCTCACCACCCCGAAGGGGTCGATGAGCACGGTCTGCCGGCCCATCTCGCGGCGGCGGCGCGCGGCGATGCAATACAGCTCGCCGCGCGGGTCGATGGTGACGGTGGAGCCGTCGAAGCCGCGCTCCTCGGGCGAGAGCAGGTTGAGGGCGATGAGGGCGCCCTTTCCGGCGCGGGGCGGGGCGACGGTGATGGCCGAGCCCTCGAGGGACCAGCCGATCAGGGGCGCGTTCCTCCGCTCACTCCACTGGCCGAGCAGGATGCCCCGGCGCTTCGCCAGCTTGCGCATGGAGCGCCGGTCCAGCAGCGCGGCCCTGCCGTGGAGGTCGGACTTCGCGCGCCGGCGGCGGTCGCCGCCGCCTGCCTGCCTGACCAGATGGTAAGCCGCCCCGCACCAGAGCAGGGTCAGCACAATGACAGCCGGTATCGGGGCCACCAGCATGACCAGCCCGGACCCTTCCAGCCAAAGCAGCCAGTCCAGGGCACCGTCGGGCCAATGGACGTCTCCAAGCGGGCGTACGATGCCGGTCCAGAAAGACGCGGTGGAGACCGAGAGGCCCGCACTGTAGAGCCCGAAGCGGATCCAGCCCCCGGAGCTCGTGCGGTCGCTCGCTAGGTAGGCCGCGATCGACGGAGCGACCGCCAGCGCGAGACCGGCGATGGCCAGGTCGTTCGGCCGGTAGCCGGTGGTGAGCCAGATCGCCCAGCCTCCGCCTGCGGCGAGCAGGAGGGCGCAAATGGACAGTTCGACAGTCCTCATTTGGTTCGTCTCCCCGTGTTCGAGAATGGCGCCTGCATGAGGCGGCCCCAGCACAACGGGTGCGGCGGCGGCTCCGTGCCTGGGCCTTGCCGGATGTGGCGCAGATTGCGCCGCGTCACCACAAAAGAGGTTCGCGAACGGCCCGTTGGTGTGACCGAATTCCGCCCCCTGAACATCGCAGCCACAGCTCCTTCCGGTCGTCGAAGGCACGCAGGAGAACGCGCGAAGGGTGGGCTGTCAACTGGGATAGTCTAATGATTACAGACAGTTGTCGTAGCAACGGGCTACGCCTGGATATCCCTGTCTACGCCCGTCTACGCCTGGCTACGCCCAGGCTATGCGAGACTACGCCGAGAATTTTTTTGTGCCGGTGCTGATTTTTCGGCCGCTGCGGCGGCAATCGTCTTCCGACTCGACGGCGACGACGTGCTTGTCCCTGGCGATGAGCTCGTCGAGGCCGCTCCACAGGTCGTGCACACGATTGCAGCAGGAGACACAGGGTGGCCCGCCGCCCCTCGCCCGGTAGCGCTCAGGCGCCATATCCGGCGGCCCTTCGAGCCCAGGCCGGCTTCGCCGGCGGTCAGGCGAGCCGGTACGGCGCGGTCACGATTCCCGAGCGGCGATATCGCTCAATGGGAGAGGGGGCTGGGCGCGTTACACCTGCTGGAAAAGGATCGTTTGGCGTCCTTGAGCCGGATCGATCGGTAGAAGTGCGGCGGGGGCTCAAGAGAATGGAGTTACGCCTTCGGCCACCGCTGCCTCGTTGAGGCGCCGGTCCAGGCTGGCCAACGCACAGCCTTCGTGTATCGCGAGCGCCAGATAGCTCGCATCGTAGGCAGTCAGGCGGTGGACACGTGCCAATGCCATCACAACCCGGTCGTCCGCGTCGTCGGCACGGTGGATGGGAAGGCGGCGCAGCCGCGCCATCGAGGCATCGGCGTGGTTCTCGTCGATCCGCCCCCGGCGTTCCGCCGACAGCAGAAGATTGCGTAGCTCGTGCCAGAACACTCCAGGAACCATCACCGTCTCCCCGCCCAGCCGATCAAGCGCAATGTCGGCCAGCACTGCCTCCTCGTCGGGCAGCACCCAGGCAGCCGCGACTAAAGCGTCGGGAACGAACGCCATCAGCGCGCGTGTCCCTCGTGGCGCCACGAGAGAATCTCGGAGGTCGTCACCGCCTTCTGTTTCGCTCGCTCGCGTCGGAGCGTCGCAGAGAGCGTGACATGCTCGCCTTCTCGGGCAATCCGCGTCACATGGGCAACCGGCGTCGCGCCCCGGCAGATCACCAGGTCCTCGCCCGCCTCAACCTCCGTTAGCAGTGCCGACAAGTGGGTCTTGGCCTCACCGATCTTCACATGTCGCGTCATGATCGTCCCGCTCCTCGGCCGTTTCGCACGCCGATTTCCCGTCGCGCCGGAGTTGGACTCCCGTCCGGAGGGACAAGGATAACTCCCGCATCGACTTGGTCAAGCAGTTGGTCCGATGCTCTGTCGGTGCAACCACTAGCGGCGCAGCCCATTCCTCAGCGTCCTAAAGCACCAAGTCAGGCTGTGATAGGCTACGGTTAGGTCGTGCCTCGCGGTCTCGTGTAGGAGCTCTCGCTACCGCCGACGACGAACTCCGACCATTGCTCCATGAGCGCCCGCCTCCGCTCGAAGAGATCGGTCCGCCGATAGGCGGCCTCCACCCGGTCGGAGTTCACATGCGCAAGGGCGAGCTCGCAAACCTCGCGAGGCACATCGGTGCACTCCGCCGCCCAGTCCCGAAACGACGACCGGAACCCGTGCGGCACCGCATCGATCCCCAGCTCCCGGATGAGCCTGGAGACCGTGCCGCCGTGGATCGCACGGGCACGCTGCGACGGAAAGATCAGGTCAGAGCCGTCTGCCAGCGCGCGCGCCTCGTGCAGAATCTCCAGCGCTCGCGCAGACAGCGGAACACGATGCTCCCGCTCCGCCTTCATCCGCCGCGCCGGTATCGTCCATGTCGCCGATGCGAAATCGACCTCGTCCCAGGTCGCGAAGCGGACCTCGCCGGACCGGCACGCCGTCAGCGCCAGAAACTCGAAGGCGAGCACCGCAGGCCGGTACGCAGCTGATGTCCTCACCCTAGCGAGCGCGGCCCCGACCTCCCGGAAGGGCAAGGCGCGCTGATGCTGGCGCACACTGCCGCCCTTGGGCAGTGCGGCGGCGATGGCATCGCCGGCGGGGTTGTCGTCTCTATGGCCCTGCGCCACGGCCCACTTCATCACCGCCCCGATACGCTGGCGCACGCGGCGCATGGTCTCGGTCTTGGTGTGCCAGTGCGGGATGAGCACCGCCATCACGTCTGCGGTGGTGATCTCGTCGACTCCCTTGCGGCCGAGCTTCGGCATGGCGTAGTCCCTGAGGCTCGCCCGCCACTGCATCTCACTCTTGCCGCCATCCTTCCAGCCCTCGCGGTGGATGGCGATCACGGTCTCGGACGCCTGCGCGAAGGTTGGTATTTCGGGCCTGCGCCTGAGGGTCTTCGGATCGCCGCCCGCCTTCGAGAGCTTGCGGTATTCAAAGGCGACCTGCCGGGCTTCGGCGAGTGTGACGTATGGGAAGCCGCCGAGCCCGATATCGCGGCGGGTTCCGTTGACAGTTCCGCGCCAGATCCACTGCTTGGAGATCGACGCCCGTTTTCGCGACTTGTAGACTCGCAGCCTCAGGCCGTGCTGATCGCCATAGACGCCCGGTCGGCTGACGGTTCGGACGAAAGCGGCGTTGAGGCGTCCTGGTCTGGCGGCATTCGAGGTCACGGCACTGTACAATCCCATGATCTTTCCACCCACACTGCGTCCCACGATTTGATCAAGAATGGGTGAGAACGAGCCGGAACACAAGGGCCAATGTTCTTCCTAACACACTGTTATTCAACTACATACAGGAACGACATGGAATGATCAAGAACCCATCGGAACGGACGCTCGATCCGCTCGCTTGGCTCCGCGCTACGCGCGCGGCGCAGTCGCGCCGTCCGGGCCTGCGGCCCGGGAGGGCGGAGGGGAGACGTAGGCGGAGAGGGCGCGTTACATTTTTCCCCCTCTCCTCCCCGGCGGACTCCTCTGCGAAACTTGTGTGTTGGGGATTTGGAGGAGGGAGATGGCATCGGGCGGTGTTGATGAAGGCGGTTCTGTCGCTGCCGTCGGGCGCTCTCGTGTCTGAGACGGCGGTTTGCAGACGCGATTGGGTGTCAGGCGCC
>JAJEEP010000135.1 GCA_022820945.1 Alphaproteobacteria bacterium | reverse complement strand
GCGGCCAGTCTCCAAGGCGGCGCGCCGGGCCTCCCAGGATCAAAGAGCGCCGACTTCCGCACCATCGGGCATCTTCCGCACCAAGACCGGTCCAAGGAGCTCTAGGGGAAGGTGCTGCCTCGGCGCGCGCGTGAATCAAGAAGGACATCACGACGGGGCACAGGGTCCCGGAGGTTGAACCAACAGGAGATCGTCATGATCGACACTCCCGCATCCGCTTCTTCCACTGCCACGGTCTGCGAGAGCATGGCCCTCTACGGCGCAGCGCCCGAGCGCGGCGAGCTCGACAGCAGGGTCGTCTGGGACGAAGACGACGCCATCGACGCGCTGAACGAAGCCATCCGCGTCATCGTCGACGGCATCACCGTAGACGGCACCCAGATGGCCGACGAGCGCGAGCCCCTCATGTGGGGCCTGACCAACATGCTGCACAGCCAGGTCACCCGCCTCGACCGCGCCGTCGATCGCATCACGCCCGAGATGCGCGACCTCGAGAAGGCGCAGGATGGATCGGAGGTGAAGGCGCACGAGCTCGAGACGCTGACCGACCGTGCCCGGAACCTCGGCGACCGGCGCGACGCCTTCGAGAAGATGCGCGATATCGCCGCCGACGCCTACCGCGTCGAGACTGGCGACACATGGCGCCCACGCCACGGATCGCACACGAGCCAGACCGGACAGCTCACCTCCGCAGCCATCGACGCGCGAGACTTCAGGCGCGCCCGCAAGGACCGCGAGACGAGAGCGCACCTGCCCGAGGGCACGCTCGTCGCCGTCACCGGCGGCAAGACCGTCAGCGATGCCGACGCGGTCTGGAGCACCCTCGACATGGCGCGCGCGAAGTACGGCGACATGGTCCTGCTCCACGGTGGCGGTCCCGGCGTCGAGAAGATCGCGGCGAGCTGGGCCGAGGCGCGCGGCGTCAACCAGGTCGTCTGCCGCCCCGACTGGACCGCGCACGGCAAGGCCGCGCCCTTCCGCCGCAACGACGAGCTGCTGAACTTCCTGCCCAAGGGCGTCATCGCCTTCCCCGGCAGCGGCATCACAGGCAACCTCGTCGACAAGGCGAAGACGCTCGGCATACCCGTCCTCGAGATCAAGGCCGCTTGAGCGGCGCGCGCCTCGACGAAGCGGCCGGTCCCCGATGCGGGATCGGCCGCTTTCGTCGTGTTTCACGACGTGCATCAGGAGCGTCGGCCTGTGCGCCTGCCCGGCAGATCGCGCACCGCCAATCCGAGTCCGCGCTCGAAGGCCGGCGTCGCCGCGCTTCGCGCCGACGCCTCGTGCGCTCGCGACCGACCCCGCCGCGGCTTCGCCGGCGCGTCTGCCTCGGTGCTGCGCACCGTCGGCGGACGCTTGCCTCGCCGCCGTGCGTCCCACCGCAGTCCTGGCCGCGAGGCCCGACCCGCATCCGGCTCGGCGCTGGCGCGCCGTCCCCGATGCTCGCCACGGCGAAACCCGCATCGCCCTCGGGGCGAGCCGCCCCGACTTCGACATCGCCACCGTCATGGCGCGTCGGCGGCGTTCGCCGCCTGCGCGCGCTCGACGAAGGCGAGCGGTCTTCTACCCGGCGCACCCGCGGTTCTACCCGTGAGCTCGCCGTGCGCAGCCCGTGCCGACCATGAGCACCGTACGGGAAATCCCGTACAAACATTGCGACTATCACCAGGCGCCGCGCGAGTGCGAGCACAAGTGCGACCGCCTCTGCCCGGTGCTCGTGCCCATGCCGTCGACAGTGCCGTCGTCGGTGCCGACGACCAGCGCGTCGCCATCCCAATCATCGATACCGCCGTTTCGAATCCGTGATCCGTCGCTCTCCTCAGCACGACCGCCGACGGAAGTGATCCGTCAGACGTGCTGACCATGATCGCGAGCCCCGCGCTTGCCGTCCGCAGCTCCGACGACCGACACGAGCACTTGCCGATCAGTCATGCCGGCATCTCTGTTCCGCCATGTGTGCTCAGCGTGTTCCAGCCCCTCGTCAGTGTCGGTCCGGAATGCGATCGGCCAACTGCGCCGATGCCCGGACACCGAGACCCGCCTCGTGCTCGAAATCCGGCCCACTCTGCTCGGGACACAGGCTCGACACATGACGATCTCTCTCTGCAGTGCCTCCCGAAGTCGCCATCGTCGCCGGCCTCTTCGGCCGAGATAGCCGGCACAGCTCGACCACCCTGCGCGTCACGTCGTGACATGGCCAATTCCGGTGCATCACATTGACCTGCGCACGACATTCGCTTGAATGTCTCCGGATCAAGCCACTGTCTCCGCGTGACATTCCGCGATCTTGTGTCGGCACTGTGTCCGTCTTGTGGTGCAACATCCATAGCTCCTCCAATCTCGCTATGGTGCCCTTATGGTGCCACCTAAAGGGCTGGCCCTGAACGATTTTCTCGCATCCTGTAGTCCCTGTCCTACGCCTTGAGGCGTTTTTTACTCTCACACCTGACGCACCTCAAGGTGCAGTGCTACCTCGTGCCCGCTCCGGTACTCAGGGCTACGCTGGGGCCCTCAGCACTACGGCAATTGCGGCAAATTGGGTGCCGGGAAAGTGCAACGCTTAAGCAATGCGATTGCTAACCCTCTGAAACTAAAGGGTCGACGGAATCTCGCATTCCAAGCGCAATCTGTAGCGAATTCCCTACCTCTAATCGGGCCGCGCGGGCATCTCTCTGCTTGTTCCACCGAGGCTGCCTCACCATCTCTACAATTGGAACGTTATGGCAACATTCCGGACGCCCGGACAAGTGGAGGAGCAAGACCATGACCGAGAATTCTGACACCAGCACCGGCGATCATGAGATTGCGCGCGTCAAGGGTCCGCTCGCCCGCAAGTCCCACAGCATCAGGTTCTCCGACGCCGAGTGGGAGATCATCCAGGCGCAGGCCGAGGAACAGGAGATGATGCCCGGCGAGTACGTTCGCCATGCTGCCCTGAGCCTGGGTGCCGGTGCGGCTGGCACGGTCCATGCGGATCTCCCTCCTGCCCTCGTCAGGCTGATCGAGACCACCTACCGCGCCGCCTACTTCGTCTCCACCGTCAGGCACAACGAAATGCTCCGCGATGGAAGGGGCGAAGAGGTCGACAGCGTGATCAGGCAAGGCAGGCTCGCCCAAGCCCACATACTGCGCGGCGAGTGAGCGCGCGGAAACCTTGCGGCGAGGCCGGTCAGATACGATTGAGATCGGGCTGGGCACGGTGAGGACGGGGTAACCCGTTGCCGTTCAGAACTGTCGTACGAAGCGAAGCTCGCCCCGCGTCCGCTCGTAGTCGTAGAGCTGCGCGTTGGTCTCCCGCTCCTCGTTCACCACGACCAGTTCGGGACTGAAGCCCATCAGCGTGAAGGCGCGGTTGTGAACTGAGAGCCGCAGGCTGCGAGTGCGGTCCGACCGATCCTCGCCGGTCGGCGTGTGCGGGAACCACTCGTCCTCGAAGTCGGTCCAGCGCACCTCGCCGCCGCCGCCAACCGTGAAGCCCAGCGGCAGGATCACGGTGATCCCCGCCCCGATCCAGCGGCTGCTGTTGCGCTCCCGCTCCCTCTCGGGGCGCTCCTGGCCGTAGCCGCCGGAAAGGTCTGCGCGCACCGTCGGCGTCACCACCCAGGATCCCCTGACCGATGCGTCCATGATCGGCCCGTCCAGCCAGGGGCGGTTACGGTAGCGCCGATCGTGCCACGAGGTCTGGGTGAACGCCGTCACCCGCGAGCTGACGCGATGGGCCACTTGAAGACGCGCGCCCAGTTCGCGGTTGTCCGGCGCGGTGCTTGCCCAGCGCTGCCGCGCGCTCGCCAGCAAGCTTCCTTCCGTACGTTCGTCCACCAGCCAGCGCGGGCCGAGATGCGTGGAGAGGAACAGCTGATCGAACTCCGAGCCCCCGTACTCACGGCGCGCTGCTTCGCCGCCAGCACGGAGCCGCCAGCGTTCCGCCAGCGGCACCTGGTACTCCGCGCCGCCCCACACCGAGACGCCGACGCCGGAGGTGGTCAGCTCCTCCGCGTCGCGCTCGAAGGGCAGGCCGAAGATGTAGATGGTCCGCTCTTCGGAGCCCGCGCCGATATTGGTGTCCGGCGCCAAGGCCACGCCTGCGCTGAAGCTCCAGCGCCCGCGCGACCTGATCTCATTGAGGAAGAGGTTGACGTTGGCGGCCACTTCGTCGGGCACGCCGCCGGCCAGCACCGCCTCGAAGTGGCGCACCGCGAGTTCGTCCTCCCCCTTGAGGAAGAAGGCACGGGCCAGCTCCAGCCGTACCCGCACCAGACCCGGCGCCTCGACCAGCATGGCGTGGAACGCGGCGATCGCCTCGTTCAGCAGAAGCTCCCGCTCGTCGTCGGGACGGCCCGGCCGCTGCGATGCCTCCAGCGATGCCAAGCCGTAGAGGAAAAGCGTGCTGGCCTCGACCCGCCCCTGCCCGAGCAGGGAGCGCAACACGACGATCGCCTCCTCGAAGCGGCCGGCATCCATCAGCGCCTGCGCCCGATCGACGCTGATGGAGCCCGGCTCCCTCGTCGCCTCCGTGGATGACGGGGATGGGGGCGAGGACGGCGCCAGGGGAGCCTCTGCCTCCGCGCCCCAGGCCGGCAACGCCAGAAGAACGCAAACGGCAGCCGCAAGAACATGGCAATACGGGAAGGGCCTCACCGAAGTCTCCAACGCGAGCTTGAGGGGTGGATGTCAGGCGCCGGCGCACAGCGGCCATAGGCGCCGGAGCGGATACTGCAATTCCCAGCCCGCCCAGGCAGCAATCTCAATGCTGGACCCGGTAAGCTCCCCCTGGTCGCATCGCAGCAGGCCATGGAAGTGGATGATGTGCTCGTTGGAGCCTGGAAAGGCGGCGATGGCCTCGGCCGGCTTCGCCTCGCGCACTTCGCCCCCAGCATGGTCATGGCCTGGCCGTCGGCTTCCAGGCACAGGCGGAAGCGCGTGTCCGTGTCGCGCGCCTGCCTGCAGGCGATGCCGACGACGACAGGCAGCAGCGCGCCCGCGATGGGGAGGCCGTAAGGGTGGCGGGTCATAGCGGAGATTGCCCGCAGGGAATTGTGCTCATGTCAGGCATTCGTCAGGTTGAAGTCTCCCAAAGTCAGGATGAAAAAACCGGGTGCAGCGCAGTGCGCTGCACCCGGCTTGAATTGGAAAGGCAGCCGAAAGAGCCGAGCGGCTGCCCTTCCCTCGTCGAGGATCAGTTGTCGTCGCGCTCGACTCCGAAAGCGCCGGTCATCCTGCCGACGTCCCCATACTCCGCCCAGAAGACGCCTGTGGCAGCCGCCGGGGCCGGGTTGTCCGCGATGGCCGTAGTGTTAACGGTGCCATCATTCGCCGCCCAGAAGTCGCCATACCAGGAGCCGGTCTTTTCACCGTCCATGTCGCCCATCGTCCAGACCGTTCCGTTCTCGGCGTTGGCGAACCCGTGACTGGAACCGTCGGGCTTGAACCCGCCAGTACTGCTCCTCGCCCTTGAGACGGGATCTGGTGCTGGATCAGCAGCGCTGATGTCGGCTTCCAGCAGTTCGACCTTCCAGTCCATGGCTTGCCCTTCTGCCATGAAGCCGGTCAGTTCGCCGCTGACCATCTGCTCGTCGAAGTCCGCCGTCAGCATGGCGTTCGCCGTCCAATGCCCCGAACTCGAACCAGCGGCCACGGGATGGTAGATGGCATACATTCCGGCTGCGCCGCCGCTGTAGCTGGCGCTTCCCTTGATCGCCTGCGCGACTCCGTTGGCGTGGGGAACGCCGTTCTGACTGAGTTCGGAAAACGGCCTGACATCTGTCCAGCCGTCGTCCCCGGAAAGCTCCCGCATCCAGTAGCCGTAGGTAACGAACATCGCCGCCGCTGTAGGATCACCGAGTGTGACCATGGCGTCGAGATCGTCCGGGACGAAAGTCCACGTGGTTCCAGACGCACCTCCGCTCAGCATGACGTACGGCGTGCCGGTCGGCGGCGTGCCGGCATCACTTGTGCCAACCATGTAGGCCGATTTGCAGACGGTCTCCCCGGTCCCCGTGCAAGTGTAGGTTCCGGGCGCGCCGTCAAAGGTGCCCATCACCCTGACCATGCCGTCATCGTTACCCTCGTGCGTCTTCTGGCCGACGGTGGAGAACTCGTCCGCCATGATGAGCGGCAAGTTCGCCACCGTAGTGGTCAGGCCGACGGTGTTGATGTAGGTAGGGGTTAGGCCCTCGGCTGGTATGTACCAGGCATTGTCGAGGGTGCCGTCAGTGTCGGAATCGGCGCCGTGCCGCTCGGCGAACGTCTGCTCTTCGGCGTCCTTGGCGTCGGCCTGATTGGTGTAGATAACCAGATGGTCCGTGATGCCCTTCATGCACCCTTCAGCGTATACGCACGTCAAAGGGTCATCGGGGTGTTCGGACACGTACTTGTTGCCCCTCCAGCCAGCCACATCAGGCAGCATTTCTGTCACAGGTATTCCATCAAGCGTCGGCTGATAGGTGTTGCTGGTGCTCGCTACGCCCTTGTCATTTGCGGTAGACGTCGTCGAAGTTTGGTCGCTAGCGTCAGGGTCTACCCCGTGTAGAATGGACAAAAGAAGCGGGCTGGTGCTCAAACCTGCCGCCGGACCCTTCACGTCTTTGGTCAGCCGCAAATGGGTGGCTTTGCCGCCCGTGTTGTCGAACCCCCTGTCTCTTTCGATTGCGTTGAACACCTTCCGGGCGTCGGCCCTGGCCTGCTTTTTGGCCTCGGTCTCGGCAGCATCCTCCGCATTGTCGATGACGGCTTGCGCCGTGTCGATCGGCCCTGCCGCATTGCCCGCCTCGCGCTGATACGGAGCCTTCTCGTCGTCGGTCAGGTCCGCGCCGGCCATAATCGCCGTGTTCAGGGCGCCGAGCGCCTCGTTGGCGGCGTCGAGTTGCGCCTGCGTGGGGGTTGAGCCGGAAAACGACGCGAGGGCAGCCTGCAAGTCGTCTGAAGCATCCGACAGCGCCGTCAGCTGGTTCATCCGGCGCGTTGCGGTGTCGATCCCGCCCTGTGCCATGTCCACAGCCATCACGGCACCATCCAGCATCGACATGTACATCGCCTTGTCGGCTTCGCTCACGTCGGCGGCTGCGGCCAGCGCACCCCGAAGCATGACGATTGCTGCTCGGGCCGCGTCAACCGCCTCCTGAGTCGACAGGTCGGACGTGTCGATCATGCCGGCCGCCGTCATCAGCGCCATTTTCTGCGCTGCCTCGCGGGCCGCCGTATCGAGCGCCATCAGTTGGCTGGCGAGCGCTGCCTGAAGGCTCGCGGCTTCCTGGCCGCTGATTTCGGTCTGGTCCACCTCGTCGTAGGCCGCTTGGGCAGCTTCCGCCGTGGTGGCTGCCATGATTGCGGCCTTCCCGGCCTCGTACGCTGTCGGCGGCTCGGGCTCAACCATTGGCGGTGTATCGTCGCCATCGCCGTCGTGGACGCAACCGTACATGACGGCCGAGAGGGCGACGATCGAGACCGCCGCCAGCAAACTGCGAGTCAGCTTCGTCTTCTTCATGGCTTCGAGGCTCTCCTTTTCCACAGGTTCGTGTAGCCTTTGTTCTAATTCTGACGTCAGAGCTACGCTACACTACGATTCTGTACGTTGTTTCCGTTAGCTAGGTAGAACCTTCGCTCTTGACGAGACGACAATCCTACGATCCAATACGCAGGAGTTTGATGTCGCGGGCGTCCGCAGTGATGACGGTAATTTTGGCCTATCTGACCGATCCCGAATTTTCCCGCCGCGAAGCGGCGGAAGCCCGGAATCCGAATCCATTCGGTCGTCAGGTGACGGTGAGAGGCGACTGCGGAATCAGCGCCCCGCCGATGACCCCGGCCGGCAGGCCGGCGCGTACCAGGGAGATACCCGATGCCCAGGCGAAGTGAACTCTCAATCTCGAAGCGCACCGTCGACATGCTCGCCGTCGAGGGCAAGGACACCACCTTCTGGGACAGGGAGCTGCCCGGCTTCGGTGTCAGGGTCTATCCCTCGGGCAGCAAGATCTACATCGTGCAGTCCCGCGGGCCGGTGGGCATCAAGCGCGTCTCGCTCGGTCGCCACGGCGACGTCACGCCCGAGCAGGCGCGCAAGAAGGCTTCTGCCGCCATCACCCGCATCAAGAAGGGCGAGGACCCGGTGGCGAGACCCCTCCCCGCGCTCACCGTCGCCCAACTTGTTGACGCCGGTGAAGAGGCGCGCTTATTCGCCGGTTTTCCAGCGCGTGAGGCTGTTTTCGGCAGACGGTTGTGCGCCGACGCTGTTGGTTCGGTGACGGGGGCATGATTCTGTAGTTGGTTTCAGCCGCGATCGGGCGG
>JAJEEP010000172.1 GCA_022820945.1 Alphaproteobacteria bacterium | reverse complement strand
GCGACCCGCAATGCCGGCAGCACGACGCTCCTCAGGAAAATGTTCCCGAATGCGCTCCCACTGCTCGTCGGTCAGCTTCACCATCAACATGCAGCATAGCGCATCTCAATGCTTGCTTCAATTTTGAGATAGGTTCTAGCTACTTCTATAAGCAATCTCAGGCGGCCGTGAAGTTCCTTCGAGAACTTCTAGGCGCGAAGGTTTTTGATAACCCGAAGGATCATTTCGAGTTGGCCAAACTCCTTAGTTACACGACGGCCGACGACCCGAATGCCATTGTCGTGGATTTTTTCGCTGGCAGCGGCAGCAGCGGGCATTCAGTGATGGCCTTGAATCAAGCCGACGACGGGAAGCGTCGCTATCTCCTCGTTCAACTTCCAGAACCGCTGGACGCGGACAATAAGGACCAGACGGTTGCTGCAAACTACTGCGACACCATCGGCAAGCGCAGGAACATCGCCGAACTGACCAAAGAGCGCCTGCGACGAGCGGGGAAGAGAATTCGAGAGGAGAATCCGACCTACGCTGGCGACTTAGGCTTCCGGGTTTTCAAGCTCGACACTTCGAACATCCGCGCGTGGGAGCCAGACCGTGACGATCTGGACAAGTCGCTGCTCGACAGCCTTGAGCACGTCGAGCCTAACCGCAGCGAGGACGATATTCTCTACGAGTTGCTGCTGAAGCTCGGCCTCGACCTCTGCGTGCCCATCGAGACCCGGGTCATGGTTGGTAAGTCGGTCCGGTCTGTTGGTGCAGGCACCCTTATAACCTGTCTCGCGGCGAAGATCGATAGGGAGGACGTCGAGCCACTCGCCCTCGGCATCTCCGAGTGGCGCGCCGGTCTGGCGCCGGCTGGAGAAACCACGGTCATCTTCCGCGACAGCGCCTTCGCCGACGACGTCGCCAAGACCAACCTCACGGCCATTCTGGAGCAGCACTCTATCCGCAACGTGCGGAGCCTCTGATGGAAACATGACGTGAGCGAAACCGAGACCGCACATGGTTGATTCCAATTCGATGTGCGACGGGCTGCCGTTGAACGAATTCCCAACGGTGACACCGCCCCCAAACCTAAGGAAAGCCTGACGAGAACATGAAGCTCCATTTCGAACCTGACCTCGACTTCCAGTTGCAGGCAATCGAGGCCGTCTGCGATCTCTTTCGCGGCCAGGAAGTCTGCCGGTCCGAGTTCACCGTCACGCCGGGCCCATCCGAGGCCCGGGACCGGCTCTTCGTGGAGAACCATCTCGGCATCGGAAACCGACTGACGCTGCTTGACGAGGAGATTCTCTCGAACCTGAAGGACGTTCAGGTCCGCAACGGCGTGCCGCCGTCCGACTCGCTGACCTCGGGCGACTTCACAGTCGAAATGGAGACCGGCACGGGCAAGACTTATGTGTATCTCCGTACGATCTTCGAGCTGAACAAGCGCTACGGCTTCACCAAGTTCGTCATCGTTGTGCCCTCCGTCGCCATAAAGGAAGGTGTGTACAAATCGCTCCAGATCACGGAAGATCATTTCCGTGCGCTCTATTCCGGAACGCCGTTCGACTACTTCCTTTACGATTCCGCCAAGCTAGGTCAGGTGCGGAATTTCGCTTCCAGCCCGCAGATTCAGATCATGGTGGTGACCGTCGGCGCCATCAACAAGAAGGACGTCAACAACCTCTACAAGGACAGCGAAAAGACGGGCGGCGAGAAGCCGATCGATCTGATCTGCGCGACCCGGCCCGTGGTGATCGTCGACGAGCCGCAGAGCGTCGACGGCGGGCTGAAGGGGCAGGGGCGGAAGGCGCTGGGAGCGATGAATCCGCTTTGCACCCTGCGCTATTCTGCGACGCACGCCGATCTGCACCACATGGTCTACCGGCTCGATGCCGTGGACGCCTACGAGCGTAAGCTCGTGAAGCAGATCGAGGTGGCGTCGGCCACGATCCAGGACGCACACAACAAGCCCTACGTGCGGCTGCTCTCCACGAGCAATCGGCGCGGCACGATCAGTGCCCGGGTGGAAATCGACGCGGCGTCGGCGGGCGGCGTTCGTCGCCTGGAGAAGACCGTCATGGACGGCGACGACCTTGAGCAGACAACGGGCCGTGCCGTCTACGCGGATTGTCGCATCGGCGAAATCCGTGTGGAGCACGGCAAGGAGTTCGTTGAACTCCGCGTGCCGGGGAGCGAACACTACCTGCGGCCGGGAGAGACGTGGGGAGACGTGGACGCTTCCGCCGTTGCGCGCGAGATGATCCGGCGGACCATCCGCGCACCTCGACAAGGAGAAGCGTCTGCGCCCGCAGGGCATCAAGGTGCTGAGCCTCTTCTTCATCGACAAGGTGGAGCGCTACCGGGGGTATGACTCGGAGGGCAACGCGGTCAAGGGCGACTACGCCCGGATCTTCGAGAAGGAGTACCGGCGTTTCGCCAGGCATCCCGACTACGACACCCTCTTCAAGGAAGTCGATGTGGCCACGGCGGCCGAGGACGTCCATAACGGTTACTTCTCCATCGACAAGAAGGGTAGATGGACGGACACGGCCGAGAACAACCAGGCAAATCGGGACAACGCCGAGCAGGCGTACAAGCTCATCATGCGGCAGAAGGAGAAGCTCTTGAGCCTCGACACGCCGCTCAAGTTCATCTTCTCCCACTCGGCTCTGCGCGAGGGTTGGGACAACCCCAACGTGTTCCAGATCTGCGCGCTGCGCGACATCCAGTCCGAGCGGGAGCGGCGGCAGACCATCGGCCGCGGCCTGCGACTCTGCGTCGATCAGGAAGGCCAGCGCCTGCGCGGCTTCGAGGTGAACACGCTGACCGTCATCGCGATGGAAGGCTACGAGGCATTCGCCGAGAAACTCCAGAACGAGATCGAGCAAGACACCGGGTTCCGGTTCGGCGTGGTGGCGCGGCATCAGTTTGCGGCGATTCCAGTTGTTGACGGAGTTGATGGACAGGTGAAACCGCTTGGGATCGAGGCGTCCGAAGTCCTGTGGAATCACCTGCAGGCGGCGGGCCAGATCGATTCCAGCGGCCGCGTGCAGGACTCGCTTCGTCAAGCGCTCAAGGACGACAAGTTGGTCGTTCCGGATGAGTTCGCGCCGCAACACGCGGAGATCGCCAAGGTGCTGCGCAAGCTCGCCGGCCGTCTGGAGATCAAGAACGCCGACGAACGGCGACAGGTCCGTCCGCGCCAGGCGGTGCTTCGCAGTCCGGAGTTCCAGGCGCTCTGGGACCGGATCAAGTACCAGACCACCTACCGCGTCGCATTCGACAACGAAGACTTGCTCGAGAAGTGCACTCGCGCGCTGCAAGAAGCGCCGCCGATCCCTAAGACGCGGCTGCAGTGGCGCACGGCGGATATCGCCATCGGTCATTCCGGCGTGGAAGCCACGGAGACGACCGGCTCGGCGACCGTCGTATTGGACGAGGCCGACATCGAGCTGCCGGACGTGCTCACGGAGCTTCAAAACCGGACGCGACTCACGCGCCGCAGCGTCCAGCGAATTCTGAGCGCAAGCGGGCGCCTTGACGACTTCAAGCGCAATCCACAGCAGTTCATCGAGCTTGCCGGTCAGGCGATCAACCGCTGCAAGCGCCAAGCACTCGTGGACGGCATCAAGTACCAGCGCCTGGGTGACGAGCACTATTACTCACAGGAGCTGTTCGAGACCAAAGAGCTGACCGGCTATCTGAAGAACATGCTTGACGCGAGCAAGTCGGTCCACGAGAGCGTGGTCTACGAGTCGGACGTCGAGGCGCGTTTTGCCGACCAGCTCGAAAAGAACGACGCCATCAAGATGTACGCCAAGTTACCCGGATGGTTCCAGGTAGAGACACCACTCGGCACCTACAACCCTGACTGGGCCGTCCTGGCCGACGCCGCCGATGGGGAACGGCTCTACTTCGTGGTGGAGACCAAGAGCAGCTCGTTTCTCGACGATCTTCGCATAGCCGAGAGTGCCAGAATCGCGTGTGGCAGAGCGCACTTTGACGCGTTGAAGGTCAGAGAGTCACCGGCCCGCTACGAGGTGACGACCGAAGTCGATAAGCTGCTTGCGACCGTTGATGTGTCCCCTTAGTCTTCTTTACGTGCTATTTCGCACCGAAAGGAGGCTGTCATGGCCCGCACGGCAAGCAGGTCTGAGAGCGGTCAACGGGATGCGCGGAGCGAGCTTGCCGAGCATCGCTTGAGCTTCTGGAACTAGCGCGAGAGTTGGACAACGTCGCCGACGCGCGCCGCCAGCGCGGATTCGATCGGACGAGCCTCGGTGGACACTCAAAACCGGCCATTAGTGGACAGTTGAAAACCGGCCATTCGGCTAGCGGTCCGAGACGTTGACAGCGGTCAGGAACTGCGTGTTCCTGCCCGCCATGAGCAACGTCTTGGCAGAAGACTGTTCCGCGTCAACTACTTCTGCCGCTGAACGTCAACTATTTTTGCCGGTTGTGAGGAGCGCGAGGTCAATATCGAAGAGGATGCTGCCGTTTCACCGTTTGGGCGGCGCATGCGCCGCCCAAACGGTGTGCGGGCGA
>JAJEEP010000072.1 GCA_022820945.1 Alphaproteobacteria bacterium | reverse complement strand
CCAAGACGACCTTCCAACGCCGGGCCCTCACCGACCTCTTCGAACCACCGCCCGAGGCGCCACAAACCCATGACCAACTCCAAATCCCCTTTGCCAAAATCTAAACCGGACAGCAATGGGACAAGCCCGGCCATGACGTGTTGCGGGCGTCGTGCGTAGAGTTCAGCCCACAAAGCGGGTGAACGTGCGGAGCCAGTTCGCGCCGAGGATTCCGGCCACCTCGTCCTCGCCGTAGCCGCGCTCGAAGAGGCGACCGGCGAGGTTGGGCAGCTCGGCGATCCCGCTCAAGCCTTCCGGATAGCTTTGGGTCACGAAGGCCTCGACTGGCCCGAAGATGTCGGGGCGGAGCGTGCGCCAGCGGACCGATTCCGGCAGCACGGTCTTCGACTCCTGGTAGGCCTCGGTGAAGTCGAGCCCGAGGCCGATGCGATCCGCGCCGACCAGCGCCTTGAAGTGGTCGATGTGGTCGACCAAGTGGTCGAGGGTCTGGTCCGCCGGGCTCACCGAGAGCGGCAGGCAGCAGGCGCCCATCATGCCGCCCTTGGCGACGATGGCTTGCACCGTCTCGTCCCTGGTGTTGCGGTCGTTGGGCACGCGGTGCCAGGCGTTGGAGTGGGTGCAGACCGGCGCGCGGGCGAGCGACACCGCCTCGGCACGGGAGCGATGGCCGGCGTGGGAGAGGTCGAGGATCATCGGCGTCTCGTTCACCGCCGCGATCAGCTCCTCGCCGAGGAAGCTGAGGCCCGCGTCGCGCCTCTCGCCGCAGCCGTCGGCGAAGAGCGTGGCGCCGGTGTAGGCGAGGCCGAAGAAGCGGAAGCCGAGCCGGGCGAGGACGCCCACGCGCGCGAGCTCCTTGCCGATCATGCTGGAGCCTTGCGTGCCGGGAACCACCGCGAGGCGGCCGGCCGCCAGCGCCACTTCGATCTCCGCTGTGTCGCGGGCGAGCGCGAGCACGGGGCTCGCCTCGATCTTCGCGAAGCCCTCGTCCACGGCGCTCATGGTTTGGTCCCACGTGCTCTCCAGCGCGAAGCTGACGTTGCAGACGTTGACGCCGGCCTCCAGGCAGCGGGTCGCGTAGGGCTCGTCCAGCACGTAGAAGAGCCCGAGACAGTCGAACACAGTCGCCGCCTGGGTGAAGGCGGCGGCGTCGGGCGCTTCCATTTCAGCCGTGGCCATGGCTCGCACCCAGGTGACTGGCGATCGCATTAAGGTCGGGCGCGCGGGCGAGCCCGGCGAGCGCCTCGAAGGCGGCATCGTGTTGGGTAGGCGGCAGGGCGCGCGAGGCGCAGTCCACGAACTTGGCATGGAGCGCGTCGCGGCCGATCGGCAAACACGGATGACCCCTCGGCTCCTGCACCGTTCGCGAGCGCTCAGCCCCGTCCGCGAGCCGCACCGTGACCGTCGCCCGAATCGGCGCCTCCTTGACGTTCGCATCGCTGCCCTGTGACGGGTCCGGGCGCATGCGGATCCTGGGGATCAGTGTGCGCACGGCCGGCCGGGCAAGCGCCGCCTCGCTGAACGCATCCAGCGCGAGCCGCCCGTCCGCCAGCGCGCTCGCCAGCAGGTACGGCAGGCTGAAACGCGCCTGCATGGCATCGGCGGGCGTTTCGTATGGCAGGTTGTGCATCTCGATCTCCGGCAGCAACGCGTCGATCTCGGCCACCGCTTGCGGGCGCAGGCCGCCCTCCCCCCGCATATCGAGCAGGGCATCGAGGGAGCGATGGACGCTGCCGCAACAGGGGTAGACCTTCTGCCAGAGCCCATGGCGCTCGATCGCGGATGGGCCGGCGAAGTCCGCGACCGCCGTGTCCAGCCGCTCGCGGGGCACGCCGGCGAAGAGATCGACGAAGCCGCGCTCGCCCTCGTAGGCGTCCGCCGCGGCGGTGACGCCGGCCTCCGCCAGCGCCGCCGCCATGATTCCGTTCTTGGCCGCAAGCCCGGCGTGGAGCGGCTTCGCCATGGTGCCGAACTGGCGCTTGCCGCCGGAAGCGAGGCTGGTGGCGAGGCTGAGCGCGGCGGTCGTTCGCGGAGCATCGAGGCGGAGCAGACGGGCGCAGGCCGCGGCAGCAGCAGGGGCGCCCAGGGTCGACGTGGTGTGCCAGCCCCTGAAGTAATGGGTCTTGTTGAGCGCCTCGCCGAGCCGGGCCAGGACCTCGACACCCACGATGAAGGCATCCACGCAAGACGCGCCGTCGGCGTCCCGCTCCTGCCCGAGCGCGAGCAGGGCGGGCACCAGCACTGCGCTGACATGGGCGTTGCTGATCTCCAGAATGTCGTCGTAGTCGAGCGCGTGGGCCGCCGTGCCGTTGACCAGCGCGGCCCAGGGCGCAGGCAGCCGGTGTGGGGAGCCGGCGACCGTTGCGCCGCCCGTGCCCCAGCGGGCGACGCCGGCATGGGCCGCGCGCGGAGCCGGATCGTCCGCGCCCGCCAGCATGCAGGCGACCGTGTCCACGAAGGCGCTCGCGGCCCGGCGCTCCGCTTCCTCGCTCCAGGCGCGGGGCGCCTCGGCGACCCACTGGCCGAGCCGGCGCGTCGCGCCGGTCGCGGTCTCTGCCTGAACGGCTCCGCTCATCGCCTGCCTCTTCCTGTCCTCGGCCGCGCCGATGGTACACGGTGCCCCCGCGGCCGCAATTGGTAGGAGGCAACGCGCTCGCCACTCGTCCGCGCCGCGTGCTACGGTTCGAGCCATCAAGCCGGGAGAGCCGTTTGGGACATTCCGGTTGAGCGGCGTCGCAAAGAACGCCGAGAGCGCCTCCCGGCACAAGAAGCTCGAAAACCTTGAACCAGGGAGTGCGGATCATGAACGATCGTGATCACGAGGCGCGTCAATCGATCGAGGCACAGGTAGCGGCCGACCGCAAGAATTGGCTCACGCGGCGGCGGTTCCTGCAGGCGAGCACCGCCGCGGCGGTGGGCGCCATCGCGGCCACCTACGAGCCGAAGCAGGTCTTCGCCGACGTCGGCGGCCAGATCACCCTCTACTTCGCCGAGGGCAAGCGCTGGGGCGAGACCCAGCGGGCGGTGCAGCCGCTGTTCAATAAGGTCTATCCGAATGTCGAGGTGAACTTCGCCGGGCAGCCGATCTCGGACTTCTTCCAGACCGTGATCGCGCGCATGGCGGTCAAGTCGGCGGACTTCGACTGCACCTATATCGACTGGGGGCGCTTCCCCGCCATCCACGCCACCGGCGCCATGGATTCGATCGAGGATCACCTGGCCAAGGATCCGGGCTGGCGCGACGACTACCTCACCGACGTGCCGAAGCAGGTCAGCGACCTCTATCGGATTCCGTCGGGCGACGGGGAGCTTCACGGACTCACCGACGACGGCAACGTCATGACGACCTTCTACCGCAAGGACGTCTTCGACGCCGCCGGCATCGCGCTGCCGATGAACTGGGACGACGCGATCAGCGCCGCGCAGGAGCTGCACGCGCCGGATCAGGACCAGTACGGCTTCGTCTCCTGCTTCCAGCGCGGCGCCTGGGCCGGCACCGTGTTCTGGGGCGTGCATGCGACCTGCGGCGGCTGGTGGTTCGACAAGATGGAGCCGGGGGGCTGGAACCCGGCCTTCGCGACCGACGCGGGCTACGAGGCGATGCGTGTCATCGAACAGCTCATGAAGTACGCGCATCCGGTCAGCGCCAACGCCACCGAGGACGAAGTGAACAAGTCCATGGCCAACGGCACGTCGGTCTATGGCCCGCTGAACTGGGGCACCGCCGTGCTGAACGACCCGACCTTCACGGAGTTCCACGAGGTGATCCATGTCGACCTGCCGCCCAAGGGCCAGAGCCCGGGCAGCGATCACAAGCCGCAGATGGGCGGGCTCGGCCAGTTCCTGAATTCGGGCGGGGAGAACAAGGAGGCCGCGTTCGCCTGGATGCAGTTCTTCAACTCGGGCGACTACACCGACCCCGCGATCGGCGACGCCAAGGTCGCGGCGGGCGCGCAGCCGGCGCGTGCCTCGATCCTGGCGCGCAATCAGGACCACAACTTCCTTGCGGGCCTCTACCGCGCCTTCCCGTACACGGTGCCCTACCTCATGCAGATCCCGGAGGCCAACGCCATCCAGGCGCTCATGGGCGAGGAGTGCGCCGATTTCGTCAACGGCGAGAAGGACATCGACGCGGCGCTCAAGGCCATGGACGACCGCACCAGGCGGCTGATGGAGGACGGCGGCTATTACGGCTAGCTTGACAGCACTCCGCTCCATATAGCCTTGTAGCCGAGGCACACGGGGCCGGGGCGCGCAGCCCCGGCCTCCATGCGCCCGCCGTTCGAGGGAGGGAGAGAGATGAGCGTGTTGGTGCTGGTGCGCGCGACCGCGAAGCCGGGCAAGCGACAGGAGGTGGTCGAGATGCTCGCGCCCTTCGTGGGCGAGAACCCCGGGATGGATGGCTGCTTGCGCATCGAGCTCATGGTGGATGCCGTCGCGCAGAACCACTTGATTATCGTCGAGGAATGGACCTCGGTGGAGGCACACAAGGCCAGCCTCGCCGCCCTGGAAGAGGCCGGTGCGCTGGACGACTTCCTGGCACTGCTCGCCGAGGATCCCGTGCGCACCTACCACGCGCCGCTCGACTCATGAGGGCGCTGATCCAGCGGGTCGCGCAAGCCCGCGTCGAGATTGCCGGGGAGACGGTGGGCGAGGTCGGCAACGGCATGCTGGTGCTGGTCTGCGCGATGCAGGGGGACGGCGACGAGCAGGCGCAGCTCCTTGCGCGCAAGACCGCCAACCTGCGCATCTTCGAGAGCGAGCCCGGCAAGATGAACCTCTCGATCCTGAAGAGCGGCGGGGGCGCGCTGGTCGTGAGTCAGTTCACACTGGCCGCCGACACCAGCCGCGGCAACCGGCCGGGCTTCTCCTACGCCGCACCGCCGGACGAAGGCGAGCGGCTCTACGAGCTCTTCGCCGCCTCCCTCGCCGAGCATGGCGTGCCGGTCGAAACCGGGCGCTTCGGGCAGGAGATGCAGGTCCACCTGGTCAACGACGGCCCGGTCACGATCTGGCTCGATACCGCCGCCTGAGCCACTCCCATCTCCCCCTGTCCCCCTCCCGACTCATTCATTTCCCTCAATCGCCGGGCGCTCGCTCCGCTCGATCGTGCGCCCCGCGCGCGTGGCCGCGCGACGCTCCGCGCTTCGCGCGCGGCGCGGTCGCGCCGTCCGGGCCTGCGGCCCGGCAGGGGGGAGGGGGAACGCAGACGGCACCGGCAAATTCTCCCTCTCCGCCCCTGGGGGCGGAGAGGGCCGGGGTGAGGTGGGGGAGTGGCCCGCACCGAATACGAATCGAGGGACTGTGCGGCCAGTGAGTGCGATTCTGTCCGGCCGGATAGCGCTTTAGTCTTCCGGCTCGTTGCCGGGCAGCGGGATCGTCAGCATGAGAGAGGACAGGCTCTTGCCGTGGATGTCGAGCGCGCCGGTCGCGGTGACGCCGCCGCCCTGCACCCGCTCTATGACGAAGTTGAACGCCCCGAGCCTCGGCAAGGCGTAGCGGCGCACGGGGCCCTCCGCCAACGGAGCGAAGGCGGCCGCCACGCGCGCCTCGGTCAGCTCGCGCTTGAGCCGCTCGTAGCCCGCCTCGTCATAGGCGGTCACCGAGACGTTGACGGAATGCCCCTTGTCGCCGGCGCGGGCGTGGGCAAAGTCATGCACGGTCAGCATTAGCCGGCGTCCACCACCTCGACGCGGGGTGTCACCAGGTCCCGCGGCAGCAGCACCGATTGCACGGCGAGGATCTCGCGGACCGAGGCCGCGTCCCCGGCCCCGCCCGCCGGCCCGTTGGTATAGAGCGCCGCGACTTCGAAGCCCACCGCCTCCGCGGCCTTCCTGTCCTGCGTGCGGCCGGTGACGCGAAGCCTCACCTCGTAGGGCTCGGGCCGGCCTGCGCCGGGACCGTGCAGGCTGTCGATCCCGATCAGTCGTGCGTCCAGCGCGTCGTAGGCGAAGCCCCGCAGGCGCAGCCTCTCCGCCACAATCTCGCCGGCAAGGCGGGCGCGGGCGACCGCGTTGGGCCCTCCGTAGGAGAGCAGCCCCTCGCCCAGGTAGCCGTCGAAATAGCCGATGCTCACCTTGTGGGTGTCGGTGCGCGGCTGCGCCCGCGCGCCGCTGACCGCGACCCGGTCGGCGCCCGTCTCGCGCAGGGCGATACCGGTCATGTCGAGTACGCAGTCGGGCGTGACGTAGGCCGCAGGATCGTCGACCTCGTAGAGAAGCTGCTCGGTGCAGGTGGCGGCGTCGATGCGCCCGCCTGAGCCGTCGCACTTGCCGATGGTGACCGTGCCCGCATCGGTCACGTCGGCGAAAGGGAAGCCGAGGCGCGCCAGGCCCGGCACGTCCTTGACGCCGGGGTCGGCGAAGTAACCGCCGGTCACCTGGCCCGCGCATTCAAGCAAGTGACCCGTCGCCGTGGCCTGCGCCAAGCGGACGTAATCGTCGTAGCCCCAGCCCAGCGCGTGGATAATGGGGCCGACAAAGAGCGAGGGGTCGGCGACCCGGCCGGTCACCACCACCGGCGCCCCCGTATCCAGCGCAGCCGCCACCGCGTCCGCGCCCAGGTAGGCGTTGGCGGACGCCATGCGCGGCAGGATGCTCTCCAGCGGCGCGCCGGTCTCCATCAGGGGCAGGTCGGGGCGGGCGGCGACGGCGCCCTGCACATCGTCGCCCAGCAGCACCGCGCAGCGCCGGTCGGCAAGCCCGAGCGCGGCCGCGATCTCGGCCGTCTTGCGCCCGGCCGCCAGTGGGTCGGCGGCGCCCATGTTGCTGAGCACCCGCACACCGCGCTCGGCCGCTGCCGGCAGCACCGCGCGCATGCGATCTTCAAGCTGGGGGTTGTAGCCGCTCCCCTGCCCCCGCCGCAGCGCAAGGGTTTCGCGCGCGATGGTGCGCTCGGCCAGGCACTCGAAGGCGATGTAATCGAGGCCACCGCGCTCGACCAGCTCGACCGCAGGCTCCCAGCGGTCGCCGGCGAAGCCCGCGCCGGAGCCGATCCGCACCTTGTCGCCCGTCATCGCCCCGACCTGCGCGGCGCGGCAGGGCGATACGGCCTAGGAGGCCCCGCGCGCCGCCTGAATCTTGTGCCAGAGCGAATCCGGCCTGAGCGGCAGGTCCGTGATCTCGATATCGAAGGGGCTGAGTGCGTCGCAGATCGCGTTGCAGAGCGTCCCCGGCACGTCGGAGGGCCGCCCCTCGCCGATGCCGCGGCTGCCGAGCGGCGTGTAGGGACAAGGCGTCGGCGCGTGCGTCACCTTGATGTCCGGTACGTCGGCCGCGGTCGCGAGCTTGTAGTTCTCGAAGTCGGCGGTGAGCTGCTGGCCGTTCTCGTCGTAGACGAACTCCTCGAACATGGTGTTGGACAGCCCCTGGACGATGGCGCCCTGCATCTGCCCTTCGACGATCTGGGGATTGATGATCTGTCCCACGTCCTCGGACGTCGTCCAGCTCAGGATCTTGAACTGGCCGGTCTCGATATCGACCTCGACCGTGCAGACATCGGCATTGAAGGCGATCATTGGCTTCTCCGCCTCGAAGAAGGCGGTGTGTTCCAGGCCGCCGGACTCGCCTTCCGGCAGGTTGATCGGCGCCATGATGATGCGTTCGACCGCCTCGCGGAACGTCTTCTTGATGTTCGTGTCCTTGTTGTAGGTCACGAAGCCGTCCCTGAACTCGAAGTCCGCCGGCGACGTATCGGCGAGGGCAAGATCGTGGGCCATGATGCGCCCGATCTTATCCTTCAAGACGTCGCAGGCCTGGACCGCGGCGCTGACGAAGTAGGAGCCCGCGCGGGCGCCGACGGTGCCGGAGCCGAAGGGCGTCGTGCCCGTATCCCCCGTGGTCACCACCACGTCGTTGGGATGGATGCCGAAGCTCTGGGCGACGGCCTGGGCCACCGTGGTCTCGTGCCCCTGCCCGCCGGGCGCATCGCCCTCGAAGACCAGCACCTTGCCGCGCGGGTCGAGCCGCACGGTCGCGGCGCCGTAGCCCGGCTGGTTCTCCATCGGCACGAGCAGCTCGGAGGCAACGCCCGAGAGCTCGACGCCGAGGCCGAAGCCGATGCCGAGATAGCGACCCTCGGCCCGCGCCTCCGCCTGGCGCGCGCGGAAGCCCGGCAGGTCGGCCTCCGCCATCAGGTTGTCCCACACCTTGATGAAGTCGCCGCTGTCGAAATACTCGTTGGTGATCGAGGTGTAGGGGAGCGAGGCGACGAGGTTCTTGCGGCGCACGTCCGCCGGCTCCATGCCGCAGCGCTTGGCCACCATGTCGATGGCGCGCTCCATGGCGAAGCGGGTGGGCAGCTCGCCGAAGGCGCGGGCCGGCGAGAGCGCCGACTTGTTGGTGATGGCGACCTTCACCTTGATGTCGCCGATGGGCCAGTCGTAGGCGTTGGGCAGCTCGACCGCGCCGAGAAAGGGCATCAGGAAGCCCCAGTAGACCCCCTCGCAGCCGTCGCCGCAGTCGGCGAGCCCGCGGTCGCGGATCGCGAGAAGCTTGCCGTCGCTCGCCGCCGCGACTTCCAGATCGTGAATCTGGTCGCGTTCCTGGCTCACCGCCATCAAGTGCTCCTGGCGGGTCTCGATCCAGCGGATCGGGCGGCCGAGCTTCTTCGCCATGTAGGCGATCAGCATGGGCTCGCGGTAGAACGGCGCCTTGACGCCGAAGCCGCCGCCCTGGTCGCGCGGCGCGATGATGCGGATCTTCTCGGCGGGAATTTCGAGAATGTCCGAGAGCGCGAGGCGGTCGATATGCGGGCGCTGGGTGGTGAGCCACCCGGTCAAGCCATCGGATTCGTCCCACTCGAAGAGCGCGCCTCTGGTTTCCATCGGCGCCACGCCGCAGCGGTGGCAGGTGAAGCGCTGCTCGATCACGATATCGGCGCTGTCGAACACCTCCTGGACCTTGGCTTCGTGCGCCCTCTGGCTCTCCTCGTCGGCACCGCCGGTGAAGTCCATCTGGAAGATGACGTTATCGGGCCAGTCCTCGTGGACGATGGTGGCGCCGTCTGCGAGCGCGCTCTCGGGATCGCCGACATAGGGGAGCGGGTCGTAGTCCACCTCGATGGCCTCGGCCGCATCCTCGGCGATGTACGGGTCGCGGGCGATCACCGCCGCCACCGGCTCGCCGTGCCACTTCACCTTGCCGACCGCGAGCGGCCAGTGCCTGGGATAGGTGGCAGGCAGCGCCGGCTGCACCACCGGCTGCGGCATCGGCAGGATCTCGTCCTTGATGTCGTCCCCGGTGACCACTGCGACGACGCCCGGCATCGCCTCGGCCGCGCTCACGTCGATGCTCTCGATCGTGGCATGCGCGTGGTCGCTCCGCCTGAACACGATGTGGAGCGCCCCCGGCCGCGCAAGGTCGGCGAGGAACCGGCCCCTCCCCGTGATGAGGCGATGGTCCTCCTTGCGGTGGAAGTGGCTGCCGACCCAGCCTTCGCTCGTCCCGGTCATCGGCCTCTTCTCCCTCACCTGGTTGCTTTCGCGGCCTCGCGGACCGCATCGACGATGTGCGCATAACCGGTGCACCGGCAGAGGTTGCCGACCAGCCCGCGGCGGATTTCCTCATCCGTCGGGTCCGGGTTCTCGCGCAGGAACTCGTCCATGTTCATCAGGATGCCCGGCGTGCAGAAGCCGCACTGCAGGGCGTGCTGCTCGTTGAAGGCCCGCTGCAGGGGCGAGAGCTCTCCGCCCTCGGCCAGGCCCTCGACGGTGGTGATCTCGTGCCCGTCGGCCTGGGCGGCGACCATCAGACAGGACTTCACCGCCTCGCCATCGATCTGCACCGTGCAGGCGCCGCAGACGCCCTCGTAGGTGCAGCCGATATGGGTGCCGGTGAGCGCCGCGCGCTCGCGGATGAAGTCGACCAGCAGCATGCGGACCGGCACGGTCTCCTCGAAGACCTCGCCGTTGATGGTCACCGTGATCGTGGTCGTGCTCATTGCCGGTTTCCTCTCCCCGCCTTTAGCCGGCCGCTCGCGCGAAGGCCGTGGCCGTGACCTCGGCGCCGAGCGAGCGGATGAGCTGCTTGCGATAGTCGCTGTCGGCCCAGAGATCCTCCTGGGTCTCAATCTCGGCGGCAGCCGCGTCCATTGCCGCGGCGATGCCCGCATCGTCGCCGGCGGCCACGCCCACCAATGCCCCCTCACCGGCGCCGGAGCGCGTGGGTCCGTTCGCGAGGCCGCCGACCGCGACCCGCGCGCCGGTGCAGCGCCCGTCCGCCACCTCCAGCGCGACGCAGACCCCGATCACCGGAAGCGCGTCGGTGACGAGGCCCCACTTCTTGTAGGCGCTGCCGGCGTTCCCCTTGGCCGCCGGGATGGTTATGGCGGTGAGGATTTCGTTCTCCTCCCGCGCCGTCTCCAGCGGGCCGCCTACAAAATCCTCCGCCGCGAGGGTGCGCGTGCCGCCGTCCGCCGCCGTCAGCTCCAACTGCGCTCCAAGCCCGATCGCGGTGGGCGGCATGCAGGCAGCGACATAGTTCCAGCAGAGGCTGCCGCCGATGGTGCCCCGGTTGCGCACCTGCCGGTCGCCGACGCGCTGGGCTGCATCGCGGAGCGCCGAGCAGGCGCCGGTGAGACGCTCGTCGCGGGCGATCTCGGCGTAGCGGGTCATCGGCCCGATGCGGACGCCCTCCGCGCCGACTTCGACGCCGGCGAGCCCGGAAACCGCTTGCAGGTCGATCAGGCAGCGCGGGCGCACGAGGCGCGCCTTGACGGCCTGCATGAGGCTCTGGCCGCCGGCCACGAAGACAGCGTCGCCCTCGTCATAGCGGCCGAGCGCGGCGAGCGCGTCGGCGACCGTGGCCGGCCGCACATACTCGTCGATCGGTGCTGGATACATGCTGGCTACTCCCCCTGGCTCACCGGCGGCGCATTATAAGTGCGGCAATACCTGCCTTGCACTACTGCAAGTGAGGTCGGACACGGGTGTCGTTGCCGCGCCGCGCAATCAGTCACCCGAGCGTTCGATCAGTCAACGAAGGGAACGTCGAGATCCTTGCAGATCTTGCGGGCAAGGCGGTCGTCGATCTCTACGTGTCGCGGAACGGCCGAGCGCCGATTCGCCGCGGGGTTGCGCCACCAGGAGTGCCGCCCGCCCTCACGCAGCAATGCGCAGCCTTGCTTGCGCAGGTGCCGCAACAGCTTGCGACGTTTCATACGACGACGGTGGCTTCCTCATAGTCCTGCCCTGCGGCTTCGATGGCCTCTCGGCGATTGAACTCCAGCGCTTCGCGCAGCGTCACACGAAGGCTTTCGAGCAGTTCCTCTCTCGTCCGCTCCTGGCAATTTACACCGGGAATCTCCTCGATCCATCCGATCCACCAGGGACCGGATTGCTTCACGACCGCCGTGAACCCCTCTTGCATTGCTCTGCCTCCCACTTCCTATGCCCGGAGCGAGCGATCCCCGGCGCGTGCTCAGCGCACGAAGTTCTGAACGTAGTCGGCACCGAGGCCGACCTCCTCGTAGTGCTCGCGCGCGCGGTCGAGGCGGTGGAAGACATCCTCGGCGCGGACGTCCCGGCCGTCCTCGTCCACGTAGTTGACCGAGCCCGAGATCGCGAAGAAGCAGTGCATCTCGGGGCAGTCGTCGTCGACCACCAGGGTGTGGACCTCGCCCGGCGGCTCGTAGATGTAGGTGCCCCGATCGGCGATCCAATCGTGCTCGAGATAGCGGAAGGCGCCCTTGAGCACGAGGCCGTGGACCGGCGCCGGGTGCCGGTGGCGCGAGACGAAGCCGCCGCCCGTGACCTTGACCACCTCGCACCAGCCGCCCTGCACGGTGTTGTACATCAGCGGGCGCAGCCAGACGCCTTCCTTCAGCGGCACCCAGACGCGCTCGTCCTCTGGATCGGTCTGAAGCACGATATCGGGCGGCGAGTAGGGGTGGGCGCTCGGTGCCGAGATGCGGGTGACGGAAGCGGCGGCCTGGCTCATCGGGCTCTCCCTTCAGGTGGCGGCCCGAGCCTAGCCAATCGCCGCGCTCGCGCAAGCGGCGCCGGCTAGAACCGCGCGACGCCCCAAGGGGTGTCAACAGGCTGCCGCCCCTCGTAGCCGGCAAACACATGCGTTACGCTCGCAGCAACCAGCGCGCCGGTCCGCCGGCGAGGGCCTGAGCATCCATGCCATCCAGCAAGCCCCGCACAGCCAAGCTCGCCTTCAAACCGCCGGCTGAAGGCACGCAGGCGGGCGTGCAGAACCTGAACGACACCGCCTACGCGACGATCAAGGACGACATCATCTCCTGTGCCCTGCAGCCGGGAGAGGAAATCTCCGAGGGCCTGCTGGTCGCGCGCTACGGCATGAGCAAGGCGCCCATCCGCAGCGCCATGACGCGGCTGCGCCAGGAAGGGCTGATCCAATCGCGCGGGCGGCAGGGCAACGCGGTTTCCCCGGTCACGCTGCGCGACATTCAGGAGATCTTTCAGCTCCGCCTCGTGCTCGATGTCACCGCCGTGAGGCTCGCCGCCGGCAAGGTGGATGCGGCGCGCCTGCGCGCGCTGAACGAGGCCGCGCACACGACCTATCCCGAAGGCGACAGGGCCGGCCAGGCGGCCTACCTGCGGGCCAACCGCGAGTTCCACCGCTACGTCGCGGAGTGCACCGGCAACCAGCGCCTGGTCACCCTGGTCGTCGGCCTCATGGAGCAGCACGAGCGCATCGTGCACCTGGGCCTTGCCATGCAGAGACGGGAGCACGAGTTCCACCACTTCCACGACGACCTGGTCGCGGCGCTGATCGAAGGCGACGGCGAGCGGGCCGCGGAACTGACCGAGCAAGCGCTGCGCGGCAGCCAGAAGAAGGTGCTGGAAGCGCTGACCGACTCGCCCGCGCAGATCTCGCTCGGGCCCGTGGACCTCGAGCCCTAGCTACCAAGGGACCGCGCCCCGAGCCGGATCGCCCGCTTCTTGACATGTCACATGACATGTCATAAGCTTCCTCCATGACGGCGATCGGCAGGCCATGGGCGCTGGCTCTCGCGCTGATCCCACTGCTGGCGGCGACCGAGGCCCGCGCCAATCCGGACGTGTGGGTCGACCCAAGTTGGCACTTTTCCGCTTCCTGTGTTCCGTAGCCCATTGATTCAGGATGATATTTTTCTCGGTCGATTCCAACATGGCCCCACATTCTGTGAGATTCTGTCAGCTCATCAGACGGGTCCTCGTGCGGTGGAT
>JAJEEP010000075.1 GCA_022820945.1 Alphaproteobacteria bacterium | reverse complement strand
GTGTCATCATGTTCCCGTAGTGTTCCGATCTCACGCCAAATCGCTGCATTCTGCTCACCCGACGGGGGTCAGGCAGTCGATATCCGGCCGCCAAAGATCAGCGGCGCGCCGTCGAAAAGCGCCACAACGCACATTCCTCGGGTAGCTTCGTGATTCCAGCAAGTGGTAGATTGTGGGCAGCGACCGGCAATGCCGGCCGACAACGACCCATCAAGGGCGAACCAAGGGAGGCTTCAAGTGAAAAGATTCTATGCCAAGACCACGGCCGCTGCCGTGGCCGCTGTCGCCGCCGTGGCGGTGACGGCTCTTCTCAGTGGGGCCCAGGCCCAAGGCCTGGATGCCGCACGTCAGATGATCGAAGAGCACCGCGCCAAGCCGGTGTTTTCCGCACCGGGACCCGCGTTCGATGCGAAGTCCTGCGCAGCCGGAAAGCGTGTCCTGACCATCCCTGTCTCCAGCGCGAACCCGTTCACCAAGAACATCGCCCTGGCAATGATCGAAGCCGGAAACGAAGCCGGCGTCGAGGTGACAGAATGGGAAAACCAGGCACAACCGTCGCAATGGGTTCAGGGCATCAACTTCGCGATCAACGAGGGCTTCGATCTGATCGATCTCCTCGGCGGAGTCGATCCCAGTGTGATCGTGCCGCAAATCCAGGCAGCGACGGGCGCCGGTATCGTCGTCAAGACATCGCACTTCTACGACCTGACCCAGACGCCGCACGAGAGTGTCGACGGCGCCGTGCCGCTGAGCTTCTACAAGGTCGGTCAGATCCTCGCGAACTGGGCCATCAGTCAGACCGACGGCAAAGCCAACGTCGTCATCATCGGTTCCGACGAGATCGTTCCGACGGCGCCGTTCGTCCAGGGTATCCGCGACACGCTCCAGGCGAATTGCCCGGACTGCCAGGAAGTGGCCTACATCAATGCGCCGGTTCCCGAGTGGGCTACCAAGATTCAGCCCAGCGTCCAGTCGGCGCTGCTCGCGAACCCCGACGTCAACTACCTCATCCCCATCTACGACTCGATGTCGCAGTTTGTCGTGCCTGCCGTCCGCGTGGCCGGCAAGACGGGGCAGGTCAACATCGCGACGTTCAACGGCACGCCCTTCGTCATCGACCTGATCCAGCAAGGGCAGGTGGAAATGGATGTCGGTGAGTCGCTCGGCTGGATTGCACGCGGCATCCTCGATTCGCACATGCGGACGCTGTGCGGGTTGGCCGAGCCGGCCGAACTGAACGTACCCTTCTATATTTTCGACAGCAGCAACGCGAACGATGCCGGCACCCCGGCGGACTACGACCGCGGTTACGGCGACGTGCACGTCTCCGGTTTCCGCACGCTGTGGGGCCTTGAGTAGCAGTCCCTCCGATCTCGGGACGGGGGCGCCGGACACCAGCGCCCCCGCTCTGTTTGCGGAGCACGTTTCCAAGACGTTCGGCGGCGAGAAGGCGCTCACCGATGTCGCCTTCACGGTTGCGCCACGGGAAGTTCACGGGCTCCTGGGCCAGAACGGCTCGGGCAAGTCGACGCTGATAAAAATTCTTGCGGGCTTTCATGCGCCGGACACCGGGGCGTCCCTGCAAGTCTTCGGGCGCCCCGTTCAATTGCCTCTGGCGCCCGGCCAATTCCGCGGGCTGGGGCTTGCCTTCGTGCACCAGCACCTCGGCCTCATGCCCAGCCTGACCGTGCTCGAGAACCTGATGCTCAGCGAGCTCGCGACGCGCGCCGGCGCCTACATCAATTGGACGCGGGAAAGGCAACGCGCCAGAGAGGTCTTCGCGCGCTTCGGCCTCGATCTGGATCCGTCGGCCAAGGTGGAAGATCTGCCGCAGGTGGAGCGCGCGCTTCTCGCTATCGTTCGCGCCTTCGATGATATCCGCGGCGAACGCGCTGCGCACGACACTCCGGGTATCCTCTTTCTCGACGAGCCCACGCCGTTCTTGCCCAAGGAAGGAGTAAGCCAGCTCTTCGGGCTGGTGCGTGGCATTGTGGAAGAGGGTGCAAGCGTCATCTTTGTCTCGCACGATGTCGACGAGGTGCTCGAAATCACCGACCGCGCCACCATTCTGCGAGACGGCCGCGTTGCCGGGACCCTCGAAACGGCAAACGCTTTGTACGCCGACTTCGTCGAATTGATCATCGGTCGCCGTATCGAGACGTTCCAGGCCGAAGCGCACGACCTGCGCGGGGCGGAAGTCGATGTGGCCGTGAGCGGCTTGACCGGCGACACCGTCGTCGATCTTTCCGTGAACCTGCACCGCGGCGAAGTTCTCGGCCTGACCGGCTTGATCGGCTCCGGTTTCGACGAGGTGCCCTATCTGCTGTTCGGCGCTTCGCGAGCGGACTCGGGCTCGCTCAAAATCCACGACAGGACATACGAGCTGCATGACATTTCGCCGCAGCGAGCGATGGAGGGAGGCATTGCGCTGCTTCCCGGCGACCGCCTCGGAACTGCGGGCGTCGGCGACCTGACGCTCATCGACAACATCACCCTTCCTGTCCTGTCTTCGTTCCACGGCCTGACTGGCCTGAGGCGCCGTGCCATGCGGCGCCGGACGTCAGAGCTGGGCAGGGAATTCGACGTGCGGCCGAACGCGCCGGAGAAGGAACTCGAGTCGCTTTCCGGCGGCAACCAGCAAAAGGTTCTGCTCGCCAAGTGGATGCAGACCACCCCGTCCCTCATGCTGCTGGACGAGCCGACCCAGGGCGTGGACGTCGGCGCCCGGCAACAGGTCTTCGGGGCCATCCGCGACGTGGCGGATCAGGGCGCGGCGGTCATCTGCGCCAGTACCGACTACGGGCAACTCGCGGCGATCTGCGATCGCGTGCTGATCTTTGCGCGCGGTCGGGTGGTCCGAGAGCTCGTCGGCAGCGATGTCACCAAGGACCGCATCGCCGAACAGACGGTTCTCAGTCTGGCATCGGGCAATCAGAGAGAAGCCGGTTCAGCGGGCCATTCAACGGAGCAGGTACATGGCTGAAGAGACCCAGGTACCTGTAAAGGAGAAGGGTATCGATTGGCTGCTCGTGCTGGAAAAGTACGCGCTGATCCTGGCCTGGATCGCGTTGATCGTGGTTTTCGCCTTCGTGGCCCCGGCATCCTTTCTCCAATGGCCGACCTTCTCCTCGATTATTTTTGGCTCCCAGGCCGTCCTGGTCGTGCTGACCCTGGGCCTGATCATCCCGCTCACGGCGGGCGATTTCGACGTTTCGGTCGCCGCCGTCCTGACCTTCTCGGCGATGATTCTCGCCGTCCTGAACGCCAAGATGGGCTTGCCGCTGTGGCAGGCCGTTCTGGCTTGCCTGGCCATGGGACTGATCGTCGGCTTCCTCAATGCGTTCTTCATTATCTTCTTCCGAATACACTCCTTGATCGTGACCCTTGGCACGGCGTCGGTCATCCAAGGGCTCATTCTGTGGATCAGCAGCTCGCAAACTCTGAGCGGCGTATCCCCCGGCCTGATCGACTGGGTGATCGTCAACCGTCTCTTCGATATTCCGCTGGCCTTCTACTACGCGATGGCTCTGGGTGTGATCATTTGGTACGTCTTCGAGTTCACCCCTATCGGCCGGCGCCTCCTGTTCGTGGGCCGAGGACGCGAGGTCGCTCGCCTGTCCGGCATCAGTGTGGTGCGTGTCCGCGGGGTTGCGCTCGTGGCTTCCAGCGTGATTGCCGCGCTCGCCGGCATCATCAACGTGGGTACAACGGGCGGCGCGGACCCGCTGTCGGGCCTTACTTTCCTGCTGCCGGCCTTTGCCGCCGCGTTCCTTGGCGCGACGAGCATCGTGCCGGGACGGTTCAACCCACTGGGCTCGATCATCGCGGTGTTCTTCCTGGTGACCGGCATTACCGGCCTCAACTTCCTGGGCGTCGACACGTTCGTGCAGAACATGTTCAACGGCGCCGCGCTGATCCTGGCCGTGTCCCTTTCGCAACTCGTGCGCGGGCGGAAGGAGCAGGGGCTGACCTGAGCGAGACCGCTCAGCAGGGCTCCTCGTGGAAGAAGCGGAGCCGATGAGCGGCGATGCGGCCGAAGCGAATCGCCTGCTTGCGGCGCAGCCCTTGGGCCATGGGCTGGAGCGGCGCCTCGCGCCTGATCTCGGCGCCGAAGCGGTCGGCCACGATCACGCCCACGTAACCCGGCAGCACGTCCAGCGGAAAGTCGTTGCCGACCCCGAAGTAGAACCGGTCGCAATGGTTGCGATAATCGCACCACTTGGTGTCGGCGCGGAAGTCGGCAAGCCCGCTCTTGATCTCGACGATGACGAAGCGACCCTTGCCGTCCTGGCCCACCACGTCCGCCCGCCGCCCGGTGCCGAGCGGCACTTCGACGAGCGGGCAAATCCCCATCTCGTCGAGCAGCCGGCACACGCCACGGGCCAGCCCCTCCGCCCGACCCTCGGCGATACAAGGGCGCGCGAGGTCGAGCGCGAGCTGGGCAGACGCGGATTCGGAGGCAGCAACGGACATGAACACCGCGGTCGTTGTTGGCCCGATGTTCCTAGTTTAGTCCAATTTGAGTCTTTTTGTATCCCTCAGGCGCCGGGCGCTCGCTCCGCTCGCTTGGCTCTGCGCTTCGCGCGCGACGCGGTCGCGCCGTGCGGGCCTCCGGCCCAGTTCGCCTCATGTTCCAGACCTCGGCGCGCGCCTCAGGCGTCGTCGAAGTGCGTGGGCTTTTCCTTTCCTAGACGGGTCCAGTATTCCGCCGGGATGAGGTCGGGCTTCTTGTAGAAGTGCCAGCGGCAGGGCTTGGCGTGATCGGCGTCGAAGTCGGTGACCCATAGCGGCGCGCCGCCCCATTCGATGGGCAGGATCTCGTTGAGCGCGCAGTGGACGCAGTAATAGGGCACGTCCTTGCGGCCCCAACTCCACCAGTGCGCCTCCTGGGTCGCGCCGAAGTTGTAAGGCGGGCCGAGACGCGACGGGGTCTTGTCCACCGGGTCGCCGCGACGCATGCGCCCGCCGCTGCCGCAGGGATCCATGACGATGGTGTAGCGCTCGGCGTCCTCCAGCACCTCGATGTCGCCCTCTTGCCGAGGCCCGCAGCGGTGCGCGCGCATCATCTCGGCGGTGAGCGTGACCTGGCGTTCCACGGCCATCTTGCGGAACCCCTTCCAGGTCCGCTTCATCATCCAGGTCTCCTGAGTCGCGCGCAGCATGGCGTAGACCTCGCCCTCGCCGAACTTGCGCCCGATCCTGGTCAGAAGGTCCCAGACCCAGTCGCAGTAAAGGTCGTGCAGGCCCTTCCACTCGTGGATCATGTTGCGCGCCAGCGTCTTGGCCTCCCCCGTGCGGCCCGCGTCGATGGCTTCTTCGATCACCTCCCCGGTGGGCCGGCCGAGATCGTCGAGATCGTCCTCGCGCAGCACCCGGCCCGCGAAATCGGAAAGCCTGAGCATGTCGTCTCCCCTTCCCTTGCGTCACGCATCCTACGCCGGGCGAACGGCGCCGACGAAGCGGCCCGCCCAGTTGCGGAGCGGCTTGTCCAGCATGTCGGCCAGCGCCTCGCGGTCCCGGTCGTCGAGGACATCGAGCCGGTCGAGCATGGTCGCAATCGCGGCGTTCGCGGCGCGGGTCGCGCCGTCGCGCACCTTGAGCGCGAGCCCGAGGCCAATCTCGTAGAGCGCGGCGTAGAACACCCCTTCCGCGCCGAACTTGACCAGCACGCGCTCGCCCGCTGTCTCGATGATGCGCGTGCACGCGCGGCCGTCGCCCGCGACCATAAACGGGTGCCCAGCGACCGCGCGGCGCACCCGCGTAATCGCTGCCCGGCGTTCCTCGGCAAGGCCCGAGGGGTCCGCGATGTTGGCCGCCGCCTGGGCCAGCCCGGAGAGCGGCAGCCCGATGGTCGGGATGCTGCAGCCGTCGATGGCCCACGGCGCCCGCTCGAGATCGCAGCCGGAAAGCGCGGCGATGGCGGCCGATACCCGCTGCTGCACCGGATGCTCGCGCGCGATGTAACCCTGAGTTGGCTCGCCCAGCGCCTGCGCCGTCACCAGGAAGGCGCTGTGCTTGCCCGAGCACATGTTGTGCACGGCCAGCCCGCTCTCGCCATCGCGCACGCAGGCGTGGGCGGAGGGTGTGTGGTACGGCAGGTGCGGACCGCACTCGAGGTCGTCCTCGCCGAGCCCGGCCCGCTCGAGCCAGCCGCGAACGACCGCGACATGCCCCGGTTGCCCGTTGTGGGAGGAGCAGGCGATGGCGATTTCCTCGTCGCTCACTGCGAAGCGCTCGGCGGCCCCGCTCTCGATCAAGGGCAGAACCTGCACCGACTTGATGGCCGAGCGCGGGTAGATCATCGCGTCGGTCTCGCCCCAGCCCTGCACGAGCCGGCCGGCTGGGTCGACCACCGCCGCATCCACCAGATGCCGGCTCTCCACCGCCGGGCCGCGGGTGCACTCGATTGTCAGCGGCCCATGCCTTGCCGTTTCCAACCTTTCCTCGCTTCGCTACCGCGTCCGACCGTGGCGAGAACGTAGCACGCCGAAGTCTCGGTTACGTGTCGCTTGCCGCCGTCAGCACCTCACTCGCCCACCACAGGCGCCGCGCGGTCTCCGCATCGCGCGAGGCGCGGGACGAGCGCAGGGGCTTGCGTCGCACGAAGTACTGTCCGCTCACCTCGGCGACGTCGAGCGCGGTGGCAAGATAGATCATCGTGTCCGCGCCCTTCTCCGGGCTGAGCACGAGCGGGCCGGTAAGGATGAAGCGCATCCAGCGCGGCACGTTGCGGAAGATGCCCGTCGCGACGACGCCGGGGTGCAGGCAATTTGCGGTGACGCCTGTTCCCTCCAGCCGGCGCGAGAGCTCAGGGGTGAAGAGTATGTTTGCGAGCTTGGAGCGGCTGTAGGCACCGAAGCCGGAGTAGCGCCGCTCGCCTTGCAGGTCATCGAAGTCGAGCGTAAAGTTCTTGTGCGCAGCAGAACTCACGGTCACCACGCGCGACGGCGCGCTCGCCTTGAGCGTGTCGAGCAGAAGGTTGGTCAGCAGGAACGGCGCGAGGTGATTCACTGCGAAGGTCGCCTCCAGACCGTCTTCGGTTTCGAGCCGGGTGCCCCGGCCGGCGACACCGGCGTTGTTGATCAGCACGTCGAGGCGATCGAATTGCTTCAGAAAGGCCGCGGCCACCTCGCGCACTTGCCGCTGGGACGCGAGGTCGGCGATGAGCAGCGCCGCGTGACCGCCTTGCCGCTCGATCTCTTCCAGCACGACGGAGCCGCCTGCATGATTGCGGCAGATGAGGGCAACCGTCGCGCCCCGCCCCGCGAGGTCGATGGCCGCTGCCCTGCCAATCCCCGAGCTTGCACCAGTGACGACACAGACCTTGCCGTGCATTGCGGTCCAGGAATGCTGGGGTGCGGTCGAATTCAAGCAGCCGACGCGCGTGCTTGCGCCAGGTCGTAAGCCCCTTGCATCCGCACCCAATGTCCGGCGTCGCTCCAGCCGATTCGCTCCAAAGCCAGAGCCATGCGTGGCGAAACACCGGCCTTGCCGTTCAGCACGCGAGACAGAGTATTCCGCGTGACACCGAGGCGGGCAGCGGCCTCTGCTACGGTCCAGCCCTCTGCCCGCACCGCATCGCGGATGATCTCGCCGGGATGAGGCGGGTTATGCATAGCCACGTGCCGACACCTCCGTCAGTGATAGTCGACCAAGTCGACGTCCACCGCTTCGCCATCTGCGAATCGGAACACGATACGCCAGTTCCCTGTCACGGACACGCTCCATTGGCCAGCTCTGTCGCCCTTGAGCGGGTGCAGGCGTAATCCAGGCAAGTCCATATGGCGAGGCTCCGTTGCTTCGTCCAACAGCAGCAGCACCCGCCGAATTCGGGGTACCAATCGGGGGTCGATCTGCCTCGCATCGCCCCGTGTGTAGAGCCGTCGCAACCCTCGGTGCGCAAACTTCATCGACAGAACGTATCGTGAGATGCCCCACGAAACACGAGTGGGGCGGAATACGCGCAGCCGGCGCGCCGAAGTGCTTACGAGCCTTGGGACGCAGCGGCGGTCGGAGCGAGAATTTCGAGCGCGGGCGCGTGCAACCGGCGGTCGCCCACCGCCAGCACCCGGCCGTCCGCACCGACCGGGCCACCATTCCACGAGGTCACGATGCCGCCGGCGCCCTCGATGATGGGTATCAGCGCCGCGATGTCCCACGGGTTCATGCTCGCCTCGACCACCAGATCGACGAAGCCGGCGGCGAGCATCCCGTAGGCGTAGCAATCGGCACCGAAGCGGCGCAGACGCACGCGCGCAGCCAGCGCGTCGAACGCGGCAAGCTCGGCCGGCGTGAACATGTTGGGCTCGGTGGCATAGAGAGTGGCCCCGCTCAGATCGGGGCACGAGCGCACGGCAAGACGCCTGTCGCCCAGATAGGCGCCCTCGCCGTGGCCGACAAACCGCTCGCGCAGGAAAGGCTGGTCCAGGATGCCGATGATGCCTTTGCCACGGTCATGCAGCGCAATCAGGGTGCCCCAGGTCGTCATGCCGGAGATGAACGCCTTGGTGCCGTCGATTGGGTCGATGACCCAGGTGAAGCGGGCGTCCGGGCGCTCGTGCCCGTGCTCCTCGCCGAGAATGCCGTGGTCGGGACATGCCTCGTTGATCAGCGCGCGGATCGCGGCCTCGGCCTCGCGGTCAGCCGCCGTGACCGGCGAGTAGCCCGCGATGTGGTCCTTGTCCTCGATCGCAAGCGATTGCCTGAAATAGCGCATGATGACCGGTCCCGACGCATCGGCGAGTCGATGCGCCAAGGGCAGATACGTGCGCCACGGTTGCTCTTTTGCCACTCCTTTCGCCCTCTTCTCACCGTGCGAGCGCCCGACCATACCAGCACCGTACCGCCACCTGCCATGGTCGGGACGAAATGATGCTTGCGCGGTCGCATCGATTGACAGACGTTTGCCTCGACCAATGGGACAGGGCCATTGAGTAGAAAATTCAAGTGTTGGACAGAGACCGCATGTACGAAAGCGACTCGCTACGCGACATCCGCACGTCGATCACACCAAGAGTTCCGATGAGCCGCTCACGCCGCTTCACGCCACCCAAGCGTCGGCGCCTCGCAGTCTCGTTCGTCGCGGTCCTCATGGCCGTAGCACTGGCGGGTCCCGCGCAAGGCGGCGACGCCGGCGCGGACACCTCCGTGGGCAGCCTCATTTCGGGCATGCCGGTGGGCAATTTAAGGCCCGTCACCGTGATCGACCGAGACGACATCGACCTCTCCGGCATGCGCAACGTCTGGGACCTCCTGCGCAGCCGGGACGAGTTCAACTACTTCGGCCTGCACCGTCCGCTAAATTTGGGTAGTCTCCGTGCCGCGATCCTGATCAACGGTCGGCGCATTTCCGACTCGTACTATGACCTGGATGCGCTCCCCATAGCGGCTATCGACCGCATCGAGATTCTCAGCTCGAGCGCGGTTGCCATTCACGGGCCGAACGCCATCTCCGGCGCGATCAACATTGTGTTGAGGAACGGCTTCGAGGGCGTCGAGGCCCAGGTTCACGGGGAAAGCCCGGTGCGCTCCGGCGGAGAGGCGGGCATCGCCTCCGCGCTGTGGGGCGGCAGCATCGGTGCGGGGCACTTGACCGTCGGGGCGGATGTCTTCAACCGCAACGAGGTTCGCTCGGTCGATCGCCCTTACAGCCGCGCCTCGTGGACTCCCGGCGGCTCCTTCGACGATGCGTTCGCCGTCTCAGTGGCCGGCAATACGGCCATAGTTTTTACGGAGGAGGGACCGGTTGCCCGCTCGCTCGGCCCCTGCGAGGGCAGCCAGTACACCGGCCCGCTTTCGGAACCCTACGGCCTCCCCGGCGAGGGATGCGGCTTCGCCTACGGCAACATCGAGTGGACCTGGGAACGGCGGCAACGGGAAACTGCCTTCCTCATGGGGGATTACCCCGTCGCCCAGGACCTGTCGGTCTATCTCGGTGCGCGCGTGGCCGACAGTGACTACACAAGCCTATACATGGCCCCGTTGCCCGACAGGCTCCCCCTCGGCGGCGGTGGTTTCGTCCTCCACCGTTTTGTGGGCCACGGCGATCGCGTCTGGCGCTGGACGGCGCAAGAGCATGACATCACGCTCGGCGTCGAAGGGCGCCTCACGGACGATATCCGCTACGACGCGCACCTGCGCTCGTTCTCGAACGACGACATTTTGCAGGGCGGAATCTTTGTGCACGAACCTGCAATTCTGGAGGCGATGGCAGCCGGTAGCTACGACCTCCGCAACCCGCTATCCACCGATCCCGACCATCTCGACGTGGTCCGGGACACGGGTGTCGAGCGCTTTGTCGATAACCTCACGAGGCGCAGCGAGGCGCGGGTCGCGTTCGATGGATCGGGTTTCGCCATCGGCGGCCGGTCCATCGGCTGGGCGGCGGGAGCGGAGTGGGTTCGCGAGAGCCGTGAATGGCTTACGACGTACGTCAGCGGTGCCGGGGACGTGATCGAGGAGCAGAGCGACGTTATCGGCTCTTTCGGCGTCAGCTTCGCCGGGGAGCGCGACAGCGTCTCGCCATTCCTGGAGGTTTCGCTCCCGCTCCACCGGATCTGGGACGTCGGCCTCGCCGGGCGCTACAGCGACCATGACGACGTCGGCTCGACCACCGCAGCGCAAATGGAAACGGTCTTCGCGCTGAGCCCGGACTTCGCGCTCCGAGGCAATTGGAGCATGGCGGACAGGGCCCCGTACCTGGGCGGCCTGCACACCGCACGCGTCACGTCGGTTCCCCGCATCTACGATCACGCGACGGAGCGGCGCTACCAGGTGGAGGCGGTCAACTTCGGGAACCCCGACCTCAAGCCGGATCGGGGCGAGAGCTACGGTGCGGGAATCGTCACCAAGCTCGGCCCCGTCTCGCTGAGCGCCGACTGGTACTGGACCAAGCTGTCCAAGCTGCTGACGGTCGTCGGTGCGCAGGACATCGTCGACTATGAGCATGAACGCGGGTTATTGCCGCCGGGTACCGTCATCCACCGCGCGCCGCCGCTCGTTCCTGACACGCCGGGGCTGATCACAAGAATCGAAAAGCCGATCCTCGGCGACGGCGAGGTCGATATTTCGGGCCTCAACGTCCATGCCCACACGGCGTGGTCGGCCGATTGGGCGGATTTCGACCTCGACGCCCGCTGGTCTCATGTACAGGACTACGAAGAGCGCGCCCTCGACTTCGTGGGGCCGGACGACTTTGCCCGTAACCGCCTCCATGTCACGCTGAGCGGCACGCGGGGCAAGGTCACAGCCCAGTGGAGCGTCTACGGGACAACCGGCTACAGAGGGAGTGTCGGCCGATTCGGCTCGTGGGTGGGCCACGACGTTTCCATGCGCTGGCACAACCCTTACGCGTTCGATGGCGTCGAGCTAATGGGCGGCATTTTCAACGTCTTCGACGCCGAACCGTCGATCAACCCTGAGATTCCCGAGGATCCGGACGAGAGCCTGGATTCGATTCGCGGGCGGACGTTCTTCGTGACCGTCAAGAAGGTCTGGTGATCGGAGGCCGCATCCGAACACGTCGCGCCGGCGCGGCAGCGCTTGCGATCGGAGCGCTTGCGTTCGCCGCTGCACTGACGCTGGCGCCGTCCAGCGGGACGACGGCGGAGCGCCAGTGCGAAGGGCCGGGCATCAACCACCTGCCGCAGCCGGCAGTCTCCGACGACGTGCTCAGCGTCCTCGCCTACAACGTCTATCTGCTGCCCTCCCACGTCCGCAATATTCCCTTCATGGGCGAGCGGTTCGCGCTCGCTCAGGAAGAGCGCGCCGCCCTCATCCCGCGCTTCCTCGCCCCCTACGACGTGGTGATCCTGTCCGAGGCCTACGACGACGGCGCGCGCGCGACTCTCCTCGCCGGGCTGAGGGCGCAGGGATTTCGCTACGCAACCCGCATCCTGGGCACCGCCTGCCGCGCCGCCTCGACCTGCGAGAAGGGCAGGGTTTACGAACAGTCCCTGACCGAAGAGACGCCGCGCGGCGGCGAGGGCGACACCTGGTTCGAAGAGGATGGCGGCGTGCTCATTGCCAGCAGGCATCCAATCGGCGTCGCCAAGGAACTGGTTTACGCCGATTGCGTGGAGCGCGACTGCAGCGCCGCCAAGGGCTTCATCTATGCCCGTATCGACAAGGGCGGCGCGCGCTACCACGTCATCGGCACCCATGCGCAGTTCGGCTGGGGCAGCGAGCAGCGCACGGCCAAGGCGGCGCAGTTCCGGGCCATCCAGCGATTTATCGAAGAGCATTCGGGGATTCCGCGCTCGGAGCCGATCATCGTCGGCGGCGACTTCAACGTGCTCAGCCACGCGTTCGATAGCCTGCTCGGCGACGAGCCGCTCGGGGTGCTGGCGCCCGCGTTTCGCGGTCATCGCTACACCCGCGAGTCGCGCAGCGACTGGGCGCGGCGCGGCAACGGCTATGTCGATTACGTGCTCGCGAAGAAGGGTTGGCGCGAGCCGCGCTACCACCACAACTGCCCGATGGTCTTCCGCAGCCTCTTCGATTTCGAGGACCGCACGCTGTTCTCGGCCGTGCGCGGGCAGGACTACTGCGACCTCTCGGACCACTGGGCCGTCTGGGGCTATTTCGACTACCGCGACCACGACGCCGAACCGCCCGCCTGCCCCAAGCCTGAATTCCCGGTCAGCTCAGCCCCGTCCATGCGGCGGTAAGAGCCGGATCCGCCCCTACTCCGCCGCGTCGAGGCGGCGCTCCTGCTGCATCCAGCGCGGCTTGCTGGTGGCGTGCTCGCGCACGAAGCTCTGGGTCGGCATCCGCGAGTCCTCCCAGTAGAGCATGGGCTTTTCCCAGTTGTAGCGCGCAGGCTCGGGGATCGGCGCCTCGGTATCGACGACCGCGCCGTCCTTCATCACGACGGCGAGGCGCTCCCTGTCCTGCAACACGGCGATGTCCGCCAGCGGGTCGCCGTCCACCACCAGGATGTCGGCGAGCTTGCCTTCTTCCAGCGTGCCGATCTCGTCCTCCATGCCGAGAGTCAGCGCCGCGTTGGCGGTGCCCGCGCGGATCGCCTCCATGGCGCTCAGGCCGCCGTAGGTCATCAGGTGCTCCATCTCGCGCGCGTGCCATTCGCCATAGGGCACCGAGCCCTGGCCGCTGTCGGTGCCGGCAATGATGGCGATCCCCTCGGCGTGGGCACGCGAGACGACGGTGGCAAGGCGCTCGACCTCGTCCTTGTAGGCATCGAGGATAAAGTCGGAGCAGCCGAGATCCGGGCCCCATTCGAGTGTGTTCGCGAGCAGTGAGAAGGTCGGGATCAGCGGCGTCGGGTTGCGGAAGAGCACGTCCAGATCGTCCTCCGACATGTAGGAGCCGTGGATGATCCAGTCGAAGCCGGCGCGGATCGCGTCGGCCGCCGCCCGGCCCGAGCGCGCGTGGATGGTGCAGACTTTGCCGAGCCTGTGCGTGACCTCGGCGATGGCCTGCAGGTCGTCGAGCCCGATGCTGCCGGCAAGCTCGGCCTCGCCGGTGAGCACGTCGCCATCGCCGGCCACCTTCACGATGTCGACGCCGTCCTTGATCTCGCGGCGTGCCTCCGTGACCATTTCCTCGCGCGTGTTGCAGAGCACGGCGAACGACGACTTGGGGTGCTCCATCCACGACGGCCAGGGCGAGCCGATCGCGTTGAAGGTGGTGATGTAGCGCCCGGCCGAGGCCATGCGCGGCCCTTCGATCAGGCCCGCATTGATGGCGTCGCGCACTGCCACCGAGATGTTCCACGTGGAGCCAGGATCGGAGAACGCGGTGACGCCCGCGCGCAGCACCTTGCGCGCGTTGTTGGCGGCGCGAAGGGTGCGGTACTCCACGCCCGCGTAGAGGTCGAGCTCCTCGAACGACAGGATGTCGCCGTAGGAGATATGGCAATGGGCGTCGATCATGCCCGGCATGACCGTGCGGCCGGAGGCATCGATGGTCCGGTAGCCGCCCAAGGTCTCGGCCGCGGCCGCGACCTCCCGGTCCGGGCCGATCTTGCGGATGCGGTTGCCCTCCACCAGCACCGAGACGCCGTCTTGCGGTGACGCACCGGTGGCATCGAGGAGCCGCCCGCCGGCAATCAGATATCCGCCCATGTCGTCGCCCTCCCCACGCTCCCGCACTCCCCGGCGCCGCGCCCGACGGGGCCGGCGGGCGCGCGGAGGCAGGTTTGGATTCGCCCTTCGCCCTCTGTACGATCCAAGGCAGCTTGAGGCAACCGATCAGCCGGGGAGACTGGGCATGGGCAGGGTTGGCGTCGCGTTCTCAGCCGGATTGAACGCGTCCGAAATCGTCGAGTGCGCACAGCTCGCCGAATCGCTCGGCTACGACTCGGTCTGGATGGCGGAGGGGCATGGCGGCGATCAATTCGCGGTACTCTCGGCGGTCGCGGCGCAGACCAGCAGAGTGCAGCTCGGTACCTGCATCTCCAGCGTCTTTGTGCGCTCGGCGCCCACCATTGCCATGTCGGCGGCGGTGGTCGATCAGCTCTCCGGCGGCCGGTTCATCCTGGGCCTGGGCTCCAGCCACAAGGTGCAAGTCGAGCCCGAGCACGGCCTGCCCTACGGCAAGCCGGTGACACGGGTGCGGGAGACCGCCGAGGTCGTGCGCCGGCTGCTGCGGGACGGACAGGTGTCCTTCCAGGGCGAGACCGTCACCATCGAGAACTACGAGCTCTGGTTCCAGCCGCTTCGCCCCAGCCTGCCGATCTATTTCTCCGCCGTCTTCCCCAAGATGATGGGCGTCTGCGGGGAGGAGGCCGACGGCGTGATCATGGTCTTCACCACGCTCGATGTCGGTGCCGAGGTGCGACAGCACATCGCGGCCGGCGCCGAGAGAGCGGGGCGCGACCCCGGTGCGGTCGAGGTCACCTCGCTCATCCCGACCGCAGTGGCCGACGATCCGTCGGACGCGTTCGATGCGCTGAGACCCGGGGTCGCGATGTATAAGGGCTTCTTCCCCCGCTACAACCGGATGGCGGTGGACCAGGGCTTCGGCGAGGAGGCCGCCGCGATCGCCGAGGCCTGGGCGCGCGGCGACCGCGAGGCTGCGGCCCGGGCGGTAAGCGACGCGCATATCGACTCGGTCTGCATCGCCGGGACGCCCGAGCGCTGCCAGGAGCGGATCGCCGCCTATCACGCCTCCGGCATCGACCTGCCGCTGATCGCGCCGATGGCCGCCGGCCCCAATGCCAAGGGAATGGTCCAAGCCACGATCAGGGCCTGCGCCCCGCAATGAGCGGCCGCATGACCCCGTTCCCGTGATCGCCAATACTTCCTAGACTCGACCGGCGTCGCAGCCTGTGAGGGTCATCGTGCCGTTGTCTGAGAAACTTGGGGGTCCATCGCTGGGGTTGCGGGCGTGACCGGCGCAATGCGCGGCTACATTCTCGTGGTCGACACGGTAAACCGCCGCGTCGGGCGCGTCATTATGTACGGCATGTTCGCGATCATGGCGATTCTGCTTTGGTCGTCGCTCTCGAAGACGTTTTTCAACCCGTCTCTGTGGACGCTGGAAATGGCCCAGTTCGCGATGGTGGGCTATTACATTCTGGGTGGTCCCTACGCGATTCAAACGGATGCGAACGTGCGGATGGACCTGTTCTATGGGTCCTGGTCCGCTCGCCGTAAGGCGTGGTTCGACGTTTTCACGGTTTTCTTTCTCCTCTTCTATTTGGCGGTTCTTCTATGGGGTGGTATCGATTCCACGATTTACAGCTTTCAGTACGGAGGAGAGCGTAGCCCCAGCGCCTGGCGGCCTTATCTCTGGCCGATCAAGGTGGTCATGGTAACCGGTATTGTCTTGATGATCTTCCAGTCGATTTCCGAGTTCTTCAAGGACATCCTGCGGCTTCGGCGCGAGGACTTCTGATGTCCTACGAGCTCATCACCATTCTGATGTTCGCGCTGATGATGCTCATGTTGGCGACCGGCCAGCGCGTCTTCGCCGCCATCGGCTTCGTCGCCGTGCTGTCCGCGCTCCTGCTCTGGGGCGATCGCGGCGGCTACGATCTGGGCTTCGCCGCCGCCATGAAGCTCATGAAATGGTACCCGCTGCTGACGCTGCCGATGTTCATCTTCATGGGCTACGTGCTCTCGGAATCGAGGATCGCGGACGACCTCTACCGCATGTTCCACGTCTGGACCGGCGGTATGGCCGGCGGCCTCGCCGTGGGCACGATCGGGCTCATGGTGCTGGTCTCGGCGATGAACGGGCTCAGCGTCGCGGGCATGGCCATCGGTGCGACCATCGCGCTCCCCGAGCTACTCAAGCGCAACTACGACAAGCGCATGGTGACCGGGGTCATCCAGGCCGGAAGCTCACTCGGAATCCTCGTGCCGCCATCGGTGGTGCTCGTGCTCTACGCCATGATTGCGCGCCAGCCCGTGGGGCAACTCTGGCTCGCGGGGATCTTCCCCGGCCTGATGATGGCGGGGCTCTTCGTCCTCTACATCGGGCTGCGCTGCTGGATCACGCCGAGCCTCGGTCCGGTTCTCCCAAAGGCCGAACGCGACGTGCCCCGCGCCGAGAAGCTCAAGCTCCTCCGCGCCGGGCTGCTGCCGCTCTTCATCTATGCGGTGATGATCGTGCCGTTCGTCACCGGTTCGACCTCGCTCGTCGAATCTTCGGCCATCGGCGCACTCGCCGCCTTCCTCGCCGCCGTCGTCAGGCGCCGCATGACCCGGCAGGTCTTCGAGAACTCTGTGCGCAACACGCTGCGCATAACCTGCATGTTCATGTGGATCATCCTCGCGGCGCTGGCCTTTGGCTCAGTGTTCGACGGGCTCGGCGCCGCACACGCGATCGAGAACCTCTTTACCGACCAAATGGGGCTCTCGCCCTGGATGGTCCTCGTTCTCATGCAACTCTCGTTTCTGGTGATGGGAACGTTCCTCGACGACACGGCGATGCTCGTGATCGTGGCGCCTCTTTACGTGCCTCTCGTCGATGCCCTGGGGTTCAACCTGATCTGGTACGGCATCCTCTACACCATCACCACGCAGATCGCGTACATGACGCCGCCTTTCGGCTACAACCTGTTCCTGATGCGGGCGATGGCGCCGCCCGAAATCACGTTGCGCGACATTTACCGATCTATCATCCCCTTCGTCGGCGTGATGATCGTTGCACTCGCGATCATTATGATTTTCCCGGAAATCGCTCTGTGGTTCCCGGCTTACGTTTACGGCAACTAATGCACGGTTCGGACCATTGATACACCAACCTGGAAGGAGAAAAAACCATGACAACACGGCGTAATCTTCTCAAGGCTGCCGCCACAGTCCCGATCGCGGCCGCAGCGGCTTCCATCGTGAAACCTTCGGTTGCGCAGGCGCAGATCACCTGGCGGATGCAGACCTATGCCGGTCCTGCCCTCGCCGAGCACGTGGTGAAACCCGCGATCGAGATGTTCAACAAGATCGCGGGCGAGCGCATGCAGATCGAGCTGTTCTTCTCCGATCAGATCGTGCCCACGGGCGAGCTCTTCCGCGCGATGCAGCGCGGCACCATCGATGCCGTGCAGTCCGACGACGACTCCATGGCCTCGCCCACCGAGGTCACCGTCTTCGGCGGGTACTTCCCGTTCGCCTCGCGCTATTCGCTCGATGTGCCCGTGCTCTTCAACCAGTATGGCCTGAACGAGATCTGGGCGGCGGAGTACGAAAAGGTCGGGATCAAGCACATCTCGGCGGGCGCCTGGGATCCCTGCCACTTCGCGACCAAGGACCCGATCCACTCGCTTGCCGATCTCGAGGGCAAGCGCGTCTTCACCTTCCCCACTGCCGGGCGCTTCCTGACCCAGTTCGGGGTGGTCCCGGTGACGCTCCCGTGGGAGGACATCGAGGTCGCCGTGCAGACCGGCGAGCTGGACGGCGTCTCCTGGTCCGGCATCACCGAGGACTACACGGTCGGCTGGGCCGACGTGACCAACTACTTCCTCACCAACAACATCTCGGGCGCCTGGATCGGCTCGTTCTACGCCAACATGGAGCGCTGGAACGAGATTCCCGAGGATCTCCAGACGCTGTTCCGCGTGATCTGCGACCAGTCGCACTATTACCGCCAGTGGTGGTACTGGGGCGGCGAGGCCAGCCTGCGCGTGCACGGCACCAAGATGGAACTGACCTCGATTCCGGATGAGGAGTGGGCCCAGGTGGAGGCCGCTGCGCGCGTCTTCTGGGACGAAATCGCGGCCGAGTCCGAGACCAAGGCCAAGGTGGTCGAGATCTTCAAGCAGTACAACGCGGACATGGAGAGGGCGGGAAGGCCCTACCGCTACGGTTGATCCGCGAGGAGCGGCCCCGCGCTAGATCGTTTCCGCTTCAAACGGAAACGATCTAGCCTCCCGTCGCTCACGGCAGCCGGCTTGCCAGCCGGCGCCTGCGCGGGCGCGCCGCTAACGCGGCGGGCCGCAGTCGCGGCCTGACGCGCGTCCGTCAAAGACGACACGCGCGAGCCGCGGGGCCGCTACCACCCGGCGAAGGCGGCAACGTCCTCGTCGGAGACGCGGCCTACCGCCACGTCTTCCAGCGCCCTATCGAGGATGGCGAGCCCTTCGTCGATCTCGTCTTCGGAGATGGTCAGCGGCGGGGTGAGTTCGAGCACGTTCGATTCCATCCCGACGTAGTAGAAAATCAGCCCGAGCTGATGGGCGCGGAAGGCGATCTTCGCCGTCTCACTGCTTGCGGGCTCCTTGCTCACCGGGTCACGGACAAGCTCGACTCCGCACGTGAGCCCCCGCCCCCGCACATCGCCGATCACCGCATGGCGCTGGGCGAGCCGTGCCAACCCCGCCAGCAGGTGTTCGCCTCGCAGGGCGGCCCTCGCCATCAGGTCCTCCTCCTCGATGGTGCGCAGCACGGCGCGGCCGGCGGCGGCGCAGACCGGGTTGCCGGCGGCCGTCATGATCGCGAAGGCGGGCTGCAGGTTCATCAGTTCCGCCGGGCCCACCACGGCCGAGATCGGCAGCCCACCGCCCAACCCCTTGCCGTAGACCACGATGTCCGGGCTCAGGCCCTCGGCCTCGAAAGCATGGAACAGGCCGGTGCGCCCCATCCCCACCTTCACCTCGTCTACGACGATCAGGATGCCGTGGGCGCGGCAGCGTTCCTCCAGCCCCTTGAGGAAGCCGGCGGGCGGCACGATGAGGCCGCCGTCCGACTGGATCGGCTCGATGAAGACGGCGGCGATCTCGTCCGGCTGCAGCTCGTTCTCGAAGCGCCGGTCGAGGTCGTCGAGGGCGCCTTGGACCAGGTCGGGCGTGAACTGCGGGCGGTACGGATCGGGATAGACCAGCCGCGTGAGGCCGTCGCGAACAGGCGCGTGGCTCTGGGAGCTGTGGCCCGAGACCGACATCGAGGCGGCGCTGCCGCCGTGATAAGCGCCGACGAAGGAGAGGATGCCGCGGCGCGGCGACGACGCCTCCAGCAGGCGTACCACCGCGTCGTTGGCGTCGGAGCCCGCATGGCCGAACCAGACCCGCCGCTCGCGATCGTCGGGCAGGCGCGCCAGCAGGTCCTCGGCCAGCCCGACAGCATGACCGACCGCGCACGAAGCGAGGCTGACCGCCCCCATGTTCCTAACCGCCTCGCTCACCGCCTCGGCCAGTGCCGGGTGGCTGTAGCCCAGGCTCGCCGCGCCCCACGAGGCGCTGAAGTCGAGCACGCGCCGGCCGTCCTCTTCGATCACGTAGGATCCCTCCCCTCCCACGGTGGTCGCCGGGAAGAAGCGAATCCGCTCGATGTCGGCGATGGTGCGCCCGTCGCGGGCCAGAAGGTCGTCGGTCATGGCGCGATCCCAGCCTCGATTGTCGCTGTGTGATTGCGTGCGGCGGATCAGAGCGGCGGCAGCACGTCCCGCCAGGGGTTGGCCGCCTCGTAGGCCGCCGCGGCCTGGAAGACGCTCAGATCGTCGTAGGTCCGCCCGACGATCTGAATCCCGGTCGGCAGGCCGGCATCGCTGAGCCCGCTCGGCACCGCAATCACCGGGCACTGGCTCACCATGTTGAAGGGGTAGCAGAGGTTCCAGCCCAGATAGGCGTGAACCGGCTTGCCGTTGACCCGGAAGTCCTCCGCGCCGCAGTCGTGCTCCGCCGCCACCGTCGGCACGGCGAGCGCAGGGCACACCAGCACGTCGCAGTCCTCCAGGATCGGCGCCAGCGAGCGGAACATGGCGCCGCGCACGATATTGCAGCGGTAGATCGTCTCCGCCGAGTGCGCGCGGCCGTTCTCGATGATGCCGACCATGTAGGGGTCCATCTCGTCGCGCCACTCGTCGACCATCCCGCCGAGGCTCGACGCCGCCATGCCCTCCCAGTAGCGGAGGTAGGGATGCGGCAGGTCGAACCCGTCCCAGTCGGGCCTCACCTCGCGGACGGTGCAGCCGAGGCGCCGAAACACCTCCACCGCCGCTTCCGTGTTGCGCGCGACCTCGGGGTCGATCTCGAACATGCCGAGGTCCATGGAGAAGCCGACCGTCCAGCCCTCGATCGGCGGATAGCTCTCGGGCAGGACGACCCGCTCCTTGAGCGAGCACATGTCGTCGCCATGCGCGCCCGACATCACGTTCTGCATCAGTGCGGCGTCGCCCACGCTCCGCGTCATCGGCCCGTAGTGGAGCAGCGATTCGATGGGGTGATCCCGGTCCAGCGGGTTTCGTCCGAACGGCGGCTTGTAGCCGACGATGTGGCAGGCCGCGGCCGGGATGCGCACGGAGCCACCCGCGTCGGTGCCGTCCGCCAGCACCGTCATGCCGGCGGCGAGCGCTGCGCCGGCACCGCCCGACGAGCCGCCGGGCGCATGCTCCAGGCTCCAGGGGTTGCGGGTGACGCCCCAGAGCGGGCTCGCGGTGATCGGTGCGTAGGCGAACTCCGGCGTCGTGGTGCGCGCGTGCATGATGCCGCCGGCGTCCAGCAGCCGGGCGACGGTCGGCGCAGTGCGCTCGGGCCTGTGGTCGGCGAACGCCTTCGAGCCGAAGGTCGTAAGTTCGCCCGCGACCGGGTGAAAGTCCTTGATGGCGACCGGGATCCCCTCCAGCGGACGCGCCTCCCCGCGCGCATAGGCGGCCTCGGCCGCGCGGGCCCGATCGAGCGCGCGCTCGGAATGGACTTCGGTGAATGCGTTGAGAGCGGGGTTGACGGCGTCGATCCGCGCCAGCGTCGCTTCCATGAGCGCGACCGGCGAGAGAGTGCCGGCCTTGAACGCGGCAATCGCCTCGGTGGCGGTGAGTGTGCAGAGCTCTCGCGCGGACAAGGCCATTCTCTTCTCCCGGCCCTACCGCGCTGCCCCGGCCCGCCGGCTAGCTGCGGGCGCCGCCGTAGCGCCGCTCGCGGCGCTGGAACTCGCCGATCGCCTGATCGAGGTGCTCGAGCGTGAAGTCGGGCCAGAGCGTCGGCACGAACACGAGTTCAGTATAGGCCGACTGCCACAGCAGGAAGTTGCTGAGCCGCTGCTCGCCGCTGGTGCGGATCACCAGATCGAGGTCCGGCAGGTCGCGGGTCTGGAGGTGGCGCTGGACCGTCTCTTCGGAGATCTCGTCCGCACCGAGCACGCCGTCGCGGACCTGCTCGGCGACCCGGCGCACCGTGTCGACAATTTCCTGACGCCCGCCGTAGTTGACGGCCACGGTGAGCGTGATCGTGGCGTTATGCCGGGTGTTTTCTTCCGCCTCGGCGATGAGAGCGTTGATCTCCCTGCTGAGCCGCGAGCGGTCGCCGATAAAGGCGATCTGGACGCCGTTGCCTTGCAGGTCGGCGACCTCGCGGCGCAGGTAGAGTCGCAGCAGACCCATGAGGTCCGCGACCTCGCCCTCGGGCCGCTTCCAGTTTTCTGACGAGAACGCGTAGATGGTGAGGTAGCGGATGCCGCGGTCGGGGCAGCCCCTCAGGATTCTCTTCACGACCTCGGCGCCGCGCCGGTGCCCTGCCGCTCTCGGCAAACCCCGTGCCCGTGCCCAGCGTCCGTTTCCGTCCAGAATGATTCCGACATGCAGGGAAGTGTCCTGCCCATCGGCGAATGACCGCGCGAGCGCCATGCCTAGACCTGCAGAATCTCCTGTTCCTTGGCCTCGAACATCTCGGTCATCTTGTTGACGAACCCGTCGGTCATCTCCTGTATCTCGGCTGCCCATAACCGGGATTCGTCCTCTCCGAGCTCGTTCGCCCGTTCCATCTTCTTGAGCTGATCCATGCCGTCGCGCCGAACGTTGCGCACCGCCACCTTGGCCTGCTCGGCATACTTGGCGGCAACTTTGGCGAGTTCGCGGCGGCGTTCCTCGTTCAACTCCGGAATCGGAATGCGGAGCGTTTGACCGTCGACGATCGGATTGAGCCCGAGATCGGACGAACGAATCGCCTTGTCCACCGCCTTCACTTGCGTCTTGTCCCAGACCTGGACCGAGAGCATGCGCGGCTCGGGGACATTGATGGTCGCGACCTGGTTGAGAGGCATCTCCGTCTCATAGGCCTCGACCACGATGGGCTCCAGCAGGCTCAGCGATGCCCGCCCGGTGCGGAGCCCCCCCAATTCCTTCCGCAAGGCTTCGACGGCGCCGTTCATCCGGCGTTCCAAGTCGTCGAGATCAGGATCGGCCATCGCGACAGTCCTAATCGGAGATAACGGTGAAGGGTCCGTCCCCGTCCAGCACGGCGGCAAGCCCGCCCTTCTTCTGAATCGAGAATACCACAATCGGAATGTCGTTTTCCCGCGCCAGCGAGATCGCCGACGCGTCCATGGCCTTCAGGTCCTTCGAGAGCACGTCCATGTAGGAGAGCCGCTCGAAGCGCGTCGCATCGGCGTCGACCTCGGGGTCGGCGGCATAGACACCGTCGACCTTCGTGCCCTTGAGCAGGGCGTCGCAGCCCATCTCCGCCGCTCGTAACGCCGCGGCGGTATCGGTGGTGAAGAAGGGATTGCCGGTGCCGCCGGCGAAGAGCACGACCCGCCCCTTCTCCAGATGGCGCTGCCCGCGCCGGCGGATGTAGGGCTCGCAGACCGGCGCGATAGGGAGCGCGGAGAGCACCCGGGTGGCCTTGCCCATGCGCTCCAGCGCGTGTTGCATGGCGACCGCGTTCATCACCGTCGCCAGCATGCCGATGTAATCGGCGGTGGCCCGCTCCATGCCGGCGGCCTCGTGGGAGGAGCCGCGAAAGATGTTGCCGCCGCCGACGACGGCGCAGACCTCCACGCCGCTCTCGTGGACTTCGGCGATCTCGCCCGCGAGCCGGTCCACCGCCTCGCCATTGATGCCGTAAGGCTCGTCTCCCCGCAGCGCCTCGCCCGAAATCTTCAGGAGGATGCGCTTGAAGCGGGGAGAATCGGTCATGGCCGGCTCCGGGGCAGAAGGCTCGCTCTCAGGAGCCGAGCTGCTCGGCGACTTCGGCGGCGAAGTCCTTGCTCTCCCGCTCGATCCCCTCGCCCAACTGATAGCGAACGAAGTCGGTTACTGAGACCGAGGTGCCGAGCTCGGCAGCGAGCGACTCCAGCACCGCCTTCACCCGGCTCTCGCCGTCGAGGACCCAGGTCTGTTCGAGCAGAACGACCTCCTCGAAGAACTTGCGCAGCCTGCCCTCGATCATCTTCTCGATGATCTTCTCGGGCTTGCCTTCGGCGCGCGCCTGCTCCGCAAGAACCGCGCGCTCGCGTTCGACCATCGCCGGATCGAGCGAGTCGCGCGAGACCGCATGCGGGCTCGCAGCGGCGATGTGCATGGCGAACTCGTGGGCCGGGCGCTCGAGGCTTTCCGCGGGCGCATCGGATTCGACCGCGACCAGCACGCCAAGCCGGCCCAGGCCGGGCGTCGCCGGCATGTGCAGGTAATCGCCCACGGCACCCGCCGGCATGGAAAACACCGCCGTCCGCCGCAACTGAATGTTCTCGCCGATGGTGGCGACGAGATTGGTGATTTCCTCGGCGACCGTGCGGCCGGTCCCCGGATAGGACGCGGCGGAGAGGCGCTCGATATCGCCGTCGCAATCCAGCGCCAGAGTCGCGACCGCGCGCACCACCGCCTGGAAGTCGTTATTGCGGGCGACGAAGTCGGTCTCGGCGTTGATCTCGACCAGCGCGGCCTTGCTTGGCGCCGTCGCGAGCCCGATCAGCCCTTCGGCGGCCGTGCGGCCGGCCTTGCGCTGGGCCTGGGCGAGGCCGCTCTTGCGCAGCCAGTCGACCGCAGCTTCCACTTCGCCGTCGGTCTCGGTCAGCGCCTTCTTGCAATCCATCATGCCGGCGCCGGTCTTCTCGCGCAGTTGCTTGACCAGCGCCGCCGTAATCTGAGCCATCGTTCGCTACTCCTGAATGCGCGGCGCGATTACGCGCCTGCCGCTTGCTCTGCCTCTGCGCTTTCCGGCGCTGCGGTTGCCTCGGCCGCCTGAGCCGGTTCCGGAGCCTCGGGCGTAGCCGGCGCGTCCGGTGCCTCGGCTGCCTCCGGCGGCGCGGCGGTATCCGCAGGGGCTTCCGTCGCCGCATCGCCATCGGCGGGCGTCTCCGCTGCCGTCTCGGCGGGTGCCTCGGTTTCGACCGGCGGCAGATCCTCCGACAGCCCCTCCTCCGCAGCGCCGATGTCGGCGCCGGAGGCGGCAAGCTCCTCCTGCAGGCCGTCGATGACGGCGCGGGCGAACAGGTCGCAGTAGAGGTTGATTGCGCGGATCGCGTCGTCGTTGCCGGGGATGGGGTGAGTGATGAGGTCGGGATCGCAATTGCTGTCGATGATCGCGACCACCGGGATGCCCAGCTTGCGCGCCTCCAGGATCGCGATGTCTTCCTTGTTGGTGTCGATGACCACGAGCATGTCCGGCACGCCGCCCATGTCGCGGATGCCGCCGAGCGCGAGGTCGAGCTTGTTGCGGCGCCGGACCAGCTGCAGCATCTCCTTCTTGGTCAGACCCGCGCTCTCGTCGGCCAGCGTGGCTTCGAGGTCGGCGAGGGTCTTGATCGAGCCCGAGATCGCCTTCCAGTTCGTGAGCATCCCGCCCAGCCAGCGGTGGTTGACGTAGTACTGGCCGCAACGCTTGGCGGTCTCCGCAATCGGCCGGGAGGCCTGCCGCTTGGTGCCGACGAAGAGGATGCGCCCGCCCCCGGCCGCCACGTCGCGCAAGGAGACCAGCGCCTGGTGAAGCAACGGCACGGTCTGTTCGAGGTCGATGACGTGAACGCCGTTGCGCGCGCCGAACAGGTAAGGGCGCATCTTCGGGTTCCAACGCCGGGTCTGATGTCCGAAATGCACGCCGGCTTCGAGCAGCTGGCGCATGGTGAACTCTGGCAATGCCATCGGTCGTCCTTTCTCCGGTTCTTCCTCCGCGGACCACGCCTCGGCCAGGCCGGGCACCGGATCGGCACATCCGTACGGGGCGCCGTCTTCCGCGTGTGAATTCCTGCCACCGGCAGGTGGGCGCTTGATAGCGCCGGCGCCCCCGGCGCGCAAGGCCTCAGCCGGACCTTAGCCGGCCCGCGCCGCCGAAAGCTCTTGTACGGCCGTGACCCCGGCGAGCACGCCGATCTCACCGCCGAGAGAGGGGCTGAGCGCGTAGGCTTCGGGCAGCTCGATCTCGACCGTGCCCTCGCCGCCGGTCTCCACGAAGAGCGCGATTCGCCCGCTGCCCGCCGAACGGTCCGCGAGCATCGCGCCCAGCGGCTCCAGCGCGGCCGGATCGTGGACGTAGACCGCGAGGCCGGTCAGATTTCGCGTCAGCCGGGCGTCCAGATCGTCGAAGCTCTGGGCGGAGAGCTTGACCTCGTCGCCCTCGATGCGGGCCTGCGCGGTCACCAGCACCGCCCTGCCAGGCTCCAGCACGTCGCGACCGTCGCCGTAGGTCTCGCGGAAGGCCGCCACCTCGAAGCTGCCGCTCGGATCGGAAAGCTGGATGAAGGCGTAGCGCCGCGAGCCCGGCCCGCGCTCCCTGACCGACAGCACCACGCCGGCCAGGCGAAAGCGCGTGATACCCCGCGCCACCTGCTGCGCCACCTGATCGCAGGGCGTGACCGAGAGGCCTTTGAGCGCGTCCCGATAAGAGTCGAGAGGATGGGCGGAGAGATAGAAGCCGACCGCTTCCTGCTCGGCGGCGAGCCTCTCGTTTGCGTCCCAGTCCTCCTGCTCCGGCAGGCTTGGCCTGGGTGCGAGCGTCGCGTCGGATTCGTCGAAGAGCGAGGCCTGCGATCGTGAAGCCTTGGCCTGGCCCGAATAGGCGAGGAGAACCTCGGCGCCCTCGGCCACCTGGCGGCGGTTGGACGAGAGACTGTCAAAGGCGCCGGCCTTCGCCAGGTTCTCGATCTGGCGGCGGTTGATCTGATGCGGATCGACCCGGCCGGCGAAGTCGAAGGGATCGGCGAACGGCCCGTTGGCCCCCCGCTCGTCTGCCAGCGCCGTCATCGCCTGCACACCCACGTTCCTGATCGCACCGAGCGCATAGCGTATCGCCTTGCTGCCATCTTCCTGGCTCTCCACGGAGAAGATCGCCCGCGAGGCGTTGATATCGGGCGGCAGCAGGGGGATTCTCAGCCGTTCCAGCTCCCGGCGGAACAGCTCCAGCCGGTCGGTGTTGTTGATCTCCAGGCTCATGGAGGCGGCCATGAACTCGACCGGGTGGTTAGCCTTGAGATAGGCGGTCTGGTAGGCGACCAGCGCGTAGGCCGCGGCGTGGGACTTGTTGAAGCCGTAACCGGCAAACTTCGCCACCAGCTCGAAGATGCGGGTCGCATCATTGCGGGCGACATCGTTGGCCAGCGCGCCGTTCACGAAGGTCTCGCGCTGCGCGTCCATCTCCGCCTTGATCTTCTTGCCCATGGCACGGCGCAGGAGATCGGCGGAACCCAGGCTGTAGCCGGCGAGAACCTTGGCAATCTCCATCACCTGCTCCTGGTAGATGATGACGCCGAAGGTCTCTTCCAGAAGGCCGGTCAGCATCGGGTGCAGGTAGTCCGGCTTCTCCTTGCCGTGCTTGCAGGCGATATAGCGGGGAATGTTGTCCATCGGCCCCGGACGATAGAGCGCGACGAGGGCGATGATGTCCTCGATGCAGTCCGGCTTGAGGCTGCGCAGCGCGTCCCTCATGCCGGAACTCTCCAGCTGGAACACCCCCATGGCGGCGCCGCTGCCCAGCATCTCGTAGGTCCTGCCGTCGTCGAGCGGGAGCGAATCGATGTCGATTTCGACGCCGGCCTCGCCCAGGATGGCCGCGGCGTGGTCGAGCACGGTGAGCGTCTTGAGGCCCAGCAGGTCGAACTTCACCAGCCCGGACATCTCGGCGTACTTCATCGAGAACTGGGTCGCCGGCATCTCCGAGCGCGGGTCGCGATAGAGGGGTACCAGCTCGCTGAGCGGCCGATCGCCGATCACGATGCCTGCAGCGTGGGTGGAGGCGTGGCGATAAAGCCCCTCGAGCTGGAGCGAAATCTCGATCAGGCGGGCGACCGCGGGGTCGTCGTCGCGCTCGGCTTTGAGCCGGGGCTCGGCGTCCAGCGCCTGTTGCAGGGTCACCGGGTTGGCCGGGTTGTACGGAACCAGCTTGCAGAGCCGGTCGACCCGGCCGTAGCTGAGGCCCAGCACGCGCCCGACATCACGCAGCACAGCGCGGGCCTGGAGTTTGCCGAAGGTGATGATCTGGGCGACGCGGTCCTTGCCGTAGCGCCGGCACACGTAGTCGATGACCTCGTCGCGGCGCTCGGGGCAGAAGTCGATGTCGAAGTCCGGCATCGACACCCGTTCGGGATTGAGAAAGCGCTCGAACAGGAGGCCGAAGCGGAGCGGGTCCAGATCGGTGATGGTGAGCGACCAGGCCACCACGGAGCCCGCGCCCGAGCCCCGGCCGGGGCCGACCGGGATCCCCTCTCCCCGCGCCCAGCGCACGATGTCGGCGACGATGAGGAAGTAGCCCGCGAACTGCATCTCGATGATGACGCCGAGCTCGTAGGCAAGCCGCTCGCGATAGGCCGCCGCCGCTGCCTCGCGCGCCGCGTCGTCCATGTCCGCGCGGAAGACCTGGGCTTTCAGGCGGCACTCCAGCCCCTCCTCGGCCTGGGTGCGCAACGCATCGGCCTCGCTGGCGTCGCCGGCTGTGGGAAAGACCGGCAGGATCGGCTTCCGCGTCGGCGCCATGACGGCGCAGCGTCGGGCGACCACCAGGGTGTTGTCGACGGCCTCGGGCAGATCGGCGAACAGCGTGCGCATGTCGTCGGCCGGGCGGAAATGATGCTGCGGGGTGAGCCGGCGCCGGTTCTCGTCCTCGACGTGGCTGTTCTGGGCGACGCAGAGGAGCGCGTCGTGGGCCTCGTAGGTCTCGGGCCAGAGGAAGTAGGCGTCGCTGGTGGCGACCAGCGGCAGATCGAGCTCATCGGCGAGCGCAATCGACTGCGCCTCGATCTGCTCCTCCTCCGCCAGGCCATGACGCATGAGTTCGACATAGAGCCGGTCCGGAAAGATCTCGGCAAGCCGCACGAGCAGGTCGCGCGCGGCCTTGACCTGGCCATCGATGAGGGGGCGCCCAACGGGGCCGGCAGGGCCGCCCGTGAGCGCAAGCAGACCCTCCGCCCGCGCTGCGAGCTCTTCCAGGGTGACGAGAGGTTGCCCGCCGGCGCCGTCCTGCAGATAGGCGTCGCTGGTCAGCGCAGTCAGGTTTCGGTAACCGGTCTCGTCCTGGGCAAGCAGCAAGAGCCACGATGCCGCTCGGCCCTGTTGACCCGGTTGCTCGGTCCGCGTGCCGATGGCGAGGTCGCAGCCGACGATCGGCTGCACGCCGGCCTCGCTGCAAGCCTCGGAGAACGCGAGCGCGCCGAACATGTTGCCGCGGTCGGCGATGGCGCAGGCGGGCATCCGCCACTCGCGGCAGGTCTCGGCCAGCTCGTCGAGCCTGATCGCGCCCTCCAGCAGCGAATAGGCGGTGCGGACCCTGAGGTGGACGAATTCGGCATGGCTCATGGCAGGGTCCTGACGAATCGATGGACAGCGCGAACACCCGATAGATGCCACAGGGCGGCGCCACGGTCACGCGCTGCGGCCATGCGGAGACGGCGAGACAGCGAGCGATGGCCCGATGGGGCGCACTTTGCTAGACTCCCCGGATTCTAGCGAATGGACCGGGGGCCGGGCGCGATGGACGACACCGGAGAGACACGCGTTTACGAGCAGGAAGACGACCTGCGCGAGACCATGGGCGAGACCATGGAAATTTCGGTGAAGAAGTGCATCCCCTCGCTGGACAAGCACTGCAAGGACTTCATCAGCCGTTCGCCGTTTCTCTGCATCGGCACCAGCGGCGCGAGCGGCCAAGCCGACGTCTCGCCGCGCGGCGACCCGCCGGGATTCGTCCAGGTCCTGGACGACAACACGCTCTTCATCCCGGACCGCCCCGGCAACAACCGGCTCGACACGATGACCAACATCATCGAGAACCCGAACGTCGGCCTGCTGTTTCTTGTGCCCGGCTTCGACGACACGCTGCGGGTGAACGGCAGGGCGACGATCATCCGCGACGAGGCGCTGGCCCAGGCCACCGTGGTCAAGGGCAAGGAGCCGAAGGTCGGCATCAAGGTCGAGGTCCAGGAAGCCTTCCTGCACTGCGCCAAGGCGTTCAAGCGCTCGCGGCTCTGGGACGAAGAGAGCAGGCAGAACCGCCGCGAAATGCCGTCGCTCGGCAGGATAATCCTGGAGCAGACCGCGCCACCGGAGGAGCCGCCCTCGGAGGAGACGGTCAAGGAGACCGACGAGTTCGTCGAGGAGAACTATCGCACCGAGCTTTACTAGGGGCCGGACGGAGGGAGGCCTGTTCCCTTCCGGCCGGTGCCCGAGCAGAGAGGCCGGCACCGCGCGGCCCACGCAAGCAGCAGGAGCTTCGCCATGGAACGGATCGATGTCAGCCCCGAGTACATGGAGAGCGAGCGAGTCGCCCGCTACAAGGATTTGAAATCGAGCGCCCACGCGTTCGTCGACGCTCTCATCCCCGGTTATGAGCGCGACATCTACAACATCATTGGTCGCGGTGTGGTCGAGGACAAAGAACTCAAGCCCCCGATCACCGACAACCGCGACTTCAACGTCGGCCTGATCAAGGCCGAACCCGGCAAGGGCGCCTCGTTGCACATTCACGAGACCAACGAGGTGTTCATTCCGCTGACCGGCAAGTGGGGCATCTACTGGCAGAACAGCGACGGCCAGAGGCACGAGGTGGTGCTGGAGCCTTACGACACCGTGTCGGTCCCCATTGGCGCGAGTCGGGGCTTCCGCAACGCGGGCGACGAGACGGCGCTCATGCTGGCGGTCGTCGGTGGCACCGATCCGGGCAAGGTGCACTGGCCCGAGGAGACCATCGAGGAGGGGCGGCGCTACGGCATCGGCCTCGACGAGCATGGCGACCTCGTGCTGCTCGAAGGCTCCCAGGCGGCCGAGTGATCCCGACCGGGCGGCGGGGCGGCTCCTCCGTCCCGCCGCTTGACAGTTTGTAACCGCGCGGTAATGTCGCCGCGTCCGCGACACCAAATAGCCGAGCATAACCAATGGCCAAGGCCAACAGCATCCTGATCAAGCTCGTCAGCTCGGCGGGTACGGGGTTCTACTACACGACGCGCAAGAACCCGCGTACCCAGACCGAGAAGCTTTCGCTCCGCAAGTTCGACCCCGTCGCCCGCAAGCACGTGGTCTTCAAGGAAGCGAAGATCAAATAGAACCCGCAGGATTCTGCATGTCTTCCGGGCTGCACCGCCGGCGCGCCGGCGGGGCGTTGGCGGTCGCGGCAGGTCTGCTTCTGTCGCTGTCGCTGGCGCTCGTGCACGTCTCCGCCCCCGCGCGGGCGGACATGCAGGCGGGCTGGCAGGCGTACACGGCCGGCGACTACGAGACGGCCATCGACGAATGGCGGCCGCTGGCCGAAGCCGGCAATTTTCAGGCGGCCTACGCGCTCGGCATGGCCTATCAGATCAAGGGCGAACCCTCGCAGGCGGTGCCCTGGTACGAGCAGGCGGCCAGCGCCGGGCTCACCGAGGCGCAGATCCTGCTCGGCACGATGTATGCGCGCGGCAGCGAGGTGCCCCGCGACCTCGTGCGTGCCTACGCCTGGCTCTACAAGGCAGCCGAGAAGCAGAGCCCGAACGCCCAGCTCATCCTCGAGTCGGTCGCGGCGCTGATGACCGCCGAAGAGATCGAAGAGGCGAAGGCGCTGAGCGCGACGCTGTAGAGAGTTCGCCCCCGCGGCGGTAGATCGCCGGTCTGGCCGCGCTGGCCAGTCTACCTTCATTATCAAGAGCTGACGTATCCGACTCGTTGGGCCGAGTCATGCCGAACGGGCCGAAATTGCGCCCCCAGACTGTCTTGCCTAGAGTCGCGTTCGGTACGTTGCGCGAGGGTACGCATTGGTTCGCCCCGACCTGACGACCCGCCTCCTGGGCCTGGACCCCAAATCGCCGGCCGGACGTCTCCTTGGCGCGCTGGAGCGCGCCATCATCGAGAACCCCACCGTCTTCACCGCCGGCATTCTGCTCCTGCTGTGGCTGATCCTGTCGCAGCTCTCGCCCTATTTCTTCACCGTCAGCAACCTGTTCGAGATCACCGTCCAGGCCGCCGTGATCGCACTGATCGCGGTGGGGCAGACCTTCGTCATCCTCTCCAAGGGGATCGATCTCTCGGTCGGCGCGATCCTCGCCGCCTCCGCGGTCACGTCCACCATGGTGATGGACGCGGGATACGGCCTCGGCGCCGGCGTCATCGCCGGGATCGTCGTCGGCGCCTTCTTCGGCGCGGCCAACGGGGTCGCGGTCGGCTATCTGCGCATCCCGCCCTTCGTCGCGACCCTCGGCATGATGGGAATCGCCCGCGGATACGCTCTGATCATCACCGAAGGCATTCCCATCTTCAGGGTGGCGGACGGCTTCGAGGTTCTCGGCCAAGGCCGGGTCTGGGGGGTGGTACCGGTGCCGACGATCGCCACGCTCGGGCTCTACGCGGTCGGCGTGTTCGTGCTGCTCCGTACCCGGCTCGGCCGCTACACCGTCTCGATCGGAAGCAACGAGCAGGCGACCAAGGTTTCCGGCGTCAATGTCCCGCTCTACCTGATCCTGATCTACGGCCTGAGCGGCGTCACCGCCGGGATTGCCGGACTCACCGAAGCCTCGCGCATCGGCAGCGGCCAGCCGGCGGGCGGCGTGGGCTACGAGCTCGACTCGATCGCCGCCGTGGTGATCGGTGGAACCAGCCTCTTCGGCGGCCAGGGCAGCCTGATCGCCTCGTGGATCGGGGCGCTCATCATCGCCACGCTGCGCAACGGGCTGAACGTGCTCGGCGTCTACGCCTTCTGGCAGCTAGTGGCCATCGGTGCTATCCTCATCGCAGCCGTCTACATCGACAATTGGCGGCGTCTGAGGCGCGGTGGAGAACAATAACGAGGCCACGCGCCGGGCAACGGCGAGTGTGCTATTGCAGGGAGGAGAACCATGAAAATGCGCGTACCCGTCATCAGGTCTCTACGCGCGGTGGCCGCGGCCGCCGTGATTGCCGCAGTGTCGGCGGCAGGGTTCGGCTCCGACGCGTTCGCGGCAGACAAGACGCTGGCATGGATCCCGAAATCGACCGATTCGTCGTTCTGGCTCGCCATCAAGCGAGGCGCGGAGAAGGCCGGCGCGGAGCTCGGCTACGAGGTCCTCTATGTCGGCACCCAGGACCAGACTCAGATCGCGGGCCAGATCAACCTGGTCAACGACATGGTGACGCGCAGGATCGACGGCATTCTCATCGCCGCGACCGACGCCAAGGCGCTGTCCGACCCGGTGACCAAGGCCATCGAGGCCGGCGTGCCGGTGATCACGGTCGACTCCGGCATCGACCCCGACACCTCGCTCGCCTACATCGCCACCGACAACATCGGCGCCGCCAGGGCTGCTGCGGAGCACCTGGCCGGGCTGATCGGCGGCAAGGGCAAGGTCGGCGATATCGGCATCACCGCCGGCTCCCAGACGGGGTACGAGCGCGAGAACGGCTTCGTCGAGGAGATGAAGAACTATCCCGACATCGAGGTGCTGCCGGTGCAGTACTCGGAATGCAAGCCGGCCAAGGCACTGAACATCGCAACCGACATGCACACCGGCAACCCCGATCTCGTCGGCTTCTATGGCGCCTGTGACGGTGCCGGCACCGGCGCGGGTCAGCTTGCCAAGCAGCGGGAGCTCGACCTCCGCATCGTCGCCTTCGACAGCTCGGCCGAAGAGTTCGAGCTGTTCAAGGAGGGTTACATCGACGCTCTCATCCTGCAGGACCCGTTCAAGATGGGCTATGACGGCGTCTACACCTTGGACAAGATCATCAAGGGCGAGACGATCGAGCCCCGCGTCGTGGCCATTCCGGCGGCGGTGGTGACGCTGGATAACATGAACGAACCCGAGATCCAGAAGCTGCTGAGCGACATGGAGCTTCTGTAACCGTACCCAGGCCGGGCGCGGCGTGCGGATGCCCGTCCGGTGCCGTGAACGAACGGGCCTCCGTCGCAGTTCGGCGCGGCGGAGGCCCACGTCACCGTAGCAAGGGGAGAACCGACGATGACACCCAAGTTGCACAGAATGGCCGTATCGGCGCTCGCAGCGATCGGTCTGGCCGCGGTGATCACCGGCGTCCAGGCGCAGGAGATCGACACGATTGCGGTGCTGGTGCCCGAGCAGGGCACCGACTTCGGCTGGAACCAGCAGGGCGTCGACGCGACCCGGGCGGTCGGCGAGGCCATGGGCCTCGAGGTGATCGCGGCCGAGGGCCTCGGTTACGGCGACGTAAGGCCGACGCTGCGCGAGCTCGCGGCCGAAGGCGCCGACCTGATGATCGCCCATGCCAGCGGCTATAACACCGCGGCACCCGAGATTGCCGCCGAAACCGGGGTTGCGGTGGCGATCGTGGACAGGCCCGAAGACATGGTGCCGGGTCTGGTTGCCGACTACACGCTGAGCGGGCATGACGGCGCCTATATGGCCGGCATGCTGGCGGCGCAGCTCTCGCGCACCGGCACGCTCGGTATCGTCGTCTCCGGCGAGCCGCCGTCGTGGAACTCGCAGTCCGCCGGCTTCGCCATGGGCGCGCGCGCGGCCAATCCGGACGTGAATCTGCTTTACGCGGTGATCGGACCTGCGGCCTATGCCGATGCCGCAGGCGGCAAGCGGGTCACGGAATCGGTGATTGCGGCCGGTGCCGATATCGTCTTCGGCCAGGGCGACGGCTCCACCTTCGGCATGCTCCAGGCGGTGGAGACGGTGCCTGCGGCCGACGGCGGCAAGGTGCTGTTCATCGACGTGATCGGCGACAAGAGCGAGATCGACAAGGGCCACCTGCTCTCGTCGGTGGTCTGGAACATGGTGCCGGTCTACAGCGCGATGGTCGAAGACCTGAAGAGCGGCACGTTCGGCACCGTCGGCTACGCCATCCAGCTTGCGGACGATTCGGTGCAGCTGCTGCGGACGGCGCACATCTCGGACGAGATGTGGGCGGGGCTGATGGATGTCCGGGCCCAGATCATCGCGGGCGACATCGAGGTGCCCGCGGTTTGGGAAGCCACGGAGGTCCGCGCTCTGATGTCGTCGGTCGACGCGGCTGAGTAGCGCACATAGAGAACGCAGGCGGCGCCCGGCGGCGACGGTTCGCACGTCGGGCGCGCCTGCCCTTTTCCGGCGGCCGGCTCAGTGCCGCCAGCCTGACCGGTAGCAAGGTGGCCTGACCATGGCCTCCCGCTCCCTTGATCCCGTCGCGAGTACGGCCACGCCGATCGTCGTGCTGCGGGACATCACCAAGCGTTTCCCCGGTGTCGTCGCGAACGACGCGGTCTCGCTCTCCGTCTACCCGGCGGAGGTGCACGCGCTGCTGGGCGAGAACGGCGCCGGCAAGTCGACGCTGATCTCGATTCTCTCGGGCATGCAACGGCCCGATTCGGGCGTCATCGAAATACATGGCCACGAGACCCGGATCTCGAGCCCGCGCACCGCGCTCGATCTCGGCATCGGCACCGTCTACCAGCACCCGACCCTGGTGCCGACGCTCACCGTGCTTGAGAACCTGATGCTGGGGTCCTCCTGGCGCGCGCCCATGAACCGGGCCGCGACCCGCGCGAGGCTGCAGGAGATCGCTGGACTGCTCGGCATCGCACTGCCGGAGGACGCGCCGCTCGGCTCGCTATCGCTCGGCCAGCAGCAGCTCGTCGAAATCGTCAAGGCGCTGTGGCGGGGCGAGCGAGTGCTGATCCTGGACGAGGCGACCTCGATGCTGACTCCGCAGGGCGTCGAGGACCTGGGTCGGGTGATCGGGCGGCTGCGCGACGCCGGCATCGCGGTGCTCTTCATCACCCACAAGCTGCACGAGGCGGTGCAGTTCGGCGACCGGGTCTCGGTGCTGAGGCAAGGCCGCAAGGTGGGCGAGCTTCCACCGGAAACCCTCGGCGAGTTCGCGCCGCAGGAGGCCATCGATCATATCGTCGATCTCATGTTCGGCGCTGCCGCCGACGGGGCGGTACCGGAGCGGAGCCGCGCCGAGCGCGAGGCCGCGCCGGGCGAGCGGGTGGTGATCGAGGTGGACGGCCTCCGTCCGACCGGCAGCCCGGCGGCGGCCGGCGATGCGGGCGTGAGCTTCGAGGTCCGCGAACGCGAAATCTTCGGCATCGCCGGTGTCGACGGCAACGGCCAGAAGCAGCTCGCCGAGGCGATTGCCGGACAGCGCCACGCCGAGACCGGCCGCATCGTGCTCGCCGGCACGCCCATCGAAGGCCTGAGCGTGCGCCAGCGCCAGCACGCGGGGCTCCGCTACGTCACCGACGACCGGCTCGGCGAAGGCACCGTCTCCGCCTTCCCTGTCGGCCTCAACCTGCTGCTGAAGCGGATCGGCGACGAGCCGTTCTGGCGCCACGGCATCGTCCGCAACGCGGAGGTCGACCGTCACGCACGCACCCTCATCGCAGAGCACGACGTGCGCGTGCCGGGGCCCGAGACCCCGCTCGGGCATCTCTCCGGCGGCAACGTGCAGAAGGCGCTGCTCGCCCGCGAGCTCGACGACCGACCGATGGCGGTGATCTACAACAAACCCACTTATGGGCTCGACCTGAACAACATCCGCCGTGCCCGCCGCGCAATCTGCGAGAACGCCGACCAGGGCGTCGCGACGATCCTGATCTCGACCGACCTCGACGAGATTCTGGAGCTCGCGGACCGCATCGGGGTCATGCTCGATGGCCGCATGGTGGGCATCGTGAACAACGACGGCGACGCGGCGCGGCGGGTGGGCGAGCTCATGATCGGGGTCGGCGCCCAGGCGTGATCGCACGATGACGCACGCGCCGATCGCCGAGGAAGGGCTGTACGCCTCCGGTCTGCAGGCGTGGCGCCGTTGGGCCACGCCGATTGCGGCGGCGCTGCTGCCCATCGTGCTCGCGCTCGGCGTCGGCGCGCTGATCCTGCTGGTCCTCGGCGCCGACCCCGGCGCCTTCTACTACAACATCGTCAAGCGTGGCCTGCTGAGCTGGATCGGGTTGCAGGACACGATCACCCGCTGCGCGCCGCTGCTCTTGCTCGGCGCGAGCCTGATCGTCGCCTTCCGTGCCGGCCTCTGGAACCTCGGTGTCGACGGGCAGTTTCTGCTGGCCGCAGTGATCGCCGCCGCGCTTGCGCCGGCGCTGGTCACGGTGCTGCCTGTCTGGCTGGTGCTGCCGCTGGTGATGCTGGTGGCGATGGCCGTAGGCGCCGTCTGGTCGCTGCTGCCGGCGCTGCTCAAGGCCTACTACGGGGTCAACGAGATCGTCACCACGCTGATGATGAGCTTCCTGGGTATCAGTGCGGCCAACGTGCTCATCAAGCTGCCCTTCGACGATCCCACCACCACGGTGCCGCAGACCGAGACGCTGGCGACCGACGATCGCCTGCCGCGCCTCTTCGGCAGCACGATCAACGTCGGCGTCATTGTCGGCCTCGCGGTAATCCTGTTCATCCACTGGCTGATGACGCGGACGTCGTTCGGCCTGCGTCTGCGGCTCGTGGGCGCGAACCCGCGGGCGGCGGTGCACGTGGGGCTGCCGCTCGGCGCGCTCATGGTCGCCGTGTTCGCGCTGAGCGCCGGGCTCGCCGGGCTCGCCGGCTCGGTCGAAATCCTCGGCGTCTGGGGCAACGTGCGGGCCGACTGGAACCCGGCCTACGGCCTGATGATCATTCCCCTGGTCTTCCTCGCCCGCTTCAACGGCATCGCAGTGATCGGCTTTGTCTTCTTCTTCGCCGTGCTCTCCATCGGCGGCGAGACCGCGTCGCGCAAGGCGGGGCTGCCCAACTACTTCATCCTGGTGCTGGTAGCGCTCATGCTGATCTTCCTAGCGCTCACCGAGTGGCTCGGCCAGCGCCGCCAAATGGCGGCTCGGGACTGACGGGCCATGTCGCAGGGCCTGCTCAGCGACGCCTTCCTGATCTCGCTGATCGCGGGCGCGGTCGCGGCCGGCGTGCCGCTGCTGCTGGCGGGCCTCGGCGAGCAGGTGTCGGAGAAGGCCGGAGTCCTCAACATCGGCATCGAGGGGATGATGCTGTTCGGCGCCTACGCCGGCTTCGCCACCGCCTTCGGCACGAACTCGCTCTGGCTCGGCTTCCTCGCAGGCGCCGCCGCCGGCCTCGTGATGGCGATGCTGATGGCGCTCTTCTGTGTGCGGCTTGGCCTCAACCAGATCGTGATCGGGATCGCGCTCACCCTCGGCGCGGACGGCATCACCGCCCTCCTCCACCACGTGCAGTTCAGCCGCACCTATCCGCGCCTGCCGCGCGTCGAGACCCTGGACATTCCGGGACTGAGCGAGATTCCGATCGTCGGGCCGAGCCTCTTCGCCCGGCACCCGATGGTCTACATCGCGGTATTCCTGGTGCTGGTTCTCGCCTATCTCTTCCGCAACACCCATGTCGGGCTCAACCTGCAGGCGGCGGGAGACAAGCCTGATGCGCTGGACGCGGCCGGCATCAGCGTGACCGCGACCCGCACCTGGTCGGTGCTCTTCACCGGCGCGATGGCCGGGATGGGCGGCGCCTACATGGCGATGATCGGCGCCGGAATCTTCGTGCCCTTCATGACCGGGGGCGCGGGCTTCATCGCCATCGTGCTGGCGATGCTCGCGCGCGGGCGGCCGATCTGGGTGCTGATCGGAGCCTTCCTCTTCGGCGCGAGCCTCTCGCTCACCACCGCGCTCCAGGTTGGCGGCGTCAACGTGCCGACGGACGTGGTGCAGATGCTGCCCTTCCTCATGGTGATGATCGTGCTGGTGCTGTTCGCCCGGCGCGCGAGCCTGCCGGCTGCGCTGGGCCTGCCCTACGTGCGCGGGCAACGGTAAAGCGCTACCGGACCGGACAGGATCGCATCCACTCGCCGCACGGTCTCTCGTTTCGCATGCGGTGGGGCCCGCAGCGACACCGAACTCGACAACGACCGCACCTTTACCGTCACAGCAACGTCGACCGACATGTTGTTCCACCTATCTTTCGGCTTGAATGCGCCGGGAATTGCGAATCCTGAGAATCCGGTCCATTGATGCGTCGCGGAACGAGGCGGACGACACGACCTTGGGGAACCACCTGCATGAAGACACTGGATCGAAAGCTCGGCGCAATCCTGCGGGGAAGCGGCGCGAGGACCGACTTCATCATCGCGGACGCCAAGGACGCCGACATGGGTGGCGGGCGGCCCGCCCCCGGCCCGGAGCGCGGCACGGACGGGCGACCGCTCGACACGGTCAGGCCGCTCGCCGGGTACCTCGACGAGATCCGGGCGATCACCAGCCAGGGAATCGTGGATGTGATGCTGGTCTCGTCTTCGACCCTGGAGCGCATCGGGACGGAGGGCTTCGAGAGCTCGCCGGTCACCCCCGCCATTCGCGCCAACGACACAACGGACATCTGGGGCGTGCGGGGAGGCGGCTACGCGAGCGAGCCGTCGCGGCCGTTCCGCACTGCTTCGCTCAACCGCGCGCGCGAGCTCGGGTGCGACCTCTGTCTCTACTCGATCACCTTCAACAACAGCGTGGACGACGACCTGCGAAGTCTCGAGGCGTTCGCGGACTTCCGCGAGGACGCGGAGCGGAGCGGCATGCGCTACTTCCTGGAGGTGTTCAACCCCAACGTCGACGCGGGCCTCGCCTCGCTGGAGGAGACCGGCGCCTACGTCGGGGACTGCATCATCCGCTGCCTCGCGGGGCTGACGCGGGCGGAGCGGCCCCTCTTCCTCAAGATCGCCTACAACGGGCCGCGCGCGATGACCGAGCTCTGCTCCTACGACCCCGAGCTGGTCGTGGGAATCCTCGGCGGGGCGGCGGGGACCAACCGGGACACCTTCCAGCTCCTTAGCGATGCCCAGCGGGACGGCGCCCGGGTGGCCCTCTTCGGCCGCAAGATCAAGCTCGCGGAGTCTCCCCTGGAGATGGTCCGTCATATGCGGCGGGTGGTCGACGGAGAGCTGTCGCCCGAGGAGGCCGTCCAGGCGTACCACGACGCAATTCGGGCGGACGGCCTCGTGCCGGCCCGTGCCCTCGACGAGGACCTCCGGATCACCGAGCCGGCCCTCCTGGCCGGGATGTGAACGGCACGAGACGACCGGAGGCAGAGCGAAGGCGCGACAGATGGCGGAGTCAAGAAACGGCGTATTGACCTTCGGGTCGTTCATCACCGACCACAATCTCGCCATCGAGCACTATCCGCCCGAGGACCAGACAACCTTCATCGCCGACCGCCATCTCGCGGCCGGCGGTCCGGGCTACAACATCGCGGCGAACCTGCGCCGGCTGGATCCGGGCATGCGGGTCGAGTGCCACGGCCTTATCGGCGACGACGAGAACGGCCAGGTGGTCCTCGATGCGCTCGCCCGGCACGGCATCTCGACGGACGGCATGACGCTGACCCGCGAGGCGCCGCAGGTCTACGTCGAGGTGCTGGCGTCGCAGGCGACCGGGCGCCGGACCTTCTTCTTCTTCCGCGGAACCGCGGACCTGCTGGACGAGAGCCACGCCGATCCCGCCGCGTCACACGGCCGCATCTTCCACCTGGGCGCCCCCGGCCTGCACCCGCGCCTGGACCGGCCGCATCCGGACGGCGGCAATGGCTGGACGCGGGTCCTTGCGCGCGCCCGCGCGCTTGGCTTCCGCACGAACATGGAGATGGCGAGCCTGGATGGCGACATCCTGCGCCCCATCGTGCGGCCGTGCCTTCCCCTGCTCGACAGCATCGTCATCAACGACCTGGAGGGCGAGGCGGTGACGGAGATCGAGATTCGCCCCCAGGGGGTGCTCGACTGGGAGGCGGCGGGGCGGGCGTGCCGGCGGCTCCGCGAGATGGGGGTGCGGCAGTTGGCGGCGATCCACTTCCCCGAGGGCGGGGTCGCGGTCGATGCCGACGGCGCCCTGCACGCGCAAGCGGCCGTGCGCTGGCCCGATTCACGCATCGTGAGCGCGGTCGGCGCAGGCGACGCCTTCGCGGCCGGGCTTGTCTACGGCCTGCACGAAGGGTGGCCGGTGCCGCGCGGCCTCAAGCTCGCGGTCTCCGTGGCGGCACTGTGCCTGGAGAGCCTCGACACCACCGGCACCATCGGCACCTGGCAGGCGTGCGAGGCGGAGACCTCCCCCTACGGCTACCGCGCCGGCCCTCCCTGAACGCCTCGCCGACGTGCGCCAGATCCGACTCGTTTCGCAGCAGGCCGGTCGTCTCCGGCCATGCCCCGAAAACTCCGATTGTCGCTAACTGAGTAACTGCAGCGCCTCTTGAACAACGGGGCTCGGCGCCTTCGCGGGCCCGGTGAAGTATGCCATCGAGGCGGCGAGAATCCGGTCCCGCCACGGGGTGGGTGCCATGTCACGGCAATTCTCCAGGGCTGCCTCGGTGAACTTGTAGTCGTGGGCGTACCGGCCGTTGTGTGCGAGGTGCCGGCGTACACTGGCGGCGAACGCGTCCGCTGAGCCGCCGTGTTGCAGGTAGTGCAACGCCTTGCGAGCACCGGCGATACGATCGTGCGGAATCTCGGAGAACGCCTCCCGCAACGCGTCCGCGCCGCTGCCGGAGACCGCGAGCGGTTCCAGATCCTCGATCCGCAGATCGGGCCGCGCGTTGCCGACGCGTCGGCGGAAGCCCGGCATGAACGCGGCCGACTGCAGGAGCGCCAGAAGCTGCGTCTCCTCGGCGCGCGCGTGCCGGAACACGTAGTAAAGCGCATTGGCGGATGTCTGGGCGTGCACCGGAACTACCGACGGCCGTCTCAGCACCAACTCCGCAGCCGTAGCGAAGAGGGCCTCCCATATGGACTCGGTGGACACACCGTGTCTCAGGAGATCGATCACCGCCCTCCCTGCGTCGAGAGCCGAGACATCGCGGAGCGTGCGGACCAGTTCGTTGCGCGCGGTGTCGTCTCGGCGGCCCTGTTTCCAGGTCCGCGGGATCTCACCAAGCACCGCCCGGAACTCACGCCAGGTTCGATCGGCGGGCAAGTCGCGTGTGGCAGGGCTCGGGCCGCTGCCATGGTTCTGAAGTGCGGCGGCGAGCGAGCGAAGCACGGGAGGCGCGTGTTCGGGCCCGACAATCGGCAGCAAGCGGTGCACGTTCTGCGCCGCGATGGCCTTGTGACCGATCGCGCGATGGTCCCGGATGCCGTACCCGAAGAGTACCTCGGAGAGCTGCTCCGGCGTCGCGAGCCGGGCGAAATCGACGATGGCTGGATCGACGGCCTCGACCCAAGTTGGCACTTTTCCGCTTCCTGTGTTCCGTAGCCCATTGATTCAGGATGATATTTTTCTCGGTCGATTCCAACATGGCCCCACATTCTGTGAGATTCTGTCAGCTCATCAGACGGGTCCTCGTGCGGTGGAT
>JAJEEP010000046.1 GCA_022820945.1 Alphaproteobacteria bacterium | reverse complement strand
TACGCTTTTCGGCCCGCTCCTTGCGGATCGAACGCCTGGGCGCGACGCAGGCCGCGACTTTGGTGAGAAATGCGGGCTAGCCCGCGGGCGGGCGATCGCTCGCCGTGGCGCGCCGCACCCCCGATGACATGACCGTGCCGTCGGTGCCCGACTGGCTGGCCGAGGGCTACGGCCACGTCTGGCTGCCCTACACCCAGATGGCGCGCGTGCCGCCGCCGCTGCCGGTGGCCGAGACCAGGGGCACGCGCATCGTCCTCGCCGATGGCCGCGAGCTGATCGATGGCATCGCGTCCTGGTGGACCGCCTGCCATGGCTACAACCACCCCCATATCCGCGCCGCCGTCGCCGCGCAGCTGGAGCGCATGCCCCACGTGATGTTCGGCGGGCTGGCCAACGAGCCCGCGCTCAGGCTGGCGCGCCGCCTGGCCGCGATGCTCCCCGATCCGCTCAGTCGGGTGTTCTTCTCGGAATCGGGCTCGGTGGCGGTGGAGATCGCGCTCAAGATGGCGCTGCAGTACTGGCTCAACCAGGGGGTGCGCGGGCGACACCGCTTCGTGAGCTTCCAGGGCGCCTACCACGGCGACACCTTCGCCGCGATGTCGGTGTGCGATCCCGAGGAGGGCATGCACAGCCTGTTCGCGGGCGCGCTGCCGGAGCAGCATGTCGTGCCGCTGCCGGAGGACGAGGCGGGCATCGCCGCCTTCGATGCCTACCTCGCCCGCCACGGAGACGACGTGGCGGCGGTCATCGTCGAGCCGCTGGTCCAGGGCGCGGGAGGGATGCGCTTCCATGCGCCGGAGGTGCTGCGCACGCTGCGCGCGGCCTGCGACAGGCACGGCCTGCTGCTCATCGCCGACGAGATCATGACCGGCTTCGGTCGCACAGGCACGCTCTTCGCCTGCGAGCAGGCGGACGTGGTGCCCGATATCGTCACGCTCTCCAAGGCGCTCACCGGCGGCACCATGGCGCTGGCTGCGACCGTGGCGAGCGAGCGGGTGTTCGGGGCCTTCCTCTCGGACGACTCCGACGCCGCGCTCATGCACGGGCCGACCTTCATGGCCAATCCCCTGGCTTGCGCCGCCGCCAACGCATCCCTCGATCTGTTCGAGCGCGAGCCGCGCCTCGCCCAGGCGCGCGCGATCGAAGCCCACCTCGCCGCCGCCCTGGAGCCCGCGCGGGGGCTGCCCGGCGTGGTCGATGTCCGGACGCGGGGCGCCATCGGCGTCATCCAGATCGACGACATGAGCCGCATCGACTGGCTCAAGGCCCGGTTCGTCGACGCCGGCGTCTGGGTCCGCCCCTTCGGCGATATCGTCTACGTCACGCCCGCGCTCACCATCGGCGAGGCCGACCTCGCCCGGCTCACGGACGCGCTGATCGACGTCGTCACGGCGTGGTCCAGGGAGCGTTAGGCCGCGCGCCTCAGTCGAACACGACCGACGGCAGCCAGGTGGTGAGCTCGGGAAACAGGCCGAGCACGGCGAGCGCAGCGAGCTGGATAATGACGAACGGGATGACCCCCCGATAAATCTCGCCGGTGCGCACCGTCCGCGGCGCCACGCCGCGCAGGTAGAACAGCGAGAAGCCGAAGGGCGGGGTCAGGAACGAGGTCTGCAGGTTCACCGCCATCATGATGCCGAGCCAGATCGGGTTGATGTCCATCTGCAGCAGCACCGGCGCGATGATCGGCACCACCACGAACGTGATCTCGATGAAGTCGAGGAAGAAGCCGAGCGCGAACATGATCAGCATGACCACGAGCATCGCGCCGATGACCCCGCCGGGAACGTTCGACAGCGCCTGGTGGACCATCTCGTCGCCGCCGAGGCCGCGGAACACCAGCGAGAACATGGCGGCGCCGATCAGGATGACGAAGACCATGGCGCTGATCTGCATGGTCGAGCGCATGACCGGCACGAGCACGCCCGCGCGCCAGACCCGCCAGAGGCTCGTCCAGATCCCGTAGACGAGAAGCCCGCAGCAAATGAAGGCGACGACCGCCGGCGCGCCGATGCCGGCCCGCGTGATTACGAGGTCGAACTCGCCGGCGAGGATCATCATCAGGATCAAGGCGCCGCCCGCGAGGTAGAGCGGCGCGCTGCCGACGCTGCGCTCGAGCCTGGTGCCGCCATCGGGCGCGAGCCGGGCGCCCGCGAGGATCAGCGAGCCCACGGCGCCCACCGCGGCAGCCTCTGTCGGGGTCGCGATGCCGCCGAGGATGGAGCCCAGAACGGCGATGATGAGCACGATCGGCGGCACCAGCGCGCGGCCGGTGCGCCGCCACACCTCGCGCCAGTCGCCGCCCAGCTCGCCGCGCGGAATCGCCGGAGCCGCCGCCGGGCGCAGCCAGGCGACAACCATCAGATAGAGCATGTAGAGCGCGACCAGCACCATCCCCGGCAGCAGGGCGCCGGCGAAGAGGTCGCCCACCGAGACCGGCTCCGGCGACCAATTGCCGATGGCGCGCTGGGCATCGACGTAGGCGTTGGAGATCTGCTCGCCGAGGATCACCAGCACGATCGAGGGCGGGATGATCTGGCCGAGCGTGCCGGAGGCGCAGATCGTCCCGGTTGCGAGCTTGGGGTCGTAGCCGCGCCTCAGCATCGTCGGCAGCGAGAGCAGGCCCATGGTCACCACCGTGGCGCCCACGATCCCGGTGGAGGCGGCGAGCAACGCGCCGACCGCGATCACCGAGAGCCCGATGCCGCCGCGCAGGCCGCCGAAGAGGCGCCCCATGGCCTCCAGCAGCTCTTCCGCCACCTTCGAGCGTTCCAGCATCACGCCCATGAAGATGAAGAGCGGCACGGCGATCAGCACCTCGTTCCACATCGCGTTGCCGAAGATGCGCTGCGGCATGGCGCGCAAGAAGCTGACGTCGAAGACGCCGAAGGCGTAGGAGAAGAGCCCGAACAGCGCGGCCACGCCTGAGAGCGTGAAGGCGACCGGGAAGCCCGCCAGCAGACAGGCGAAGGTCGTCACGAACATGACGATGACGAGGACTTCGCCGATGGGCATGGCGTATCAGGCGGTCCCGCCGCCGGCTTCTGCGATGTCGTCGTGGCTCGCCTGGCGGCCGGCGAGAGTCAGCACCGCGTGAAGGGCTAAGGAGAGGCCCTGGAACGCGATCAGCACCACGAACGCGAGGATCATCGACTTGAGCGCGTAGATCGCCGGAATGCCGCTGGTTTCCGCCGAGCTTTCGAACACCGACCAGGACTGCTCCACATAGGGCCAGCTCGCCCAGCCTATGATCACGCAGACCGGCATCAGAAAGAGAATCACGCCCATGAGGTCGATGAGCGCACGCATGCGCGGGCGCGCGTCGCGGTAGAAGATATCGACGCGGACGTGGCCGCCGTGGAGCAGCGTGTAGCCCGCACCCACCAGGAAGAGGGTGGCGTGGAGGTAGATCACCCCCTCCTGCATCGCGATGTAGCCCCACCCGAAGATGTAGCGCATCACCACGACGACGAACTGAAGGAGCACCATGAGGAGGGCGAGCCACGACGCGACGCGCCCGACGTGCTCGTTGACCACGTCGATTGCGCGTGTGAGCGCGGCTATAGCGGAGAGAGACGCCTGCATCTCATGTCAGCCGGCCGGCGCTCCTTTCAGGCGGCCAGCGCTCAAGCGCGGCGGCGGCCCTGGTGCACGCCTCTCCGGCGCCCCGCAGCGGCGCCGGGCTATTTCCGTTGCGACGCGGACGGCCGGGGCGGGCTTGCACCGCCCGCCCCGACCGCACGCGTTGCCGGCGTGCTACGCGGTCAGGAGCCGGGCGTTCCCGTAAGCCAGCTCCGAGCGCTCGTGGTAGGGCACCGCGGTCTTGCGGAAAGCGCTGAAGCTCTCGTAGACGCGTTGGGTGATGCCGCCCTCGGCGCCGACCTCGGCGACCACGTCGGCCGAATTTTCTCCGAGCGCCTTCAACATCTCGTCCGACACGCGCCGCACCTGGACGCCGTGCTCGTTGATGAGCGTGTCCAGCGCCCCGGCGTTGCGCGCGTTGAACTCGGCCAGCATGGCGGCGTTGTCTGCCGCGCAGCAGCTCTCGATCAGGCTCTGGTCCGCGGCGCTGAGGCTCTCCCACACGCCACGGTTGACGCCGCAGGTCAGGACCGTGCCGGGCTCGTGGAAACCGGGCCAATAGTAATACTTGGTCACCTTGTAAAAGCCGAAGGCGAGGTCGTTCCACGGCCCCACCCATTCGGTGGCGTCGATGGTACCGGCCTCGAGCGCGGGATAGATCTCGCCGCCCGGTAGCAGCAGGGCGTTCGCGCCGATGCGGCGCAGCACCTCTCCGCCGAGGCCCGGCATGCGCATCTTCAGGCCCTTGTAGTCCTCGAGCGAGTTCATCTCCTTGTTGAACCAGCCGCCCCACTGGACACCGGTATTGCCGGCGAGGAAGGGCTTCACGTTGAAGTCGGCCGAGAGCTCGTCCCACAATTCCTGACCGCCGGCGTGGTAGACCCAGGCGTTGACCTCGTCCGCCGTGAGCCCGAAGGGCACCGTGGCGAAGAAGTTGAAGGCCTTGGACTTGCCCTGCCAGTAGTACTCGGCGGAGTGGTACATGTCCGCAGCGCCCTCAGAGACCGCATCGAAGCAGCCGAGGGGCGGTACCAGCTCGCCGCCGCCGTAGTGCTTGACCTCGATGCGTCCCTCGGTCGCGTTGGTGATGCGATCGGCGAGCCGCTGCGCGCCGGTACCGAGGCCGGGGAACTGCTTCGGCCACGAGGTAGCCAGCTTGAGCTGCATCTTGCCCTGCGAGATCGCAGGCGCGGGGAAGTTCGATGCCGCAGCGGCTGCCACGGCCGCACCTGCGATGGCCGTTCCCTTGAGAAGACTGCGTCGTCCGATCTTCGTGCTCATGTCCTTGGGTCTCCCTTCCATGGTTCCGGTCAATGGTCCGAGACGCCCTGACCGTCCGGCCGGGCGTCGAGGATGGTCCAGCCCTGCGGGCCGTGCACCTCGAGCGGGCGAAAGCGGGCCTTGTAGTCCATCTTGTCGCAGCCGTCGATCCAGTAGCCGAGATAGAGGTACGGCAGCGCTCGTGTGCGCGCCTCTTCCACGAGCCTGAGGATCATATAGCTGCCAGGGCTGTCCTTGACCCGCGTGGGTTCATAGAAGGAATACACCGCTGACAGCCCGTCGGCGACGAGGTCGAAGACGCAGACGCCGTAGAGCCGTCCGCCGGGGCTGCGAAACTCGGCGAGGCGGGTCTCGACCGCGCTCTCCTCGACCAGCGCACCGTAGCCCTCGCGCCCCATGGCCGCCATCGTGCCGTCGGGGTGCCGCGCCGCCAGATAGCGCCGAAAGAGCGCGTAGTGGTCGGGCCGCGCCAGCGCCGGCAGCACGTTGAGCGCGACTCCCGCGTTGCGCGCGATCACCCGGCGGAGCGAGCGGCTCGGCACGAACGCGTCGGCGCACACCCGCGCGGAGACGCAGGCCCGGCAGCCGGGACAGGCCGGGCGATAGGCGGCGAGGTGGCTGCGGCGGAAGCCGCCGCTCAGCATCTCGTCGTAAGCGGTCTCGGCGCGTGAACCCGCGAGCGGGGTGACGATCGAGCGCTCCAGCCGCCCCGGCAGGTAGGGGCAGGGGCGGAGCGGCGTCACGCCCAGAAATTTGAGACCGTCGCCGTGCGGCGCGCGCGTCCGCGCCGGGTGCTGGCTCACGAGCGGGCGATTGTCGCTGGTCATCGGTTTGATTATAGGGCCGCGCCGCGCTTCGCCAAGCAGCCGTACGTACTTAAAGCGCCCGCCAGCCGATGTCCCGGCGGCAGAAACCCTCCGGCCAGTCGATTTTCTCGACAGCGTCGTAAGCATGGCTTTGGGCCGCGGCGACGCCTGTGCCCAGTGCGGTCACACCGAGCACGCGCCCGCCTGCGGCAACGATACCGGCATCGGTGCGGGCGGTTCCCGCGTGGAACACCATGACGTCGTCGAGCCCTTCCGCTGCGTCGATCCCGCCGATCGCGCTGCCCTTCTCGTAGGCGCCCGGATAGCCTTCCGTGGCGAGCACCACGCAGAGAGCGGCCTCGTCGCGCCAGCGCAAATCGAAGTCCCTGAGCTCGCCGTCGTGTGCCGCCATCAGCGCCGCCAGCAGGTCGGACTTGAGCCGGGGCATGAGCACCTGGCACTCCGGATCGCCGAATCGGGCGTTGACCTCCAGCAGCTTCGGCCCGTCGGCGGTGAGCATCAGCCCGGCGTAGAAGACGCCGGTATAGGGCATGCCCTCCGCCGCAAGGCCGCGCACGAGCGGCTCGACGATGCCTGTGCGGGCCTCCTCGCAGAGCGCGGGCGTCATCGCGGGCGCCGGCGAATAGGCGCCCATGCCGCCGGTGTTGGGCCCGGTGTCGCCTTCGCCCACCGCCTTGTGGTCCTGTGCCGTCTCCAGCGGCAGCACGGTCTCGCCGTCGACCAGGGCGAAGTAGCTCGCCTCCTCGCCCTCCAGCATCTCCTCGATCACGAGCGCGGCGCCGGCCTCGCCGAAGGCGCCGCCCAGCATCGCCTTTGCGGCGTCGAGGGCTTCTGTCTCGGTTTCGGCGAGCACCACGCCCTTGCCGGCGGCGAGCCCGTCGGCCTTGACCACCACGGGCGCCCCGTGCTCCGCGATGAAGGCTTCGGCCTCCGGGACCGAAGCAACGCGCCGATAAGCGGCGGTCGGCACGCCGTGGCGCGTGCAGAGCTCCTTCATGAAGCCCTTGGAGCCCTCGATCCGCGCGGCGGCCTTGCGCGGGCCGAAGGCGGCGATGCCCTCGTCTTCCAGCCGGTCGACGAGGCCGGCGCAGAGCGGCGCCTCCGGCCCCACCACGACCAGGTCGATCGCCTGCGCGCGGCAAAAGGCCGCCAGCCCGTCGAAGTCCATGGGGTCGAGCGCCACGCAGGTCGCCTCGCTCTCGATGCCGGCGTTGCCCGGCGCGCACCAGAGCGCGCTCAGCAGCGGCGACGCCGCGAGCTGCCAGCAGAGGGCGTGTTCGCGTCCGCCCGAGCCCACGACCAGAACGTTCATTTTGGGGTCTCTCCGCGCCCTCCGGTGCCGGTGCTACGATACATGCTCGGGCCCGAACCCGCCCGCGATTCTCTCCCGGAATTTCTTGGTTTTTCGCCGGTTTTGCCGCTTGACGGTGGGTAGGCCCATCACTAGGATGCGCCACCCTCTTGCCGACGAGGCCGGTCGGCGCGCGTACGGACGCCCGCTGCCATGCCTTGTGATCGAGAGAGCCTCCGATGGGTCGGCGCAGGCCGGCGGCGGGGAAGCGGGCTGGCCCCGATTTCCCCGGTCCACCTGCACGCGCCGCACTGCCTGTTGAACCTGGAACCGCCGCGATGCCGACGATCAACCAACTGATACGCAAGCCGCGCACGCCGCCCACCGCGCGCAACAAGGTGCCGGCGCTGCAGGCCTGTCCGCAGAAGCGCGGCGTGTGTACGCGCGTCTACACGACGACGCCGAAGAAGCCCAACTCGGCGCTGCGCAAGGTCGCACGCGTGCGGCTGACCAACGGCTTCGAGGTGACCAGCTACATCCCCGGCGAGGGGCACAATCTTCAGGAACATTCCGTGGTGATGATTCGCGGCGGCCGGGTGAAGGACCTGCCGGGCGTGCGCTATCACATCATTCGCGGCTCGCTTGACACCCAGGGCATCCAGGACCGCCGCCAGCGGCGCTCCAAGTACGGCGCCAAGCGCCCGAAATAGAGAGACGGAAGGAGCCTCCCGGTGTCTCGTCGCCGCGCCGCCGAGCGCAGAACCGTCAATCCCGACCCCCGTCACGGCGACGTGGTGCTGGCGAAGTTCATGAACTCGCTGATGCTCGCCGGCAAGAAGTCGACCGCCGAGCGCATCGTCTATGGCGCGCTCGACCGCATCAGGGACAAGACCGGGCAGGACCCGGTCCGGGTATTCCACGAGGCCCTCGACAACGTGAAGCCGGCGGTGGAGGTACGCTCCCGCCGTGTCGGCGGCGCCACCTACCAGGTGCCGACCGAGGTCCGGCCCGACCGGCGCCAGACGCTTGCCATCCGCTGGCTAATCGGCGCGACCCGGGACCGCTCCGAGACCACGATGGTCGACCGTCTCAGCAACGAACTCCTCGACGCCGCGGCAAACCGCGGCGTTGCCGTCAAGAAGCGGGAAGACACGCACCGCATGGCCGAGGCCAACCGCGCCTTTTCGCACTACCGCTGGTAGGCGCAGGCGTTCGCGGACAAGAACAAGATCATGGCTCGGACCACCCCCCTCGAACGCTACCGCAATATCGGCATCATGGCGCACATCGATGCCGGTAAGACGACGACGACCGAGCGGGTGCTCTACTATACCGGTAAGTCCTACAAGATGGGCGAGGTCCACGAGGGCAGCGCCACCATGGACTGGATGGAGCAGGAGCAGGAGCGCGGCATCACCATCACGTCCGCCGCCACCACCTGCTTCTGGCGCGGCCACCGTATCAACATCATCGACACGCCGGGCCACGTCGACTTCACCATCGAGGTCGAGCGCTCGCTCAGGGTGCTGGACGGCGCGGTCGCGGTGTTCGACGCGGTCGCGGGCGTCGAGCCGCAGTCCGAGACGGTCTGGCGCCAGGCTGACAAGTACAACGTGCCGCGCATCTGCTTCGTCAACAAGATGGACCGCGTCGGCGCCGACTTCCCCCGCTGCATCGAGATGATTCGGGAGCGGCTGGGCGCCAATCCGGTCGCGATCCAGCTGCCCATCGGCACCGAGGCGAAGCACATCGGGGTCGTCGACCTGATCGCCATGAGGGCGATCGTCTGGAAATCGGAGACCCTCGGCGCGGAGTTCACCGTCGACGACGTGCCCGACGATATGCAGGCCGAGGCCGAGGCCAGCCGTCAAGCGCTGATCGAGGCGGTGGTCGAGATGGACGACGCCGTGCTCGAGCGCTTCCTCGAGGGCGAGGAGCCGGACGAGGCGGCGATCAAGCGGTGTCTGCGAATCGGCACGCTGTCGGGCCAGCTGGTGCCGGTGCTGACCGGTTCCGCCTTCAAGAACAAGGGCGTGCAGCCGTTGCTGGACGCGGTGTGCGACTTCATGCCGGCGCCGACCGACGTGCCGCCGGTCCATGGCGTGGTGCCCGGCAAGGACAAGGAGGTCGAGCGCTCCTGCAGCGACGACGAGCCGCTGTCCGCGCTCGCCTTCAAGGTGATGACCGATCCCTTCGTCGGCTCGCTCACCTTCGTGCGCGTCTATTCGGGCATGATCCAGACCGGCAGGCAGGTGCTCAACAGCGCCAAGGGCCGCAAGCAGCGGGTCGGCCGGATGCTGCTGATGCACGCCAACTCCCGCGAGGATATCCAGGAGGCGCGGGCCGGAGACATCGTGGCCATCGCCGGCCTCAAGGACACGACGACAGGCGAGACCCTGAGCGACCCCGCGCACCCGGTGGTGCTGGAGCGGATGGAATTCCCCGATCCGGTGATCGAGGTCGCGGTCGAGGCCAAGACCAAGGCAGATCAAGACAAGCTCTCCGTTGCGCTGGCCCGGCTCGCCGAGGAAGACCCGTCCTTCCGCGTGACCGCCGATCCCGAGAGCGGGCAGACCGTGATCAAGGGCATGGGCGAGCTGCATCTCGACATCCTGGTCGACCGCATGCGCCGCGAGTTCAAGGTGGGCGCCAACGTCGGCCAGCCGCAGGTGGCCTATCGCGAGACCATCGGGCGCGAATCGACGGTCGATTACACGCACAAGAAGCAGACCGGCGGTGCCGGTCAGTTCGCGCGGGTCAAGATCGTGCTGGAGCCGGTGGAGCCCGGCGAAGGCTTCGCGTTCGAGAGCGAGGTCGTGGGCGGCGCCGTGCCCAGGGAGTACATTCCGGCGGTCGAGAAGGGAATCGATGAGGCGCGGCACGCCGGCATCGTTGCAGGCTTCCCGGTCATCGATTTCAAGGCCCGGCTCGTCGACGGCGCGTCGCACGACGTCGATTCCAGCTCGCTCGCGTTCGAGGTCGCCGCGCGCGCGGCGTTTCGCGACGCCCTGCAGGGTGCCGCGCCGACGCTGCTGGAGCCCATGATGAAGGTCGAGGTGGTGACGCCCGAGGATTACCTGGGCGACGTGATCGGCGACCTCAATTCACGGCGCGGGCACATCGGCGGCATGGAGCCGCGCGGCAACGCCCAGGTAATTCGCGCCATGGTTCCGCTTGCGACCATGTTCGGTTATGTCAACACCCTGCGCTCGCTCACCCAAGGGCGGGCGCAGTTCACGATGGAGTTCGATCACTACGATCAGGTGCCCTCGGCGGTGTCGGACGAAGTCCGCGCCCGCTACGCCTGATCGCGTGACCACGACCAAGATCAAGACCTCCTGAGAGAGAGCACCGATGGCTAAGGAGAAGTTTGAGCGTACGAAGCCGCACTGCAACGTTGGGACGATCGGTCACGTTGACCACGGGAAGACGACGCTGACGGCGGCGATCACGCGGATACTCGGCGAGACGGGCGGCGCGGACTTTGTGCCGTTCGACGAGATCGACAAGGCGCCGGAGGAGCGCGAGCGTGGGATCACGATCGCGACGGCGCACGTC
>JAJEEP010000162.1 GCA_022820945.1 Alphaproteobacteria bacterium | reverse complement strand
GGCTTACGGTCGAGGAGACCCGCGCGCTAACCGCCATGGACGTCGACACGAGCCAGGCCGCCGCTGCCGCTGCGGCCGAGACCGCCGAGGCGGCGGGCCGGGAGATCGTCTTGCGCAACCTGAGCGGGCTGATCGTCATCGACTTCGCGGGCCGCGGCGGGGCCCGTCGGCGCGAGGCGCAAATCGGGGCGCTGAAGCGCGCGCTCGCGGCCGACCGGACCCCCCACCGCGTGCTCGGCGTCACCGCCGGCGGGGTGGTGGAGGTCAACCGCCAGCGGCTCGGCCCGAGCCTGCGCCAGGCGCTCACCGAAACGGCTGGCGGCCCGTTCGGCGGACGCCGGCTGCGGCTGGAGGCGGGTGCGCACGAGGCGGCCGTCGCCGCCCGGCGCGAGGCGGCGAGCGGGGCGCGGGCGCTGACGCTCCGCGCTGCGCCGGCGCTGCTGGAAGCGCTTACCCAGCCCGAGGAGGACGTGCTGGCGCGCTGGCTCGGCATCCCGCTCGCGCTCGTCCCCGATCCGGCCCAACCGCACGGCCGTTATGCCCTTGAGCGGCGCGCCGCGTCCGCCGCCGCAAGCCATAGAGGCAGATGCTCGACCCGCTGACCCATCTCCAGCTCGTCGGCGGGTTCATCCTGCTCTTCGTGGGCGGTGAGGCGCTGGTGCGGGGTTCGGTGTCGCTTGCCCGGCGGTTGAACGTTTCGCCCCTGCTCATCGGGGCCACGGTCGTGGCCTTCGGCACCTCGATGCCGGAGCTGGTCGTCACCTTGCAGGCCGCGCTCAGGGGCTCGCCGGGCATTGCCTTCGGCAACGTGATCGGCAGCAACATTGCCAACCTGCTCCTCATCTTCGGCCTCGCCATCGCGATCACGCCGGTGCTGGTGTCGAGGCAGGCGGCGATGCGGGACGGCGCCGTGCTGGTAGGGGCGACCGCGCTGCTCGCCGTCTTCATCTCGTTCGGCACCGTTGTCGCGTGGCAGGGCGCGCTGATGCTGGTCCTGCTCGGGGTGATGACCGTTGCTTCCTACTGGCACGAGCGGCGGCTGGCAGGTGAGATTGGCGCCCGCCATCGGCAGGAGGCTGAGGAGCGCCAGCATCTGCCGAAGCCGATCTGGCTCGCCGTGCCCACGGCGCTGCTGGGGCTCGCTGGCGTCAGTATCGGCGCGCACCTGATGGTGGGCGCCGCCACGATCATCGCGCGCGGGCTCGGGATCACCGAGACCGTGATCGGCATCACCGTGGTGGCGGTCGGCACCTCACTGCCGGAGCTCGCGACCACCGTGGTGGCGGCCTACCGCAAGCACACAGAGGTTGCGATCGGCAACGTGCTCGGCTCCAGCGTGTTCAACATCCTGGCGATCCTGGGCGTCGTGACCGTGGTGACGCCGCTGCCGGTGCCCGACGAGATCATGCATCTCGACATCTGGGTGCTGGCGGGAGTCACCGGCCTGGTGATCGCGGCGATGCTCTCCGGCGTCCGGCTCGGGCGGCCCTTCGGCGTGCTCCTGCTGCTGGGCTACGCAGCTTTTGCCGCCCTGCAGTACCTCGCGGTTTGACGGCGGCCACGGCCGCACCCGGCGCATGGACAGGTGCCGCGCCGTGTCCTATACACAGGCCCGCGTGCCGGCCTAGGCCCAGGTAGCTCAGTTGGTAGAGCAGCGGACTGAAAATCCGCGTGTCGGTGGTTCGATTCCGCCCCTGGGCACCGGCGCTCCCTGCCCGCAGCGGCGGGCAGCCCGGACGACGTAGGGACGGACGATGACGCCGCAGGGCATGAGCTACGTGAGCGGTGCGAGCGGGAAGCCGCTGCTCGGCCTCACCATCGGCGCGCAGCTCGACCGGACCGCCGCGCGCTTCCCGGACAACGAGGCGCTGGTGGTGCCGCACCAGGACGTGCGCTGGCGCTACGGCACGCTTACGGAGAAGGTGAACGCGTTCGCCGCCGGCCTGCTCGCGCTCGGCCTGGAGCCGGGCGATCGCATCGGCATCTGGTCGCCCAACAACAGCGAATGGACGGTGACGCAGTTCGCCGCGGCCAAGGCCGGGTTGGTCCTGGTCAACATCAACCCGGCCTATCGCCTGGCCGAGCTGGAATACGCGCTGAACAAGGTGGAGTGCCGCGCGCTGGTCACCGCCGAAGCCTTCAAGTCGAGCCGCTACATCGAGATGCTGCGCAGGCTGGCGCCGGAGCTCGACCGGGCCCGCCCCGGCGCGCTGAAGGCTGCGACGCTGCCGCACCTGGAGACCGTAGTGCGCCTCGGCACCGAGACCACGGTCGGCATGTACAACTTCGCCGAGGTGCCGGGGCTCGCGGGCGCGGCCGAGCGCGACCGGCTGCAGGCGCTGGCCGGCCGGCTGCAGTTCGACGACCCCATCAACATCCAGTTCACCAGCGGCACCACGGGCTTCCCCAAGGGGGCGACGCTCAGCCATCACAACATCCTCAACAACGGCTACTTCAACGGCGTGACGCTAGGCTTGAGCGAGCGCGACCGGGTGTGCATCCCGGTGCCGCTCTATCACTGCTTCGGCATGGTCATGGGCAACCTGATGTCGGCCGCCTTCGGCGCGACCATGGTCTACCCGAGCGAGGCCTTCGACCCGCTGGAGGTGCTGCGCGCGGTGGAGGCGGAGCGCTGCACCGTGCTCTACGGCGTCCCCACCATGTTCATCGCCTAGCTCGACCATCCGGAGTTCGCGGGCTTCGATCTCTCCTCGCTCCGCACCGGCACGATGGCGGGCTCGCCCTGCCCCATCGAGGTGATGCGCCGGGTGATCGGCCAGATGCACATGGAAGAGGTGACCATCGCCTACGGCATGACCGAGACTAGCCCGGTGAGCTTCCAGTCGGCGACCGACGATCCGATCGAGCGCCGGGTCTCCACCGTGGGCCGCGTCCACCCCCACGTCGAGGTCAAGGTCGTGAACCAGGACGGCAGGATAGTGCCCTGCGGCGAGACCGGCGAGCTGCTCACCCGCGGCTATTCGGTCATGCGCGGCTACTGGAACGACGAGGAGAAGACCGAGGAGGCGATCGACGGCGCCGGCTGGATGCACACCGGCGACCAGGCCACCATCGATGCCGAGGGCTATTGCAACATCGTGGGCCGCATCAAGGACATGGTCATTCGCGGCGGCGAGAACGTCTATCCGCGCGAGATCGAGGAGTTCCTCTACCGCCACCCCAAGGTGCAGGACGTACAGGTGATCGGCGTGCCGGACGAGAAGTACGGCGAGGAGCTCTGCGCCTGGATCAAGCTGCGCGAGGGCGAAGACGCGAACGCGGACGAGATCAAGGCCTTCTGCAAGGACCAGATCGCCCACTTCAAGGTGCCGCGCTACGTGCGCTTCGTGGACGAGTTCCCGATGACCGTGACCGGCAAGATCCAGAAGTTCAAGATGCGCGAGACCATGATCGAAGACCTCGACCTCGCGGAGCAGAAGACCGCCTGAGGCGCCGCCGCGCGCCCCGGCCGCAACGACGGAGGGCCCCATGGCCAAGTTCACCCACATCAACCCGGACCACGTGCCGGACTATGTGACCTACGGCCTCAGCCACGCCGTCGTGGCCGAGGGCGGCAAGACCGTCTATCTCTCGGGCCAGGTCGGCTGGAACGCGAACAGCGAGTCGGTGGGGCCGGACCTCGCGGCTCAGCTTGCCCAGGCGCACGAGAACATCCGGCGCGTGCTCGCCGAGGCCGGCGGGACGGTGGCGGATATCGTCCGCCTCAACACCTACGTCGCGAACTACGTGCCGGAGGAAGGCGAGGTGGTTAACGAAGCCAACAGGAAGCTCTTCGCCGGCCTCACGCCGCCTTCGATGACGCTGATGGGCGTCCAGGCCCTCTATTCGCCCGATGTCCGCTGCGAGGTGGAGGCGACGGCGGTCATCGGCTGACGCCCCGGACCATGGTGCGGTGCACGGCGCGCGGCGCGCGCGCCATCATCGGGCCATGAGGTGCGGGGGCGAACGGGCCGCAACGGGCAGGACAGGCGGGCGCGCGGCGACCGAGGGCAGCGCCGTCCGCCCTGCGGCATCCCACCTGTCCCGCCTGTCTCGCTCATCCCACTCAATCCCACTTATCCCGCTCGATCCCACTCATCCCGCTCGATCCCACTCATCCCGCTGCATCCCAGTTGATCTGATCGATCCCACTTGTCCCGCTCCATCCCGCGTTTCCCGCTATTCCCACCTATCTCTCTCTTATCTCGCTGCATCCCACCTAATCCCGATCGATCGCGGCGAATCCCACCAACAACTGTCCAGATCCGTCCCACGCGACCGGATGACGCCGGCCGCGACTGCGACAAAAAAAGGGCACCGCCCGAGCCGGGAGGCGCCCCTTGAGAAGTGCGGCCGGCCGAGCCGGCTGCCCGGTACGGACTATACGGTCGACACCGTGTAGACGCCGAGGCTCTCGAAGGCGCCGCCGGCCCGGATCACGGTCGCGTCGTCGTAGCGCTTGCCGATCAGCATCAGGCCGATCGGCGACTCGTCCGCCTTGCCGCAGGGCACTGTCATGGCCGGATGGCCCGTGGCGTCGAACGGGCAGGTGTTCGCCAGCATGTTCAGCGCGGCGTCCACATACTCCTCGCGCGAGCAGTCCGGCTCCGGCAGCTTGGTTGCCAACATGGGCAGCGTCGGCATCGCGAGCACGTCGTATTCCGCGAGCGCCGCGTCGTAGGTCTCGCGCAGCCGGCGGCTCAGGTTCTGCGCCTTGGCGTAGTAGCGGCCGTGGTACTCGCGGTGCATGAACTCGCCGAGCATCATGACGTACTTCACGGTTTCCGAAAGATCGTCCGGCCGCGAGCGCCAGCCGCGCGCGTAGGCGTCCATCAGCGAGGTGGTGTAGTAGCCTTCCCAATTGGTGCCGAAGGCGTTGCCCTTCAGCATCAGCGCGGTGGCGCCCTCGACCGCGATGCCGTTCCAGATGTGCGGCCCGTCAAGGTGCATGGGGATCGAGATTTCGTCGACCGTGGCGCCGAGCTCGGCAAAACGCCGGACCGCCGCGTGCACGCAGCTGTCGACGGCGTCCTCGCTCTCGGGATGGCCGAAGCCCTCCTTCACGACGCCGATCTTCATGCCGTCCGCGCCCTTGCCGACGGCGCTCGTGTAGCGCTGGGTCTTGGTGCCGATCTGGCGGGGGTCCTGCCCGTCCGACCCGGCGATGACCTGGAGCAGGGCCGCCACGTCGCTCACCGAGCGCGCCATGGGGCCGGTGTGGTCGAGGGTCATCTCGATGGGGAAGATGCCGGTGTAGGGCACCAGGCCGTGCGTGGGCTTGTGCCCGTAGATGCCGCTCCAGCAGGCCGGCATGCGGATCGAGCCGCCCTGGTCGCCGCCGAGCGCCATGTCCGCCTCGCCGGTGAGCACCAGCACGCCGCTGCCGGCGGAGGAGCCGCCGCAGGTGTGGCCCCTCTTGTGCGGGTTCTCCACCATGCCGGTGGCCGTGGTGGCGCTGCCGCCGTCGAAGCAGAGGTAGGTGTTGGCAGCCTTGCCGACGATGGTGCCGCCGGCATCGAGGATGCGGGTCACCACGGTGGCGTCGATGTCGGGCACGTAGCCCTCGAGCACCGTGGCGCCGTTCATCATCGGCACGCCGGCGAGGCAGATGTTGTCCTTGAGCGCGACCCGCTTGCCCTTGAGCGGCCCGCTCGACTTGCCCTTGACCTCGGACTTCCAGTACCAGGCGTTGTAGGGGTTCTCCTCCGGCGGCGGCCGGTAGCCGGTGCTGCGCGGGTATTTCACCGGCAGCTTCGGCTCGTCGAGATCGTCGAGCCGGTGGTAGGACGCGATCGTGCCCGCCATCAGGCCCTGGAACGATTCCGCGTCCTCGACCGTGATGGTCATGCCGTAGCCCTCGGCGATGTCGAGGACCTCTTCGATCGTCGGTGTGCGCACCGTCGGAAACTTGGCCATCGGTTCTCCTCCCCTCATTGCCGCGCCGCAGGCGAACGACGCCGCCCCCGCCGGAGCGCCACATATACCGCGCGTCCGCGCCAGCGAACAGGGCGGGCGCGGTGGGGCGCCGCCGACGGCAGACGGCATGCGTTGGGGCGCGCTTGTCACGAGCCTTGTTGCACCGCACAATCCGCCGCTCGGCAACGCAAGAGGAGGACGTTCGATCATGGAGCAGGCGGCCCAGGCGGCCCCGGGCGATGCCCGATTCGGTTATTTCTTCGAGGACCTGAAGATTGGCATGAGCGCAGAATACGGGCGCATCATCAACGACGAGGAGATGCGGCTCTTCGCCGATCTCACGGGCGACACCAACCCGCTCCACTTCGACGACGACTTCGCCGAGCAGTCGCGCTTCGGCGGCCGGATCGTGCACGGCATGTGCACCGCAGCATTAATTTCGACGGTGATCGGGACCCGGATGCCGGGGCCGGGCTGCATCTACCTGTCGCAGTCTCTCCGATTCACCGCGCCGGTCAGGCCCGGCGACGAGGTGGTGGCGCGGGCGGTGGTGGACCGCCTGATCCCGGAGCGCCGGCGTGTCGAGTTCGAGACTACGTGTTCCGTGGGCGAGCAGATCGTGCTTGCCGGCCGGGCGTTGGCTCAGGTTCCCTCCCGAGAAGGCCCGGCGTAGTCCGGCAGAGCTCTCCCCGTATCTCCGATGGTGCCGGCCTTGCACCGGTCGATCCCTCTCACCAATTCACAGGGAGATGACGATGAGAGGGCACGGCAGATGACGGCTTGGCGGCGATTGCGACAGACGCCCGGACGGCGTTTGCCGGCCGCCGTGTGCTCTCACATTGGCCCTGCCGGACCCGCGCCGACACTAACCCGCACTCATCGCCACGGTCATGATCTGCGCGGCGCTGCCCTTTGGGTCGCGCCCAGGCGCCCGCCCGTGGCGTCGCGGGCCTCGACGGCACCCGACTCGGCCGGTCCTGCGACCTCTCGGACACGCAGATCGCCGAGGCCTGCGCCCCGCCCGGTTCACCTCCGGACCTGCCCGAGCACCTGGAATGGACAGACAGACGTTGCTGAAGGGAATTGCGATCCGACCGAGAAACCACCTCGCCTTCGGGCGAGTGTTGAGGTGAAGGAGAGCAATCATGGAGTACAAGGACATCGTCGTGCATCTCGGCGTCGACAACCGGTCGGCGGCGCGGCTCGATGCCGCAATCGAGCTGGCCGAACGTCACGAAGGCCGCGTGACCGGCGTCTACGTGTTGTCCCCGCGCAACATTCCCGGGTTCGTCCGCTGCGAGGTTCCGCCTGAGGTCCTGAAGCGGCTGGATACCGAGGAGCGCACGTTCGCCGAAAGGGCTGAAGCACAGTTCGCCGAGCGCGCAGCGAGGACGCACGTGCCGTGCGAATGGCGCCTCATGACGGGCGACCCCGTGGAGGCCGTCTCCACGAGCGCGCATTACGCCGACATCACCATCGTCGGCCAGACCGACCCCGATGACGGACGCACCGTCGACGGACTGGCAGACGGCGTCGTGCTCGGCGGGGGCGGACCGGTGCTGGTCTGGCCCTATGCCGGCTCCTTTCGCGTCACCGCGGCGACGATCCTGGTCGCCTGGAACGGCTCCCGCGAGGCGACGCGCGCGCTCGCGGACGCGCTGCCGCTCCTGCAACAGGCGCGCAAGGTGATCGTCTTCGGCGTCGACAGGAACGACGGCAGGCATATACCCGGCGCCGACATCAGCACGCATCTGGCGCACCATGGAGTCAGGGCGGAGGCCCGGCATACACGGACCACCTTCGGCATCCACACGGGCGATGTCCTGCTCTCCGAGGTCGGCGATTGCGGCATCGGCCTGCTGGTCATGGGCGGATACGGCCATCATCGCTTGCGCGAGAGGCTGTTCGGCGGGGTCACCCGCGACATCTTGCGCGAGACGACCGTGCCGGTCCTGATGGCGCACTGAGAGCCAGTATGACCCATGTCATACCGCGCCCTCGGTCGCTTGGTTAGGCTGGCCTGCGCTCCACGGCCGGGGTGTCACGCGCGGGCCGGTGCGGAGAAGGAGGCTTGACCATGGCGTACAGGGACATCGTCGTACATCTGGCTCAGGATAAGCGCTCGCACGAGCGGCTCGAGGCCGCGATCGAGCTGGCCGAACGACACGAAGGCAGGGTGACCGGCGTTTACGTGCTGCCTCGTCTCGTCGTGCCCGGTTTCGCGAGCTTCGAGCTTTCCACCGAGGTCTACAAGCGGCTGGATACGGAACAGCGGGCGCTCGCCGAGCAGGCCGAGCGGCAATTCGCCCAACGGATGGCGAAGTCGACGGTGCCGTCCGAATGGCGGCTGCTGACGGGGGACCCGGTCGATGGCGTTACCACGAGCGCCCACTACGCCGACATCACGATCGTCGGCCAGACCGACCCCGACGATGAGAACAGCATCTCCGGGCTGGCTGACAGCGCGGTGCTCGCCGCAGGCGGGCCGGTGCTGGTTTGGCCATACGCCGGCTCCTTCAGTGTCAATGCGGAGACCGTCATGCTTGCCTGGAACGGCACCCGCGAGGCAAAGCGCGCACTCGCCGACGCGCTGCCCCTCCTGCAGCAGGCCAGCAAGGTGATCGTTCTCGGTATCGACACTGGCGACGGCAAGCACATTCCGGGTGCCGAAGTCAGCACCTACCTGGCGCGGCACGGCGTCAGCGCGGATGCCAGGCACGCGATCAGCTCGTCGGACCTTGGCGCGAGCGACGCCCTTCTCTCCGAGATCAGCGATCTCGGGGCGGGCCTGCTCGTCATGGGCGGCTATGGCCACCACCGCATGCGCGAGGTGCTGCTGGGCGGCGTGACCCGCGACATTCTGCGCCAGATGACCGTGCCGGTGCTGATGTCGCACTAGCAGGTTGCTGAAAAACTATTCGGACCCCGCCGATGATTCCCTTTTGTTCGAAATTTGATTCTCCTTCGTTCCAACAATTTTTCAGAACAAGTTGGGAACATCAGAGTTTTTCAGCAGCCTGCTAGCGGGTGCCGTGCCCGGCGGCGCCGGTACGTTCCAGTTGTCGACGGAGACACGCCGGCTCGAGAGCGCCGTCGGCAGCGGCGCGGCGGAGCACCGCATCGGCGTCCGGCTCGTGGCACGGTGGTAAACGGGATGGAGAGGGCCGTCGTCGTCCACGCCCGAGGCGGCGCGGGTTTGACAGAAGGGTGGCTGCCACCCGCGCCAATCCGGCGCACCGAAGTCGACGCCACTCAGGTGGTGACGACGATCTTGCCGCGCTGCACGTTGGATTCCATGTAGCGGTGCGCGTCTACGATCTCCTCCAGAGGGAAGGTCCGGTCGACGATCGGCTTCAATGCGCCGGAGGCGACTTCGTCGTGCACGAAGGCAAAACAGGCGGCGCGTTTCTCCGGCAGGCGCATCGTGTCGTACAGGCTGTGGAATTTGAAGAAGAGCCGCTTGGCGAGCATCGGCAGGACGGGCAGGTCGATCGGCTCAGTGCGGAGGTTGCCGTAGTTGACGATGAGCCCGTAGGGCTGCGCCGCCGCGACGAGATCGCCGATGAAGGCACCGCCCACCGGGTCGTAGGCGATGGTGAAGCCTTGGCCGCCGGTGATCTCCTTTACGCGGGACTCGAGATCCTCCTCCTCGGTGGCAACGACGTGATCGGCGCCGGCCCCGAGCAAGAATTCAGCTTTATCCGACTTGCGCGTGGCCGCGATAACCACGGCACCGGCGTTCTTCGCGATCTGCAGCCCGGCGAGCGCGGCGCTGCTGCTCGCCGCCGTGACCAGCACGATGTCATCGGACGATACACCGGCGTGATCGACGAGCCCGCCCCACGCGGTGCCGTACTGGCACCAGATCGCGCCGGCCTCGACCTCGGAAATCCCGTCAGGATTGCGCGCGACGCAGAACGCGGGCACCACCGCGCTCTCGCCGTAGAGGCCGTACTTGTTGACCGAATCGCTGGTCCAGTTTCCCCACTGGTCCCACGAATTGAAGGGAACGGCACCGGCGCGGTCGCCGACGGAGAGGCCCGAGACGCCAGGCCCCAGCGCATCGATCACGCCGCTTGCCTCGATCCCGATCCGGGAAGGGAAGCTGGGGTACGAGACATAGGCGCCGTTCCGCAACATGATCTCCGCCCGGTTGAGTCCGATCGCCTCGATCTTGAGGCGAACCTCGCCCTCCCCCGGCTCTTCAAGCGGCTCTTCGCGAACCTCCAGGACCTCCGGGCCGCCGTGTCTGGCAAATCGAACGATGCGTGGCATGCGATTGACCTCTCCCCGTCTCGGAAGCTCTGTTGAACGAGCGTTCCTACTTTCGATGATAGGACTTGAGAACAGCCAAGTGGAACCCTCGCTTGGCCGAAAACTCCCACATCGTGCCTGGAGGCACGAATACGAGGATGCGCCATAATTCCGTCGTATTCCCGTGAGATCGTCGCCTCAACGGCCGGGGTGACTGCTATTGCGGCTTCTTCACAAGGGACGGTGGTTCGGAGGTCGCCCGCTCCGCTCTCGGTGGGCGCTCGTCGTGGGCTGCGCCATGGTCCTGATCGGCTCCGTGACGGCGGTCATCCCGGCTGACCCGGCTGAGTCCGACGATACGACCTACCTCCACCCGACTCCCTGGGGAGCGGCCGACGCCGAAGCGCAGTTCCTGGCCGACCGCATTCTTCGAAGAGGAGGCGGTGGCCTTTTTTTGGACGACGAGCGCCAGTACGCGCTCCGTCACGAAGTCAAGCAGGCACTGTCGCTTATTCGCCGCGCGTATCCGGCGATGGCAGACGTTCGCGTGCGAGAGGAATACAGGCCGGGGAGGATCATACTTGGCCTCGAGGGTGAGCTACGAGACACCGTCATCGGCATCTGGAACGACGAGACTGCGCTCGCCCCACCGCCCACCGGGCACGCGATCTTCGATGCCCTCAATGCGAAGTTGGGGCTTAAGGCCGCCGAGACGCTCCGCTTTGGCGGTTACGCTTTCCTGGACGTGGACGAGCGCGTGGACGTGGTGGAAGCAGCTTTTGCCTATTTCACGATCGACGGCGTCGACTACGCCCGGCCCGAGTGGATGGTAGGGGGTAGCCCCGATGTCGACGCGGCCAAGGTGCAGGGTACCTGGCACTTCGTCTTTCGCAACGCGTGGGGCGATTGCCCGGCCGGTTGCATCCACAGCGAGCTCTCGTTCTTCACCGTGGCTGACGGCGAGGTCATGCGCATCGAGCGAGCGCGGGCCCGCACAATGGACCCGTTCGCGACTCTCCTCGCGGACAGGGGCTGGCGCTAATCGGGATAAACGCGGGCCTGCGCCCGTTCAAGCGGTTGGCAGGTCAAAGTTGTAGAAGCGGGCGCAGTTGTTGAAGGTGATGTCGCGCCGCGTCTCCTCGTCCAGATGGCCGAAGACACGATCAATTACCGCCATCGTATTCGGATAGGTGCAGCGCGCGTGGGGGAAGTCCGAGCCCCACATGATGGTCTTCGGGTCGATCACGTCCAGCACCTTGTCGAGGTAGGGGTCGTCGATCAGCCCGTGATAGATCTGGCCCATGTATTCCTCGATGGGCCGTTTGATCTTGGGGATGTCCAGCGCCGGGCCGAAGTCGTCCTGAATCTGCTTGGCGCGGAACAGCCAGTAGGGTAGCCAGCAGACCTCGTACTCCGAGAGCACGAGCTTCAGGTCCTCGAAGCGGTCGAGGACGCCGCCGAAAATGAACTCGTTGGCGAGCACGGGCCCGGCCTCCGCCAAGACGCCGATGCAGGTGCGCGGCACGTTGATGCGCTCAGGCCCGTGCAGGACGAAGGGGTCGACCTCGTTTCCGGTGATGATGTGGAGCGTCACCGGCTGGTCCAGCTCCTGCGCGAGCGCCCAGAAGGGATCGTAGTGCTTGTCTTGGAACGGCGGCCACTCGGGGCGGGAGTCGCAGTTGATGATCACGCTCTTCAATCCGCGCTTCGCGGTTCGCTCCAGCTCCTTGCAGGCCCAGTCGATGTCCGCCATGTGGATCATCGAGGTGCCGTAGAGCTGCTTCGGCGCGTGGCAGCAGTATTCGGCGAGCCAGTCGTTGAACACGCTGCACAGGTCCTCGACCAGCCGGTCGTCCCGCGCGCGCATCGCATAGAGCATCCAGGTCGAGTTCACGATCTCGCCGACGACACCGTCCTCTTTCATGCACTCCAGCCGAATTGCAGGGTCGGTGCCTGAGCCCACGAGCTTCCGCTGCAGCTCCTCGTCGCCCTCCACGATCTCGTCCACGCGGACGTATTCGAATCCCGTGAAGAAGTGGTCGCCCTCGACGCCGGCATGCTCGGACACCATGCGCGGCACGGCATCGCCGTAGCGCGCGCCGAGCGGCTTGGTCCACAGGTCCGCCGGCTCGATAACGTGGGAATCGCCCGAGATAACGGGCAGTTGTCCGTTTGCAGCCATCTCTTAACTCTGAGCTTTGGTTTTGGAGAACTAGTCTCTCAGCATGAGCAGCAGCTTCTGCCGGTAGTTGTCGGCGATCACCGCGAGGATGAGCAGGATGCCGATCACCACCAGCTGCATGTAGGAGCTGATGCGCAGCAGGTTCATGCCGTTCTGCACGAGGATGATGAAGATGGCGCCGAGCACCACGTTGGGCAGCCGCCCGGTGCCGCCGAAGAGGCTGACACCACCGATCACGCAGGCCGCGATCGAGAGCAGCGGGTACTCCTTGCCGATGTTGCCCTCGCCACTCTCCAGCCGCGCGGTCAGCATGATGGCGCCGATGGTCGTGATCGCGGCGGTCACGACGTAGGCCATAAACAGGTAGAAGCGCGTGCTAATGCCGGAAAGCTGCGAGGCCTTGAGGTTGCCGCCCAGCGCGTAGAGATAGCGCCCCATCCGGGTCCAGTTGAGGAACACGTACATCAGGATGATGAACCCGATGGTGATCCAGATCGGGATCGGGACACCAATTCCCCTGCCGTAGCCGAGGACGTTTGCGAAGTTGTCCGGCATGCCGTAGATCGGCGTGCCGCCCGTAATCATGAGCGCGATGCCGAAGACGATGGACGACATCGCCAGCGTCATCATGAAGGGCGGCACGCGGAAGACCGCCACGCCGATGCCGTTGACCACGCCGATGCCGGTGCCGGCGCCAAAGCCGGCGAGGCAGCCGATAAGGATTGCGGCCGTGGTGGCCTCGCCGCCGTCCCACACGCCGACCATGGTCATCGATGTGATGACCGAGACCAGGGCGAACATGACGCCCACCGAGAGATCGAGGCCTGCGGTCAACAGCACGACCATCTGGCCCATGGAGACCATGATCAGGTAGGTGGACTGGCGCGCGACCTGCATGAGATTGCGGCCGCTGAAGAAATTGTCTGTGGTAATCGCAAAGACAATGATTGCGATGATGAGGAACCAAGGGAGCACGCCCGCGCGGACGAAGATGAGCGTCGCAAAATACTCCGCCCTCTCCAACGCCGTCGGACGCTGCTGGGCTACATCGGCCATAAACTCTCCCTCCGGATCACGCCTCATCCTCCTTCTCGAAGAAGTGGTGCAGCACCGTCTCCTCCGAGATTTCGGATTGATCTAGCTCGGCGCGCAGTTCGCCGCGGTACATCACGTAGGTGCGGTGTACGAGGTGCAGGATCTCCGGCAAGTCCGAGGAGATCAGGAGCACGCCGGCACCTGCCTCGCAGAGATCGCGGATGAACTCGTAGATCGCCACCCGCGCGCCGACGTCGACGCCGACCGTCGGCTCGTCAAAGACAAAGAGCTTCACGTCCCGCACCAGCGACTTGCCGACCAGCACCTTCTGCTGGTTGCCGCCGGAGAAGTGTTCCAGGTCGCGCTCGATGTTGAGCGGCATCAGGTCCAGCTTCTGTGCGATGTCGCGCACGACCTTGCGTTCGTTGTTGCGGCGCAGGAACAGGCGGTTCGAGAACTTGCCCAGCCCGAGCGAGGGCAGTGACACGTTCTCCCGCACGTTCTGCATCATCACCAGGCCCTCTTGGCGGCGGTCCGAGGGCAGGTAGTAAAGGCCGCGGTCGAGCATCCGACGGGTCCCAAGCTTGTTCACGTGCCTGGCCCGGTCATAGACGACATCGCCGTCGAAGGTGATCTTGCCTGCCATGATCCGCTCGAGGCCGAAGCAGGCGCGGCCCAGGTCGGACTTGCCCGAGCCCACAAGCCCTGCGAGGCCGACCACTTCGCCGCGCCGCACATTGAGCGAGACGTCGTTCACGAAGTGCTTTGCGGTGACGAGGTTCTCGACCTCCAGCAGGGTCTCGGCTGGGTTGCGTTTGATATCCGGGAAAATCTGTTCGATGACGCGGCCGGTCATCAACTCGACGAGCTTCTGATCGGTGGCCTCTTCGACGGGGATCGTGTCGATATGCACCCCGTCGCGCAGCACGGTGATGCGGTCGCCGATCCGCTTGATCTCGTTCATCCGGTGAGTGATGTAGATGATGCCGATGCCTTCGGCCTTGATCTGTTCGATCAGGCTGAACAGCCGGTCGGTCTCGCGTTCAGTGAGCGAGGCGGTCGGCTCGTCGAAGATCATGATGTTCGGCCGGGTGCGGAAGGCCTTGGCGATCTCCACCATCTGCTGCTCGGCGCGGGAGAGGTACATCACCTCGTCGCGCGGCCTGAGCGGGAAGCCGAGACGGTCGAGCGTCTCGCGCGCCTGCCTGGCGAGCGCCCGCTTGTTGAGCAGGCCCCCGCGTGTCAGCTCGTCGCCGAGGAACAGGTTCTCCTCGACCGTGAGGTGCGGCACCAGCGAGAATTCTTGAAACACGGCGCTCACGCCGAGCTGGCGTGCGTGGTGCACCGAGTGAATATTGATCTGCTCGCCGCGCAGGTGGATGGTCCCGCCGGAGGGCCTGTGGACACCGGCAACGATCTGGATCAGCGTCGACTTGCCCGCGCCGTTCTCACCGAAGAGCACGTGCACCTCGCCGGCCTGCACGTCGAAATTAACGCGATCCAGCGCGAGCGTGCCGGGAAATTGCTTAGAGAGATTTTCTAATCTGAGAAGGGTGTCCCCGGAGCCCTGAGGCTCCGGGGACTCGTCAAACACTGCTGATGGTTCTGCCACTTTCAGGGGCCTCCATCAGTCCCTTATCTGTGGCGATCCGATCACGCCTAGTCAGTGCTGAACACTGGCGTCCAGCCCTTGGGCGCGAGCGTCGTGGTGGTGTCGAAGTCCGCGTGATTCTCCGGCGTCACCATGATCGCCAGCGGCTGCACGTGCTCGATCATCCGGCCGGTGTCGTTGAACTCGGGCCGGCCGCCGGTGGCTGAGGGCTTGCCCTCGAGAATGCGGACCGCCTGGTCGATGGAGATCCGCGCCTGGATGATCATCTGGTCGGTCGGCGCCATGGCGACACTGCCGCGGCCGACGAATTGATGCATGCCGGGCGTGTAGTAGTAGGAGACGAGCTTGACCTCGTCCTGCAGACCCAGGTCACGGAGCGCAGCCATGCCGCCCTCGACCGCCGGCGCCACGCCAACGATGTAGTCGAGATCGACATCGCTACCCGAGGTCTGCGCCTGGATCACGTTCTCGACGAGACTGAGCTGGGCCTCCTTGCTGGTCTGGGCCCACTTGGTCGAGATGACCTCGGCGTCGGAGCCGACGACCGCATCGTGACAGCCCTGGTTGCCGGCCACCGACCAGCTGGCTCCGGGCGGGCCCGGGAACCAGGCGATCTTGACGTTGCCGCTGCCTTCGGGGTGCTGGTCGGCGACCCACTTGCAGGCGATCCGGCCCATGCTGTAGTAGCTCTCCAGCGACTTGGCATCGACCTCGGTGTTGATCCCGTTGATCAGGTCGACAACCGGGATGCCCCTGGCACGCAGCTCGTTGACCTGCTTGATGTTGCCCTCTGCCGAGATCGCCGAAAGCACGAGAATCTCGGCGCCGTTCGCGATGCAGTCCTCGACCTGCGAGAGCTGCTTCTCCAGCTTGTCGTAGCCGCCGGCCTCGATCAGAGAGATTTTCTGGCCGAGGCGCTTGCCTTCTTCGATGATCCCGTAGGCCGCGCCGACCCAGTAGGAGTCCACGAGGTGGGGGAAGGACACGCAGATGTGGTGCTTCGCGTCCACCTCATCCGGCATCAGCGGTACGTAGTCGACGATCTCGAGATTCTGGTTGGCGGGATCGGTCCAGCATGCCGGATCGCCGTCCGTGCATGACGGGTTGTAAATCTCGACTTGCGCCGGCCACCAGACGCCGTCGTCCTGTGCCTGCACGTCGGACGCGGCAAAGCCGGTGATGGCCATGCCCGCTGCGACGGCGGCGCCTAACGTAAGTTTCCACATGGTCGTCTCTCCCTCTGGTCATGGACCTGTATCGGCACGGGCGCCGGTACTGTCACCGGCGCCCACACAATCACGTCTCCGTGTGGGGGGCATATTACGGTCACGCGACGAAAGCGCAAATGCCCTTTGCCCCCCTTTTGGCTGGTCAGTGGGTGGGTGCCCGCATGTCCTCCGGCACCACCGCGCCGTCCTCTACGATCAGCTCGTCGTCGAGCCAGAGCGAACAGCCCTGCATCGGCAGGTCGAGGTGGCAGGGGGTGTCGTTCTCGCCGCCGAACTCCGTGTCGGGCCCGAGCGAGAACAGCACGTTGCCGTAGTGCGCGCGGCCGTCCATGCCGATGCCCGGCAGGTCGGGCCGCCAGATGCAGTGATGGTTGAGTCCCCAGCCGATGTGCGAGACCGCGTATGCGCGCGGGTCGTTGTAGCCTTCGATGAAGCCCCGCAAGTGGTCGGCGCGGGCCCCGCCGCTGATCTCCGTCACCATGCCGTCGCTGATGTCGAAGGCGATGCGCTCGCCAGTGAACTCGCGCAGCGGGAAGACGATGTCGTCCGCCTCCATCACCACCCGGCCATTCACGCCGCGTTCGGCCGCCAGGGTCGCGAGGAAGCCCCCCGGCCAGTGGTCCCAGCGTCCCGGCTCCGTGGTGAAGCCGTATTCCGTCAGGATGAACTTGTCGCCGAGCGTATAGGTGACGTCGGTGCCCGCGTCGTTGGTGAAGCGCAGCTGCTGCGCCGCCTTCAGCCGCCGCTCGCCGGCCTCGACTCGCGTGCGCATCTCGGCGGTGGGAAACAGGCGCTCCAGGATCTCCACCGGCTCGACGATGAGCAGGATGCGGGAGCCTGCCTCCTGCATCGCGATCTGCTCGTGGGAGAAGAGCAGGAGCATGTGGTCGACCACCATGTCGGCGTCCTTGCAGGTCTGCATCGCCTCCGGGTGCTTGCTGAGCGCGTTCTGCCCGATGTTGGCGATCCTGACCGCCGGGTCCTCGGCCCCGTTCGAGGGGAGGTGCACGTCGGCCACGTCGGCGCCGAGGTCGCGCGCCGCCGCGAGCGACGCCTGTCTGTAGCTCCCGAGCTGATCGCCTTCCGAGAGGACGGCGACCGTCTCGCCCGGCCCCACCTCGCAGAGTTCGAGATTATTCCGGAACATCTCCGTCAGTCGTGCCTGATCCTGCTGTGTGCCCATGAGTCCGGCTCCTATTCCGCCGCGCTCACCAGCGCGGTGTAGCCGCCGTCGCGCGGCTCCCGGTTGCGCGAGGCGCTCTCGCGCAGCGCGCTCTCGCCTTCCTGGCGGCGCCTGGCGCGGGCCTCGTCGTCCTCGTTCAACAGCTTGTCGAGATAGTAGTTGAGAAGATGGTGGATGGCGCGCTCCAGCCTGGCTGTCGGCCCCGGCCGGAAGGCGCGCGAGCCGACCCCGTTCTGCAGCGATTCCAGCATCGCCCGGTCCTCGTTCGCGACCAGCCGGATGAAGTCGGCATAGATCCGGTTCTTCTCCTCGAAGGCGGGCGAGTCGAAATACTCGTGCGGCAGCTGCGTGTAGATGATGATCCGGGTGGTGCCGTGGTCGATCGGATGCGCCACCCAGGGCTGGATCATGTCGTGGCGGCCGAAGATATTCATGGTCGGCCTGATCCAGGTGGTGCAGGCGAACTTGTCGGTCACCTTGCCCTTGAGCCACGGCATGGTGTCGAAGAGCGTCGCTCCCTTCGGCGCCATGGTGTAGCTCTCGTAGGCGGCGTTGTAGCCGTTCTTCTGCAGGTTGAAGCGGAAATCGCTGACCGGAAAGTGGCCGCCGAAGGAGTCCTTGTGAATCACGCCCACGTGGTAGATGTCCATCAGGTTCTCGGGGATGAACTTCCAATTGCAGGGCACGTCGAAGACGTACGTGTCCGATGTGCGCGTGTTCTCCGGTTGGAGGAAGTCGGCGAACTCCCTGACTCCGTCCTCGTCGAGACAATCCGCGAGGCCGCGACAATCCGGGTCGAAGTTGACGAAGATGTAGCCGCCCCAGGTGTCGAGATTGACCCGTGGCAGCGCGCAGTTCGAGAAGTCGAAGTTCTCCACCTCCTTGGTGTGCGGCGCACCCAGCAGCTTGCCCTCAAGGTCGTAGACCCAGGCGTGATAAGGGCAGCGGAAGCTCTTCAGGTTGCCTTCGCCGGTCGTGACCTCGACGCCCCGGTGCTGGCACACATTGCTGAAAGCGTTGAGCCGGCCCGTGCCGTCACGGCAGATCAGAAGCGGCTCGCCCGCGATGCGGATGGCTCGGTAGTCGCCTTCGTTCTCGAACTCCTCCACCCGGCCGACGCACAGCCACTCTTTCATGAAGATGGCGTCGACCTCGTAGTCGAAGATCTCCGGCGACGTGTAGAGGAAGCCCGGCAGATGCCGTGCTGTGCCGAGATTCCGTCGCGTCTTTCTGATCTCTTCGAGAATGCTCTCGTCGAGCGCGATACCCCCATTCTGCATCGCTCAACGTCTCCCCTTGATTTGTGATCCTAACAGTATAGCGGCCGCCCGCCGGCAAGTCCGCAGGCGGCAAAGGGGCTACACGGGGCAGCGAGTGAGCAGGCGGCCCTCGTCGTCGAAGCGGAGCGCCTCGGCCTCGCCCAGCACCTCGCCCGCGCCATTCAGTTCGGCGGCGAGCGGCGGCGAGACCAGGATTGTCTCCAGGTGCAGGGTCGAGCGGATCAGGCAGATCCGCGCATCCGCCCCGTCGAGATGCCAGGACGTGCCGACGGCGGCCTGCAGCGCCGCCTTGTCGGTGGCGAGCACGGCGGGGATACGCACCCGCTCGGTGAAGGTCGCGGTGCAGGCGTTCATGTACATGGCGTAGAGGTCGAGGCTGTCGGCGACCTCCTTGGTCGTGTAGTCGGCGTTGCCGACGCCGAGGCCGTTGCCGTGGGTCTCCGGTGTCAGCCCCAGCACCACCAGCTTGCTGATCACCGGCGCCGGCGGGTTCGGGCGCCCGCGGATGTCGAAGCGCGCGGTGACGGCCGGGTCCATGCCGGTGCCGGAGATGTTCTTGCCGAGCCGCTCCACCGCGAGCACGTCGATCTGTTCGAAGGGGAGCTTCGGGACGCAGCCCTTGGCCGTCTTCAGCAGGCGGGCGTCGGTCTCGTAGAAGTCTTCAGGCTCCGCGCCTTCGATCACCGCCGCATCGCGCGCGGCGTTCTCGACGATGGCGATGCCGTAGGCGACCGGGGTCTCGCGGATGGCGATGGCCGCCCATTCGGGCAGCACCTCCATGTAGCCGCGCACCCCGAGCCTGTGCACGAAGCGCGCGCCCTCCGCCTTGCCGAGGCCGATGGCGGTCATCTTGGTGAGCCCGCTTTCCACCTCGCGGTCGAAGGAGGTGTGCGACTTGACCCGGCCAACCACCAGCACCGCATCGGCTTCGAAGGCGCAGCGGTCGAAGTGGACCGCAACGCCCGCGCTCGTCTCCCCCAGCCGCACCACCTCCATGCTGGCCTCGATGGGGCAGCCCATAGCCTCTTCGGTGAAGCCGAGCTCGGCCAGCAGGGACACTTGGCCTGTGGCGACGGCGCCGCCGTGGCTGCCCATCGCGGGCACAATGAAGGGGTCGAGGCCTCGGTCCTTGAGCCAGGCGGCCGCCGCCTTGACCACGGCGGGCTTGCTCCTGATGCCCCGGCTGCCGCAGGTGATCGCCACGCGGGCGCCGGCCGCGAGCGCGGTGAGCTGGCGCGATCGCTCGAGCGCGGCGTGCGTGGCGGCAGCGACGTCGGGGAGCGCCGGCACGTCCGGGTGGCGCAGCGCCACCGGCATCACCGGCGGCAGCCGCTCGTTCTCGAACTGCGGCAGCGCGATGGCGGGGAAGGTCGGGCTCGGCGTGTTCAGGGTCATGGCGGCACGATACACCAGAGGCAGGCCGGGCAGAACGCCGCGCTGCCGATCAGTGCAGCGGTCCAGGCGGGCGTTCGCTGGTGTCGGGCGTGGGCTGGCGCTGGGCTGACGGCCCCGCCTGATGATGGACCATGCGCCAGCCGCCCTCTTCGCGCGCAAAGACGTTGGTGGCAATCAGCCAACCCTGTTGCTCCAGGACCTCGCGGCAGATCACGAAGGCGCTCGGGCCGAGGACGAACGCCCGCGGGGCCTCGCAGCGGATCTGCGGCGCGCCCGGGCCGCCGAGAATCGCGGCCCAGCTCTCCATCACCGCCTCGCGCCCGACCAGCGCATCCCAGCCAGGGTGAATGCACGCGACCGGCGTCTCTTCGGCCCAGAGCGTATCCATCGCCGCAAAATCGCGGGCGGAGAAGGCCCGGTAGAACTCTTCGTTTGCGGCGAGCACCGCGTCCCCGTCCGACATCGCTTGCTCCGGCATGGCAGCTCCCTCCCGCGCCTCTCAGCCGCGCAGCGCCTCATATTGCGCGTTGTAGGCGTCAGGATCGACCGTGACGTCGACCAGTGCCGGCCCGGTGTGTGCGAATGCGTCCACCAGCGCCGGCGTCAACGGATCGTCGGCGCCCACCCGCCAGCCCCGGCACCCCAGGCCTTCTGCGACCTGGGCGTGGTCCATCTCACCGAAGCGCACCCCTCGGCTCTCCCGCTGCTGCCGTTGCTGCTTGATGTCGATGAGCGAGAGCGCGGAATCGTTGAACACCACGACAGCAATACGACAGCCGAGGCGGGCGGCGGTCGCGAGCTCTGCCAGGCACATGTGCAGGCCACCGTCGCCTGTCATGGCGATCACCGGGCGCGCCGGCTCCTCCAGCGCCGACGCGATCGCCGCCGGCAGCGCGAAGCCCATGGTGGAAAGGCCGTTCGACTTGAGCACGTCGTTGGGCTCGTCGGCCTGCCAGAGACCCAGGGCCGAGAACATGTGTGCGCCCGAATCCACCGTGAGCCGCGCCCGCTCGGGCGCCGCGTGGCGCACCGCGGCCACGATGTCCTCGGCCGTGCGCCGGCCCAGGCTGGTCATCGCGAAGCCGGCGCGAAGCCGGCTGCGCAGCGCGGCGATCTCGAGCTCCGACCATTCCGCTGGCAGCGCCTCTTCCATGAGCGCCACGGCGGAGCGGTCGAGAGGACCGGCCAGCACGGCGCCCGGTGCCGCCGGATACTCGTAGCCGTCGTGAGCCGCGAGCGCGAGGATAGGCCCCTCGAAGCGCCAGGGGCCGGGGAGCAGCTCCACCGGATCGAGGCCGAAGAAGATCAGCAGGTCGGCCTTGTCGAGGCAGCGCGCGTCGGACGACGCCCCGGTAAAGCAGCCGACCGCCAGCGGGTCGGCATCCGCCACCGCGCCCTTGGCCTTGTAGGTGGTCATCACCGGGCAGCCGAGCGACTGCGCCAGCAGCCTGAGCGCCGCGCTCGCTGCGCGCCCGCGCGCCTCCATGCCGGCGACGATGAGGGGTCGCTGAGCCTGGGCGAGCAGCCCGCGCGCCTCGGCCAGGGCGACGAGGTCGAATTCCGTCGGCTTCTTCGCTTTCTTCCGCCGCCTGGCTTCGGGCGCGGGCGCGGCCGTGGCCTCGGCGGGCGCGGTGGCTGCCGCCGTCGTGAGGTCGAGCTGCACCGGCCCCGCCGGGTGCGCCATGGCCGCGTCGAGCAGCGCGCCGACCTCGCCCAGCCCTTCGCCCGGCTCTGGCCTGGCATAGCCCTTGACCAGCGGCGCGAAGAGGGCGTGCTGGTCGAAGCGCTGGTGCAGGGCGTGGTGGCCCTCGGCCGGCTCCGCCAGCGCATCGGTGACGAGCAGCACGGGCGCCCGCTCCAGCGCGGCGTAAGCGATGCCGTTGACCGCGCTGGCCGCGCCCGGCCCCACGCCCGTCAATACCACGCCAGGCGCACCGCCAAGCTCGGCGGTGACCGCCGCCATCAGGGTGGCTGCGGTCTCGCCGTGGGTGAGCACGAAGTCGATGCCTTCGGCGGCGAATGCGTCGATGACGTCGAGGCTGCTGGCCCCGCCCGGCACGCCGAAGGCGCGGCGCACACCGCGCGCCCGGCACGCCGTCGCGAGGCCCTGGGCGAGCGTCCCGGCCATGCGATCTGCCGCCGCTGTCCCCCGGCGCGTGCGCTCAGGGGATCAGGACCGCGCGGCCCTTGACCGTTCCGGCATGGAGGTCGTGCAGCGCCTGGTTGGCGTCGGCCAGCGCGTACTCGCGGGTGGCGAGGGTCACCAGCCCGCGGTCCGCGAGGGCCATGAGCTCGACCAGCTCGGCATAGGTGCCCACCAGGTTGCCGACGATGGTCTTCTCCGAGACGATCATGTCGATCGCCGGAATCTGGACGCGCCCGCCGTAGCCGACGATGTAGTAGAAGCCGTCGTTGCGGGTCATGGCGAGGCCCTTGTCGATGGCATCGCCCTCGCCCACGAAGTCGATTACCGCCTCCGCGCCGTGCCCGCCGGTGAGCGCGAGCACCTCGTCCACCGCGCCGTCGTCCGCCCGCACCAGGTGATGGGCGCCGCATTCCTTGGCGAGACCGAGCGCGAGGTCCGAGCGGTCGAGCACGATGATCTCGGCCGCACACAGCGCCGCGAGCGACTGGATGCCGATATGGCCGAGCCCGCCGGCGCCGATGATCACGGCATACTCGCCCGGCACCAGGTGGCCGGCGGCCTTCTTGGCGACGCGGTAGGCGGTCAGCCCTGCGTCGGTGTAGGGCGCCACGTCCTTGGGTGCGAGGCTCTGGGGCAGCTTGATCAGCGCCCGCTCCCCGGTGTGCAGCAGGTCGGCGTAGCCGCCCGGCGCGTTGATGCCGGGGAAGCTACTCTCGCCCGCGTGCATGTCGTTGCCGCGCCGGCAGGCGAGGCAGTGGCCGCTGGTCACCAGTGGATGGCAGATCACCGGGTCGCCGACCTCGACGCTCTCCACGCCGCTGCCGACCGCCTCCACCCAGCCCGCGTTCTCGTGGCCCATGATGTGGGGGAAGGCGACATCCACATGGCCCTTCCACACGCCCTCGATGATGTGGAGGTCGGTGCGGCAGACGCCCGCGCCGCCGATGCGGACGATCACGTCCGTGGGCTTCTCGATCGTGGGATCGTCCACCTCCTCGTAGGTCACGAATTTGGGGCTGGTGAGAGCCTCGTCGTAGCCGTGGAGCGTCGCAGCCTTCATGGGGTTCCTCCAGTGATTGGTTCAGTTCAGTCGTTGTCCGGTCTCGGGGTCGAACAGGTGGACGGCGCCCGCGCGGGGGCCGAGCGCCAGCGTCTCGCCTTCGTGGACCGCGGTGTAGCGCGGCAGGCGGACGGTGAGCTCCTGGCCCTCGTCGGTGGTGCAGAAGACCAGCGTATCCGCGCCCATGGGCTCGACCAGCGTGACCAGCGCGCGCAGCCTGCCTTGGTCCGCCGCGCCGTCGGGCAGCAGGTCCTCGGGCCGGATGCCGACGGTGACGGGGCCGCTTGCCGCGCCGGCCGCGGCCGTCTCGGTCTCGCCGACGCGCACGATGCCGTCCGCCGCCGTGCCCTGCAGGAAGTTCATCGCCGGCGAGCCGATGAAGCCAGCGACGAACTCGTTGACGGGACGCTCGTAGAGCTCGTCGGGGTCGCCGATCTGCTCGATCCGCCCGTCGCGCAGCACCACCACGCGGTCCGCCAGGGTCATGGCCTCGACCTGGTCGTGGGTGACGTAGACCGAGGTGCGCCGCATCTCCTGGTGCAGCCGCTTGATCACCGTGCGCAGGCGCACGCGCAGCTCGGCGTCGAGGTTGGAGAGCGGCTCGTCGAACAGGAAGATGCGCGGGTCCCGCACCAGCGCGCGGCCGATGGCGACCCGCTGGCGCTGGCCGCCGGACATCTGGCGCGGGCGGCGGCGCAGCAGCTCGGTGATCTCCAGCCGCTCGGCGACCTCGCGCACCTTGCGGTCCACGGTCTTGCGGTCGACGCCGCGAATGCGCTGGTTGAAGGCGAGATTATCGAACACGTTCATGTGCGGGTAGAGCGCGTGGCTCTGGAACACCATCGCCACGTCGCGGTCCTTGGGCGCGATGCCGGCCATGTCCTTGCCGTCGATGGAGACCGAGCCTTCGCTCTGGCGCTCCAGCCCGGCGACGATCCTGAGCAGCGTGGACTTGCCGCTGCCCGACGGGCCGACCAGCACCACGAACTCGTTGTCGTGGACCGTGAGGTCGATCTCCTGCAGCGCCGCGACCGGGCCGAAGCGCTTGAAGACGCCGCTGACTACGACTTCCGCCACGGGGCTACTCCCGGATCACGCCGGCAAGCGTGCCGCGCGCCAGGTAGCGCTCCAGCACGAAGGCGATGATGACCAGCGGCAGCACCGAGACCAGCGCGGACGCGCTCAGACTCCACCACGGCACCTTGTTGGAATTGAGGATCACGATGGTGGGCGGCAGCAGCTGCACCTTGGCGAAGGTCAGCGTCAGCGCGAAGAAGAAGTCGCTCCACGAGAAGATGATGCAGAGCAGCGTCGCCACCACCATGCCCGGCGCGCAGTTGGGCAGGATGATCCGGTAGAACGCCTGGATCGGGTTGCAGCCATCGATCAGCGCCGCCTCGTCCAGCTCGATGGGCACGGTGTTGAAGAAGTCCACCATCACCCAGACCACGATGGGCAGCAGCATCGCGACGTAGACCAGGATCAGCCCGAGGTGGGTGTCCAGCAGGCCGGTGAAGCGCAGCAGCAGGAAGTAGGGGATCGCGAGCACCGCCGGCGGCATGATGCGCTGGGAGATGAAGAAGAAGGTGATGTCGTTGTTGCCCAGGGGCCCTGCGCGGAAGGTGAAGCGCGAGAGCCCGTAGGCCGCGAGCGTGCCGAGGAAGAGCGCGATCGAGGTCGAGATCAGGCTCACCACCAGGCTGGAAAGATAGGGCCCCTGCATGCTGATGCCGCCGGAGCTGGTATCGCGGAAGAGCGCGGTCCAGCCGTCCACGGTCGGCTCGTATTCGAGGAAGGGGATGTAGGTCGCGCCGCCCACCACGCCGGGGTCGCTCTTGAACGAGGTCGACAGCGCCCAGAGGAAGGGCGCCACCACGAAGATCGCCCAGGCGATCAGCGCGGCGTACTTGAGCACGCGGTAGAGGTCCGCCTTGAACCCGCCGCGCACGCGCTCCCGCGCTGGCTCGTGCGCGCTCATACCCGCACCGGCCCCTGGCGGCCGATCATCAGCCGGCTCAGGCTGCGGGCGAAGATGGTGAGCGCGATGATCATGATCGCGAGATAGATGATCGAGAGCGAGGCGGTGTAGCCGATCTGAAACTCGCGCAGGCCCCGGATGTAGAGCAGATAGCTCGTGGTCTCAGTGGAGGATCCGGGGCCGCCGGAGGTGAGCGCGTAGATCGTCTCCATCAGCTTGGAGGATTCGATCAGGCGGATGATCAGCGCGCCCAGCGTGATCGGCGCCATCAGCGGGAAGGTGACGTGGACGAAGGTGCGGATCGGCCCGGCGCCGTCGATCTGCGCCGCCTCGTAGGGCTCGCGCGGCAGCGACATGAGTCCCGCCAGCAGCAGGATGAACATGAACGAGGTCCACTGCCAGACATCGATGATGACCACCGCAGCGAAGGCGGGGCCGGACTTGCTCAGCCACGGTACGCCCGGGATGCCGAACCAGCTCAGCACGTCGTTCAGGGGGCCGAGGGTCTCGTGGAAGATCGTGCGCCAGACCACGGCCATCACCACCGGCGTCACGCACATCGGCACGATGAAGAGCACGCGAAAGAAGCGCCCCGCGCGCACGTCCTTCCACAGCATGAGCGCCAATGCGAAGCCCAGCAGGTACTCGAAGACCACGCAGAAGAGCACCATCAGGTAGAGGGTGCCCATGGAATCCCAGAAGCGCCCGTCGGTGATGGCGCGGGCGTAGTTGTCCCAGCCGATATAGTCGAGCTCGGGGAAGTTCACGTCCCAGCCGGAGAGGCTGAGGCGCACGGTGTAAATCAGCGGAAAGATGATGATCGCGACCAGCGCGAGCAGCGCCGGAAGCAGAAAGATGTGCTTGTAGCGCGAGTCCAGCATGGCCGTGCGAAGAACGACCGGCGGGCTTCAGCCCGCCGGTCTCTTCAAGCGAGGTCTAACGCTATTCCGGATTCCGCCGGTCCTATTGGACCTGATCCAGCGAGACGTTGTCCTCGAGTGCCACCACGTTCTTGTAGGCCTCGCGGATCGCGTCGACGCCGATCCGGTCGGCGATGCGGGTCCATTCCTCGGCGACCTCGTCGAGCGCGGCCTGGGCCGTCATCTCGCCCGCCATCGCCTTGGCGACGCCTGCCATCATGGCGGTGTAGAACTGGTTGACGCCGGGCACGCGCAGGTCGAAGACCCGGTTGGTGCTCGTGTCCATGCCCCGCAGCATGTCGGTGAAGCTCACCGCCACCGCGCGATCCCAGCCGGCTTCCTGCTCCCAGTAGTCGGGATCCATGTGGCTGGTGCGGAAGGGATTGACGCCGAAGCGGCCGATCAGCAGGTCGTGGTTGGTGTTGGCGTAGTTCGAGAAGAAGCAGAACCAGTCGAACGCCATCTCCTGCTCTTCGCTGTACCTGGAGACGCCGGCGCCCCAGCCCCAGGTCACGTAAGGCGCGACCGAGGGGGTTTCGAACTCGTCCCACTGGCCGCTGACCCGGTTCCACACCTTGTGCGAGCCCATGGAGGGGCCGTACTGGGTGCCGACGCGGATCTTGTTGCGGATCGGCGAATCCGGCTGCATCGCCTGGATGAAGGCGTCGTCCCAGGTAACGCTCATCAGCGACTCGCCGCCGCCCCAGGAGAAGATCTCGTCGCCGATGCCGAAGTTGATTCCGCCGGGGGGCATGTAGCGGAGCGCGTCCATCCACATCTCCAGCCCCTTGACGAAGCCCGGGTTGTTGACTTGCGGGGTCATGGTCTCGAGATCGAACCAGAAGCCGCCGGTCACGTTCGGGTTCTTGGCGTAGGAGGCGACACGGGTGATGAAATTGGCGAAGGCCACGTCGTCGCGCTTGACGATCTCGGTCGAGCCGTACTCCAGCTCGCCGTCGCCATCCCAGTCCCAGCCGCTGAAGAAGGTGGCGACCTCGGCGTACTCCTCCCAGGTCGTCGGGATGGCGAGATCGCGGCCGTACTCGGCCTTGAACTTGGCCTGGTTATCCGCGTCCTCGAAGGGCGGCAGGATGTACTTGAAGTAGTTCCGGTCGCCGTCGAAGGTGTACTGCAGGCGCTCGCCGTTCCAGCTGGCGACACCCTGATAGGCGGGCGTGATGTCCTTCATCTCGTCGGTGTCGAGATACTTCTGGGGCACGGCTGCCAGGTGCGGTGCCCAGTCGCCGATCCAGTAGGAGCCGCCGTACACGATGTCATAGACATGCTGCCCGGTCTGGAACGGGATCATCACCTTCTGGTAGAGCTCGCCGAAGGGGGCGTGCACCACGTTGACCGTGCCGCCGGTCAGCTCCTCGAACTGCTTGGAGTGCAGCGCCACCGGCTCGCCCATCACCGGCACGGCATGGGTCAGAATGGTGATCTCGTGCCCGGTGTAGTCCTTCGCGTCGGTCGACGCGTAGGAGCAGATGCCCGGATGGTCCTCCTTGATCCCGTACTTCGCGACGTAATCGGTCTCCGCGAAGGCGGGCATCGTCAAGGCCACGCCGACCGTGCCGAGCACGCCGGCCGCCAGAACAGTTCTCGGATGCATTGTCATCTCCCTGAGTGGCTGGTGGGACGCCGCACGGCGCCGTTGCCGCGGCGGCGTCGGCTCACGGGCGGCGAGTATGCGTCATCGCCCGCGGGCCAAGCAAGGAGCGGCCTGTGGAGCGCCGCGCCTGGCCTCAGCGGCCAAGGATATTGCCGGTCGCGGGATCGAACAGGCGGACGCGGTCGGGCTCGACGACGAGGTCGACGACCTCTCCGCGCTCGGGCACCTCATCCGCAGAGACGCGCAGCGTGAGGTATCGGGCGTCGTCGTGCGCCAGCGCCGTCGTGTCTTCCTGGCTGCCGCCGACCAGCTCGTCGGCCGTGCGCACGACGACGGACGGGTCGATCAGGGAGGCCGAGACATAGGCCTCGGGCTCGATGTATTCGATAAGCTCGACGCGGGCCTGTAGCGCGCCCTGCGCACCATCGCCGCTGCGGCGCCAGCCCAGATGCTCGGGCCGGATTCCCAGGAGCAGCGTGTCGCCGAGCCTCGCCGCGACGCCCGTCGCCTGCGGGCCGAGAGCGAGCCGGGTGTCTCCCATCGAGACTGCGGGCCCGTCCCCGCCGCCGACGAGCGCGGCTTCCAGGAAGTTCATCGCCGGGCTGCCGATGAAGCCGGCCACGAAGATGTTGGCCGGCTGGCGGTAGAGCACCTGGGGGGTGTCGTACTGCAGGAGAGAGCCCTCCGAGAATATGGCGACGCGGTCGCCCAGCGTCATCGCCTCCACCTGGTCGTGCGTGACGTGGATCGTGGTCACGCCAAGCCGTTCGTGGAGGCGCCGCAGCTCGGTCCGCAACTGCACCCTGAGCTTGGCGTCGAGGTTGGAGAGCGGCTCGTCGAGGAGGAAGGCGCCCGGATGGCGAACGATCGCCCGCCCCATGGCCACGCGTTGCCGCTGGCCGCCGGAAAGCTGCTTCGGCTTCCGTTCGAGCAGTTCGGCGAGGTCGAGAATGCGGGCCGCCTCGTTCACCCGCTCGTCGATCTCCGACTGCCGGAACTTTCGCACGCGCAACGCAAACGCGATGTTCTGGCGGACGGTCATGTGCGGATAGAGGGCGTAGTTCTGAAAGACCATGGCCATGTTGCGCTCGCGCGGCGAGACCTCGTTGATGACCTGGCCGTCGAAGCGGAGCTGGCCGGCGGTGATCGTTTCGAGCCCCGAGATCAGCCGCAGCAGGGTGGTCTTGCCGCACCCCGAGGGCCCGACGAACACGACGAACTCGCCGTCGTCGATTTCGAGGTCCACGTCGTTGACGGCCACCGTGCCGTCCGGAAAGACCTTCCTGATCCCGCTCAGCCCGATCGCGCCCATCGGGAGTCCCCATCCAGCATCGACGCGCGCCCGCATTGACCGGGCCGGAGCGCCTCACTACCGTCGCCGATCCATGATCTGATACAGGCTTTCGGCTGGGATGGGTACTGTCCTGCGACGGAGCCTCCCGGCGGGACGCGACCCGATTGCCCTGCCCTTTACACACTCCGGAGGTGCCGATGTCCTCGGATGACACCAGCGTCCCACTGGGGTACGCACGCGATATCTTCGACCTGGCCGGCCGGGTGGCCGTGATCACGGGCGGCGGCAGCGGGCTCGGCCGGGCGATCGCCATCGGCTACGCGCAAGTCGGCGTCACGGTCGTCGTCGCCGACATCGACGAAGAAGGCGCAGCCGAGACCAAGTCAGTGATCGACGAGCAGGGCGGCAGCGCCCAGGTCGTGCCGCTCGACGTGACCAAGCGCGGCCAGTGCATCGAGGTCGCAAGCGCGGTGAAGCGCGAGCACGGGCGCGTGGACATCCTCGTCAACAGCGCGGGCGCCGCCCATCGCAGCCCGGTCGAGGAGTTTCCCGAGGAGCGCTTCGACCACATCATCGAGCTGAACCTGAAGGGCACCTACCTCTGCTGCCAGGCATTCGGCAACGTGATGCTGGAGCAGGGCAAGGGCAGCATCATCAACATGGCCTCGATCGGCTCCTTCATCGCCTACCCGTTGTCGAGCGCCTATCTCGCGTCGAAGGGTGGGGTTGCCCAGGTGACCAAGGTGATGGCGCTGGAGTGGCGCGAACGCGGCGTCCGTGTCAACGGGATCGGCCCGACGCTGATGGAATCTCCGATGACCCGAAAGGCCGCGCAGACGACCTCGTTCACCGCCGATTTCATCAAGGCGCGCATGATCCGGCCGCGGGTCGGCTTGCCGCGCGAGCTGATCGGGGCCGCGATCTTCCTCGCGAGCGATGCGTCGGAGCTTGTGACCGGCCACACCATCATGTGCGACGACGGCTACCTGACCGCCTGATCCGCTCCCATCGCCGGGCCTCGTGCCCGGCTTGCTGGCCCCCCCTATGACTTCGGTGATAGTTTTGCCCGTGACTGGCGCATAAGCGCCGGCAGTAAGAATGGGGAGGAGACACAATGGGCCGCAAGAACGAGTCCGGTCGCGAGGGCGAGCCGGGCAAGGGCACCTCCGGCGGGGTGAATCGCCGTCAAGTCATCAAGGGCGCGGGCGCCGCCGGCGTCACCGCCGCGGCGCTTCCCGGCCTGATGGGCGCACGGAAGGCGTTCGCCGCCGACTACGACCCGATGAAGTACGCCGGGACCGAGATCAACATCCTCATGACCGGCGACGAGAACGATCACCGGGCGCTCGACGATCTGCTGCCAGAAATGAAGGCTGAAACCGGAATCGACCTGGTGGTCTCGGCGCCCGCCCTCGGCCCGCTCATCGAGAAGACGCTGCAGAACCTCAAGGCCGAGCAGTCGTCGTTCGAGCTGATCGAGTATCTGGGCTTCCTGACCACGCAACAGGTGGGCGGCGGCTACTTCATGCAGCTCAACGAGTTCATCGACGACCCGGCCGAGACGCCGCCCGATTGGGACTTCGACGACTTCATTCCGGCTGCCATGAGAAACGTCGGCTACTACGACATGGCGACGGGGACGGTCGGCCAGGGCACGGACGTCTACGGCGTTCCGGGCCTCCATTCCGGATCGGTCATCTACTTCTACCGCAAGGACCTGTTCGAGGAGGCCGGCCTGCAGCCGGCGAGCACCTGGGACGAGTTCATGGCGGCCGCACAGGCGTTGCACAGCGACGACGTGGCCGGCTGCAGCTTCATCGGCGCGAACGATTTCTCGCTGGCCACGGTGGACTGGTACACGCGCTTCATCACCACCGGCGGCAGCCTGATGAGCGGCGATCCCAACGAGAAGAACTTCACGCCGCAGATCAACTCGCCCGAGGGCATCAATGCGCTGCAGATGCTTATCGACTACCTGCCCTACGCGCCGAAAAACGTCACGCAGTACGGTTTCGCCGAGAACGTGGACGGATTCTCCACCGGCAGGATCGCACAGATGATCTTCTGGTCGACCATCGCCGGGCCGGTGCTCAACGAGGAGAACTCGCTGGTTGCCGACGTGACCGGGACCGCGCCCGTGCCGGCGGGGCCGGGGCATATGCCGAGTGCAATCCAGGGCGGCTGGGGAGTCGGCATTCCTGCGAATATCGATCCCGCCAAGAGGGGTGCCGCCTGGCGTGCGCTCACCTGGGTCACCAACAAGCGAATCAACCGCTACTCGATCGAGGCCTACAACATCGACGCCAACCGGACCTCGGCGTTCAAGGATCCGGAGCTGCTCCAAAAGTTCCCGTATCTGGAGCATGCGCTGTCGGCAATCGAGAACGCGGTCACCATCCCGACCTCGCGCATCCCGGAATTCTTCCAGATGAACGCCATGATGAACGTCGAGTTCAACGCGGCGCTCATCGGCGCGCAGGACGCGAAGACCGCGTGCGACAACGTGCAGGCCCAGTGGGAGGACGTTCTGCGCAAGGCGGGGCACCTCGCGTAGGCAGACGAGGGCCCGACAGGACGAGTAACCCGATCGCGGGATGACCCCCGCCAGTCGCGAACGGCTCGGCACCAAGCTGGGGAAGCTGGATCGGCCGGGGACAGTCGTATGGCTGCTCCTCGCGCCGACCCTGCTCTATCTCGCGGCGTTCGCGATCTTTCCGCTCTTCTACAGCCTGCGGCTTTCGTTCACGGACCTGACCGCAGCAGCCGGCACCGGGGACTGGGTTGGCCTCAGGAATTACGGCGACCTGCTGCGCGACCCGCACTTCTGGAACGCGACCAAGAACAGCGCAGTCATGGTCAGCGCCTCGCTGGCGATTCAGGTCGTGCTCGGGGTTGCGCTCGCGATGTTCTTCAATCTGCAGCTCAGGGGCGCATGGCTGGTGCGCGGCATCCTGGTGCTGCCCATGCTGATCACGCCCATCGTGGTCGGCGTGATGTGGCGCGCCCTGCTGAATCCGGACTGGGGGTTGATCAACTGGTGCATCGAGGCGGTCGGCCTCGAGCCGCCCAACTGGTTCGGCTCGATCGAGATGGCCATGCCGACGCTCATTCTCGTCGAGTCCTGGCAGTGGACACCGTTCGTCTTCATCATCGTGTACGCACGTCTGCAGGCGCTGCCGCAGGAGGTGTTCGAGGCGGCCATTGTCGACGGCGCCAAGCCGCTGGCCACGTTCCGCTTCGTCACCTTGCCGCTCCTGATGCCGGCGATCATCTTCGCTGCGGTCTTCCGCGCGGTCGATTCGTTCCGCTCCTTCGACCTCATCTTCGGTTTGAGCTACGGCGGGCCGGCGCGGAGCACGACGACGCTGAGCTTCTTCTCGTTCCAGAACGGCTTCCAGTGGCAGAACTACGGCTACGCCGCCGCGGTCTCTTACATGATGCTGCTGATCCTTGCGGTGGGCACGATCGTCCTGCTCCGCTTCGTCCAGATCAGGCCGGGGTACGCGAAATGAAGCGCAAGATCGGCAGGGCGTTCGCCTATCTCGTGCTGATCATGCTGGGGCTCGCCGGCATCGCGCCCATCGTCTACCTCGGGATTCTCTCGACCAAGAAGCGCATCGAGATCCTGGCGCAGGTGCCGCCGACGCTCGATTTCAAGTGGGCCCGGATCACCAAGAACTACAACGAAGTGCTCTTCAGCCAGGGCATGCTGGAGTTCACCGTCAACTCGATCATCGTGGTAGGCGCCACCACGGTGCTGGTGCTCGTGATCGCGACGCCAGCGGCCTACGCCTTCTCGCGCTTCCGCTTTCGCGGCAACGAGAACCTCGCCTTCACCATCCTGAGCATGCGCTTCATGCCGCCGGTCGCGATCGCGATTCCGCTGTTCCTGATGATGCAGTGGGTGGGCACGCACGACAGCTATTTCGGGCTGATCCTGCCCTACATCGCGTTCTCCCTGCCGCTGGTGGTCTGGATCATGATCGGGTTCTTCGACGAGATCCCGCAGGAGATCGACGATGCCGCGATCATGGACGGCTGCACCCGCTTCGAGGTGCTGTGGCGCGTGATGCTGCCCATGGTGCGGCCCGGACTGGTGACCGCGTCGCTGTTCGGCGCGATCTTCATCTGGAACGAGTTTCTGGTCGCGCTCTACGTCATCGACTCGCGCGAGTTCCAGACCATCGCGCTCGGCGCCGCCACCCTGGTCAGCGCACAGCGGCCCATCGACTGGAACATCGCAGCCGCCGTGGGCGTGGTGACGGTCGTGCCGATCCTGATCTTCTCGCTCTTCGTGCAGCGCTATATCGTGCGCGGACTGACCGCAGGAGCCGTAAAATGAATAGTGGAGAAGCACCCGTACTCGTGGCCTCCGGGCTCGGCTGGCCGGAAGGGCCGACCGTGAGGCCCGACGGCAGCGTGGTCTTTGTCGAGAGCTACCGGAGCCAGCTAACGGTGGTCGACGCGGGTGGCGAGATGCGCCGCTTCGCTTACACCGCGGGTGCGCCCAACGCCTGCGTGCTCGGCGGCGACGGCGCGCTCTACGTCTGCCAGAACGGCGGCACCGTCGGCCCCTGGCGCGCGGCGGAGATGACCGCGCCCTCGATCCAGCGCGTGCACGAGGGCGGGACCGCAGAGACCCTGGTCACGGAGATTGCGGGCATCGCGCTGAATGGCCCCAACGACCTGGTCTTCCACGCAGACGGCCGGTTGATCTTCACCGATCCCGGCACCTACAACCCCGACGATCCGAACCCCAGCTACATCTTCGCCATCGGGCCGGATGGCAGCACCAGCCTTCTCGTCGACTTTCCCGAACCCGTCTTTCCCAACGGGGTCGCCGTCGAGGCCGACGGCTCCATCGTTTGGGACGAGTCATACACCGGCCATGTCGGCCGCCTGCGGCCCGACGGCACCACGGAAGACCTCGGCCGCATGCCGGGCGAGAATCCCATCCTGGACGGCATGACCGTGGGCGCCGACAACCGCCTCTACGTGACCGACCTCGTCGCCGGCGGGATGCACATTCTGAGACCCGACGGCACGGTAGATGGGTTCCTCGCCTGCGGCGGCGCTCCGACGAACTGCATCTTCGACGGCGAAACGATGTGGGTGACCGACGCCGGCGCTCTCATCGTGACCGAGGAGCCCAACTCCAATGGCCAACTGTGGCGTCTGCGCGTGCCGGGCGGCGGCGCACCGACCCAGCGAGGAACGATCCGCATGGGTGCAGCCTGATGACTGATAGAACGACCCATCCCGGCCTCGTTTACAGCGACAGGACCGCGTTCGTCACCGGCGGCGGCTCGGGCATCGGTCTCGAGACCGCGCTCACCCTCGCCGATCTCGGTGCCGACGTCGCCGTGCTCGACTGGACGCCGGGCGCGGCGGCAGCGGCTGCCGAGCGCATCGAGGGGATCGGCCGCCGGGCGCTTGCCATCGAGGGCGACACCGGCGACGAGCAGACGGTTGTCGACGCCTTCGAGGCGACGCAGCGCACCCTGGGCGAGGTCGATGCCGCCGTCGCCTGCGCCGGCGTGCTGGGCGCAGGCGGCCCGGTGTTCGACACTCCGGTCGAGGACTTCGAGCACGTCATGGGCGTCAACGTGCGGGGCTCCTTCCTCGTGACGCGCGAGGCCGCGCGCCGCATGCGCCCGCGCCGTTCCGGCGCCATCGTGCTGCTCTCCAGCCTCGACGGGCTGCAGGCCGAGCACGGCATGTTCTCCTACTGCACGTCGAAGGGGGCGCTGCTGAACCTGGCGCGCGCTGCGGCGCTCGATCTGGCGCGGGACGGCGTCACGGTGAACTGCGTCTGCCCGAGCGTCACCTTCACCCCGCTGCTCGAGGGCCGTCTCGCCACCATCCCCGACGGCGATGAGGTGCTGCGGTCCTATGCCGAACGCCACCCGCTGGGGCGCGTGCTGACCTCACGCGACATCGCGTCGGCCATCGCCTACATCGCCTCCCCGCTCGCGACCGGCATTACCGGCGCCGCCATACCGGTGGACGCCGGCATCGGCGCCACCTGGGACAATTTCAGGGACCCGCCCTGGATCGAGCAGCGATAAGCGCGGCGCCAGGCTAGATCTTGCCCTCGACTGCGGTCTCGATCAGGCAGGGGGCGCCCGAGGCGAGGCCGTCCTTCACCGCTTGGGCCAGCTCGTCCGGCTCCGTGACGCGGGTGCCGGCGACGCCCATGCCGGCCGCCATCTCGACGAAGCCCAACGCAGGATCGACCAGGTCCATCTGCACGTAGGGTTGGTTCGTCGTGACCCCGAAGCGCTTCCGGTAAATGTCGAGGTTGTGCTTGAGGATGCGGTACTCGGCATTGGCGAGAATGACGAAGACGATGGGCAGCCGGTGGTGCGCCGCGGTCCAGAGCGCCTGGATGCTGTACATCGCCGAGCCGTCGCCCGATAGGCAGACCATCGGACGCTCCGGCATCGCGAGATTGACGCCGAGCGCGCCGGCGATCCCCTGGCCGATGCCGCCGCCGCGGCCGCAGAAGTAATCGCCATGCCCGCCGAAGCTGAAAGCCTTGGGGATCTCGGGGCTGCCGGTGATGGCTTCCTCGACGATCACCACGTCCTCCGGCACCGCCGCCGCCAGCGCTTCGAGCATGATCGGCACGGGCATGGGCCGCCGCTCGCGGATGGCGTCGAGGCGGGCAAGCCTGTCCCCCCGTTCCTTCTCGGCGAAGGCAGCCAGCACCCGGTTCCGCTCCTCGGCCTCGGCGGCGTAGGCGTCCGAGCGTTCCGCCTCCACCTGGGCGCAGAGCGCTTCCAGCGCGGGCTTGAGGCCTGCGATCAGGCCCGCATCGAGCCCGTGGTTGCGGGCGAGCCGCTCGGTCGATTCCTCGATGTGCAGCACCTTGGCACCGGGCGGGAACGGTCCTTCCGGCGCGTACCACACCTCCTCGAAGAAGGGGCCGCCCACCATGAGCACCGCGTCCGCCCCGCCGAAGGTCTTCGCGATGGTGGCGGGGTCGGTGGGGATGCGGCCGCGGTAGTTAGGGTGCATGTTGGGCACCGGCTGGTGCTGGTGGATCAGCTCGGTCCAGATGCAGGCGCCGGTCGCCTCGGCGAGCGCGACCAGGGCCTCGCCCGCGCCAGTGCGTGCGACATCGTCGCCGATCATGATGGCGGGCTCGCTCGCGGCCAGCAGGAGCCGGGCCATGGCGGCGACGCCCTCCGGTTCCGGCGGGGGCGCACGCCAGAGCGGGCCGGCGGCGCGGGCCTCCACTTCGGTCTGCTGCTCCATCACGTTGATCGGCAGCGCGACGAAGACCGGGCCGGAGGGCGCATCGTGCGCGATCTTGAAGGCGCGCCGCACGATGGGCGCAATCTCATCCGCGCTCTCGGCCTGCACGCTCCACTTCACCACCGGCGCCGCCATGGCCACGAGGTCGTGGCCGAGGATGGGATCGCGCAGCCTGAGCCGCGTGTCCTGCTGGCCGGCGGTCACCACCATGGGCGAGTTGGTGCGCAGCGCGCCGAAGATCATGCCGATGGCGTTGCCGAGGCCGGGCGCCACGTGCAGGTTCACCACACCGGCGCGGCCGCAGGCCTGGGCGTAGTAGCTCGCGGCCCCGATGGCGACGCCCTCGTGCAGCGCGAGCACGTACTCGATCCCCTGATAGCGCGCGAGGCTGTCGATCAGCGGGCTCTCGGTGGTGCCGGGGTTGCCGAACATGTGCTGGACCCCGTGCGCCAGCAGGCTCTCCATGAAGACGTCGCGCCCGTGCATGTCTCTTGTCCGTTGCTGGGAACCCGCCCGCTGCGGCCGGAGCCGCTCGGGCGCGCATACTGGCAGAAAGCACGCCGGCCGGCACCCCGCCTCGCCGCCCGGCGGTCAGGCAGAGGCGCGGAGGAGGCGGGTGCGCTCCTCGTCCACCGCGATGTCGATGCCGTTAGCGGCGCGGACCAGCGCGACCCTGTAGACGCTGAGCGCGCGCTCGATGCTGAGCCAGCCGCGCGCGACATCCTCGGCGACGGCAGCCGGGTCTCGTTCGGTCGGATCTCCGTAGCCGCCGCCGGCGACGGTGCGGTAGTGCATCGCCTCGCCGGGTGCGAGCCGCTCTTCGTGGAAGGAGGGGAGGGTGCGGAGAGTCCCGTCCACCTCCCGCTTGCGGTTGAGCGAGGGCGCGCCTGCCGCCCCGCCCAGCACGCCCTGCGCCGGGTTCAGGTCGCCGTCGCTGCAATAAAAGACCGAGACCGGCCCTGCGAGCGAGCGATAGGCGCCCTGCGTCGCCGGCGCGCCATTCCAGCGGCCCGCGCCCACGGTATCCAGCGCGATGCGGCGCTCCTCCATCAGGATCGGGTACTGCGCTTCGTCGATCTCGATGGAATCGATCACCAGCACGCCGCCGCCGTCCGGCGCCTCGTAGGTGAGCCAGCCGTCGTGGCCGTGGGTGCCGGGGCCGCCGGAGAGGCCGACGCAGAACTGGTTCACGTAAGGCACCGGCGCGCCGTCCCGGTCGTCCAGCCCTGAGACCACGCCGAGGCCGGCGGACATGTTGCCGCCGCCTTCGGCCAGCCCGTGAGGCGCGCCGATCTGCGCGAAGCAGCACTGCACGGCATTGATGAGGCGGTCGTTGACGTTGGTGGTGGCGACCGAGGTGCCGGCCGGGAAGGTGGGCCGGCCGACCACGCAGCCGTCCCTGAGCTTCACCCTGATGCGGCTTGCGCTGCCCTCGTTGTGCGGGATCGTCGGGTCGAGGTTGTAGAAGACCCCGATCCGGCACGAGCCCGCGGCGCAGGCCTCCGAGAGGTTGACCCCGCCCGGCACGCAGTCCGGATTGTCGCGAAGGTCCACGGCGATGAACCCTTCCTCGGGCTCGACCGTGACCTCGGCGGTGACCGGGATGCCGTCCTCCGCCACGCCGGGGATCGGGTCGTGGCTGCAGGTGTAGCGCCAGGTGCCGGCGGGGAGTTCCCTGATTGCCGCCGCCGCCCGGCGCGAGCCGTAGTCCATCCAGGCTTCCACGAAGGCGCGCACGGTCTCGATGCCGTAGTGCGCGACCAGCGCCTTCAGTCTGCGCTCGCCGATTCGGCAGGCGCCCACTTGCGCGCGGTAGTCGCCGTACCAGACGTGCGGCGCGCGTATCTTCTGCAGGCCGATGCGCACGATGTCGGCCTTGTCCTCCCGGTTCTCCTGAATCCGCACGCAGGGGAAGTGCACGCCCTCCTGATAGAGCGTCGCGGCGTAGGGCAGGTAGGTGGTGGGCTCCGGCGCGCCGACATCGGCGTGGTGCGAGCGCGAGAGCACCCAGAAGAGCGGCTCGCCGTCGGCGAAGACCGGCACGCAGAGCGTCATGTCCGCGTGGTGCGTCACGCCGTGATAGGGACTGTTGTTGAAGAAGGCGTCGCCCTCCTTCACGTCGTCGAAGAGCGCGGTGATCGGCCGGGTCGTGAGCTCCAGCGCGCTGACGTGGATCGGCATCGCCTCCTCGACGCAGATCAGGCGGTGGTCGTAGGTGAGGATGCCGCAGGACATGTCGCGCGCGTTGGTGATGACCGCCGAGCGCGAGGCGCGCATCACAGTGTTGCTCATCTCGCGGATGATCGCCTCCAGCCGGCGGGAGAGCACCGCCATCAGCAGCGGGTCGAAGCGCTCTTCGCTCTCAGCCATACCGGTACCCTCAGCCGCCTGTGTCGATGTGGAAGTTGCCGCCCGCGTCCGTGCAAGCCCGCTGGCCGGCGAGCAGCAGGATCGTGGTGGTGTCGCTGTCGATCAGCGCGGGGCCCGCGATCTCGGCGCCTGCCGGCGGCGCGTTGCCGTCGTAGGCGGGAAGCTGGCGGAAGGCCCGCTCCTCGCCCAGGTAGACCGCGCGCCGGCCCCGCTCGGGCAGCCTTCCGCCGGCGTGGACGGTGGCCTCTCCCGTCGCGGCCCCCCCACCGCTGCCGGTGCCGATGGCGCGCACGGTCCAGGTGGTGAACTCGACCTCGCCGTCGTTTTCCCGGATGGTGTGGATGCGCTCGTGCATGGCGTGGAATGCGTCGGAGAGCGCGGGCACGTCGCCCTCGCTAAGCGCTCCCGCCGCCGGCGCGAAGGGCGCCTCGATCTCCCAGGACTGGTACTTGTAGCGGGCCTGGAAGGCGTACTCGTAGCGGCGTTCGGCTTCCGGCACGCCCGCGCGCTCGAGAAAGCGCCGCGCCCGTTCGTGGAGCGCCGCGAGCATGCGGTTGACCGCGTCGAGCGCGAATTGGCGGTTGCTGGTGTGGAGCGTCGCGGTCTCCTCGCCCCGGATGTCCGTGACCAGCCCGCCGTAGGCGCTGAGCCCCGCCGCCACCCCCGGCACCATGAAGCGCTCGATGCCGAGCGCCTGCGCCATCTCGCCGATGTGGCAGGCAGTCGCGCCGCCGCCCGCGACGAGAAAACTCTCGCGCGGGTCGATGCCCTCGTTGACGGTGATGTCCTCGATCGCGGCGATCATGTTCTCGTTGCTGGTGACGTGGATCGCGTAGGCGGCTTCCGCCGGCTCCAGCCCGAGCGCGTCAGCCACCGTGGCGACGGCCCGGTGCGCGGCGTCGGTATCCAGGGGCAGGCGGCCGCCCAGGAAGTAATCGGGGTCGAGCAGACCCAGCACCAGGTTGGCGTCGGTCACCGTGGGCCGCGTGCCGCCGCGGCCGTAGGCCGCAGGCCCGGGATCGGCGCCCGCGCTCGCCGGGCCGACGCGGAGCAGCCCGCCGGAATCGACCCAGGCGATGCTGCCGCCGCCCGCACCCACCGAGCGCACGTCGATCTTGGGCAGCCCCAGCAGGTCGTCGTTGATCGGCGCCTCGGTGGTGCGGATCAGCGCGCGGTCGCGGATGGCCGAGACGTCGAAGGTGGTGCCGCCCATGTCGATGACGACGATGTCGGGCTCGTCCGAGAGCGCGAGCGCGGCGATGGGGGCGAGAGTCGGCCCGCTCATCACCGCGTGAATCGGGCGCGCGGCGATCTCGCCCACCGTCATCATGCCGCCCTGGCAGTTGGCGACCAGCAGCGTGCCCTGGAAACCGGCCTCGCGCACCGCGCCCTCCAGCCGGCCGAGGTAGGCAGGCACGATGGCGTGCAGCGCGGCGTCGATGGCGGTGGCAATGGTGCGGCGGTACTCGCGCGGGATCGGGTTGAGCGCGTGGCTGAGCGTGACCGGCACCTCGGGCCAGAGCCCGCGCACGATCTCGCCGACCCGGCGCTCGTGCGCGGGCTCCACCACGGACCAGAGCAGGCTGACGGCGATGGCATCCACCGGGCAGCGCCTGAAGTGGTCCACGGCCGCGTGCACGTCCTCCTCCGCGAGCGGCGCGATCTCGTTGCCGCGCGCGTCGATCCGGCCACGCACCTCGCAGGTGCGGTTGCGGGGCACGAAGGGCCGGGGATAGTCGAGCCGCCAGTCGAAGGCGCGCTTGCGCGGCGCCTCGCGCAGGGTCAGCACGTCCGGGTGGCCGGCGGTGCAGATCAGCCCGACCGCGCCGGTGCGCCCCTCCACCAGCGCGTTGGTGGCGACGGTGGTGCCGTGAACGATGCGCGCGGTCCGGGCGAGGAAGCCGGGCAGGTCACAGTCGAAGGCGCGGGCGGCGAGGGCCAGCGCATCCATGAAGCCCTGCTCGAACGCGGGCGGGGTCGACGGCGCCTTGACCACCGCCAGCCGCGCGCCGTCCGAGACCACGCAGTCGGTAAAGGTCCCGCCGATGTCGATCGAGATCCGATACTGGCTCACCCGCCCCCCGCGCCGCTTGCCGGCCTGCGCGCGCATCCTCGCAACGCCCGCACGCGCGGCGCAAGAGCCAGGCCAGCGGCGTCATCGACTGCCACGCACGCCTGAGGCGTGTGCGCTGTCGTGAATCCCTTGGTGATCAAGGGCTCCAGCTGACCCGAGACTTTTCTTACCCCAGAAGCATCGCAGATTTCTGCGGATCTGCGATGTGCGGATAGGGCGGTTCGAGGATTTCCACCCCAT
>JAJEEP010000110.1 GCA_022820945.1 Alphaproteobacteria bacterium | reverse complement strand
TGGAGTTCGAAGGCGGTGGAGCGGATGCGGCCGCTGCGCTCGCCCCGGACCATCAGGCCCTCATAGCGGTTGGGCACCGGGTTGGGCGAGCTCGGCACGGCGTCCTCCGCGCTATAGACCGAGATATGCAGCGTGCGGGGCCGGGTAGAGCGGTTGGGCGAGGATCCGTGCAGCAGCCTCGTGTGCATCAAGCAGACGGCGCCCGCGGGCCCGGTGCAGATCACCGCGGCCTTCTCCGATTCGGCGGCCACCTCGTCGGCGACCGCGCCGGTGAACCGGCCGCCATGCCAGAGCCCGTGGATCGGGCCCCGGTGCGAGCCGGACAGCACCTTGAGCGGGCCGTTCTCCTCCGTCACCTCGTCCACCATCAGCAGCGCGGTCACGATGTCGTCATTGCTGTGCGGGGTGAAGGGGAAGTCCTGGTGCCACTTCACCTCTGTGTGCCCGCCGGGCAGCTTGGAGTTGATCTTGGTGTGGTGCAGCTTGACGGCGGGGCCGATCAGGTCCGCCACGCAGTCGGTCATCCGGCTGTCGGCGGTCGCACGGAAATAGGCTTCCGACACCTCGATCGGGGCGTTGACGCGCCGGAGCCCCGGTCGGTCGGCCGAATGGCCGGGCTCCAGGTCGAAGCGGGGCCGCCCGTCGGCAGTGTCGCCCCAGGGGTCGCCGTGCTTGCGACTTTCCTCGACCCAGCCCGCGAAATCGCGCCGGAGCTCGGCCAGCAGGGAGGCGTCCACTGCGTCCTCCACCACGACATAGCCGTGCTCCCGGAAGAAGTCCCGCTCAGCAGCGTCCAGTCCGGCCATGCCTGCCTCCCGATTGCTGACGCACAAGTGTAGGCGCTGCGCATTGCCGGCGAAAAGGCTTTCGTCTATCCCCGCCCCGGGTAGAGACAGGAGAACGCATGGAAATCTGGCTGCCCGTCTTGTGCGCGCTTGGCGGCGCTGCGCTCGTCTGGTTCGCCTTCGCCGCGCCCGCGCGCTGCCGGGCCGAACGGGCGGAAGCCGATCTTGAAAGCGAACGCAGAACCCATGCCGTGCGTCTGGAAGAGATCGATAAGGCGCGCGGCGAGAGCGAAACGCGCTTCACCGCGCTCGCCGCCGAGGCGCTCGGCAAGAACAGCGATTCGTTCCTGCGTCTGGTCAGCGAGCGCTTCCAGTCGCACAAGGTGGAGGCGGACAAGGACCTGAAGGCGCGCGAGGAGGCCGTTGCGGCACTGGTCAAGCCGATCCGCGAAGAGTTGAAGAAGGTCGAGGACCGGGCGCAGGAGCTGGAGAAGTCGCGCAAGGAAGCTTACGGGGCGATCACCGAGCAGATGAAAGCGCTCCAGTCGACGACGGGCAAATTGGCGCTGGCGCTCGCCAAGCCAGCGGGAGCCGGCATGTGGGGAGAACGACAATTGCGCCGTGTGCTCGAATTGGCGGGCATGATGGAGCATGTCGATTTCAACGAGCAGGTGAACCTGCCGGGCGAGGCCGGCGCTCAACGGCCGGACGCGGTGATTCATTTGCCTGGCGGCAAGTCGGTCGTGGTGGATGCCAAGGCGCCGTTGCCTGCTTATCAAAGGGCTGTGGCGGAGGAAGACGAGACCAAGCGGGCCGCCGACCTCGATGCGCTGGCGAGGCATGTCCGCAACCATGTTCGTTCGTTGTCGTCGAAAGAATATTGGAATGCGCTTCCGGGATCGCCGGACTTCGTTGTCATGTTCGTGCCCAGCGACGCGTTCGTGGCTGCCGCGTTCGAGCGCGAACCAAGCCTGTTCGACGAGGCTGTGAACAACAGGGTGTTGATTGCAACCCCGATTACCCTGATCGCGCTGGTCAAGGCTGTCGCCTATGGCTGGCAACAGGAGGCGCTGACCGAGAATGCGCAGGCGATATCAAAGGCAGGCCGGGAACTCTATAAGCGCGTTCAGGTGTTCGGTGGATATATGGCTGGTGTTGGTCAGTCGTTGAAGCAGGCTGTAGGGCGCTACAACAGCAGCGTGGGTTCGCTAGAGAAATCGGTACTACCTTCCGCTCGCCGCATGGAGGCTTTGGGTGCCGCGCCGGAGGGTGCGGAACTAGTGGCGCTGGTGCCGGTAGAAACCGAGCCGCGCGATCTGCAGGCCCCGGAGTTGGCGGGGCCCACGGAGGAAGCGGAAAAGGGTTAGCCTGCCGCGCCCGCCTGCGGTCCCTGGCCGAAGCTCTCGCCGCCCGTCGCCATATGCGCCTCTTCCTCGGGCGTACCCGGGCGGCCGAGTACGGCGTTGCGGTGCGGGAAGCGGCCGAAGCGGGCGACGATATCGCGGTGGCGCGTCCAGCCCTGGATGCTGCGGTCCACATAGGCCCGCCATGCCGGATCGGCCTCTTGCCGGAGAGACCGCAGCAGGTCGAGGCCCCGGTCCTGTTCGGCAAGCTCTTCGGAATGGTGGAAGGGGTGGTAGAGCCAGATGCGGGACACCGGATGCAGCGCCCGGTCCAGCCCATGCTCGATGGCATGGGTGACGATCTCGAAGGCCGGGGCGTCGCCCGCATAGGCGCGGACCGTGCCGCGATGGATGTTCCGCGTGAACTGGTCGAGCAGCAGGATGAGGGCCAGCGCGCCCTCCGGCGTCTCGCGCCAGCCCGTCAACTCCGGGTCGCGGGCGCAGGCGCGTGCGACCGCGCGTCCGAAGCGGACGCGGATCTCGTCATCCACCGCCGGCCCGCCCCTGTACCACCAGTCCCGGCGGGCCGAGGCGCGCTCCGGGCTGTCGAGGCTGTCCGCCAGCCAGAAGGCGACGATGTCTGCGATCATATCGGGACAGAACGGCCTTAAACGATCGGCACGCGGCCGGCGGCGATGTCGGCGGGGGAGAGCACGTCGGGGTCGAGGGCGTCCTGCCAGCGCTCGGTCAGGCGCACTCTTGGCGGCGCGGAGGCGGGCGCATCCAGAACGAAGCCCTCGAAGCCGGCCGCCATCACCTCGTTGCATTTCTGCACATAGACGGGGAAGCCGCCGATATAGGGCATGAAGACGCGCGGGCGGCCGGGAATATTCGCGCCGACATACCAGCTCGAACAGGTGGAGCGCAGCGAGATCGACGCGACATCGGCGACATGCCCGACCCAGGCCTCCTCGTCGCCTTCCCCGGCGTCGATGGTCTGCGCGCCGATATCGCGCATATGCGCTACGCAGTCCGCGATCCAGTCCACATGCTGCTCGATGGATGGCAGCATGTTCGAAAGCACGGAGGGGCTGCCGGGTCCTGTAATCGTGAAGAGATTGGGGAAGCCGGCGACGGCGAGCCCCAGATAGTTCTGCGGGCCGGCGCGCCATTTCTCCGCCAGAGTGAGGCCGCCCCGGCCGGCGATGCGGATACGGTCGAACGAGCCGGTCATCGCCGCGAAGCCGGTCGCGAACACGACCGTGTCCGCAGGATGCTCGACGCCGTTCGCGACGACGCCGCCGGCGGTGAAGCGCTCGATCGGCCGCGTCGAGATATCGACCAGCGTCACATGGTCCCGATTGTAGGTTTCGTAATAGCCGGTATCGACGCAGAGCCGCTTGCAGCCGAAC